>NZ_DKTK01000009.1:297454-346831 GCF_002473195.1 Pantoea sp. UBA7232
AATTTCGGACGCGGGTTCAACTCCCGCCAGCTCCACCAAAATTCTCCATCGGTGATTACCAGAGTCATCCGATGAAGTCCTAAGAGCCCGCACGGCGCAAGCCCTGCGGGCTTTTTTGTGTCTGTAATCTTCCGAGGCGATCCGCCTGAATCCAGAGATAATTGGTACACGTTTAGGTACACGCTATAATGTGTACCAAAAAACGTGTACCAATTATGGATGGAAACCAGTCATGGCGCGGATGACACGCCCACTCACCAACAACGAAATCCTCAAAGCTAAGCCTCAAGACAAAGACTTCACGCTGCACGATGGCGACGGGCTTTTCATGCTCGTCAAAACCTCAGGTAAAAAGCTGTGGCGTTTTCGCTATCAGCGTCCAAATAGTAGCAGCCGCACAAATCTCAGCCTCGGCTCTTATCCTGCCCTAACGCTCGCTGCCGCACGCCAAATGCGAGACGAATATCTGTCGCTACTTGCGCGAGGGATCGACCCGCAGAAGCAGCAAGAGGAAGCGTCGGAACAGCGTCAAATAGAGCTGGATAGCATTTTCTCAGTCGTAGCCAGTCGATGGTTCCTGGTTAAAAGCAAAAGCGTCACTGAGGATTACGCGAAGGATATTTGGCGATCGCTAGAGAAAGACATCTTTCCTACGATTGGTGAGATTCCTGTTCAGGTACTTAAAGCCAGAACGATTGTTGAAGCATTGGAGCCGATCAAAGCTCGCGGGGCGCTTGAAACAGTCCGCCGTTTAGTTCAGCGTATTAACGAGATCATGATTTATGCTGTCAACATAGGGTTGATAGATGCCAATCCTGCTTCGGGCGTTGGTATGGCCTTTGAAAGGCCCAAGAAGCAAAACATGCCAACATTGCGACCGGAAGAACTGCCAGAGCTAATGCGCTCATTACTTATATCCAATCTCTCAATCACCACTCGCTGTTTAATCGAGTGGCAACTACTTACCCTTGTAAGGCCGTCAGAAGCCTCTGGGACACAATGGGCAGAGATCAACTTCGATTTAAACCTTTGGGTTATTCCAGCAGAGCGCATGAAGGCCAAGCGCGAACATATCGTTCCTTTATCTGAACAAGCTTTGGAAATACTCAAAGTTATGCGGCCTCTAAGTGCTAACAGACAATATGTTTTTCCAAGCCGTAACGATCCTAAACAACCAATGAATAGCCAAACTGCGAATGCCGCATTAAAGCGTATAGGATATGGCGGCAAATTGGTTGCTCATGGTCTTCGTTCTATAGCTAGCACAGCACTTAACGAAGCAAACTTTAACGCCGATGTAATTGAAGCTGCATTAGCGCATAGTGATAGAAATGAGGTGAGAAGAGCCTATAATCGTTCAACGTATCTTTCACAACGCAAAGATTTATTAGAATGGTGGGGGCGCTACGTGCACCCCAATCCATCAGGTAACATGCTTTATTAACTTCTCATTTCCCCAAAACCAGCTCTTGCTAAATATTTTTTATGTAACGGCGAGAGCTTATTTATATCATAGCTATTAAGGTAACTATCTACAGATTCACCATCTGCAATCCTTTTTTTGCGCAAGAGCTCGATAGCAGTACTTCGATTTATACCGAAAGCCATTATTTCTAGAACTTGAGAATCATAGCTACCCATTTCTAACATTGAAGGTAAATTTAGAAAGAACGCGTATTCTTCCTTTTCATCTTCATTCATAAATGAGCTAACTACATCAGACCATACCGACAAATACTTTACAAGAATGAAAGTTAAGTTTGTATTAATATGAGATGTAATGAAATTTGTTACACTATCAATTTTTTTGTAGTCAACAGGGATGCCGTGTTTTGTGAACTTATTGCTCACCATATCCTCAATAAAGAATCTATATTTTTTTCCAAGCATCCAGCTATGAGAATCATAGGCTAATTTTGCTATGCTGACCCTATATTTGGATTTAATAGATACCCCATCCTCTTTAAAATTGATCTCCCTCTCAATATCAAACAACTGGTTTAACCTTACGATAATGTTTTTATACTGATTGTAGTAATTCATTTCCAAGAAATTAACATCTTGACTTGATACACCAGTTTTATTGCTTGGGTATTTATTCATAATCCATGAAGAAACACCCTCTCTTTTTATTAAGAAGTAAAGATCGTCCAGAATCAAAGGATCTATAAAGGGGTTTTTTGCAATAAGCTCTGAGGGAACTGTAAGGTTGTTCGCAACGATTTCTAAACGTGAATCCATCAGACTTGTCTGTTCAGCATTCAAATTACTATTATTTAGTATTTTTTCGTAGTGATCGCGATCGACAATGAATTGACTCCTCAAGTAGGACACTAGGGGATAAACTTTATAATCACCCTCACCAGATAAAATGTCATTTCCAAACAAGTTAATATAACTAACAACCTTTTCAGCATTATCATTTATTTTTTTAAGAACCGTAGACTCTATTTCTTTCTTTTCTTCTTTAATAATCTTTTCCTCAGCCCAAGACTCATCACACAATTCAACGCAAAAAATCTCACCATATAAAGAATTACTAATCCTGCCAGCTCTTCCGATTAAATTTAAAAAGTCAAAGTGTGATAATTCGTAATCTCCTATCTTGGGGGAGAGAATAATTATCCTATCAGCAGGTAGATTAACCCCCTGTAATAAAGTAGAAGTACAAACCAAATTTTTTATAACACCTTCTGAAAAAAGATCTTCTACCTCTAATCGTGCAACGTCTAGCAAGCCGCCATGGTGAAATGCAACCCCCTTTTTTATACTTCTCACCAATGAGTAAAGCGGGTGAATTTCACTCTCTAGAAAGGAGCAGAGGTTACTTATCTTTTCATTTTCAATATTATTATGTAAATTGTCAGCATTATTTTCATCATCAGCACCAGATATCTTAAGAGCCCAGCCTTGAGCTATATTTTTTTTAGGCGCATATATTATATTTTGCTCTGAATCATCAAACAAAGATGTTAAGTGCTTAAGGGCATCTCCTTTTGAAGAGGATAACTTGCTATAAAGAGACTTTCCAATATTAATAGAACCTGATATAGGTTCTCCCACAGGCCCAAAAAGTTTATAATTTACATCCTGACTCCTTTTTAGAACTGACAAAATAACCTTCAATTGCAAAACTGGTGTTGCTAATGTTTTATGTTCTATTAACTTTATATCTACAACTTTCTTTAAAGATAAATGAAGGTCACTTATGTAGGGGCCTGCCATAATAAACTGAGTTTCTTTCCACAAAGTTGTCATCCTATAAATTATATTCTCGAACACACTCCCTCTGCTTCCGTCTTCTAAATTTTGTATTTCATCGAAGAAAACGATTTTTGGCGACTTATTAGAACTTTCGTTGAGTAGCCGTAAGCATCGCTCAGGCGTTAAGACAAAAACTATTCTCCCCTGCTCTTCTGTGTTCTCTCTATAGGTTGTCAATACGGAAGCGGTCTTTTTAAGCTCCCTCGACAATTCGTTACTAACTTGGTTAATTAATGCTTTCGAAGGGACTATATAAACATAAACACCATCTTTATTTTTTGTTATCTTTTCAAAAATGTACTTTTTAATTACAAATGATTTTCCAGCGGAAGTAGGCGCAGATACAGCCACATTATCGCCATCAACTAACTTGCGCCAAAGATCTTTTTGAAAATGAGTAAAATAAACAGTTTCTTCACCGTCAAACTCCTTTTCGAGGAGAACTTTTTGCGATGTAAGCTCCAAATCCAAAGATACACTAAAATGATTAATTATATTTTTATTTTTGTAGAGACCTTCGAGGTGCTTGGAAGAAACAATATTTCCCGCTCTTGATTGCAAAACATAGCAAGCCTTTAGAAACAACTCATTTTTAGAATCATACAAGTAAAGGAGGGCTCCAAATGAGCTAGCAATGCTTCGTTCCTTTTCATCCCCTAGTGATATTAATGATGCAAGCCACGTTGCTCTCCTAATACTTTCCATTGACAGGCTTGGCAAATCCCTTCCTTTTCTATTTTTTAAAAAAAGAGACTTAACTAAAAAATTAAAGACCTCTTGGAAATCTCTATGCATCAATGCTTTACTGGCTGTGGTATCAGACATGATTCTTCCTTAATTTTCGTTATAGTCTATGCCGTGGATAGCTCGGTATAAAGATTTTTTGAAGTGCCCCACATCAGACATTGGGATTAAAAAGAAATCCAAAAAACAAGGTTTAACGTTTTCATATTTAGATAATTTTTCTTCTATGCTTTCCTTAATAATTAACTTTTTGTCTTCAAGCCATTTTTCTAACATTTCTTCTGCATGCTTTTTACTCATTGCTTGATTTTCAATTTCTTTAATTTCTCTATCTTCAAATATTAATAAAACCGGATGAGTCTTAATACATTCTGAATTCAATGGTTTACCTGGAGTGAACGCGTCATAAACAAGCTCCATTGTTTCAAAATCAAAGTTGCTGGATATATTAGCTCTTGCCATGAAAAGCTCATGGCTCAACGCACCAGATGAATAGCTTTTCGTGAATCTATCAAGAGAGTCAAATGCACTCTCTAATGCACCACTAAAGCTTTTATATATCTTAGACTCACCAATAAGTAAAGACAGGTTATCTCTATAGACGCCAAAGAAAACCCCATCTCCACCTTTGACCTGATCATTTAGATTACTTAACGTCGTGATTTTATGAGATACCATTGGAGTATTTAAAATAGCCTCAGACAGAATATAAAGAATTAACTCACCATACTTTCCATCTTTAACGGGATTTGTATCGCCAAAAAATTGCGAAGCTTTTCTAAATGGGACAGTGCCTTCACCTCTCATTTTTTCCAAAGCCTCTTTATCAAATACGTAGTGTTCGATTGAATCTGCTAAACAATCAACTAAAGTTTGAATTTCTTGAATTACGCCACTAAAAGGAATAGTAAATAACCGAGAAATAACTTTATTACTAGTTGAACTACCATTATTAGATAATTTTGACTCTATCCAAGAATGTTTCGAGTGCACCAGTTCAGACCAGTCAATCGCCTTTAACTTTTCGATATCGTCCATATAGTTTTGAGCCTGACAGAATAGGAAATATCCTATTCTGTATCATTTTCAATCTTTCAAAAAGCTGATCATTTCATCAGGTATCCGGGCATAACAATCTCAGCGCGCAATGCTATCCCCACCACGCCTGCCCGCTTTATGCATCGCTTTTCATGCAGGTGCATGCTACGGGCCGGGCCACGCTCTGTATGGCCTGAACGAGGGAAAGTGGTACATGATTTTGCATGCAGATCCATGCACGCTATGCATGCACGGCTCTTTACAAAGCGGCTCGCCAGAAAAAAGGCTTCAGTAAGACAAAGACAGAAATAAAAAAGCCGCTGGTTATGTAGCGGCCGTGGGGGATTAATGAACCTGGCGAAATGCTGAGCCGTAACGGCCCAGCGTCTGACGTTCTCTTACCGGTTCCGGTGGTGCTTCCGGTACGGTTTCCGGCTGTGGCGGTGCGGTGATCACCTTTGTTATGCTCTCATTCGTTTTGAAAGTACAGGAGCAGTCCAGGTTAGTGCACTGGTGATAACGCTCTTTCACCTGTTCGGACATATAGCGGCTCGACTTGGTATGTGCCGCACTTTTGCAGTAAGGACAGTGCATCATTTCTGGCTGCCCTCCTGAAGTTTTGTACGCTGCGCGCGGATTGATTCAGCCAGCTTCTGACGGCGCAGAGGGCTCGTATAAAGCTCCATATCAATACCCGTCAGGGCCGGGCGGTGCAGGCCGATATTCTCCAGCAGTGGTGCCTCTATCAGCACACCGTCCGGCAGGGCCGCAGCCGCCCGCGTCAGTGCTTCACCAACCAGATAAGCTACGTCCTTAATCCGGTCACGGTCTTCACCGGCAAATGTCGGTGAAAGCTCTTCACGACGGAGACGCAGCTTAATGGCCCACAGCAGCGACGGACTCACGTTACGCAGGGCCGACTGCCAGTGTACATCCGCGAACCCGGTAAACGCCTCCCGGTGTGATTCAACGTACTCTTTGCCACTGCCGCAGCATTTCAGCATCGCCTCCTGCTTATCCAGCGCCAGCTCTTTGAGCAGTCCTCCGAACTCATCGGCCAGTTCCCGGCTCGCGATGCGCTGAGAGTGTTCGACGCGCAGCTCGTCAGTGAGATTGCCTCGCAGGTTGCGAAAGCGCGTGCGCCAATTGCTCTCAGCTTCTTTCCCTGCCTCGATGGCCGCCTGCTGTTCTTTCTCACAGCGGACAATATCGGCGCAGATGCCGTTATAGGCTTTCATTCTTTCGGTATGTTCAGCGCGGGCTTTCTCGAAGCATTCAAGTGATGCAGGTTTTTGTTCAGGCATGGTCATGGTTGTCTCTCATCGTCTGTAAAGGATGAGGCCATTCTGTCGTGTACCACAGGACAGCGCATTTCATTGCTTTCCGCCTGCCGATGAGCAGACAAGAGCACAGCCGGTGCGAGATAGCTCTTGAGAGATTATGTTTCTTATATAACTATTCACTAGTATTCACTAAAATATAAAAGATAGTAAATACAGTAACTAAGGAAGTGAACACTTTGAGATTTGGCCTTCACTTAGTATTCACCAGTGTTCACACTCGCTCAGTAATAAGTTTTTTCTGGCGAGCGTTATTCAACGTTATTTCCTTTTAATGATGGAATTTTGATAGTTGCGCCCTCTTTAATTTTTACTGACTGCACTTCACTGCATCACACTGCACCAAATTAAATAAACTGATTATTTTTTAGGCTACCCTGACTGGTCATAAGCCAAAACAGGGTTGTTTACACAGCAAAAAATATTCTCAAAATAGGGGGTTACCTGAAGACACTACCGTAACCGGACAGCACCGGCCGGACTCATAATGAGGTAACACCATGCACGCAGTTTCATCTGTACAGGCACCCGCCATCCCAGTAACCCGCGATACCGTTTATCCACGCGATCGCTTTATGCGTCTGCCCGAAGTCATCAGCGCCTGCGGTCTGTCACGCTCGACCATTTACGACTTAATCAGCCGGGAGCAGTTCCCCTCGCAGATTTCACTTGGCGGTAAAAACGTCGCCTGGCTGGCATCAGAGATTGACGGCTGGATGCAGGCCCGCATCGCGCAGCGTGCCGGAGGTGCAGCATGATTACGCTGAATTTCGGCACGAAAACTTACCCCCTCACCCGTGAAGAAGCCGCCTTTGTCGCGGAAAGCCTGACGGCAGCGGTGAGCGGCAAACCCGCCACGGCACCGGCCTTTACCAGCGGGATGCACAGTCATATTTCCGTGCTGAGTCAGAAAGCGAAGCCTGCAAAGCGAAGCGCAAAGAAAGAGGACGGTAAATTCCGATCAAATCCGCAGCAATCCGATCACGTCCTGACCGATTGCTGAGGAAAACGCCCCGATGAGTGAAAAAAGCCTTTTCTCTGGCGAGCGGCCGTTATACAGTTTTCGCGCTGTCGCAAAATCGGCAGCCGGGCGTAGGAACCCGAGTTACTCAATGGCGACACCAGACGCGCCATGCGTCTTTTTTTGTGTCTATGCCTCGGTGCACCCATTATCCGGGCAACGGTTCTTTAGCCGTTGCGCCGTCTGCGTAATGGTGGCCCGGGCGGGGCAGCCTTCGGGCTGGCCGGTATCCATTGAGGCCGGTATTCCTACCCCCGTCCGGGCTACCACCCATGAGCGTAGGAACTCCGGTGGTAGCAGCAACCGCTACTCAATGGAGATTGTCCTCATGACAACAGCCCTTACTGCCGCTCACCCCGAATTCACCTTTATTTTTGCCGCCGTGCGCCGCATCGATGCCGCCGCTCGTCCCTGCATGCTGCGTACCGTTGCAGGCGATGAACGCAGCGCCCGCGCCAGCCTCGCCCGCGATTACGTCCTGTCCTTTGCCGGTCGTCTGCCGGTTAAGGCGGTGGCGGCATGAATACCCTTTCTCAACACCTGAATAACCATGACACCTACCCTATTCCCCACGCTGACTATCTGCGCCTGCTGCACGCGCACACGGTCGGCGTGACCGTACTCGATATGTTCGACTCGGTGAACTGCCTGAACGCGCGCGGCTGCGTGCCGGACGGCGCGGCGCTTGCCTCGGTCGTTGCCCTACTCACCGACCAGCTCGGTAAAGTCGTTGAAACCTGTGAATCCCGCATGTTAGCCACGGAGGCCCGCCATGATGACCGTTAATCACTCCTGCCTGCCCGTTGAGGTACGCACCGCCGTTTACCGTCGCGCGCTGGCGCAGGGCTATCTGAATGCCTGCAAAAACCTCGGCATCACCGTGTCAGCCACGCTCGATGAGCTTCAGATGACCATCGCCCTTGAGCTGGAAAACTTTTATGTGCGCCGTCACGGCCCCGATGCGGGCATGGAGATGGCCTGCACCATGCTGGGCGATATGGTTGAGCCTGACCTGCTGACCGCGCCGCCGCGCCTGACGCAGCTCGGCGTCACCATGATGGATGAACTTTTCCGCAGCCAGCTTGCGGCCGCCAGCCGCATCACGCTGCACTGAGGGAGAAAATGCAGATGAAACATATCGTCTCTGACACCGTAAAGGCGGCCACCGGATTGTGGCCGCAGCTTCTGCCTGCCCTCGGCATCAGCGTGCTCGCCGGGGGGCGACATGGTGCCTGCCCTGCGTGCGGCGGTAAAGACCGCTTCCGTTTTGACAATCAGGACGGGCGCGGAACGTGGCTCTGTAACCAGTGCGGGGCCGGTGACGGCCTTAACCTGGTGGAAAAGGCGCTCAGTATCAGTGCTAAAGAGGCCGCCATGAAGGTGGCCGGAATGCTCGGCACGCTGCCGGAGTCAGCCCCGGTTATGCATGATGAAGCCGCAGACAAAAGCCGCGCGCAGGCAGACGCAGCCGCACGGGCGCAGGCACTTATAGCCGCTGCCGTCAGCCGCACGGACAACGCCTACCTTTCAGCGAAAGGGCTGCACGGCACGCAGGCGCTCACGCTTGGGGAGGCGCTGCGCTGTGGTGGTGTCAGCTTTGCCGCCGGGGATGTGCTTATCCCGCTGACCGGCGAAGATGGTACCGCCATTAACGTGCAGCTCATCAGCGCCGCAGGCGACAAGCGCACCCTGCCCGGCGGACAGGTGAAAGGCACATACTGGCTGGCCGGTGAGCCGGATGGCAAAACGCTGTGGCTCACTGAAGGATACGCAACCGGCCTGACCGTGCACCGGCTGACCGGGCAGGCGGTTTACGTGGCGCTGAGCGCCAACAACCTGCCCTCACTGGCAAAGCGGCTGCGTGAGTCATACCCCGGCGCGCTGATGATGATTGCTGCCGACCGCGACAACAACGGCACCGGCCAGTTAAAGGCAGAGGAAGCGGCGAAAGCCTGCGGCGGTAAAGCCGCCCTGCCGCCGGTTGCGGGTGACTGGAACGACGTGTGGCAGATGCAGGGTGATATCGCCACGCAGGCGCAGCTCACCGGCTTCACGCAGCCGCAGCCCCTCAGTCCGTTTGAATCCGTCAGCGAGGCTGACCTGAAAGCAATGAGCGCCAGCCAGAAAGCTGAGCTGCTGGTCGCCCATTACGGAGAGGCGCTGGCCGTGCCGCCAGTCGGGGAGGAAATCTGCCGCTATGAGAACGGCGCATGGCAGGTGATGGAGGCGAAGACACTGCGCCGGGAAATCGCCGCGCTGTTTCAGAAAGTGCGCGCACCGTTCTCGGCCGCCGGTATCGGCAGCGTACTGGACACGCTCAAGCTGATGGTGCCGCAGATGGGCGAACCGTCCCGCCGCCTGATCGGCTTCCGTAACGGCGTATTTGATACCGCTGCCGGCACGTTCAGTCCGCACCGCCGCGAGCACTGGCTGCGCACCGTTAACAGCGTGGACTACACCGCCCCGCGTCCGGGTGAAAACCTCGCAGACCACGCCCCGTATTTCTGGCGCTGGTTAACGCGGGCCGCCGGGCATAATCACGACAAGCAGGAGCGCATTCTCGCGGCGTTATTTATGGTGCTGGCAAACCGCTATGACTGGCAAATGTTTCTCGAAGTCACCGGCCCCGGCGGCAGTGGTAAAAGCGTCATGGCCTCGATAGCCACTCTGCTGGCCGGAAAAGACAACACCACGTCCGCCACTATCGACACGCTGGAATCATCGCGCGAACGCGCCAGCGTGGTGGGTTTCTCGCTAATTATTCTGCCTGACCAGGAGAAATGGAGCGGCGACGGCGCGGGCATTAAGGCGATTACCGGCGGCGATGCGGTGGCAATCGATCCGAAATACCGTGACGCCTATTCAACGCACATCCCGGCGGTGATTCTGGCAGTAAACAACAACCCAATGCGCTTCAGCGATCGCAGCGGCGGCGTGTCGCGCCGCCGGGTCATCCTGACGTTCCCGGAAGTTATACCGGCACAAGAGCGTGACCCGCAGCTACTCGATAAAATCAGCAACGAGCTGGCCGTGATTGTTCGTCACCTGATGCAGCGCTTTTCATCACCAAACGAAGCGCGCGAGCTGTTGCAGGCGCAGCAGACTTCCGGTGAGGCGCTGGATATCAAGCGACAGGCTGATCCGCTGGTTGACTTCTGTGGATACCTGATGCCGCTGAGCACGCCAAACGGACTGTTTATCGGTAACGCTAATATTCGTCCGATAAACCCGAAGCGCTATCTTTATCATGCGTATCTGTCATTTATGGAATCGCGCGGACATCAGCATCCGCTCAGCCTGACAGCTTTCGGCCAGGCAGTGCCGCAGACGCTGAAAGAGTATGAGCGCGTGCTGCTAAAGCGCCGCACAAATAACGGCATTCAAACTAACCTGACGTTACATGAGGACAGCGAGGCGGATTGGTTGCCAGCATGTAGCGTCTGATAAATCTTAAAAAAACCGGCTTAGGCCGGTTTTATGTTATGCGGAATAAATTGATGGCATTACTTATGATCATACTAGACAGCTTCAAATGAGGAACCGACATCACTACTTCATGTTACATTTTACCTAAAGCAAATTTTCAGCGATTTATGTGGTTTAATGGAAATCGTAAATCATTGATGATAGGTGCCTTACATATTGCCTTTAACAAAAAATTTCATATTATGTGCTAGAAGCACACTCACATTCTTAATGTGTGAAAATCTAAATTTAATAAAAGAAAGAATGAATTATTATTAGCCTTAATGCAATCTGCACGAAAATGTTGATCAAGGAGAAGATACAATGAGCGGAATTAAAATTACACAAGCAATTGATAAAAATCAAATTTTAGTCAATGTTATAGCCTTTACCCATGGAATAAACACTTTCCCGCTCACTTGTCCTGACCCAAATTGTAGTGCTCACCTAGTTTATGTTAAGAGCTACATCCGACGAAGTTATAATAAGACTCAACACATACCTGCTTTCTTCAGATTGGAAAAAGGTAATTTACACAACGAAGCCTGCCAATATGCTACTTCTGGTATGGATACGATTCATGCAGGTGATTCCAGCCATGATATCCGCAAAGCACTTGCTAATGGAAATAATATATTCCGGCTCCACATCCTCGATGTAGATGACTCTACTCTAATTAGAAAGAAAGCATTGGCAATGCAAATCACCCCACCTTCAGATACAACAGATCGAGTCTATATTAAAAAAGGTAGGAAAGCACCATATGTGAAAAATATGCTCAGTTTACGAGAGATCTATGATTATGGAAAAGCTAACCCTCATCTAAAAAATACTATAAAAATTGTTACAGCAACAAATACAGTCACATGGTCTGATTTTTTTTACGAAACATTCCAGTTAGACAAATTATCGACGTATCTACAATCGGTTAATATAGCTCAAGTGGCTGTAATTATTAAAGTCCATGTAGTCAGAACACCTATATCACATTTGGGTAACAAACAATTTATTGAAGGAACACCTAAGAAGATAAATGGGCAGCCTGACTTATATCCTACAATTCAACTAATTAATATAAGCCCTAAAATATTTCCGTTGAGTAAAAGTGTGATGGTTCTGGGTAAATTTACTGTTCCTGCGAATAGTAAAATGATCATGAAACCAATACTTGAGCGTGAGGTCAGGACTATGGTCTTTAGCGACGAACAGGTGTTAGAACTCTGAAACAACTGTAATTATCGCCATTTAACTGTAGAAGTGAACAATGGATGTTCGCTTAACTACTTCACATCAGAGTGGTGTTTGTTCTATTTGATAATATTTATACACATCCCCAATAACCGGCTCTAGCCGGTGTTTGTCTTTTTCACTTAAGTGATCACTCTAAGTGCACACTAGTGTTCATCCCGCTTCAAACTATTCACTACCTAATAGTATGAATTTAATTAATAAAATTAAAAAGTGAACAGTATGAACACTTTTCCCATAAATCATTTTATTTTGGATTTAGCACCAAGCATTCGCTATCCTTGCCCTGCCGTTCCGGGGTATGAGATCCAATAATTGGTACACATTTAGGTACACGGAACAAAGTTGAATTGGCGAAAAACATTCAATTTCATGAGCTTGCGAAACTTATTCAGACTCCGCCAGCGCAGTAGACCCGAAAGCCCCTACAACATAATCCCCGCAGCCTTTTGCACCTGCTGCTTACCAACCCAGGCTTACCGTACAGCTCTTTCACCTTCTTCCCTAACTCACTTCCCCCATATAACTCCCCCACCCATCCAAACAATAAATCACCCTAAAAACCTGCATTCGCCATTTCAACCCCCGCCCCTGAGCAGTAATACCCTGCGACTGTTTTCACAGTTAACCTAACCCCTCACGGCGTTTTCATTCACTTACAGTTTTATCCTGGAGCGCAACGTTGCTCAGTGTGCCACTCTTAACTACGCTCATATCACCAAATACGTTAAATGAGGGACTATGATGAAAAAGACCATTATTGCTGTATCTGCTTTCCTGCTGGCTTCTTCCGCGTTTGCGGCTACCACACACGCAACTGATGATACGGTCGCTAACGCTCAGGCTGGCGCTAACACCGCGAAAGAGAAACTGCATCAGGCGCAGCATCAGGGCGAAGAGCAGCGTCTTAAAGCGAAGCACGCGGCACAGGGCGAGCGCGACAGCATGACCAGCAAAGCCAGTGAAGGAACCCAGAAAACCTGGAACAAGACCAAAGAAGGGACTGAGAAAGGCTGGGATGCGACCAAAGAAGGCGCACAGAAAGGCTGGAACAAAACCAAAGAAGGTGCCAGCGATCTGAAACAGAAAGTCAGCGAGTAAGCTGCACTGCTGTGATAAAAAGGCCGCCCTGCGGCCTTTTTGTTTTTCCGCTGCCGCATTTTGCATCCGGCGCCGTAACTCCCTACACTACGCGTACTCTCTGCAAGCTTAACGGTTACTTATGTCTGAAACCTTCACACGTCAGCCGCTGCCGCTGCCCGGCGGACACAATAAAGTGCTGCTGCACTCCTGCTGTGCCCCCTGCTCCGGCGAAGTGATGGAAGCGATGCTCGCCTCCGGCATCGACTACACCATTTTCTTCTACAATCCGAATATTCATCCGTTGAAAGAGTATGAGCTGCGCAAAGAGGAGAATATCCGCTTTGCTGAGCAGTTTGGCGTGCCGTTTGTGGATGCTGACTACGACAAAGATAACTGGTTTGAGCGCGCGCGCGGCATGGAGTGGGAGCCGGAGCGCGGCGTACGCTGCACCATGTGTTTCGATATGCGCTTTGAGCGCACCGCGCTTTACGCGCACGAGCACGGCTTTCCGGTGATCACCAGTTCGCTAGGGATTTCACGCTGGAAAGATATGAAGCAGATCAACGACTGCGGCGTGCGGGCGGCGGCGCACTATCCGGATATGCTCTACTGGGAGTTTAACTGGCGTAAAGGCGGCGGCTCGTCGCGCATGATTGAGATCAGCAAGCGCGAGCGCTTCTATCAGCAGGAGTATTGCGGCTGCATCTATTCACTGCGCGATACCAACCGTCACCGCGTGGCCGGCGGCCGCGAACGCATTGAGATCGGGGTGCAGTATTACGCGCCTGACGACGCGTAATACGGCTCAGAACCTCACCAGGCGAGCGCGTCACCTTTGTAATCAAGGTAGTGATGACCGCCCTCGCCGCGATAGCGCTGCAGCTGGGTAACCAGTCCTGCCGCGCTCTCTTCTGCCGTGATATCGGCGTTCTCGCCACCCATATCGGTTTTCACCCAGCCCGGATGCAGCGACAGCAGCGTCGCTCCCTGCGGCCGCATCTCTTTTGCCAGCGCGCGGCTCAGCATATTGAGTGCCGCCTTGCTGGCCGAGTAGAGCGGCATCGCGGCGACGCGGTTTTCATTCAGGCTCGCCAGCTGTGACGTGGTGATCCCTACCACGCTCTGCTTATCACGCAGCAGCGGCAGCAGGCTCTCCGCCAGCCGCACCGGGGCTACCGCGTTGGTGAGAAATAGCTCGCTCAGCTCCGCATCCTCTGCCTGCTGCAGCTGCTGCGCATCCGGGCCAAAGATGCCGGCGTTAATCAGCACCGCATCAAACTGCTCACCCTGTAACTGCTGCAGCAGCGCCGCACGCGCCGCGCCGTCGGTGATATCCAGCGCCAGCCAGCGCAGCCGCTCGTGCTGGTATGATACCGCCGTGCGGCGGAAGGTGGCGGTCACGTCCCAGCCCGCCTGTAAAAACTGCTGTACCACCGCAAGCCCGATCCCTTTTGAAGCACCGATAATCAACGCACGTTGTGACTGGCTCATACCTTTCTCCCGGACAGATAGCGAAACGGGCAGCGTATGCTGCCCGCGATGAACTAACGTAACACTAACGTTAGCACGGTAATCACCGTCATCATTAACACCAGGTGGCAGACCACCTTTGTCAGTTCCGGCTTTTTCATCGCTCCTCCTGCAGATCAGAACCACTGACCAAAACGTTTGATGTAGAGGGTCTTCATGCCCTGCGCCACCAGGCAGTAACCGCACAGCGTCGCCACCAGCCACGGAAAGTAGGACCACGGCAGCGGCGTCAGCCCGACGCTGGCCCCCAGCGATGAGAACGGCAGCAGGACGCCGGCGATCATGACGCAGGCGGTGGTCAGCAGCACCGGCAGCGCGGCGCGGCTCTGAATAAACGGGATTTTGCGGGTGCGCAGCATATGCACCACCAGCGTCTGTGACAGCAGTCCCTCGACAAACCAGCCCGACTGAAACAGCGACTGCATCTCTGGCGTATTCGCAGCAAACACATACCACATCAGCGCAAAGGTGGTGATGTCGAACAGAGAAGAGGTCGGCCCGATCCACAGCATAAACCGTTTAATATTACGCGCGTCCCACCTGCGCGGCTTCTGCAGAAACTCTTTGTCCAGTTTGTCCCACGGCATCGCCAGCTGCGAGATGTCATACATCAGGTTCTGAATCAGCAGGTGGATCGCCAGCATCGGCAGAAACGGAATAAACGCGCTGGCGACCAGCACCGAAAAGACGTTGCCAAAATTAGAGCTGGCGGTCATGTTGAGGTACTTGATGATATTGCCGAAGGTCTCGCGCCCTTTGATGATCCCCTCCTCCAGCACCAGCAGATTTTTCTCCAGCAGAATGATATCGGAGGACTCTTTGGCGATATCCGCCGCGCTGTCTACGGAGATACCGACATCGGCCGCGCGCAGCGCCGGGGCGTCATTGATGCCGTCGCCCAGGAAACCGACGGTATGCCCCTGCTGCTGCAGCGCCGTTACAATGCGCGCCTTCTGCAGCGGCGTGAGTCTGGCAAACACCGCGCTCTGCTGCACAGCCTGTGCCAGCTGCTCGTCGCTCATCCGCGCCAGCTGCTCACCGGTTACGATGGCGCCGCTGTCGATACCCACCTCTGCACAAATGCGCGCGGTCACCACCGGGTTATCTCCGGTCAGGACTTTTACCGCGACGCCGTTATCGCGCAGCGCGCTGACCGCCGGCGCGGCGCTGGCTTTGGGCGGGTCCAGAAACGTCAGCAGCCCTTCTATAATGAGGTTCTGCTCATCCGCAACGTTCAGCGCCTGCTGCAGACCCGGCTCTTTAAGTACGCGGCTTGCCACCAGCAGCACGCGAAAACCCTGCTGATTATACCCGTGCGCCAGCGCCAGCAGCTCCGCGCGCCGGGCCTCATCCAGCGGCTGAATCAGCCTGCCCTCACGCTCTGCCACCGCGATGCTGAGCATCTCTTCAACTGCACCTTTGCAGATCAGCAGCTGCTGGTTAAGCCGGCGGTTGTGTACCACGACCGACACGCGCCGCCGGACAAAATCAAACGGCAGCTCATCGATTTTGCTCCACGCGTCGCTGACCGCACTGCCCAGGCGCGCGCCGCCATAGTGCAGAATGGCGCGATCGATCGGATTCGCGGTACTGCTCTGATAAAGGCTGTTGAGCCAGCTCAGCATCAGCACGCGGCTGTTCTCCACCCCGGTGCAGTCGACGTGCTGTGCCAGCGTAATGTTGTCCTGCGTCAGCGTGCCGGTTTTGTCCGTACACAGCACATCCATGGCGCCCAGGTTCTGAATCGCGTTCAGGCGTTTCACAATCACCTTGCGCCGCGACATGGCGATAGCCCCTTTTGCCAGATTAGAGCTGACGATCATCGGCAGCATCTCTGGCGTCAGACCCACCGCGACCGCCAGCGCAAACAGAGAGGCTTCCAGCCAGTCGCCTTTAGTGAAGCCGTTAAGCAGCAATACCACCGGCACCATCACCAGCATAAAGCGGATCAGCAGCCAGCTGACGCTGTTTACTCCGCGATCGAACGCCGTCTGGCTGCGTTTACCGGTCAGCGATGTCGCCAGCGTGCCGAAATAGGTATCGCTACCGGTGGCGACGACCACCCCTTTTGCGCTGCCGCTGGCTACGCTGGTCCCCATCAGGCAGATGCTGCCGATCTCCAGCAGCGACCTCCCCGCTTCATGCGCGCCGGCCGCTTTACTGGTGACGTGATCGGTGATGTCATATTTTTCCACCGGCAGCGACTCACCGGTCAGGATCGCCTGACTGATAAACAGATCGCGCGATTCCAGCAGGCGAATATCGGCCGGCACCAGATCGCCTGCGGAAAGACAAACGATATCGCCCGGCACCAGCGAGCCGGTATCCACTCCCCTGCGCACCGGCGACGCCTGCAGCGAGGGGCGTCGTACCACCGTTGCGGTGGTGCGCACCATCGATTTCAGCGCCTGCGCCGCTTTATTGGTACGAAACTCCTGCCAGAAGCGCAGCAGTCCGCTCAGCGTTACCATAGTGATGATAATCGCGATCCCGGTCAGGTCGGTCTCCCCGCCCTGCCGCCGCGGGATCCAGTAGTCAGTAAAAAAACTCACCGCGGCCAGCGCCATCAGCACATAGATAAATGGATTGCTGAACGCCTGCAGCAGCTGCAGCAGCGCCGGTGGCGCGTCAATATGCCGGGCATCGTTAGGGCCGTGGCGGCGCAGGCGTGCAGCGGCTTCTTCTTCGGTCAGGCCGGTAGCCTGACTGCACAGCCGTACCAGCGTTTCATCCGCAGTAAAGCCTGCTTCCTGTTCAATACGGTAACGCGGCGACTGCAGATCCTTTTTCCGGTTATTCCGCTGCAGATTATATTTCATATTGTTCATGTGACACCCCGATGGTGTTATTCAGGCGAGCGCTATCCTGCGCCAGACGCATAATAAACAGAGAGCCTGATAATTAATCAGCACGCTGAACCCGCAATTATCGGGCAAAAAGATGACGCGCTTTTAATTAATAAAAAGCGTGACGATCCCGCACCAGATAAAAGTGAGCCAGTAAATTTGTATGGCGTAATGTCTGACTGAAAATACGCAGTCAGGTTTAACGCGCAGCAGACAGGTGCACGCTGAGGATCAGCGTGCGCATCGGGGCGGTGGAAATAGCGCGTTGTAAATCAGAGACATAATAACTCCCGCGAACCTGTGTTGGTTATCAGCATTGAGTGTCCGGGAGCATTCTGCAGAAAACAGAACGTGCCGCCCGCCAGAGTGGCAAGCAGCAGGAAAAGGATCCGTGCGTCAGCTTGCCCTGTATCGCCATCGATAAAGTTGACTGTTCAACGAGATCCTCCAGATAGTTAATTGCCGTTATTATATTTACGCAGTTAATGAAGTAAAGATGAATATAGCGCATGAGCGTTTTATCTAAATTTTGTTGTGATTTGGTTGAGCAAGCTATTAACGATCTGCGACAGTCGCCCCATTCATCGGGAGAAAAGCCGGGGCTGAAACATTTCTGAAAAAGCGTATCTGATGCGTACTATGCTGGTTATTAGCGGCCATAACCCTTATAACAGAACCGCCGGGCTTAGAACCTAAAAGCATATGCATAGCCATAAATAGACTATTCTTCACTGATACGCTCTCGTAAACTCGCGTTACTTTTTTAAGGCAAGGAAACAACATGAAAAAAATTATTCCCTCACTGCTGGCGCTGTCGCTGGTGGCCGCCTTCTCTGCGCACGCTGTCACACCCAAAGATACGCTGGTGATTGCACAGTCTACCGATGATGCTGACAGCTTCGATCCGGCGCAGGGTTTTGAACTCACCACGGTACAGTCATTCACTAATATCTATCAGCGTCTGGTTCAGTCCGATCCGCAAAACCCGACTGACCTGAAACCGACGCTGGCGACCTCATGGCAGCCGGGCAGCGATAACCGCAGCCTGACGTTTGAGCTGCGTAAAGATGCGACCTTTGCCAGCGGCAACCCGCTGCGCCCGGAAGATGTGATCTTCTCACTGGGTCGCGTGGTTAAACTCAATCTTGACCCCTCTTTTATCCTGACGCAGCTCGGCTGGAATAAAGATAACGTTGATAGCTTCCTGAAAAAGGTGGATGACCAGCACGTACAGATCAGCTGGAACGCTAACGTCAGCCCGGCCTATGTGCTGAGCCTGCTCTCGGCACCGGTCTCTTCTATCATCGATGAAAAAACGGCGCAGGCTAATGCGAAAAACGGTGATTTCGGTCATGCGTGGCTGGGCACTCACTCTGCCGGCAGCGGCCCGTATCAGATCCGCAAAGTCGTGCTGCATGAAGCGGTTCTGCTGACGGCAAACCCCTCTTCTCCCGCCGGCGCGCCGAAGCTGAAGAACATTCTGATCAAAAACGTACCGGAGCCTGCGGCGCGCCGCTTGCTGCTGGAACAGGGTGATGTGGATATCGCACGTAACCTGGGCGCTGACCAGATTGCCGCGCTAAAAGGCAAGGCGGGCGTCAAAACTGACGCGATCCCGATGGCGTCGCTCTATTACATTCAGTTTAACGTCGGCAAAGATCCGGTGCTGAAAAATCCGGCGCTGTGGGAAGCGGCACGCTACCTGTTCGATTATAAAGGCATTGCCGATAACCTGCTGAAAGGGCAGTTTGAAGTGCATCAGACCTTCCTGCCAAAAGGCTTCCTGGGCGCGCTGAATGAAACGCCATACAGCTACGATCCGGAAAAAGCCAAAGCGATTCTGAAGAAAGCGGGCCTGACCAATGTGAGCTTTACCCTCTCCACCAGCAATCAGCCGCCTTATCTTGATATCGCTCAGGCGCTGCAGGGCAGCTTTGCGAAGGGCGGCGTAAAAGTTGAGGTACAGCCGGGCCTCAGCTCTGAAGTCTCAACGCGCGTTAAAGCGCATCAGTTTGAAGCGACGCTGAACGCCTGGGGTGCCGATTATTTCGATCCCAATACCAACGCCGCCTCATTTGCCTATAACCCGGAAGATGGCAGCAAAACCATCGCCTACCGCTCTGACTGGCACATTCCGGAGCTGAGCAAGCAGACGCTGGCTGCCACAGCGGAAGCGGACAGCAACAAACGCGCAGAGCTGTACCAGGCGATGCAGCGCGAAGTGCTGAAAAACTCCCCGTACGTGATTGGCCTGCAGGCGCGTAATCTGGTTGCGCTGCGCGACAATCTGAAAGGCTATGTGCAGGGTATTAACCCCGATATGGTCTATTACGCGCAGGTCTCTAAATAATGTCCGTATCTGCTTCACAGACCGGGTTCGCCCGGTCACTCTGGCAGCGCGGCAGCCGCCTTGTCACCAGCCTGCTCTCGCTGCTGGTGACGCTGCTCGGGCTGCTGGCGTTTACCTTTATGCTGTCGCACCTCTCACCGGTCGATCCGGTGCAGCAGATTGCCGGCGATCACGCCAGCGAAGCGACCTACGCGCAGGTGCGGCACGATCTCGGACTTGACCAGCCGGTGCTGGTGCAGTTCTGGCACTATATCAGCCACCTCGCGCGCGGCGATTTGGGTCTCTCTCATCTGACGAATCAGCCGGTGAGCGCCGACCTGCTGCGTACCTTCCCGGCCACGATTGAGCTGGCCACCTGCGCGATGATCTTTGCCGCCGTGTTTGGCGTGGCGCTGGCGCTGCTGGCGGCGTGGAAGCCGGGCAGTGTTATCGACAACGTGGCGCGTTTTATTTCGCTGCTGGGCTATTCGGTGCCGGTGTTCTGGCTTGGGCTGCTGGGCCTGCTGCTGTTCTACGCGGTGCTGCACTGGTCAGCCGGACCGGGCCAGCTGGATGATATCTGGGTCTATACGCTGGAACCCAAAACCGGCTTTGTGCTGATCGACAGCTGGCTCTCCGGCGATCCGGAGATGTTCCGTAACGCGATTGCGCACCTCTGGCTGCCGGTCGTGATCCTCGGTCTGCTGGCGATGGCGGGCATTACCCGCCTGCTGCGTGCGGCGCTGCTCGAAGAGAGCAGCAAAGAGTATGTGGTACTGGCACGCGCAAAAGGCGCAGGCCGCACGCGCATCCTGCTGCGTCATATCCTGCCCAACGTCACCGGTACGCTGATCACCGTGATTGCGCTCTCGTATGCCACGCTGCTGGAAGGCTCGGTGCTAACAGAGACCGTATTCGCGTGGCCGGGCGTGGGCCGCTATATGACCAACGCCCTGTTCTCAGCGGATGTGCCGGCTATCCTTGGCGCCACGCTGCTGATTGGCGGCTGCTTTATTCTGCTTAACGCCGTGGCTGACGCCCTGACCTGGTTAACCGATCCGAGAACCCGATGACTCAACAACTTCACGAACTGGAAAGCGTGCGTCCGCGTCGTCGTCGGGCGCGCGTGACTTCCCTCTCCATCGGCCTGACGCTGGTGGTGATTCTGATTGCGATGGCGCTGTTGGCACCCTGGCTGGCCCCGTTCGATCCGAATGTGCAGACCATTAACCAGCGCCTGCTGCCGCCCTCCGCCCTGCACTGGTTTGGCACCGACGGCTTTGGCCGCGACCTGCTGTCGCGCGTGATTTACGGTGCGCGCCCGACGCTGCTGCTGGTGTCGCTGATTCTGGTACTGACGATCCCGGTGGGATTACTGATTGGTATTACCGCCGGTTACGTCGGCGGCTGGACCGAGCGCGTGCTGATGCGCATTACCGATATTTTCCTGTCGCTGCCGAACCTGGTGATTGCGCTGGCGCTGGTCGCCATGCTCGGTCCGGGCCTGATGAATGGCGCGCTGGCGCTGGCGCTGACCAGCTGGCCGCCGTTTGCCCGCCAGGCGCGTGCAGAGACGCTGGCGCTGCGCCGCAGCGACTATCTTGCCGCCGCACGCATGCAGGGTATCACCGGCCTGCGGCTGATGTTCGGCCATATTCTGCCGCTCTGCCTGCCGACTGCCGTTGTGCGTGCTGCGCTCAGCCTCGGCGGTATTATTCTCTCCGCTGCCGGTCTCGGCTTCCTCGGTATGGGCGTACAGCCCCCTACTGCCGAGTGGGGCTCGATGGTTGCCGAAGGGAGTAAAGTGATTTTCGATCAGTGGTGGGTGGCGGCTGCGCCCGGCGCTGCGATTCTGTTCGCCAGCCTGGCGTTTAACCTGACAGGCGACGGCCTGCGCGATCGACTGGATACCCGCCATGCCAAATGAGTTATTGATTGATGCCCGCGGGCTGAGCATCCGCAGCGGCGACGCGCTGCTGGTGGATAACATCAGCTTTCAGATTGGCCGCGAACGCGTGGCGCTGGTCGGTGAGTCCGGCTCCGGCAAATCGCTTACCGCACGCTCGCTGATGGGCCTGCTCTCCCCTTCCCTGCAGCTGCAGGCTGAACGTCTGCAGATTGCCGGTGCTGATGCTCAGCGTCTGCAGGAGCGTGACTGGATCACGCTGCGCGGCGGAAAAGTAGCGATGGTGATGCAGGACCCGAAATATGCGCTCAACCCGACGCGCACCATCGGCTGGCAGGTGGAAGAGCCGCTGATTTTACATCGCAAGCTGAGCCGCGCTGAACGACGCGAGAAAGTGTGTGAGATGCTGGCTGCCGTTGGCCTGCCTGAACCGCGTCAGCTGATGAAGCGCTATCCGCACCAGCTCTCCGGCGGCATGGGTCAGCGCGTGATGCTGGCGATTGCGCTGATTACCGATCCGGAACTGCTGATTGCCGACGAGCCAACCTCCGCGCTCGATCACGCTATGCGCGATCAGGTGCTGGCGCTGATCCGCCGGCTGGTGGAGCAGCGTAATATGGGGCTGCTGCTGATCAGTCACGATCTGCAGCAGGTCTCAGAGCACTGCGAACGGGTGATGGTGATGTATAAGGGCCGGCTGCTTGATACGCTGCCTGCCGCACAGCTCTCTCATGCTACCCACCCCTATACCCGCACGCTGTGGGCCTGTCGTCCCGGTAAGGCGACGCACGGCGAACGTCTGCCGGTGCTGGATCGCGCCGCGCTGGAGAGAGAGAATGATTGAGTTATCAAACCTGAGCGTTGCCCATAAGCACGGCTATGAGCTGCGTACCGTGGTGCACGACGTCTCCCTGCAGGTCGCTGCCGGTGAGTGTTTTGGTCTGGTTGGCCCATCCGGCTGCGGCAAATCGTCGCTGCTGTGGGTGCTGGCCGGTCTGAATCCGCACTGGCAGGGCGAGATGACGCTGGCGCAGACGGCAGTCCAGCCGGGCAAAGCCTTTACCGGCCAGCTGCGACGCGATGTGCAGATGGTGTTTCAGGATCCGTATGCCTCGCTGCATCCGCGCCATCGCCTGCGCCGCACGCTGGCGGAGCCGCTGAAGTTGTTAAAGCGCGATAATATCGATGACCGCATCGACGCAGGCTTTCGTCACGTGGGTCTCGATCCGGCGCTGGCGAACCGCTATCCGCATCAGCTCTCGGGCGGACAGCGCCAGCGCGTGGCGATTGTGCGCGCGCTGCTGCTGGAACCTAAAATCCTGCTGCTGGATGAACCGACATCGGCGCTGGATATGTCAGTTCAGGCGGAGATCCTCAACCTGCTGAACGATCTCAAACAGAACGACGGGCTGACCATGGTGCTGGTCAGCCACGATCCGGACGTTATCGATCATATGTGCGACCGCGCGGCGCATATGGCGCAGGGACGGATCGTGGGCTAACGGCGCAAGGGTCCCGGGTCGCATATGCCTGCATCACATCTGCAGGGTGCGCATTTATGCGCACCTCGTATTCAGGCGCACTCCACTAAACATTCAGGAACTGTTATGACGGTGAAATTACGCCCTCTGGAGCGGGAAGATCTGCATTTTGTTCATCAGCTGGATAACAATGCCAGCGTAATGCGCTACTGGTTTGAAGAGCCTTATGAGGCGTTTGTTGAGCTCTCCGACCTCTATGACAAGCATATTCACGATCAGACCGAACGACGCTTTGTGGTCGAGTATGAAGAGGAAAAAGCGGGACTGGTCGAGCTGGTGGAGATTAACCATGTGCACCGCCGCGCGGAGTTTCAGATCATCATCGCGCCGGGGCATCAGGGGAAAGGCTTAGCCAGCAAGGCGGCGCGGCTGGCAATGGATTACGGTTTTTCCGTGCTGAATCTCTACAAGCTCTATCTGATTGTTGATCAGGAGAATGAGAAAGCGATTCATATCTACAGTAAGCTGGGCTTCGAAGTCGAAGGCGTGCTGAAGCATGAATTTTTTATCAACGGTGAATACCGTAACACCATCCGCATGTGTATTTTTCAGCAGCAGTATCTCGCCCAGCATAAACCCGGCAACGCCATGGTCAAGCCCACCGCCCAGTAAGCAGCGAATTTTACA
Organism: Pantoea sp. UBA7232; assembly: GCF_002473195.1. Classification (NCBI taxonomy): domain Bacteria; kingdom Pseudomonadati; phylum Pseudomonadota; class Gammaproteobacteria; order Enterobacterales; family Erwiniaceae; genus Pantoea; species Pantoea sp. UBA7232. The sequence continues at coordinate 321,437 of NZ_DKTK01000009.1, forward strand.
GGTTTGCAGGGGCGCATGAATGCGTCCCCTACGGTAATCCTGAGGCAGCTGAACATTATGCCAGGGGCGCATTAATGCGCCCCCTACGGCACCTGAACCCTTCGTAGGGACGCCATTAATGGCGCCCTGGCCGACGTTGCCGGGAATCTGCCAGGAGCGCATGAATGCGCCCCCCACGAACCCGCGGGGGCTAGCGGCCGCGCGCGCCTGTTACGTTCAGTACCGGCTGCGGATGATCCGGCTTCAGGGTATACATTCCGCCATAGAACGGATCGACTAACAGCCAGCCCGGGAAGCCGAGCAGCGGAATATTTCCCAGCACGTACCAGAGATTGGCACTCGCCTCAATGGGCAGCGTCAGCGGGACATAGCCCGGGCTTTCCAGCATGACCTGATAATGTTTTTTGCCGAAGTAACTGCCGTTTGATTTTGCCAGGTCTACGGTCTGGGGCGTGTAGCCCTGCGCCACCGCGCGCCCGGTCTCATCCTGTACCGTAAAGCGGGCGCCTTGCGGAATGGAGTCAATTTTTACCGGCTGCGTGTCTGTACCGACAATAGTGGCGCAGCCGCTTAGCAGCAGCGCGCAGGCGGGAAGAGTGTGTCGCAGGTTCATAGCAGATCCGCATCAGAGTCAGAGAGCACAGTGTAAACCGTGCTCTCTGGCTTTTCACTGACGACAATCGCGCTATCAGTGTGCTTTTTTTGTGCTTATTCAGCGTTGACAACAGGCAGCAATTGCCCGGATATCCTCAGGCGACGTCCGGCAGCAGCCGCCAATCAGCTGCGCACCCGCCTGCTGCCATTCGCTAAACTTCTCCTGCAGCGTGCAGCCAGAGGGTGCCGAGTGCCAGCTTTTACTCTCTGCATCATATTGCTCGCCCGAGTTAGGGTAGACCAGCAGCGGCTTCTGCGTCAGCGCCTGCAGCGTCCGCAGCGCCGGCGTGACGCTCTCCAGCGCGATACAGTTGATCCCCACCGCCACCACCTGCGGTGCCGCGTTAATCACCTTCATCACGCTCTCAAGCGGCGTGCCGTCGCTGATATGCTCTGCATCACGCAGCGTAAACGAAAACCACGCGCTGCTTTGCGGAAATTCAGCCAGCAGCGCGATCAGCGCCTGCGCTTCACCAAACGACGGCAGCGTTTCACACGCCAGCAGATCGACACCCGCTTCCAGCAGCGCCGCCACGCGCGGCCGGTGGAAATCTTTCATCTCTTCCGGCGGCAGCGCGTAATCGCCGCGATATTCGGCCCCGTTTGCCAGATAGGCGCCCCACGGCCCCACTGAACCGGCGACTAGCAGCGGCGCCGTGGTGCCGGAAGCGGCGCGATAATCATCGCGTGCACGCTGCGCCAGCGTCACGCTCAGGCGAATCAGCTCGCCCGCCTTGCCGCTCTCCAGACCGCGCGCGGCAAAACCGCGCGGCGTTGCCTGATAGCTGGCGGTGATCGCCACCTGCGCGCCGGCAGCAAAGTAGTCGCGGTGCACGGCATAAATCAGTTCCGGCTGCTCCATCAGCACCTTTGCTGACCAGAGGGAATCTGCCAGATCGCAGCCGCGCGCCTCCAGCTCGGTGGCCAGCGCGCCATCAAGGATCAGCGGACGGGTCTGGGTGAGTGCTTCAGCAATCGGGTTACGCGGCATGGTTGCTCTCCTGCGTCTTAAGGGGTTTACGTCGCCGGGTAACATAGTAAGCAGCATAACAGAGCAGTACAAACGGAATACCGCACCAGAGCGCAATGCGCTGCGACGGATCGAAGGCCAGGCCCACGCACGCCAGCAGGCAGAGCACAAACCCCAGCACCGGCACCACCGGATAGAATGGCGCGCGCCAGGCGAGCTGTCTGATATCTTTGCCTGCACGCACGTAGCGCCGGCGGAAAACGTAGTGCGAGGCGCAGATGCTGAGCCAGACGGCCACCACGGCAAAACCGGAGATCGCCGACAGCGCCACAAATACCGTATCCGGCGCGATCACGCTGGAGAAGAGCGCCAGCAGGCCCCCCAGCATGCTGATGGTGATCGCCAGCACCGGAATACCGCGCCGGTTCACGCGCGCAAAACAGCGCGGCAGCGTATTTTCATTCGCCAGCGACCAGAGCATGCGTCCGGAGGCATAGAGGCCGGAGTTAGCGGCGGAGAGGATCGCCGTGAGAATCACAAAATTGAAGATGTCAGCCGACCAGGGAATACCGATTTTTTCAAACACCAGAACAAACGGGCTTTTGACGATGCCCGCCTGGTCCATCGGGATAAGTGCCGCCAGCACAAACACCGTGCCGACAAAAAAGATAATCAGGCGCGCGACGGTAGTGCGGATAGCCAGCGGCAGCGCTTTCTGCGGATCCTCGGTCTCCCCTGCTGCAATCCCAATCAGTTCAGTACCGGAAAACGCAAAGTTTACCGCCACCATGGTCATCAGAATCGGCAGCGTGCCGTGCGGTAGCCAGCCTGACGCCGTCAGGTTATGCAGGCCAGGCGCGGCAGAGCCATCTTTCAGCGGGATAAAGCCAAACATCGCGGCGCCGCCCAGCACAATAAAGGCGATGATGGTGACCACTTTAATGACTGAGAACCAGAACTCACCTTCGGCAAAAAAGCGCGTCGAGATGATATTCAGCAGATAGATAGCCAGGCAGAACACCAGGCACCAGAGCCAGACCGGCACCGTCGGGAACCAGTACTGCATACAGAAACCGGCCGCGGTCAGGCTCGACCCCAGCGCCACGGTCCAGGTGAGCCAGTAGAGCCAGGCGACGGTATAGCCCGTGGCCGGGCTCAGATAACGTGCGGCATAGACGTGAAACGCGCCGGTTTCCGGCATCGCTACCGCCAGCTCGCCCAGGCAGGCCATGACCAGCCAGACCACCAGCGCGCCAATCAGATAGGCCAGCAGCGTGCCCGCTGCACCGGTGGTTGAGATGATATAGCCGGTATTGAAAAACAGGCCGGTGCCGATGACGCCACCCAGCGACAGCATCACCAGGTGCCGCACTTTCATCGTGCGTTTAAAACTTTCCTGCGGAGGGGTATTCGCGCTTTGCATACTGATAATCCATATGGACGTCTAAACTTCTATATGGATACAGAGTTATACGCATCCGCGCTGCGTTTTGCAACGTGGCAGAAACCGGGGATGGTGCAGGCCGGGAGAGCCCCGCGTTAACGGGGCAAAAAATCAGGCGCCAAACACGCCCTGCAGATAGCGCTCCAGCGCAACACGGGAACTGAAACCGTGGGGAATACCGTAATGCTCCTGTGAATCACCCATCAGGTAGAGAGGGAATTGCGTGTAGTGATCGCAGGTTTTCATCTCTGAGGCGGGCTCAGCAAAGTGCTGGCTTTTCTCTTTCAGCGTAGGATGGATCACCAGCGCCGTGCGTCCCAGACGCGCCTCACGGTTAACATAGACGTAGTTTTCACCACGACGGTAACCATAGGTTTTTGGCGTCAGAACATCCATTTCGAATCCTGCTTTTTCCAGTACGCGCGCAACCTCATCCGGACGTAAATACATGCTTGCTCCTCTCTTCTCACAGCCCCGCAACCTTACAACAGACCTGGGGTACAGACATTCGGATTTTCCCTAAAGCCTGGCATAGCGCTGCGTTTAATCACGTATCGTCTACACTTAGTATTACGTTTTAAATTAAAGGGAGCGAAAAATGTTTAATCGAACCACTAAAAACGATGACATTGATATCAATCAGGATGTAAACGATCTGGCTGATTCGCTGGAAGCGTTGCTTAAGTCTTATGGCAGCGACGCCAAAGATGAAGTCGACAGCGCGCGCGACAAGGCGCAAAAATTGCTGAAGCAGACCCGCGCGAAAATGAACGGCAATAGTTCAGTTTCCCAGGCGGCACGCGATGCAGGCTATCAGGTTGACGCCTACGTACGCGATAAGCCGTGGCATGGCGTAGGGCTGGGTGCCGCCGTGGGCCTGGTTCTGGGTGCACTGCTGGTGTCCCGCCGCTAACCGGCACATGATTCTGAAAAAGCCCTGCTGATGCAGGGCTTTTTTTGCCTTTCAGCGACCAGAAAAATTTTTTCCATTGCAAAAAGCGCAGCCTGCCTGGGTTGTTGTACCGCCAGAGCAATACCCCTTCAGTTATCGGGTTGACCGCCACAAATACCACATCTAGTATCTAACTATACAAAATACGCTACATATTGATTTGTGGCCGATTGCACCTGGTAACAGCAGCTATCTTTCTGTCACTAAAAGGAAATGCGAATCATGAGCATTATTATTTACACTAAGAGTAACTGTGTCCAGTGTGATACCACTAAAAATGCCCTGGACCGCTGCGGCATGACGTATCAGCTCATCAACCTTGATACCGCGCCGGAAGCGCTCGAAGAAATTAAAGCGCTGGGATACCGCCAGGTGCCGGTTGTCATGACGCCGGATGACAGCTGGAGCGGTTTCCGTCCGGATAAAATTGCTGCGCTGCGGCACTCCGCTGCGGTAAGTGAATAGCGCCATGTATCCGCTGGTCTATTTTTCCAGCCGGTCAGAAAACACCCACAGGTTTATTACCCGCCTGGCGCTGCCGGCGCACCGCATTCCTGCAGAAGCTAACCAGCGGCTGCAGGTTGACCACCCCTATATTCTGGTGGTGCCGAGCTATGGCGGCGGCGGTGCGCAGGGGGCCGTCCCGCGCCAGGTGATTCAGTTTCTTAACGACAGCGCAAATCGTCGCGGCATCCGCGGCGTCATTGCCGCCGGCAACCGCAATTTCGGCAGCGGTTTCTGCCTGGCAGGCGACATCATTGCGCGTAAATGTCAGGTGCCCTGCCTTTATCGCTTTGAAATGATGGGCACGCCGGAAGACATTGCGCAGGTTAAAGCAGGAGTAACCCAATTTTGGCAACAGCAGACACCCTGAACAGCACGCAGCTCGATTACCACGCGCTGAACGCGATGCTGAATCTGTATGACACAGCGGGTCATATTCAGTTTGAAAAAGATCGCGAAGCGGCGCGGCAGTTTTTCCTGCAGCACGTTCAGCCCAATACGCTGACCTTCAGCTCCGCCGCTGAGCGGCTGCGCTATCTGGTTGAGGAAGGCTACTACGAAGCCAGCGTCCTGAATCAGTATGACTTTCACTTTCTCTGCGCGCTGCATGACGAAGCGGATGCGCAGGATCACCGCTTTCACACCTTCCTCGGTGCCTGGAAGTTTTACACCAGCTATACGCTGAAAACCTTTGATGGCAAACGTTACCTGGAGACCTTCACCCAGCGCGCCTGCATGGTGGCGCTGACGCTGGCGCGTGGCGATGAGCAGCAGGCGCGAGCGCTGCTGACAGAGATCCTGAGCGGCCGTTTCCAGCCCGCCACACCTACGTTTCTGAACTGCGGCAAACAGCAGCGCGGTGAGCTGGTCTCCTGCTTCCTGCTGCGTATTGAAGATAATATGGAGTCGATTGGCCGCGCGGTGAACTCTGCCCTGCAGCTCTCTAAACGCGGCGGCGGCGTGGCGTTTCTGCTTTCTAACCTGCGCGAAGCGGGAGCGCCGATCAAGCGTATCGAAAACCAGTCATCCGGCGTGATCCCGGTCATGAAGATGCTGGAGGATGCGTTCTCTTACGCTAATCAGCTGGGCGCGCGTCAGGGGGCCGGTGCGGTCTGGCTGAACGCCCATCATCCCGATATTCTGCGCTTCCTCGATACCAAACGTGAAAACGCGGATGAAAAAATCCGCATTAAAACGCTCTCGCTGGGCGTAACGATCCCGGATATCACTTTTCAGCTGGCAAAAGAGAACCGGGATATGGCGCTGTTTTCGCCGTATGACGTTGAGCGCATCTATGGCAAAGCGTTCGGCGATATCAGCATCAGCGAGCACTATGACGCGATGCTGGCGGACGAACGCATCCGCAAAACCTATATCAACCCGCGCGACTTTTTCCAGACGCTGGCAGAGATCCAGTTTGAGTCGGGCTACCCCTATATCATGTATGAGGATAGCGTTAACCGCAGTAATCCGATTGCCGGGCGCATTAATATGAGCAACCTCTGCTCAGAGATTTTGCAGGTCAACAGCGCCAGCGAACTGAATGAGGATCTCAGCTACCGGCGCACGGGCAAAGATATCTCATGTAATCTCGGCTCGCTGAATATCGCACACGCGATGGATTCCCGTGACCTCCCCCGCACCGTGGCAGTGGCCGTGCGGGCGCTCACCGCCGTGTCAGAGATGAGTGAGATCGCTTCGGTGCCGTCCGTCGCCGAAGGCAATCGCCGTTCACACGCTATTGGCCTCGGGCAGATGAATCTGCACGGCTATCTGGCGCGGGAAGGTATCGCCTACGGTTCAGAAGAGGCGCTGGATTTCACCAACCTCTATTTTTACTGCGTCACGTTTCACGCACTGCGTACCTCAAACCAGCTGGCCCGGGAGCGTCAGCGCAGCTTTGACGGGTTTGAACAGTCTCACTACGCCAGCGGAGAGTACTTCGATAAATATATTACGTGCAGCTGGCAGCCGCGCACCGCGCGCATTGCGCAGCTATTTGACGATGCCGGTCTTGTCCTGCCGACGCAGGCTGACTGGCAGGCGCTGCGGTCGGCGGTGATGCAGCACGGGCTGTTTAATCAGAACCTGCAGGCGATCCCGCCAACCGGTTCTATCTCCTACATCAACCACGCCACCTCAAGTATTCATCCGATTGTGTCGCGCATTGAGATCCGTAAAGAGGGTAAAACCGGACGCGTCTATTATCCGGCGCCGTTTATGACCAATGAAAACCAGGCGTTTTATCAGGATGCCTACCAGATTGGCCCTGAGGCGATTATCGATACCTATGCGGAAGCAACCCGGCATGTCGATCAGGGATTGTCGCTGACGCTGTTTTTCCGCGACGACGTCACCACGCGCGATATCAACAAAGCGCAGATTTACGCCTGGAAAAAGGGCATTAAAACGCTCTATTACATTCGCCTGCGTCAGATGGCGCTACAAGGCACGGAGGTTGAGGGCTGCGTCTCCTGCGCCCTGTAAAGTTATGATGAAACTTAATGCTATTCAGGCGATTAACTGGAATCGCCTGCAGGATGATAAAGATCTTGAGGTCTGGAACCGTCTCACCAGTAATTTCTGGCTGCCGGAAAAAGTGCCGCTTTCCAACGATCTGCCTGCGTGGCAGGCGCTGGCACCGGCGCAGCAGCAGCTGACTATCCGCGTATTTACCGGCCTGACGCTGCTCGATACGATTCAGAATGTCGTGGGCGCACCGGGCCTGATGCCGGACGCCGCCACGCCGCACGAAGAAGCGGTGCTGTCAAATATCAGCTTTATGGAGGCGGTACACGCCCGCTCCTACAGCTCGGTTTTCTCCACGCTATGCAACACGGCAGACGTTGACGCCGCCTACCGCTGGAGCGAAGAGAACGCCGCGCTGCAGAAAAAGGCGCAGATCATTCTGGCGCACTATCAGGCGGACGATCCGCTGAAGAAAAAGATCGCCAGCGTTTTCCTGGAGTCGTTTCTGTTTTATTCCGGCTTCTGGTTGCCGATGTACTGGTCCAGCCGGGGCAAGCTGACTAACACCGCCGATCTGATCCGCCTGATCATCCGCGATGAGGCGGTTCATGGTTACTATATTGGCTATAAATATCAGCAGGCGCTGCAGCACGCCGATGCCGCGCGGCGTGAAGCGCTGCAGCAGTTCGCTATCGATCTGCTGCTGGAGCTGTATGAAAACGAACTGGCTTATACCGATGCGCTGTATGGGGAATCGGGCTGGGCGGAAGAGGTAAAAGCCTTTCTGCACTACAATGCTAATAAAGCGCTGATGAATCTGGGCTATGAAGCGCTGTTTCCGGCGGAGATAGCAGCAGTCAACCCGGCAATACTGGCGGCATTGTCGCCGAACGCAGATGAAAACCACGACTTCTTCTCCGGCTCCGGCTCCTCCTATGTCATGGGCAAAGCCGTGGAAACGGAAGATGAGGACTGGGATTTCTAATCGGCTCTGGCGCCAGGTGGGTAGTCCTCTCTGGCGCTCCTGATGCAACGCAGTGGCGGCTCTGCGGATCGCCACTCCGCGTAATGGCCTCACGCGCCCTGCGGAACGTCCTTATGATAAACGCAATCTCCTGTTTCATCCTGCCTTACTTATCTATCAACGCACCGGAATATTTCCGACACTCAGCGTCCGCTATTTAATTAATATCAGTGCCGTTAAAGCGCGATTTATCCGCATTTCACGCAGCGATTTGACTAAAACCTGCCAAATTTCACAAAAAATTCAGAAAAAATTGATCCGCGCTCATCCCTCGTGGGCTCTGGAATTAGCGGCAATAATCAGGATGCATTTGCCGGAAATATTCTGTGCAAGGGTTGTCAGACACTCTCACTATGTTAGGTTATAGGGCGCTTAAATTTAATCAGGGTACAACAAGAAATAGTCAGACATTTAACCAGGAATGTAATTATTGCATGGCAATTAAACTCGAAGTTAAAAATTTATATAAAGTATTTGGCGATCATCCGGAAAAGGCATTTAAGCTCATTGCGCAAGGCGCAAGCAAAGAGACAATTCTGGCGAAAACCGGTCTCTCAGTAGGCGTACAAAATGCCAGTCTGGCCATTGAAGAAGGCGAGATCTTCGTCATCATGGGGCTGTCAGGATCTGGAAAGTCCACCATGGTTCGCCTTCTCAATCGTCTGATAGAGCCCACGCAGGGCCAGGTGATTATCGATGGTGTCGATATTGCTAAAATATCAGATAGCGAACTGCGTGAAGTACGCAGAAATAAGATCAGTATGGTGTTTCAATCCTTCGCGCTTATGCCACATATGACGGTACTGAATAATACCGCCTTTGGAATGGAATTAGCTGGCACGCCGCTTCATGAACGTCAGGAAAAAGCGCTTGAGGCATTGCGTCAGGTAGGGCTGGAAAATTATGCCAATGCTTATCCGGATGAACTTTCCGGCGGTATGCGTCAGCGCGTGGGATTAGCGCGCGCGCTGGCAATTAATCCCGATATTTTACTGATGGATGAAGCGTTCTCCGCTCTGGATCCCTTAATTCGTACCGAAATGCAGGATGAGCTGGTAAAGCTGCAGGCAAAACATCAGCGCACCATTGTCTTTATTTCTCACGATCTTGACGAAGCCATGCGTATTGGCGATCGCATTGCCATTATGCAGGGCGGCGAAGTGGTTCAGGTTGGTACGCCTGATGAGATCCTCAATAATCCCGCGAATGATTATGTCCGCACCTTTTTCCGCGGTGTGGATATTAGTCATGTCTTTAGCGCTAAAGATATTGCGCGCCGCAGTGCCGGAGCGCTGATCCGTAAAGCGCCCGGCTTCGGTCCGCGCTCCGCCATTAAGCTGCTGCAGGATGAAGACCGCGAGTTTGGCTATGTGCTGGAAAAACAGAAGTTTGTTGGCGTGGTCTCCAGTGATTCGCTGAAAGCGGCGCTGGCCGCCGGTGCCGGGCTGGATAGTGCGCTGCTGGAAGCCCCGCAGGCGGTGCCTGCTGATACCTCACTGAATGATTTGCTTTCCCATGTGGCGCAGGCGCCGTGCGCCGTACCGGTAGTCGGTGAAGATAATCAGTACGTCGGTATCATCTCTAAAAGCATGTTATTGCGTGCGTTAGACCGTGAAGGAGCCCAGCCATGAGTAAACACACCGCCAACCCATGGGATAGCGCCAGCCAGAGCGCAGCGCAAACAACCACGCCTGATGCCAGCGCCGCCGATCCCTGGTCAGGTGCCGCTTCAGCCACGCCTGCAGAGAGCAGCACCGGTGGCGCAGATGCGTGGGGGGATCCCGCAGCCACCAGCGGCGGTCATGACGCTGCCACTGGCACGGCCAGCGGCAGCGACTGGCTCAACAGTGCACCTGCACCAGCGCCGGAACATTTCACTATCATGGACCCGTTCCATAAAACCTGGATTCCGCTCGACAGCTGGGTGACCGAGGGCATCGACTGGGTCGTGAACCACTTCCGCCCGCTGTTTCAGGGTATCCGCGTTCCGGTGGATTACATCCTGAGCGCCTTCCAGCAGCTGCTGCTGGGCATGCCGGCACCGGTGGCGATTGTGCTGTTCGCGCTGATTGCCTGGCAGATTGCGACGCCGGCGATGGGCATTGCCACGCTGGTTTCACTAATTGTAATTGGCGCGATTGGCGCATGGTCGCAGGCCATGGTAACGCTTGCGCTGGTGCTCACCGCCCTGCTGTTCTGTATTGTCATTGGGCTGCCGCTGGGTATCTGGCTGGCGCGCAGCGAGCGTGCCGCGCGTATCGTCCGTCCGCTGCTGGATGCGATGCAGACCACGCCCGCCTTTGTTTATCTGGTGCCGATTGTGATGCTGTTTGGTATCGGCAACGTACCAGGCGTGGTGGTAACCATCATCTTTGCACTGCCGCCGATTGTGCGCCTCACCATTCTCGGTATTAAACAGGTGCCTGCTGACCTGATTGAAGCCAGCGAATCCTTCGGCGCCAGCCCGCGTCAGATGTTGTTTAAGGTCCAGCTGCCGCTGGCGATGCCAACTATCATGGCCGGGGTTAACCAAACGCTGATGCTGGCGCTATCAATGGTGGTTATCGCCTCCATGATCGCGGTCGGCGGACTGGGCCAGATGGTGCTGCGCGGCATTGGCCGCCTCGATATGGGGCTGGCCACCGTGGGTGGCGTCGGCATTGTGATCCTCGCCATTATCCTCGATCGCCTCACGCAGTCGGTTGGCCGCGATAGCCGCAGCCGGGGTAGTCGTCACTGGTACAGCACCGGTCCGGTTGGCCTGCTACTGCGTCCGTTCAGTAAAAAAGCCTGATTTTTTTGGGCGGTCCATCGTGGCCGCCCGTCTCCGACGTCACACGTAAAATAAGGAATGACTATGCGCAAGACAGCTCTGTTCGCTGCCGTCCTGACGACGTTCGCCGCGACGCACGTGTCCGCCGCCGACCTGCCGGGTAAAGGCATTACCGTTAAACCGCTGCAAAGCACCATTGCTGAAGAAACCTTCCAGACGCTGATTGTCAGCCGCGCGCTGGAGAAACTCGGCTATAGCGTGGAGAAACCGGGCGAAGTCGATTACAACGTGGCTTACACCACAATCGCTGCCGGTGACGCTACCTTTGTGGCCACTAACTGGCAGCCGCTGCACGACGATATGTATAAAGCCGCTGGCGGTGACAGCAAGTTTTACCGCGAAGGCACCTACGTTGGCGGTGCTGCCCAGGGCTATTTAATTGACAAAAAAACCGCTGAAAAATATCACATCACCAATATTGAACAGCTGAAAGATCCAAAAATTGCCAAACTGTTCGACAGTAACGGGGATGGTAAAGCGGACATGACCGGCTGTACGCCGGGCTGGGGCTGCGAAGCGGTGATTAATCACCAGAACAGCGCGTTTGGCCTGGCCGATACCGTTACCGCCAATATGGGTAACTATTCGGCAATGGTGGCCGATACGCTGGCGCGCTTCAAACAGGGTAAACCGATTCTCTACTACACCTGGACACCTTACTGGTTGAGCGATGTGCTGAAACCGGGCCGTGACGTAGTCTGGCTGCAGGTGCCGTTCTCCTCCCTGCCTGGCGAACAGAGCAAAGTGGATACCAAACTGGCAAATGGTGCGAATTACGGCTTTCCGGTGAACACCATGCATATCGTGGCGAACAGAGCCTGGGCAGAGAAAAACCCGGCCGCCGCGAAGCTGTTTGCGGAGATGAAGCTGCCGATTAAGGATATCAACGCGGAGAATGCCGCCATGCATGCGGGTCAGGCATCTGAAGCGGATATCAACCATCATGTGGATGGCTGGATTAAAGGTCATCAGGCGGAGTTTGATAAGTGGATCAATGACGCTCTGGCCGCCGCGAAATAAACGCCATCGTTTTATGTAGTCAGCGGGCGGCCTTCGGGTCACCCGCACTGTTTCCGTCGCCGATAAGCGCAGCGTGCGCTATAACGCACTGGTACGTCCTGTTAATTATCACAACTATGAAATAATTTTTTCGGTTACTATTATCCCCATATGATTATTTCACTGTGTATCCGCTCATGAGCTCATCTCCGGCACGCCTCAGTGCCCCATTAGTGGCGCTGATGTCAGTCGCGACAGGGCTGGCTGTGGCCAGTAACTATTACGTGCAGCCGCTGCTCGATACGATTGCGCATCAGTTTGGTCTCTCTGTCAGCGTAGCGGGCTTTATCGTGACCACCGCGCAGCTTGGCTACGCCTGTGGATTGCTGCTGCTGGTGCCGCTGGGCGATATGCTGGAACGGCGTGCTCTGATTGTTTCAATGAGCCTGCTGGCGGCGGGCGGCATGATGCTGACCGCCCTCTCCTCTTCGCTGACGCTGATGCTGCTGGGTACGGTGGTAACCGGTCTCTTCTCAGTGGTGGCACAGCTTCTGGTGCCGCTGGCGGCCACGCTGGCTGCTCCGGAAAAGCGTGGCAAAGTGGTAGGTACGGTCATGAGTGGCCTGCTGCTGGGCATTTTACTGGCGCGTACCGTTGCCGGCGCGCTGGCTCAGGTTGCCGGATGGCGCAGCGTTTACTGGTGCGCCAGCGTGCTGATGATCCTGATGGCGCTGGCGCTGTGGCGCTATCTGCCGCGCTACCAGCAGCGCGTGCCGCTTAACTACCTGCAGCTGCTGCGCTCAATTTTCTCCCTGTTCAGCGCCGATCGGGTGTTACGTACCCGGGCGCTGACCGGCTGCCTGAGTTTTGCAAACTTCAGCATGCTCTGGACTTCAATGGCCTTTCTACTCGCTGCACCGCCGTGGAATTTCAGCGAGGGCGAGATCGGCCTGCTGGGTCTGGCAGGAGCTGCAGGCGCGCTTGCGGCGCGTCAGGCGGGCGGACTGGCAGACCGGGGCAAAGCAAAACTCACCACCAGCGCCGGACTGGTGATCATGCTGATCTCCTGGGGCGTTACCGCACTCGGCAGCAGCAGCCTGCTGGCGCTGATTGCCGGCATTGTGCTGCTGGATCTGGCGGTTCAGGGCGTACATATCACCAACCAAAGCGTTATCTATCGCACTATGCCCGAAGCGCGTAATCGCCTGACGTCCGGCTATATGACCAGCTATTTTACCGGTGGGGCGCTCGGCTCGGTGATCTCGGCCAACGCCTTTCATCTGTTTGGCTGGTATGGCGTCTGTGCGGCGGGTGCCCTGGCGACGCTACTTAATCTGATAATCTGGTGGCGTAACGCCAGCGCAGAGCCTGCCTGAGCAAGAAAAACAGCGTAAATCGGTAAGCGGCGCTGTCCATTAACAGGTGAGTTTGATATCGTTAGCAGTGTACTTATTCACTGTAGTTATTTTTACTCTCGAAATTATTCCACAGCGAAGCGGTTAGCGCGCTGAATGTGATAATTCTACGTTGCAATCAAGAGGTTTTTTTAGATGGAAAGTTCGTTTACTCCCATTGAGCAGATGCTGAACGTCCGGGCAAATCGTCATAAAGATTTTCCGCTGCAGGAGATTATCCTGACCCGCCTGTGTATGCATATGCAGGGCAAGCTGCTGGATAATCGCAACAAGATGCTCAAGGCACAGGGAATTAACGAAACCTTATTTATGGCGCTGATCACGCTGGATGCGCAGGAAAACCAGAGCATTCAGCCATCAGAATTGAGTGCGGCACTGGGCTCTTCACGCACCAACGCCACGCGCATTGCGGATGAACTGGAAAAGCGCGGCTGGATCGAACGCCGTGAAAGCGACAACGATCGCCGCTGCCTGCATCTGCATCTGACGGAAAAAGGCAACGAGTTTCTGCGTCAGCTGCTGCCGCCCCAGCACCAGAGCCTGCAGTATCTCTGGTCGTCACTGAGCGCCACCGAGCAGGAGCAGCTGGAAGCCATCACGCGCAAGCTGCTTAACCGTCTGGACAAAATGGACGAAGATCAGGTTATCGCCTCACTCTCTCGCTAATAGCAAGAAGTGCGACACAACCCCCTGCCGAAATCGCTATTTTAATTTTCCTTTATCTGGCCAGCGCCTTTTGCGCTGGCTTTTTCGATTCGGGTTACCGTGTTGATGGATCAGCACACCCCGACTTATGGCAAACGTGGAGAACGACATGAGTGCGACAGCGGAAGCTCAAAGCCCGCAACAGCCTGCAAACAAGAAGAAGAAGCGTAAAATTGCGCTGATCCTGCTGGCTGTCGTGTTTATTGTGGCCGGTATTGGCTATCTGACTTACTGGTATCTGGTGCTGCGTCATTTTCAGGAGACTGATGATGCCTATGTAGCAGGCAATCAGGTGCAGGTGATGGCGCAGGTTTCCGGCAGCGTTAACAAAGTATGGTTTGATGATACCGATCGCGTCAAAAAAGGCGACGTGCTGGTCTCACTGGATAAAACCGATGCGCAGCAGGCCTTTGAAAAAGCGCAGACCGCCCTGGCCACCAGCGTCCGCCAGACGCACCAGCTGATGATCAACGGCAGGCAGTATCAGGCCACGATCAAGCTGCAGCAGACGGCACTGGAACAGGCTGAAGCCGATCTGAAGCGCCGCGAACCGCTGGGCGCCTCAAATCTGATTGGCCGTGAAGAGCTGCAGCACGCGCGTGACGCCGTGGCGACCGCGAAAGCGCAGCTTGACGTCGCTGTGCAGCAATATAATGCCAACCAGGCGATGATTCTGAACACCAGTCTGGAAAACCAGCCTGCGGTGCAGCAGAGCGCCGCTGCCCTGCGCGACGCCTGGCTTAATCTGCAGCGTACCGATATACGCAGCCCGATTGATGGCTATGTTTCACGCCGCAGCGTGCAGGTAGGCTCGCAAATCTCCACCACCACCCCGCTGCTGGCCGTAGTGCCCTCCACCAACCTGTGGGTAGATGCCAACTTCAAAGAGACGCAGCTTGCCGGCGTCCGCATCGGTCAGTCTGCAACTGTAGTCAGCGATATCTATGGTGATGATGTGGTCTATCACGGCAAGGTCGCGGGGCTCGATATGGGAACCGGCAGCGCCTTCTCGCTGCTGCCCGCACAAAACGCTACCGGCAACTGGATCAAAGTCGTACAGCGCCTGCCGGTGCGTATTGAACTGAACCCGGATGAAGTGGCGGCGCATCCGCTGCGCATCGGACTCTCGACTCTGGTGAAGGTTGATACGCAGAACAAAGAGGGTGCAGTGCTGGCAGGCGCCGTTCGTCCGCAGGCCGCCTATGAGAGCAACGCGCTGGCGATTGATCTTGCGCCGGTCAACCAGATGATTACCGCTATCGTTCGTGCCAACGCGGGCTGATCCGCCGGAGACTGTTATGGCACAAAAACCGCTTGAGGGCGCGCCACTTGTTCTGATGACTATCGCCCTGTCGCTGGCGACATTTATGCAGGTGCTCGACTCAACTATCGCCAACGTGGCGATCCCGACCATTGCCGGTAATCTGGGCGCGTCAAATTCACAGGGCACCTGGGTTATCACCTCGTTCGGGGTGGCTAACGCCATCTCGATCCCAATTACCGGCTGGCTGGCAAAGCGCATCGGTGAAGTGAAACTTTTCACCTGGGCAACCATTCTGTTTGCGCTCGCCTCCTGGGCGTGTGGCATGTCAGAAAGCCTGGAGATGCTGATCTTTTTCCGTATTCTGCAGGGGATTGTGGCCGGTCCGCTGATCCCGCTGTCGCAAAGCCTGCTGCTGAGTAACTACCCTCCGGCTAAACGCAGTATTGCCCTGTCGCTGTGGGCGATGACGGTGATCGTTGCGCCAATCTGCGGCCCGATCCTGGGCGGCTGGATCAGCGATAACTATCACTGGGGCTGGATCTTCTTTATCAACGTGCCGATTGGCATCGTGGTGGTGATGCTGACGCTGCAGACGCTGCGCGGCCGTGAAACCAAAACCGAGATCCGTCCGATCGATATTGTCGGACTGGTGCTGCTGGTGGTGGGCATCGGCGCGCTGCAGGTGATGCTGGATCGTGGTAAAGAGCTCGACTGGTTCAGCTCGACAGAGATTATCGTGCTGGCGGTGGTGGCCGTGGTAGCGCTGGCGGTGCTGCTGGTGTGGGAGCTGACGGACGATCATCCGATCGTTGACCTGTCGCTGTTTAAAATGCGCAACTTCACCATTGGCTGTCTGTCGATAAGCCTGGCCTACATGCTCTACTTCGGCTCCATTGTGCTGTTGCCGCAGCTGCTGCAGGAGGTCTACGGCTATACCGCCACCTGGGCCGGACTCGCATCTGCCCCGGTCGGGATTATTCCGGTGATCCTCTCACCCATTATTGGCCGGTTCGCCCACAAGCTCGATATGCGCCGGCTGGTAACCTTTAGCTTTATCATGTACGCCGTCTGTTTCTACTGGCGCGCCTACACCTTTGAGCCCGGCATGGACTTCGGCGCATCCGCCTGGCCGCAGTTTATTCAGGGCTTTGCCGTGGCCTGTTTCTTTATGCCGCTGACCACCATTACGCTGTCGGGACTGCCGCCGGAGCGCCTCGCCGCAGCCTCCAGCCTCTCTAACTTTGTGCGTACGCTGGCAGGATCGATCGGAACCTCTATTACCACGACCCTGTGGACCAACCGCGAGTCGATGCATCACAGCTATCTGAGCGAATCCGTCAATCCTTACAACCAGAATTCGCAGGAGATGTATGCGCAGCTGGAAGGCATGGGCATGAGCCACCAGCAGGCGTCTGCGTGGATTGCGCGGGAGATCACTAATCAGGGCCTGATTATTTCAGCCAATGAGATTTTCTGGGCGTCTGCGGGGGTGTTTGTGATTCTGCTGGTGCTGGTTTGGTTTGCCCGTCCGCCATTTGGTGCAGGCGGCGGAGGGGGTGGCGCACACTGAGCCGCCACCATGCAAAACGGGCCGCTATGGCCCGTTTTTTTTATGCGTTCTGACGCCACCATTCGGCCAGCAGAATACCGGTTGCTACCGAGACGTTCAGGCTCTCAACGTGGCCGGTTCCGCCAATCGACAGGTTGAGTTCGCCCTGCCGGAAGGTGCTGTCTGAAAGCCCTTCCCGCTCCTGACCCAGCACCAGTACCATTTTCGCCGGCAGTTCGGCGCGCGCCAGCGGCGTGCCCTCGTGGCTCGACGTGGTCACGATGGTGTAGCCCGCCTTGCGGAACGCATCAAGGCTTGCAGCGAAATCTTCGCCGTTGATCGCCTGTACGTGCTCAGCGCCGCCTTCAGCAGTACGCACGGCGGCGCCCGACTCCAGCTGCGACGCGTCGTTCACCAGCAGCCCCTTCACGCCAAAATGCGCGCAGCTGCGCATAATGCCGCCCAGGTTATGCGGGTTGCTCACATCTTCCAGCGCCAGCACGCAATCTTTGTGCTCGGCCTTTTTCAGCCACTCTGATACCGCCATGCCGCTGCGCTTTTTGATAATAAAGCAGACGCCGCCGTGATGTTCGGTACCGGACGCTTTCGCCAGCTCAGCCTCCTCAACCACGTGATACGCTTTGCGGTTTGCGGCCAGCCAGCGCAGCGTTTCGCGGAAGCGCGGCGTAACGCTCTGGACAAACCAGGCGCGCACGATGCTCTCCGGACGGCTCAGGAAGAGCGCCTGACAGGCGTTTTCGCCATAGACGCGCGTCTCTTCCTGACGCTGACGGCGGATCTGCTCGGAATCGATTACCGGCTTCGCGTCAGCGGCGTCATCCGCCGGGCTGTCGGCAGCGGCAACCGGCGGGCGGGATACGGTGCGCCACGGCGAATCACTGAAGCCGCGATCGTCGCGGTCGTTACGCTCAGGGCGGCTGCTGCGCTCGCTACGGTCATTACGATCCGTGCGGCGGCCGCGGCCGGCATCATCGCTGCTGCGCGGCGCGCGTGAGCGGCCAGCGTCGTCGCGGCTGCGTGAGCGACCGGAATCGTCACCGCTGCGTGGCGCGCGCGCGCGATCGCTTTCGTCATTGTTGCGATTGCTGCGGGGAGCAGAGCGACGATTATCTTCCTGGCGCGCAGCAGGACGGCCGCCTTTGCCGGTACGCGGATTTGGCTTACTGCCGCCCTCCTCTTCACGTACATACATCACTTTTACCTTGCCGCTTTTGCCTTTAAATTCGTCGTTCATCTGTTCCTCCAGCATTGAGAGCGCGAAGATTACCTGATGTGCCAGCGCTTAGCTATCAACTATTGAACCTATTGGGTAATCCAGATTGAGCATAGCATCCAGCCTTTTCATAATACGACTCTATCATCAGATTTACAGGACCGGTTTGAGATGACAATGAATACTGTATGCGCCGGCTGTCAGGCAGTTAACCGCGTTCCCGAAGCGCGTCTGGCCGACGGTGCAAAGTGCGGTCGCTGCGGCGAAGCGCTTTTCAACGGCGAGGTAGTTAATGCCACGGCCGCTACGCTGGATAAATATCTGCAGGATGACCTGCCGGTCGTGATCGACTTCTGGGCGCCGTGGTGCGGCCCCTGCGTGAACTTTGCGCCCGTATTTAAAGAAGTTGCGGCCGAACGCAGCGGCAAAGTGCGTTTTATTAAAGTCAATACGGAAGCTGAGCAGGCGCTCAGCACGCGTTTTCGCATCCGCACGATCCCGACCATCATGATTTTTAAACGGGGCGAAATGGTCGATATGCTGAATGGCGCGATGCCGAAAACGCCGTTTAATGAGTGGCTCGACGAAACCCTGTAGTCACTGAAGGCCAGCAGATTGCTGGCCTTGCTTTCCCCCTTCTATTACACTGACGTTTTTCCTGCCCTGCCTGTCTATGTCTGAAAATGCTGTTCTGCGCTTACGGGCGCAACGTCTGGCCCGCGCTACGCGGCCCTTTCTCGCGCGCGGTAATCGCGTTGTGCGCTGTCAGCGCTGTCTGTTGCCGCACAGGCACTGCCTGTGTGCCACGCTGCAGCCGCAGCAGTCGCGCAGCCGCTTCTGCCTGGTGATGTTCGATACTGAACCGATGAAGCCCAGCAATACCGGACGCCTGATTGCCGATGTGCTGCCGGATACCCTCGCCTTCGGCTGGTCGCGAACGGAGCCTGACCCGGCGCTGCTGGCAGCAGTGCAGAGCAGCGACTATCAGCCGGTGGTGGTGTTCCCCGCCTCTTATGCCGATCCCGGACGTGAGGTGCTGACTGCGCCGCCGATCAGCGGTAAACCGCCACTGTTTATTATGCTGGATGGCACCTGGTCTGAGGCGCGCAAAATGTTTCGTAAAAGTCCGTGGCTGGACCATTTTCCGGTGATGTCGCTGAGCGTGAACACCCCGTCGCGCTACACCCTGCGGGAGGCGCACGGCGAAGGACAGCACTGCACGGCAGAGGTCGCCGCAGCGCTGCTTGCTCAGGCGGGTGACAACGTGGCCGCCAGCGCCCTGCAGCAGCACTTTGAACAGTTCCGTCACGCCTACCTTGCAGGCAAACCGCATCATCCGGTTCATACGCAGCAGGCGTTAAACAGCAGCGAAAACTGAAGCTGGCTCGCAGCCTGACAGCAGCAAATCGGTTTTCGCCGTAAAAGCGTTTACAATCATGCCAATCCCGACAGCAGGAGTGGATGATGAGTCAACGTGGACTGGAAGCGCTGTTAAGACCTAAATCGATTGCGGTAATTGGCGCCTCGGTAACGCCGGGGCGTGCCGGCTATTTCCTGATGCGCAACCTGCTGGCGGGCGGCTTTAGCGGCCCGGTGCTGCCGGTTACGCCAAAATATAAGGCGGTACAGGGCGTGCTGGCATGGCCCGATATCGCCAGTCTGCCTTTTGCTCCCGATCTGGCCATTATCTGCACCCATGCAAAGCGCAATCCAGAGCTGCTGCAGCAGCTGGGCGAAAAAGGCTGCAGAGCCTGCATTATTCTCTCCTCACCCGCCAGCCAGCTTGAGACGCTGAAAACCTGCGCCAGCCAGTGGCAGATTCGCCTGCTCGGCCCTAACAGTCTTGGGCTGCTGGCCCCGTGGCAGGGGCTGAATGCCAGCTTCTCGCCGGTGCCCATCGCTAAAGGGCGTATTGCTTTTGTTTCACAGTCTGCCGCGGTCTCAAATACCATCCTCGACTGGGCGCAGCAGCGGAATCTCGGCTTCTCCTGGTTTATCGCGCTGGGCGACAGCCTCGATATCGATGTCGATGACGTGCTCGATTTTCTGGCACGCGACCCGAAAACCAGCGCTATCCTGCTCTACCTGGAACACCTGAGCGATGCCCGGCGTTTTGTCTCCGCCTCGCGCAGCGCCTCACGCAATAAGCCTATTCTGGTTATCAAAAGCGGACGCAGCCGGGAGGCGCAGGCGATGATTGGCACCCTGAGCGGCCTGGATGCCGCCTGGGATGCCGCAATACAACGCGCCGGCCTGCTGCGCGTGCAGGATACGCATGAACTTTTCTCTGCGGTTGAATCACTCAGCCACATGCGTCCGCTGCGCGGCGAGCGCCTGATGATCGTCAGCAACGGCGCTGCGCCGGCTGCTCTGGCGCTGGATGCGCTCTATGCGCGCAGCGGTAAGCTGGCTTCGCTGGATGAGGCGATGCGACAGAGAGTAGCCTCACTACTGCCGGAGGGCGCTGGCCGGGGAAACCCGCTGGATTTAAAAGATGACGCCACACCTGCCCGCTACGTTGCCTGCATTGAACTGCTGCTCGACAGTCATGATTTTGACGCCCTGATGATTATTCACTCCCCCAGCGCGGTTGCGCCAGCGACCGAGACGGCGGAGCAGATTATTGCTGCACTCGCGCGTCATCCGCGCGGCAGGCAGATCACGCTGCTGACTAACTGGTGCGGTGAATCCTCATCCCAGGCGGCGCGGCGCGCCTTTACCCAGGCCGGCATTCCGACCTGGCGCACCCCGGAAGGCACCGTGACCGCGTTTATGCATCAGGTCGAGTATCGCCGTAACCAGAAGCAGCTGCGGGAAACGCCGGCGCTGCCACCGGGGCTGCAGCAAAACAGCGCTAAAGCGCATCAGCTGCTGCAGCAGGCACTTGACCGCGGTGTGACCACGCTGGATACCCATGAGGTGCAGCCTGTTATGCAGGCTTATGGTCTGACAACGCTGCCCGGCTGGATCGCAAGCGACAGTCAGGAAGCGGTCACTATTGCTGAGCAGACGGGCTATCCGGTCGCCCTCAAACTGCGCTCGCCCGATATCGCCCATAAATCTGAGGTACAGGGTGTGATGCTCTATCTGCGCAGCGCTGCCGAGGTGAAACAGGCCGCACAGGCTATTTTTGAGCGCGTGCGCAGCACGCATCCGCAGGCGCGCGTCGATGGCCTGCTGGTACAGAGTATGGCCAGCCGGGCTGGCGCTCAGGAGCTGCGCGTAGTGGTAGACCAGGATCCGCTGTTTGGCCCGATTATCCTGCTCGGCGAAGGGGGGGCTGAATGGCAGCCTGATAAGCAGGCCGCCGTAGCGCTGCCGCCGCTGAATATGACGCTGGCGCGCTATCTGGTGATTCAGGCGATAAAAAGCGGCAAGATCCGCAGCCGCAGCGCGCTGCATCCGCTCGACATCGCCGGGCTGAGTCAGCTGCTGGTACAGGTATCAAACCTGGTGGTGGATTGTCCGGAGATCCAGCGGCTTGATATTCATCCGCTGCTGGCATCGGCAGAAACCTTTACCCTTATTGACGTCACGCTGCAGCTGGCCCCTTTTAGCGGCGACAGCGAGGCGCGGCTGGTTATCCGCCCTTACCCACAGCATCTGGAGGAGCAGGTTGAGCTGAAAGATGGCCAGCACTGCCTGTTTCGCCCAATCCTGCCTGAGGATGAGCCGCAGCTGCGCGCTTTTATTGCGCAGGTGACTAAAGAGGATCTCTACTACCGCTATTTCAGTGAAATCAGCGAATTCACCCACGATGATTTAGCCAATATGACGCAGATAGATTACGACCGCGAAATGGCGATTGTGGCGGTACGCCAGCGGGAAGGCGCTGAAGAGGAGATTATCGGCGTTACCCGCGCGATATCTGACGCTGATAATGTCGATGCGGAGTTTTCAGTGCTGGTTCGTTCCGATCTCAAAGGGCTGGGTATGGGGCGACGGCTGCTGGAGAAGATGATTCGCTATACCCGCGATCACGGTCTGCAACAATTGAACGGTATAACCATGCCGCACAATAGCGGCATGATTACGCTGGCGCGCAAACTTAACTTTCGCGTGAATATTCAGCTTGATGATGGCATTGTCACGCTTAATTTACCGTTGATTGACGTCGTAACACCGCCTGTAGAGAACGGTAAAAATCCTCCTCAACAGGTGAGTTGATGTTATTATTTGACGTTAGGATCATGATTTGATGGCAAAAGGCCATACAAATGAACAGAGAAGAAGTGCACTGTGATGTTGTCTAAATTTAAACGCAATAAACACCAACAACACCTCGCACAGCTGCCTAAACTGTCACAATCTGTGTCGGACGTGACCACGCTTTTTTCGCCCGCTGAGTTTCGCGAAACGCTGCTGGCAAAAATTGCAGCGGCAGAAAAACGCATCTGTATTGCTGCGCTCTATCTGGAAAATGATGATGGCGGCCGCAGTATTATGGAGGCGCTGTATGCGGCGCGTCAGGCTCGTCCGGAACTGGATATCGCCATTCTGGTAGACTGGCATCGTGCGCAGCGTGGACGTATCGGTGCGGCGCGTGGCCTGACCAATGCTGACTGGTACTGCGAGATGGCTACCCGGCATCCGGATATTGCCATTCCGGTTTATGGCATTCCGGTTAATACGCGGGAAGCGCTGGGCGTCCTGCATCTCAAAGGTTTTATCATCGACGATACGCTGCTTTACAGCGGAGCCAGCCTGAATGATGTCTATCTGCATCAGCATGAACGGTACCGCTACGATCGCTATCAGCTGATTCGTAATCCACAGTTAACGAATGCGATGTATGAGTGGATCGATGAAAACCTGAAACAGTCTGATGCGGTCAACCGCCTCGATCAGGCTGAGCGTCCTTCCAGCCCGGAAATCAAAAACGAGACGCGTCAGTTTCGCAGCGAGCTGCGCAGTTTTCATTATCATTTTACCGGCGATGCCGGTAACGATACGCTGGCGGTGACGCCGCTGGTGGGTCTGGGCAAGCGCAGCTTACTTAATAAAACTATTTTCCATCTGATGCCCTGCGCCGAGCAGAAGCTGACGCTCTGCACACCTTACTTTAATCTGCCTGCCATTCTGGTGCGTAACCTGATCCATCTGCTGCGTCAGGGCAAGGATGTCGAGATTATTGTCGGTGATAAAACGGCGAACGATTTCTATATTCCGCCGTCTGAGCCCTTCAAAGTGATCGGCGCCCTGCCCTATCTTTATGAGATCAACCTGCGTCGCTTCCTCAGCCGCCTGCAGTACTATGTTGATAACGGTCAGCTGACGGTACGCCTGTGGAAAGATGGTGAAAACAGCTATCACCTGAAAGGCATATGGGTTGATGATGAGTGGATGATGATCACCGGCAACAATCTCAACCCGCGCGCGTGGCGTCTGGATCTGGAAAATGCGGTATTGATTCACGACCCACTTAATCAGCTGGCGGAACAGCGCGAGAAAGAGCTGACGCTAATCCGCGAGCATACTACGGTGGTCACTCACTTTCGCGAGCTGGAAAGTATCTCTGACTACCCCGCCAAAGTGCGCAAGCTTATCCGTCGACTGCGGCGCATCCGCATCGATCGGTTGATCAGCCGGCTGCTGTAAAGTCATGCGGGCGTGCATCCTCTGTATAGTGTTGCTGTGTAGCGGATGTGCGCATCAGGCGCAGGATCGCTGGACCGGTAAAGATAAAGCGCAGCACTATGTTGCCTCAGCGCTGCTTGCCGCCGCCGGCAGCGAAATTTCCCGTCACCAGCAGCAGGATAACGCCCAAAATATGGGTTTTGGCCTGATGTTTTCACTCAGTTTTGGCGCGGCAAAAGAGCTCTATGACAGCCGTGCGGCAGGAAGCGGCTGGAGCTGGAAAGATCTGGCATGGGATGCCGCCGGCGCTGCCAGCGGCATCATGCTCTGGAATATCCGTCACTGACTACAGCGCAATTCCTTTTCCCTTGCGATGCAGCATAAGTGAGACCAGGAAAGAGAGCGCGCCCATGGCTGAGACATACCAGAAGAAGCTGGTTTCGATACCTTCTCTTTTCATCAGCAAAGCGACATATTCAGCCGAGCCGCCAAAAATCGCGTTGGCCACCGCATAAGAGAGTCCTACGCCCAGCGCACGCACCTCTGGCGGAAACATCTCAGCCTTAAGGATCCCGCTGATGGCGGTATAGAAGCTGGTGATAATCAGCGCCAGCATAACCAGCAGGAATGTGACCCAGTGACTCTCAGTATGCTGCAGCAGCAGCAGAACAGGTACGGTACAGGTTGCGGCGCCCGCGCCAAATATCATCATGGAAGCACGCCGTCCGATTTTATCTGATAGCGCACCGACAACAGGCTGGATCACCATAAAGACCAGTAACGCCCCCGTCATCAGACCGCTGGCACTGCGCGCGTCCATTCCGGCACTATTGACCAGATACTTCTGCATATAGGTGGTAAAGGTGTAGAAGCTCAGCGAGCCGCCGGCGGTAAAACCCAGCACCATAAAGAATGCGCGTGAGTGATTGCGCAACAGCCCTATCACGCTGCCCGCATCGCGATGCGCGCGATGTGACTTTTCAGAGGTATCATTCAGAGAGCGTCGCAGCCAGAGTGCGACGATAGCCAGCCCGGCACCGATGAAAAACGGGATACGCCAGCCCCAGCTGCGCAGCGCCTCATCATCCAGTAGCTGCTGCAGTACCACGACGGTTAACACCGCCATCAGCTGGCCGCCAATCAGCGTCACATACTGAAAAGAAGCATAAAACCCTTTGCGGCCTTCCAGCGCGACTTCACTCATATAGGTTGCACTGGTGCCATACTCGCCACCCACTGACAGCCCCTGAAACATACGCGCCAGCAGCAGAATAACCGGCGCGGCTATGCCAATTTCGCCATAGCCTGGCAGACACGCAATAACTAAAGAGCCCAGACACATCATGCAGACCGAGATCAGCATAGACGTTTTACGTCCGTGCTTATCGGCAATATAGCCAAACAGCCAGCCGCCGATCGGCCGCATCAGAAAACCTGCAGCGAATACCCCGGCAGTTTGCAGAAGCTGTGTGGTGGTATCACCTGCCGGAAAAAAGACATGAGCAAAATAGAGGGAGAAAAAAGAGTAAACGTAAAAGTCAAACCACTCGACCAGGTTACCGGACGACGCCCCGACAATTGCCCGGATCCGTTGCCGCGTCTCTGCTGCTGATACAGGCGGTCTGCTGTTTTGATGTTCCTGATGGGTCATGCTTTACCTCATTTCCTTGCGAAGAAAAAACGCGAAACGGGTAGTAAAACATTAGTTTGCCCGATAAGGGAATTGGCTCTGCTCCGGAATGAGAAACGGTAGTAAAGAATGAAGGGAGCAGCTGCCGCTACTGGATATCAATCAGCCTGAT
>NZ_DKTK01000016.1:0-117591 GCF_002473195.1 Pantoea sp. UBA7232
GCGTTTCGCACGCGGATTAACCCCGGGCGCCATTAATGGCGTCATTATGTTCCGCCCGCGCATTAACCCAGGACGCCATTAATGGCGCCCCTACGGGGGCATCGCAGGGGGTGCATTAATGCGCCCCTGGCCGCAGCTCGCACCGCCCCTGCATTGCATCATGGCGGGAAAGGGCGCCGTGACGTATCGTATACGCATTCATCCGGGCGTCATAAAGGGCGCCCCTGGCCGGGAGAGCTGCATGTCACTGCATTTTCTATCATCACTGACGGAGATCGCGGCTGCTGAATGGGACGCGCTGCTGCCTGACGATCAGCCCTTTTTACGCCACGCCTTTCTGACCACCCTTGAGGAGAGCGGCAGCGTGCGCGCTGAAACGGGCTGGCAGCCGGCACACCTGCTCTGGCGGGAGCAGGGCAAAACCGTCGCTGCGCTACCGGGCTATGTTAAATCCCACTCGCGCGGAGAATATGTCTTCGATCAGGCCTGGGCCGAGGCGTGCCAGCGCGCGGGGATCCGCTACTACCCCAAATGGCTCGGTGCCGTTCCGTTCAGTCCGGTAACGGGGCAGCGTCTGCTGGGCGAAGCGTCCGCCATCACTCAGCTGCTGACCGCGCTGCCGGACGCGCTGCTGGCGCGACAGATAAGCGGGGCGCATATCAACTTCACCACGCCGTCCGCCAATGCCCTGATCGCAGAGCAGTCCGACTGGCTGATGCGCCTCGGCCTGCAGTATCACTGGCACAACCGTCACTACCGCGACTTTGCCGACTTTCTTGATACGCTGATGTCGCGTAAACGCAAGCAGCTGCGCAAAGAGCGGGAGCTGGTGCAGCAGAGCGGCTTTGTCTTTAGCTGGTATCGCGGTGATGAACTGCGGGAGGATCAGTGGGATTTTGTCTACACCTGCTACGTCAGCACCTATGCGGTACGCGGCCAGCGTCCTTACCTGACGCGTGCATTTTTCAGTCTGCTGGCAGAGCGTATGCCGCAGGCGATTCGCGTGGTTATCGCCACGCTGGATGAGCGGCCTGCCGCGATGGCCTTTTACCTGTGCGACAGCACCACGCTTTATGGCCGCTACTGGGGCTGTCTGGCAGAGTTTGACCGCCTGCATTTTGAAACCTGTTTCTATCAGGGCATGGAGTTTGCTATCGCAGAAGGGCTGCAGCGCTTTGATGCGGGAGCGCAGGGTGAGCACAAACTGGTGCGCGGTTTTGAGCCGGTGATAACGCACTCGTGGCACTATCTGGCGCATCCGGGACTGCGCGCGGCGGTGGAGGATTTTCTGCAGCAGGAACGGGCAGGGGTGCACGACTGGGCCGATGAGGCGCGTGCAGCCCTGCCGTTCCGGCGCGGCGATTAATCGGTGCCGACAAAACCGCCGGTCTGATGCTGCCACAGGCGGGCATAGAGACCGTTCTGCGCCAGCAGCTCGTGATGATTGCCCATCTCCACGATCTCCCCCTGCTCCAGCACCACCAGCCGGTCCATCTTCGCAATGGTCGACAGACGATGGGCGATAGCGATCACCGTTTTGCCCTGCATCAGGCTCTCCAGGCTCTCCTGAATGGCCGCTTCCACTTCAGAGTCCAGCGCCGAGGTGGCTTCATCCATAATCAGAACCGGCGCATCTTTGAGCAGCACGCGGGCGATAGCGATACGCTGTCGCTGACCGCCGGAGAGCTTGACGCCGCGCTCACCGACGTGCGCCTCCAGCCCGGTGCGCCCCTGAGAATCAGAGAGCAGCGGAATAAACTCATCGGCACGCGCCTGCGTGATGGCCGCCTGCAGCTCCGCTTCCGTGGCGTCGGGACGACCATAGAGCAGATTGTCGCGGATGGAACGGTGCAGCAGTGAGGTATCCTGCGTGATCATACCAATCTGCCCGCGCAGGCTCGCCTGAGTCACATCCGCAATGTTTTGATCGTCAATCGCAATGCGGCCGCCGTTGAGGTCATACAGGCGCAGCAGCAGATTCACCAGCGTGGATTTACCGGCACCGGAAGGGCCAATCAGGCCGATTTTTTCACCCGGTTTAATCGTCAGATTCAGCCGGTTAATCACCTGACGGTTAGTGCCATAATCAAAGCGCACATCTTCAAAGCGGATCTGACCGCGCGTCACCCGCAGCGGTGGCGCCGCCGGCGCATCCTGGACGCTGAGCGGCTGCGCAATAGTACCCAGCCCATCCTGCACCATGCCGATATTTTCAAAAATACCGTTCACCACCCACATGATCCAGCCTGACATATTCACCAGCCGGATCACCAGCCCGGTCGCCAGCGCAATGGCGCCGACGCTGATCAGCGACTGGCTCCAGAGCCACAGCGCCAGCCCGGAGGTGCTGACAATCAGCAGGCCATTGAGCGCAGAGAGCGTGATGTCCATGCTGGTCACCATGCGGCTGGCGTGGCGGGTTTTGTCGGTCTGGTCCTGAATCGCCTCGCGTGCGTAGCGCTTCTCCAGATCGGTATGCGCAAACAGCTTGATGGTGGCAATGTTGGTGTAACCATCCACAATGGTGCCCATCAGGCGCGATCGCGCCTCTGAAGAGACCACCGACCGCTGCTTCACGCGCGGGACAAAAAAGCGCAGTGACAAGCTGTAAGCGATCAGCCAGATTACCAGCGGGATCATCAGCCGCCAGTCCGCTTCTGCAAACAGCACCAGCGAGGTACCGGCGTAAATCACCACATGCCAGATGGCGTCCACCAGCTGTACCGCTGAATCGCGCAGCGCGTTGCCGGTCTGCATGATGCGCTGGGCGATGCGGCCGGCAAAATCGTTCTGAAAGAAGTTCAGGCTCTGGCGCAGTACATAGTTATGATGCTGCCAGCGGATCATGCTGGTCATGCCGGGGTTGATGCTCTGGTGAACCAGCAGGTCGTGCAGGGCGATCACCACCGGCCGCAGGATCAGCGCCACCGCCGCCATCCAGAGCAGCGTCGGCCAGTGTTCACTGAAGAGCGTCGCCGGCGTGGCATGGCTGACGAGGTCGATAATGCGGCTGAGATAGCTGAACAGCGCCACTTCAATCAGCGCCTGCGCCAGGCCCACTACCAGCAGCGCGGCGAAACCTGGCCATACCTGACGCAGATAGTAGCGATAGAACGCGCCGAGGGTGGCGGGGGGAGAATCCGTTGGTGCATCCTGAAAAATATTGATAAAACGTTCAAAACGGCGAAACAACATAGGGTCACTCTTTCCGGAAGGTCAGAGTTAACAGCTTAGTGCAATCAGATGGAGATCACGGATATGGAGATAAAGATTCGCGGCCGCGAACCGCGCGACGCCGCGGCTTACCAGCGTCTCTACAGTCAGCCAGAGGTATATCGCTGGACCACGCAGCTGCCCTTTCCCAGCGTGGCCACGTGGGAGAAAAAATTTGAGCGCATGGACGCTGAAGGCTATATCGCATTTGTCGCTGAGCTGGAGGGACAGCTGGTAGGCGAACTGACGCTGTTTACCGAACAGCGGCTGCGCACCCGCCACAGCCTGAGCTTTGGCATCAGCGTTGATCCGGCGTTTGCCGGACGCGGCATCGGTGAGCAGCTAATCCGCACCGGGCTCGACTACGCCTTTAACTGGATGGGGATTATCCGCGTGGAGCTGGAAGCGTTTCATGACAACGCGCGCGCGCTGCGCCTCTATACGCGTCTGGGCTTTGAGCATGAGGGCGTAAAGCGCAAAGCGTGCCTGCGCGATGGCGACTATCACGATATTGTGGTGATGGCGAAACTGCGCGACCCTCAGTGACGCTGCGCGCGTCTTCTGAAGCGCACGAAAAGAAGAGCTGACAGCAGAGCCGCCGCACCGTGCGGCTCTGCTGCGTTCTCAGGCGGGGCTACTGGCTCTTTTTAACGTAGTTCTGCATATTCTCTTTGGTGACCAGCTCAAACGGGATCCAGACGTGAGAAGCGACTTTTTCACCGGCAATCAGCTTTTGCGCGACCTCAACGGACGTTTTGCCCTGGCCGATGGCGTCCTGAAATACGGTGACCTGAATTTTATCCTGCGCCAGCGCCTGCAGACCATCCGGCGTGGCGTCAATGCCGCCAATCAGCAGCTTTTTGTTGCTTTTTGCCAGCGCCATGGCTGCGCCAATCGCCATCTCATCGTTGTTCGCCGCGACAATATCAATCGCCTCGCCGTTGCCAAGCCAGTTAAGCATTAAATCCATGCCTTCGTTGCGTGCATAGTTAGCCGGCTGTTTCTGCACCACTTTCATGCCGGGATATTTTGCTACCACCTGCTCCACATCTTTCGTGCGCTGCAGGGCACCGGCATCAGTGAGATTGCCGATCATAATCGCCACATTGCCTTTGTAATCAGCCATTTTAGCCAGCGCTTCCATCTGCAGCGTGCCCGACTCACGCTCATCCGAGCCCACGAACACCACTCCTGGCGGCAGCGTTTTATCGCCCGGCGTACGGTTCACATACACCAGCGGAATTTTTGCCTGCTGTGCCAGACGGGTCAGCTGCGGCGTGCTGGCCGAGTCCACCGGATCGACAATGATGGCATCCACGCCCGCGCCGATAAAACTCTGTACCTGATCGGTCTGACGGCCGACATCGCCGCGTGCATCTTCAAACTGCACCGCCAGCCCGCGCGCTTTCGCCTCTTTATCGATCGACTGGCGGATGATGGTTAAAAAGTTCTGATCAAAGTAGGCCATCGACACGCCGATTTTATCCGCCAGCGACGACGCAGAAGCCGAAAGCAATCCCACCAGCAGCACCGCTTTTACTGTTTTCATTGCGTACTCCAGAGCATGAGAGAAGAGAGGGTGGAACAAATGTTTCAGTAAAATTAAAAATGACCTTTTGCAACCATTTGAGACTACGATCGGCGCGCAAGCCTGACAATCTGCCGGTGCGCGTTTTGCTGCCGGGAGCACAGATCGGCTCCCACATAGCCAGCGCCAGCCGCCTTTTCTTTCGCCTGGCGCACACTCTGCGGCGGTCACCGGAGAAAGATCGGCAATCTGTGCGGCACAGCACGCGGCATTGTGCCAAACGCTGAAAGCGGGACCGTTTTTAACCTGTCGATCCCTGCAACCGCACAATGACCGCGCACCAGCCCGCTTTCTATAGTTGCTGAACAGTAAAGATTGCGCGGTATTGCTGATCCCTGTCGCATCGCGACAGGACGCTTCCCCTTTCAAGGAACTGAGCCTATGTTGCAACGTCAAATCCGCAGTGAAACCAGCCGTGTGCGCCTCTGGATCCTGTGCCTGATCCTGTTTCTGTCGGTGGTGGCCTATGCTGACCGTTCGATCCTGTCGATCTCCGGTTCCGCGATCAAAGAGGAGTTTGGTCTTTCGGCGATCCAGCTTGGCCTGATCCTCTCTGCCTTCAGCTGGGCTTACGTGATTGGTCAGATCCCCGGTGGCCTGCTGCTTGACCGCTTCGGCACCAAAAAAGTCTACGGCGCGACGCTGGTGCTCTGGTCAGTCTCCACGCTGCTGATGGGCTTTGTCGGTGAGTTCTCCGCCGGCGTAACCATGACGCTGACGCTGATGTTCGCGCTGCGTTTTGCGCTGGGGCTGATAGAAGCGCCGAGCTTTCCCGCCAACGCCCGCGCGGTCATTATGTGGTTTCCCGGAGCCGAACGCGGCCGCGCCTCATCGCTGTTTGCCTCGGCGCAATATTTTGCCGTCGCCATTTTTTCGCCCATCTCAGGCTGGCTGGTCATGCGGTTTGGCTGGGAGTGGCCGTTCTTTGTACTGGGCACCATCGGCATTCTGGCCGTGTTTGGCTGGATGGCGTGGATGCACACGCCGCGTCAGCATCCGCGCGTGACAAAAAGCGAGCTGGACTACATTAAGCAGGGCGGTGCGCTGGTGGATATTGATGCCGCAGAGACGCTGAAAGCCCGTCCTCCGGTCGATAAACGCATGTTTAAACTGCTGCTCAGCAGCCGCATGCTGTGGTGCGCCTATCTGGGGCAGTACTGCACGATTGCACTCAGCTACTTCTTCATTACCTGGTTCCCTATCTATCTGGTTCAGGCGCGCGGCATGAATATCATGGATGCCGGTTTTGCCACCATTGCGCCGGCGCTGTTTGGATTTCTCGGCGGCATCAGCGGCGGTTTCCTCTCTGACAGGCTGCTGGCGCGCGGCTGGAGCCTCTCCTGGGCGCGCAAGGGGCCGTTTATCGCCGGTATGGTGATGGCGGCTTCGCTGACGCTGGCTGCGGTGATCCCGACCAACGCCGGTATTATCGCTATCATGTCTTTCGCGTTCTTCGGCAAGGGCGTGGCGGCGGGCGCGGGCACCTGGACCATTGTCAGCGATACCGCGCCAAAAGAGGCGGTAGGGCTGGCGGGTGCCATCTTCAACGGTATCGGCAATATGGCTGGCTTCATCACGCCGCTACTGTTTGGCATTATTGTCGGCCTGACCGGCAGCTACAGCGTTGGCCTGCTGTTTGTTGGCGCGCACTGTATTATCGCGGCCCTGCTGTTTCTGCTGGTGATGGGACCGATTCAGCGCGCAGAGAGCCAGACGCCTGCGGGTCAGACGCGCACGCCGCGCCGTGAGCAGGGCGAAGGCGCTCTGAGCCGGTAGTCTGTTCACCGCCACCGGTAAAGGGCACCCGCGGGAAAATGTGCGCTTTACCGGCGGGCTCACAGCCGCACAAAACGCCTCTGAAGATTTTTTGATCAGCTGCCGATACCCCTCCTTACCATCCACAGCGAGTCAGGAGAGTACGTGTGATAAAGCTGATTTCCGTGGACGAACTGCAAGAGGGCATGTTTATCCACAAACTTGAGGTCTGGTGGCTGAAAGATCGGCGCATTCGCAACCTTATGCTGATCACTGACCGCCGCCAGATCGCCATGATCCGCAGTGAAGGGATCCGCCAGGTCTGGATCGATCTCGATAAGTCGGTGCCGATCCCGCACAGCCAGCCCGTCAGAGCGCCGGTTGCGGAAAGTGCCTTTTTCCGCGAGCTGGATCAGGCGCAGCAGATTTTCGCCCAGGGCAAGCCGCGCGTGCTGGCGATGTTTAATGAGGCCCGTATGGGGCAGCGCCTCGATCTCAGCTTCACGCTCAATCTGGTTGATCAGATAGCGGGATCGATTGCGCGTGAGCCTTCAGCGCTGCTCAGCGTGGCGCGCCTGAAAAATCACGATGACTACACTTATCTGCACTCCATGGCGGTATGCGGGCTGATGATCTCGCTCGGTAAGAAGCTGGGGCTGGAGGCCGATCGGCTGCGTCGCGCAGGCATGGCTGGGCTGCTGCACGATGTCGGCAAAGCGGCCGTGCCGCTGGCGATCCTCAATAAGCCCGGCAAGCTGAGCGACGATGAGTTCGCAGTCATGCGTGAACACCCGATTGTTGGCGCGCAGATGCTGATGGAGGCGGACGCCGGCTACGATCTGCTGGATGTGGCGCTGCATCATCACGAAAAATTTGACGGCAGCGGCTACCCGCACGGCCTGCGCGGCGAGGAGATCACGCTCTATGCCCGCATGGCCTCCGTCTGTGATGTCTATGACGCGCTCACCTCGCATCGTCCCTACCGTAAAGGCTGGACGCCTGCAGAAGCGATGCACAATATGCTGAGCTGGCGCGGCCATTTCGATCCCGCGCTGCTGCACAGTTTTGTTCGGTCGATTGGCATCTATCCGGTCGGATCGCTGGTACGTCTGGCGTCGGGACGGGTCGCGCTGGTGGTGCAGGCGGGTGAAAAATCGCTGCTGAAGCCTAAACTGCACGTCTTCTGGTCGCTGCATGCCCGGCGCGAAGTGAAACCGGAAATTGTCGATTTAGGCGACAGTTTCTGTACCGACAGCATTACCGGTGCTGAAGAGGGGTCGCTGTGGCAGAACATCGACCTTAACCGCGTCTGGGCGCTGGAAAGCGCTTAATTTTACGCCATATTTATACTTTCTTTACGCCCGTCCTCCGCCTTTTTATCCCTTCTTTATGCCGCGCCGCGCATGCTTGTCGCACTACTGACTACTCCGGAGGTTGCTGTGAGCGTGGGCGTAATAGCGGGCATTGTGCTGCTGATTTTGTTGCTGGGCTATCTGGTTTATGCCCTGCTTAATGCGGAGGCATTCTGATGGCGGCGAATGCATTCTTACTGATCGCGCTGTTTCTGCTGGTGCTGATGGCGCTGGCGCAGCCGCTGGGTCGGTTTCTGGCGCAGCTGGTGGCGGATAAACCGCTGCTGCCGCGCACCGAGCACCTGCTGTGGCAGCTGACGGGCAGCGGCACAGCGGCGATGCGCTGGCAGCACTATCTGCTGGCGCTGCTGCTGTTTAACGCCGTGGGCTTCGTGGTGCTGCTGGCGATACTGATGCTGCAGGGGGCGCTGCCGCTTAATCCGCAGCAGATGCCGGGCCTGAGCTGGGATCTGGCGTTTAACACTGCGGTAAGCTTTGTCACCAATACCAACTGGCAGGCGTATGGCGGTGAGAGCAGCCTGAGCTACTTCAGCCAGATGGCGGGGCTGACGGTACAAAACTTTCTCTCTGCGGCAACCGGTATCGCCGTAGCGTTTGCCCTGATGCGCGGGTTTGCTAACCGCTCGCTGGCGACGCTCGGCAACGCCTGGCGTGACCTGACGCGCATCACGCTCTACGTCTTGCTGCCGCTCAGCCTGGTGATTGCGCTGTTTTATGTCAGCCAGGGCACTATCCAGAGCTTTGCGGCGTATCACACCCTCACCACGCTGGAGGGCGCACAGCAGACGCTGCCGCTCGGTCCGGTAGCCTCACAGGAAGCCATCAAGATGCTCGGCACCAACGGCGGTGGGTTCTTTAACGCGAACTCTGCCCACCCGTTTGAGAATCCGACCGCCCTGACCAACTTTGTTCAGATGCTGAGCATTTTCCTGATCCCGGCGTCGCTCTGCTTTACGTTCGGGCAGCACCTGAACGATCGCCGGCAGGGCCATATGCTGCTGTGGAGCATGAGTATTCTGTTTGTCCTCGCGGCCTCGGCGGTGATGTGGGCAGAGGTACGGGGCAACCCGCATTTCCTGGCGCTGGGCGCTGACAGCGCGCTCAACATGGAGGGCAAGGAGACGCGCTTCGGCATACTCAACTCGGGCCTGTTCGCGGTAATTACCACGGCAGCCTCCTGCGGCGCGGTTAATGCAATGCATGACTCCTTTACCGCGCTGGGCGGCATGGTGCCGATGTGGCTGATGCAGCTGGGCGAAGTGGTATTCGGCGGCGTGGGCGCAGGGCTGTACGGCATGCTGCTGTTCGTTCTGCTGGCGGTGTTTATCGCCGGGCTGATGATCGGGCGCACGCCGGAGTATCGCGGTAAAAAAATCGACGTGTGGGAGATGAAAATGACCGCGCTGGCGATTCTGGTCACGCCCGCGCTGGTGCTGCTGGGTACCGCACTGGCGCTGATGACCGATGCCGGTCGCGCGGCGATGGCCAACCCCGGCATTCACGGATTCAGCGAAATACTCTATGCGGTCTCATCTGCGGCAAATAACAACGGCAGCGCTTTTGCCGGACTCAGCGCCAACACGCCGTTCTGGAACCTGCTGCTCGGCGTCTGCATGCTGGCTGGCCGCTTCGGCATCATTATTCCGGTTATGGCGATTGCCGGATCGCTGGCGGCGAAAAACGTTCAGCCCGCGGGTAACGGTACGCTGCCGACGCACGGTCCGCTGTTTATCGGCCTGCTTACAGGCACCGTGCTGCTGGTGGGTGCGCTGACCTTTATTCCCGCGCTGGCGCTTGGGCCGGTCGCGGAACATCTGCAACTGATTCAGGAATAACGCAATCATGAGTCGTCAACAACTGGCGCTGTTTGATGCGCAGCTGACCCGTACCGCGCTGCTGGATGCGGTTAAAAAACTCGATCCGCGCGTGCAGTTTCGCAACCCGGTGATGTTTCTGGTATGGCTGGGCAGCGTGCTGACGTCGCTGCTGGCCGGCGGCATGCTGGCGGGCTGGCTGAGCGGCAGCGCCGGCTTTACCGGCGCCATTGCCTTCTGGCTCTGGATAACCGTGCTGTTCGCCAGCTTTGCAGAAGCGCTGGCGGAAGGGCGCAGCAAGGCGCAGGCCAACAGCCTGAAAGGCATTAAGAAAACCAGCGAGGCGAAGAAGCTTGCGGCAGCGCACTATGGTGCTGCATGGCAGCCAGTCTCTGCGGATACGCTGCGCAAAGGTGACGTGGTCCTGGTTGAGGCGGGCGATGTGATCCCGTGCGACGGCGATGTACTGGAGGGCGGCGCGTCGGTAGATGAGAGCGCCATTACCGGCGAATCGGCGCCGGTGATACGCGAGTCCGGCGGTGATTTTGCTTCCGTTACCGGCGGCACGCGCATTCTGTCTGACTGGCTGGTGATCCGGTGCAGCGTCAATCCGGGCGAAACCTTTCTCGATCGAATGATCGCCATGGTGGAGGGCGCAAAACGTCGTAAAACCCCGAATGAGGTCGCGCTGACCATTCTGCTGGTTTCACTGACCATCGTATTTCTGCTGGCGACCGCCACGCTGTGGCCATTTTCCGCGTACGGCGGTACACCGGTCAGCGTCACGGTACTGGTGGCGCTGCTGGTCTGTCTTATTCCCACCACGATTGGTGGCCTGCTGTCGGCCATTGGCGTGGCGGGCATGAGCCGCATGCTGGGGGCAAACGTGATCGCCACCAGCGGACGCGCGGTGGAGGCGGCAGGGGACGTTGACGTGCTGCTGCTGGATAAAACCGGCACCATCACGCTCGGTAATCGCCAGGCGACGCAGTTTCTGCCCGCGCCAGGCGTCAGCGAAGAGCAGCTGGCGGATGCGGCACAGCTCGCCTCACTGGCAGATGAAACGCCGGAAGGACGCAGTATTGTGGTGCTGGCGAAGCAGCGGTTTAACCTGCGCGAACGCGATCTCAGCGCAATGGGCGCCAGCTTTATCCCTTTTTCCGCTCAGACCCGCATGAGCGGCGTGAACGTGCAGGAGCGGCTGATCCGTAAAGGCGCCGTGGACGCCGTGCGCCGCTATATCGACGCCGGCAATGGACGCTTTCCGGCGGAGGTCAACGCCCGGGTTGAGGAGGTCGCGCGCGCGGGCGGCACGCCGCTGGTGGTAGCCGAAGGCGCGCAGGTTCTGGGCGTGGTGGCGTTGAAAGACATTGTCAAAGGCGGCATCAAAGAGCGTTTTGCTGAACTGCGCCGGATGGGCATTAAAACCGTGATGATCACCGGCGACAACCCGCTGACCGCAGCGGCTATCGCCGCAGAGGCGGGCGTGGATGACTTTCTGTCAGAAGCGACGCCGGAGGCTAAACTGGCACTGATCCGTCAGTATCAGTCAGAAGGACGGCTGGTCGCGATGACCGGCGACGGCACCAACGATGCGCCTGCGCTGGCGCAGGCGGATGTCGCGGTGGCGATGAACTCCGGCACCCAGGCGGCGAAAGAGGCGGGGAACATGGTCGATCTCGACTCGAATCCGACCAAGCTGCTGGAGGTGGTGCATATCGGTAAGCAGATGCTGATGACGCGGGGGTCGCTGACCACCTTTAGCATCGCCAACGACGTGGCGAAATATTTTGCCATCATTCCGGCGGCGTTTGCCGTGACCTACCCGCAGCTCAGCATGCTCAATATCATGGCGCTGCACTCTCCCGCCTCCGCGATCCTGTCGGCGGTGATCTTCAACGCACTGGTGATTGTGTTTCTTATTCCGCTGGCGCTGAAAGGGGTGAGTTACCGGCCGGTGAGCGCGGCAGCGCTGCTGCGACGCAATCTGTGGATTTACGGTGCGGGCGGGCTGGTGGTGCCTTTTATCGGTATTAAAGCGATTGACCTGCTGCTCACGCTGTCAGGCCTGGTGTAAGGAGAAGAGAGATGAGTCAGTTACGTCCGGCTGTTGTATTGTTTATGGTGCTGATGCTGTTTACCGGTGTTCTCTATCCGCTGCTGACCACCGGGCTGGCACAGTGGTGGTTTCCGCAGCAGGCGAGCGGTTCGCTGCTGAGGCAGGCGGGCAGCGTGCGCGGCTCAGCGCTGATTGGGCAGCAGTTCACTCAGCCCGGCTATTTCCAGGGTCGGCCATCGACCACGGCGGAGCGGCCTTATAACGCGCAGGCTTCCGGTGGCAGCAACCTGGCCGGGAGTAACCCGGCGCTGGACAGCGCCGTAGCCGCGCGCGTGGCCGCGCTGCGGGCGGCGAATCCGCAGGCGCCGTCAGCGGTGCCGGTGGAGCTGGTCACCGCTTCAGGCAGCGGCCTGGATCCGGATATCTCTCCTGAAGCCGCGCTGTGGCAGGCGCCGCGCATTGCGGCAGCGCGCAATATGACGCTGAAAGACGTTGAGGCGCTGATTGCGCGTAACACCGGGCGTCCGCTGCTGCCGTTTATCGGCGAAGAGACGGTGAACGTGCTGCGGCTCAATATGGCGCTGGATAATTTGCAGGGATGAGGCACATTCGGTGCGCATAAATGCGCACCCTGCAACGCAGGGTCGCCATGTATGGCGACCCTTTCACTGATCGTACGGAATTCACTATTTGAACGACATGAATGATGAACTGCCTCGTCCGGACCCCGATGCGCTGCTGCTCAGCCATAGCGACAGCCATCGCGGCAAGCTGAAAATCTATTTTGGCGCCTGTGCCGGCGTGGGCAAAACCTTTGCGATGCTGCAGGAGGCGCAGCGGCTGCGCGCGCAGGGGCTGGATGTGCTGGCCGGTATCGTGGAAACCCACAATCGCGCAGAAACGGCCGCGCTGCTGAATGGCCTGACGCTGCTGCCGCGTCGCACCACCGGTCGCTCGCACCACACGGAGTTCGATCTGGATGCGGCGCTGGCGCGTCATCCGGCGGTGATCCTGATGGATGAGCTGGCGCATACCAACGTTCAGGGCGCGCGCCATCCCAAACGCTGGCAGGATATTGACGAGCTGCTTGATGCCGGCATCGATGTCATCACCACGGTAAACGTGCAGCACCTCGAAAGCCTCAATGACGTAGTAGCCGGTATCACCGGAATTCAGGTGCGCGAAACCGTGCCCGATCCCTTTTTTGACAGCGCGGATGAGGTAGTGCTGGTGGACCTGCCGCCGGACGATCTGCGTCAGCGGCTGAAAGAGGGCAAAGTCTACGTCGGCGACCGGGCCGAGCGCGCGATTGAAAACTTTTTCCGCAAAGGCAATCTGTTTGCGCTGCGTGAACTGGCGCTGCGTCGCACCGCCGATCGCGTGGACGATCAGATGCGCGCCTGGCGTGACCAGCAGGGACGCGATCGGGTCTGGCATACGCGGGATGCAATTCTGCTCTGTATTGGTGATGATACCGGCAGCGAAAAGCTGGTGCGAACCGCCGCACGTCTGGCCGCGCGGCTCGGCAGCGTCTGGCACGCCGTTTATGTGGAAACCCCGCGCCTGCATCGCCTGCCGGAGGCGCAGCGGCGCGCGATCCTGCGTACGCTACAGCTGGCGCAGGAGCTGGGCGCGGAAACGGCCACGCTCGCCGATCCCGATGAGGTGCGCGCGGTGCTGCGCTACGCGCGGGAGCATAATCTGGGCAAAATTGTCGCCGGACGCCAGCCGCACCGGCGCTTCCGCCGCGACAGCTTCGCCCAGCGTCTCGGCGAGCTGGGGCCGGATCTCGATCTGCTGGTCGTGGCGCTGGATGAGCCGCTGCGCCCGGCGCTGCATGCGACCAGCAGCAAACCGGTCAGCAGCGATAAGTGGCGGCTGCGGCTGCGCGGCTGCATCATGGCGCTGCTGCTCTGCCTCGCGGTGACGTTTATCGGACGCGGCCTGCTTGCAGAGTTCGACAGCGCCAACGCCGTCATGATCTATCTGCTGTCGGTCGTGCTGGTGGCACTGCGCTACGGGCGCTGGCCCTCGGTGTTTGCCACCGTGATCAATATCGTCGCGTTTGATCTGATGTTTGTCGCGCCCACCGGCACCGTCGCCGTCTCTGACCTGCAGTATCTGGTTACCTTTGGCGTGATGCTGGCGGTCGGCGTGATCGTCGGGAATCTCACCGCCGGGGTGCGCTACCAGGCCAGGGTGGCGCGCTATCGCGAGCAGCGCGCCCGCTACCTCTATGAAATGGCGAAATCGCTCGGCAGCGCGCTGACGCCGCAGGATATTGCCGCTACCGCACAGCGAGTGATTGAGGTGACGCTGCAGGCGCGCAGTCAGCTGCTGCTGCCCGATGAGCAGGGGGAGCTGCAGGCAACCGGACCGGACTTACGCGGCACGCCGCCCGATGCCGGAATCGCAAAATGGAGCTACAGCAAAGGTCAGCCTGCCGGCGCCGGTACCGATACGCTGCCGGCCGTGCCCTACCAGATTGTTCCGCTGAAGAGCGGCCAGCAGTGCCGGGGTCTGCTGGTGGTTGAGCCGGAGAACCTGCGCCAGCTGATGATCCCGGAGCAGCAGCGGCTGGTGGAGACGTTTACCGTGCTGATCGCCAACGCGCTGGAGCGCATGGCGCTGACGCAGAGCGAAGCGGCTTCGCGCCTCGCAGCAGAGCGCGAGCAGCTGCGCAATGCGCTGCTATCGGCTCTGTCACACGATTTACGCACGCCGCTGACGGTGCTGTTTGGTCAGGCAGAGATGCTGATGCTCGATCTGGCGCATGCGCAGTCGCCGTTTGTCGCGCAGGCCGGCCAGATCCGTGAACAGACGCTGAGCACGATTCGTCTGGTCAGCAATATGCTGGATATGGCGCGCATTCAGTCCGGCGGCCTGCAGCTGCGCGAAGAGTGGGTGGCGCTGGATGAGGTGATCGATGGCGCGCTGCGCAGCATGGGGCCGATGCTTAAAGGTCACGCGTTTGAGCTGGCGCTGCCGTCCGAGCTGGTACTGATTAAAGGCGACAGCGCGATGCTGGAGCGGGTATTTTCCAATCTGATTGAGAACAGCCTGAAGTATGCCGGTAACGCGGCGCAGCACGGTATTCGCGCCTGGCGCGACGGCAGCAGGCTGGAGATTGGCGTCTGGGACAGCGGGCCGGGCATCGCGGGCGACAGCCTGACGCAGATTTTTGAAAAGTTTGCCCGGGGTGATAAAGAGTCTGCCGTACCGGGGGTCGGACTGGGGCTGGCGATCAGCAAGACCATCACTGAAGCGCATCGCGGACGCATCTGGGCGGAAAACCGTGCCAGCGGCGGCGCTGAGTTTCGTCTGTCGCTCCC
Source organism: Pantoea sp. UBA7232 (assembly GCF_002473195.1). Classification (NCBI taxonomy): domain Bacteria; kingdom Pseudomonadati; phylum Pseudomonadota; class Gammaproteobacteria; order Enterobacterales; family Erwiniaceae; genus Pantoea; species Pantoea sp. UBA7232. The sequence goes on from NZ_DKTK01000016.1 coordinate 15,135, forward strand.
GCTCCCGGCGCCGCCGGAAATTTCCGAGGCCGCACTTAAATAACTTCACACAAGTTCGGGTATACTCGGCAGCTTCGCTGCTAACTTATGGAAACTTATGGAACGTTTTACCGAAAACCTGATGTATTCATCCCGCTGGCTGCTGGCACCGGTTTACATTGGACTTTCGCTGGGCCTGCTGGCGCTGACCGTTAAATTTTTTCAGGAAATTTTCCATCTGCTGCCGAACATCCTCAGCATTGCGGAAAACGATCTGATCCTGCTGCTGCTGTCGCTGGTTGACATGACACTGGTCGGAGGGCTGCTGGTGATGGTGATGCTCTCCGGCTATGAAAACTTTGTCTCGAAGCTCGATATCGCCGAACACAAAGAGAAGCTGAGCTGGCTGGGCAAGATGGACTCCGGCTCGCTTAAAAATAAAGTCGCCGCCTCCATTGTGGCGATCTCCTCTATCCATCTGCTGCGTATCTTTATGGATGCGCGCAACGTCGCCAACGACAAGCTGATGTGGTACGTGATCATCCATCTGACCTTTGTGCTCTCCGCGTTTGTTATGGGCTGGCTGGATAACATGTCAAAAATGGAGAAAAAGCACGCTGGCTGATCTGCTCAGCGTGCCGGGGGGCGGGTGCCGAGCAGCTGCGGCATGACCGTTTTAATCAGCGTAAAAAAATGGCGCAGCCTTGCCGGATAGTAGCTGGCCCACGGGTAGGTCAGCCAGACCGGCAGCGGCGGCGCCTGCCACGCCGGCAGCAGCTGCACCAGCGCGCCGCTCTCCAGATCGTCCTGTACCACCCACGATGAAACCAGCGCCACGCCCATTCCGGCCAGCGCGGCCTTGCGCACCGCATAAAGGCTGTCGCTGGCGAGCCGCGGCGCGATCGCCAGGTTCACCATTGCGCTATCGCTGACGCGCTGCAGCGCAATCTCATTGCGATAAAAGCTGGTCAGCGCCAGCCACGGCAGCTGTGTCAGTTCTTCTGCCTGCGTCACGGGCGGATGGGCGGCCAGCAGCGCCGGCGCTGCCACTACAATACGCGGCACTTCCGCCAGCAGCACGGCCACTATGCCCGGATCGTCCGGCGCACCGACCTGAATCGCACAGTCCACGTTTTCACTGATAAAGTCCGGCGTGCGATCGTTAAGCATCCACTCTACATTCAGACGCGGATAGCGCTCCAGCCAGGCGACCAGCGGCGTAATCAGCTGATCCTGCCCGAAAGCGTGTGGTGCGCGCACCCGCAGCGTGCCCGCCGGTTCGTCATGCGAGCCGGTCAGTTCATCCTCCAGCGCATACCACGTTGCCAGCAGCTGGCGCGCCTGCGTATAGCAGCGCTCCCCGTCATCGGTCAGCTTGAGCGCATGGGTGGTGCGCAGTATCAGCTTCAGGCCGAGATAGTGCTCCAGCGCCTGCAGCCGGCGGCTGACGGTGGGCTGGGTGGTATTAAGCTGTCGCGCGGCGGCGGAGAGGGAGCCACTCTCAACGATACGGATAAAGGTCTGCATCAGGGCAATACGATCGGTGCTGGTCAGGTTATTCATACGTGCCACGTATAACGGTTGTGTCCTGCCACACTCTACCGCGTATGGCTGCCGCGCGCTTTAATAGGCGCAACTTTTCAGGAGAGCCACCTATGTCTGTTTTATCGTCATCTGCCCGTCGCGCAGAAACGCTTCCCGCTCCGCTGCTGTTTACGCTTGCCGCCGGTGCCGGCCTGAGCGTCGCCTCTATCTACTACAGTCAGCCCATGCTGGACATCATCAGTAAAACGTTTAATACCGGCATCAGCAGCACCGGTATGGTGCCGATGCTGACGCAGGCGGGCTATGCGCTGGGGATCCTGCTGCTGGCCCCGCTGGGCGATCGCCATGACCGGCGGACCATTATTCTGATTAAGGGGCTTCTGCTGGTGGCGTCGCTGCTGCTGTGTGGCTTTGCTGGCGGAATCGGCGCGCTGCTGATCGCCAGCTTTGTCACCGGGCTGACCGCTACCGTCGCGCAGGATATTGTGCCCGCCTCTGCCGCGCTGGCACCGGAGCATCGCCGGGGCAAGACGGTTGGCGTGGTAATGACCGGGCTGCTGGCGGGCATTCTGCTGTCGCGCGTGATCAGCGGCCTGGTGGCGGAGTATGCCGGCTGGCGCACGCTCTATTTTATCGCTGCGGGTGCCATGCTGCTGATGACGCTGGCGCTCTGGCGCGTGCTGCCGCGCTTCACACCCGGTACCGCCGTCAGCTATCCGCGCCTGCTGCTGTCGCTGGCGCAGCTGTGGCGTCAGCATCAGACGCTGCGCCGCGCCGCGCTGGCACAGGGGCTGCTATCGGTGGGATTCAGCGCCTTCTGGTCAACGCTGGCGCTGATGCTGAGCGAGCGCTTTCATTTCGACAGTGCCATCGCGGGTGCGTTTGGCCTGGCGGGCGCGGCAGGGGCGCTGGCTGCTCCGCTGGCCGGCAGCGTAGCCGATCGCATCGGTCCGGCGCGGGTGACGCAGTATGGCTCTGCGCTGGTGATGGTGTCGTTCGCGCTGATGTTCCTGCTGCCGCTGCTGCCGCTGCCGGCGCAGCCGGGCGTGATTATCCTGAGTGCGGTGGGATTTGATCTGGGGGTGCAGGCGACGCTGGTGGCGCACCAGGCGCTGGTCTACAGCCTGGCACCTGAGGCGCGCAGCCGCCTGAATGCCCTGATGTTTACCGTGGTGTTTGTCGGCATGGCCGCCGGCGCGGTCCTCGGCAGCCTGGCGCTGGCGCATTTTGGCTGGAACGGCGTGGTCACGCTGGCAACGACGGCGGCGCTGCTGGCGCTGCTGGTACGCCTGGGCAGTGCGCATCTCAGACACTAATTTCCAATCCTGTGCCAGGCTTAAGGGAGTTATGTTTTTGAAAAGCGGAGCGTTATGAATTTCCTTGCCTGGACCGCCGTTGTCGGCGGTCTGTTACTGATCATGTCACTGGCCTCCGGCTGGATCCACCGCGGGCCGGTGACCTCATTTGGCCTCTATCTTATCGCCGGGGTTATCTGCGGTCCCTGGGTGCTGGACCTGCTGCGTATCGATATTGTTGGTCACTCTGAGCTGGTGGCGCATATCACCGAAATCACCATGGCCGCGTCGCTGTTTATCACCGGTCTGAAGCTGCGCCTGCCGCTGAAAGCGCACGCCTGGCGGGTCGGACTGCGGCTGGCGTTTCCGGCGATGCTGCTGACGGTAGGCGGTATGGCGTGCCTGGTGCACTGGATCACCGGCTTTAACTGGCCGCTGTCGCTGGCGTTTGGCGCCATTGTTGCGCCAACCGATCCGGTGCTGGCCAGCCTGATTTCAGTCAACGATGCGCGCGATGATGATGCGCTGCGCGTTGCGCTCTCCAGCGAGGCGGGAATGAACGATGGCTCGGCGCTGCCGCTGCTGATCCTGGCGCTGCTGCTGATGCGCCCGGAAGGCTTTGATCTCGCCAGCCTGGGGGAGTGGGCGACGCTGGATGTGCTCTGGTCTATTGGCGGGGGTATTGCAATTGGCTATCTGCTGGGGCGCGTTATCGGCCAGCTCGCGGCGCGGCTGCGCAGCGCGCACGACGATGTGGCGCCAAACGATTTTCTCGCGCTGGCGCTTATTGCGTTCAGCTATGCCGCCTCGCAGGCGCTGGATGCCTCCGGCTTCCTGGCAACCTTTGCTGCAGGCGTCGGCCTGCGGCGCGCTGAACTGCGCGTCACGCGCTGTTTTCCGCTGGAAGATCTGCCGGAGGAGAAGCAGCATCTGCCGGCTGAAGTCATGGTGAATCCTAATCAGCGCGTGCGGCAGAGCGGCGGCGGCATGGTTAAGTCCGTGGGTCTGGTCATTGGCGATGCGCTCTCATTTGGCGATACGGTAGAGCGCCTGCTGGCTGCCGCGCTGATGGTGGTGCTGGGCATTACGCTGGCGCACCACTGGAATCCGATGGGCATCGGCCTGGCGCTGCTGCTGTTTGTCGTGGTGCGACCGCTGGCGGTCTGGCTCACCACCTGGCGCTGCGAAATGCCGCGCGCGCGCCGGCTGCTGATTGGCTGGCTCGGCATTCGCGGGATCGGCAGTATCAACTATATCGCTTTTGCCTGGGTGCACGGCCTGCAGGGCGCTGAAGCGCAGCAGATGGTGGATATGGCCCTGACCATTGTAGTATGCAGCGTGGTGCTGCACGGTATCACGGTGACACCGCTTTTAAACTGGCGTGCTGCCCGCCAGGCGGCACGCACGCAACAGGATGAAACCTGAGTTTCCGGAAACAACAGGAGCCTTTATGAAACGCTTATTGATTGCCCTGACGGGCTTAACCCTTTCCGCCAGCGCGCTGGCGGCAGATGCGGATGCGCAGGAAAATGTCTACGCCGGCCAGCTCTGCCATCTGGTCAGCAGCGAACAGAAAACCGGTGACATGGAGAGCTATACCGCCAAGCTGAAGGCGCAAATGGCCGCCAGCCAGTCACCTTCTGCCATGAACAAGACTGAATTTGATGAAGAGATCGCGCAGGAAGTGATCAACGGCTGGCTGGAACTCGGCGAAGAGGAGCGCGGTAAGCTGCGCCACGATCAGCAGCAGTGCGAGCAGACCGTCATGACGCAGTTTCAGCAGCAGGATTAAGCCGCCGCTTTGCGGTATGTGCCACCGCGGCAGCAGCGGCAGCCATCACGTTATACGCGCCTTTTATGGCGCGTTTTTTTATGGCTTTTTGGTGCGGAATGCGTACATTATCGCCGGATAGAAATCAGACTTTCGTCACACCAATAATCTGACCCGTGGCCGGGTGTTTCCTGAGAGTGGCTGGCACGCAACATGATGACACGTCGTCGTTTTTTACAGGCGAGCGGGGCAACCGTTCTCGCGATGACCACCGGCAAGCTGTTTGCCCGTGATGACATCATTCCGCTCTGGCCGGATGAGCCGCCGGGTGGAGGCGGTCCGTCCGGCCTGTTAAGGGTCAATACTAAAGGCTCATGGACCAATATCGTTTCACCCGCTATCCAGCGCTTTCGTCCGGAAAACCCCAACGGCGAGGCGGTACTGATTGCCGCGGGCGGTGGCTATCGCTTCATCGGCATGGGCCGGGAGGCGTGGCCGGTGGCGCGCTGGCTGAATGCCAATGGATATACCGCCTATGTGCTGAGCTATCGCCTGCCCGGTGAAAAGTGGCAGGCGGGCAATCTGGCACCGCTGCAGGATGCACAGCGCGCCATTCGCATGGTGCGCGCGATGGAGTCGAAAGTGCACCTGCTCGGCTTTTCGGCCGGCGGCCATCTGCTGGGCATGGCCGCCGCGCGACCTGACTTTCGCACTTATCCGCAGCAGGACGCGCTGGATGAGATCGTGCCTTCAGCCAGCAGCGTGGGGCTTATCTACCCGGTGATCACGCTGGAAGCGCCGTTTCAGCATACGCAGACCCGCCTGATGATGGTGGGGGCGCACGCCACCGCGACCCAGGCGGCGAACTGGTCCGTGCAAAACTATGTTACCCGCGCCTATCCGCCGACGTTTCTCGCCCAGGCAGAGGACGATCGCACCTCTAATCCTTACAACACCGAACTGATGCGCGACGTCTGCCGGCGCATGCGCGTACCGGTTGAGCTGATTGAGCTCAGCAGCGGCGGGCACGGATTTGGCCTGGGTAAAGCGGGCACGCCTGCTGCGCTCTGGGACCAGGCGTATGTGCGCTGGCTCGATAAACTGAGCTGATCGCTGCGGCGCACCTGCCGCACACCCTACCAGGCGGGAATGCTGTTGCACTGCCACACTCAGTAACCGTTGACATCCTCCCCGCCCTAAAGGGCGGGGATTCCTACAGCCAGACGGCGATGCCCCGCCGCGAGTATATTCTTTGACGCGTTCACATCGCGATCATGTAGCGTTCCGCACTCGCTACAAGTCCATACTCTTATTCGCAAGCCTGCTCTACCTTTCGGACTGTTGGGGGATAGCGCCCCACAACACGAACAAGCCTGGGTGGAATAGCTTTCGTTGACTACCTGAAACACGGCTGATCGCGCAATCGCTTTATATTCCAGTTGTGTTTTGAGCATTGACCAGCCAGCGTCTAAAACGCTTTTTGCCATCTTTGTTTTGATTAGCTTGCTGGTGCTCACGTCGCCCACGAAGATCGCCGCATTCGCATTCACAATAGCTGTACTGAATTTGTGCAATGCGTCTTTGCGACGGTTTTTAATTTTGGCGTATATAGCCTTCACACGGCGCTTTTTGTTCGCCCGTTGTGCCTTGCCTAACGACGATTCAAGATCACGATAGAACCGCCCCGCCGCCAGCTTTTCACCGTCTGACGTGGTAGCAATATCCTTTAACCCTAAGTCGATACCAACGGCGCTAACGCCTTCGGTTGGCTGTGCGGTGTAGTCTACTGCTACGTTGAAATACCAGCGCCCCCGGCTATCTTCGGAGAAGCTACCCGCGCGGAATTTATAGGCGCTCAAGCCGTATGAATCCCACACTTTAAACAGCTTGCCAGCAAACTTAACTTGCCCATTTTGCCACTTCGCAAAACCGACTTTAAACGGAATCCAGCCTAACGAGCGTTTAGATCCGCCGCTGATACGCCAGCGCAATTTTGCCCGTTTAAACTGCTTGCGGGCTTTGCCGTGGACGGCGATCACTTCCTGAATGCTGGCGCTATCGATCAGATAGCCTTTTTCCTTGCGGAGTCCGGCGGTCTGCTTTTGAACATCATATGCGGTTAGCCACTTTGGAACCTGCGCACCAAACTCGCCAGCATTGCTATATGCCTTGCTGGTTATCTCGTTTGCCAGATTAAAGATCTGATTCACCTCATACGCCATTTGGCGCAATAAAGCGGCGTGTTTGTCTTTAACTCTGACTGATAAGGTTTTGGTCTTAACATTCATAGTTCGCTACACTACGCAATTTGAAGCATGTTTACAAGGTTGGTCTATGGAGTTAACTTATCGAACGGGGCGGCATTGTGTCTTTGTGCTGCACTGCCATTTAATCTTTATCACTAAGTATCGGGGCAAGGTGTTTAACGCCGTGCAACTGGAAACGCTGGAAAAGATAATTCGCAACGTATGCGAACAATTTGAATGCGAAGTTGTGGAGTTTAACGGGGGGGCGGATCACGTTCATATTCTGCTTAACTTCCCGCCGAAGGTGGCGATCAGCAAGCTGGTTAATAGCCTGAAAGGGGTTAGCAGTCGCAAGATGAAATTGCATCATCCTGAATTGCATAAGCCCGCGTGGAAGTCAGACGCGCTCTGGTCGCCGTCTTATTTCGCTGGAACCGTGGGCGGTGCGCCCCCTGAAGTGATAAAAAAATATATTGAGGATCAGAGCCGCCCTCATTAGCGCCCTTGCGGGCGCTTCGCTCTGCATCCCCTACCTAAAAGGAAGGGGCTTTCCGCGAAAAGCCTGGTAACGCGTTATTGTGTCCTGACAGGAGAAAAGCGAATGAAAGCGATGATTCTTAACCAGCCCGGCGGGCTGGATAATCTGCGGCTGGTGGATCTGCCCGATCCCGGCAAGCCCGCCGCTGACGAGATCCGCGTCCGTATCCACGCCACCTCACTTAATTATCACGATCTGCTGGTTGCCGACGGATCGATTCCGACCGAAGCGGGGCGCATTATGATGGCGGACGGCGCCGGCGTCGTGGAGGCGGTGGGCAGCAGCGTCAGCGAATTCCGCCCCGGCGACCACGTGGTTTCCTGCTTTTTCCCGCAGTGGCAGGATGGCCTGCCTTACGCCCGCGTGGGCGACTTCACCCGCACGCCGGGAGATGGCGCGCAGGGCTTTGCCGCGGAAACCGTGGTGCGCCCGGCGCATCACTTCACCCTGGCGCCGCGCGGCTGGAGCCATGCTGAAGCGGCCACTATCACCACCTCCGGGCTGACGGCGTGGCGGGCGCTGGTAGGCGATGCGCAGATCAAGGCGGGCGATACTATCGTTACGCTCGGCACCGGCGGCGTCTCCATTACCGCACTGCAGATCGCTAAAGCGATGGGCGCGCGGGTGATTGTCACCTCATCCTCTGATGAGAAGCTGGCGCGTGCGCGCGAGCTGGGCGCCGATGCCGGCATTAACTACCGCACCACGCCCGGGTGGGGCAGCGAAGTACAGCAGCTGACGGATGGGATCGGTGCGGACGTGGTGATTGAGCTGGGCGGACCGGGCACCATGGCAGAGTCGATCAAAGCGGTGCGTATCGGCGGACATATCGCGCTGATTGGCGTACTGACCGGCCATGAAGGCGTGATCCCGACCTCGCTGTTGATGGCGAAGCAGGCGCGGATCCAGGGGCTGATAGTGGGCCATCGCCGGCAGCAGCAGGAGTTTGTGCGGGCGCTGGAGCAGATTGCGATGCGGCCGGTGATTGGTGAGCATTTTGCGGCGCTTGACGATCTGCCGGCGGCGTTCCGCCATCAGCAGGGCGCCAGCCACTTTGGCAAAATTACCGTCTCCTGGTAACCGGCTACGGCGATCAAAAAAGGCGCCCGTCCGGGCGCCTTTTTGTTAACGCATCGTCACAAACTCTTCCGCTGCGGTGGGGTGAATCGCCACGGTATTGTCGAAATCTTTTTTCGTGGCACCCATCTTCAGCGCCACGGCAAAGCCCTGCAGCATCTCATCCATGCCGCTGCCGATGCCGTGAATACCGACAATCTTCTCTTCCGGGCCGACGCAGACCAGCTTCATGCGGCACGGCTGGCGATGCTGCGTGACCGCGGTGTACATGGCGGTAAAAGAGGATTTATAGACTTTCACCTGGTCATCACCATACTGCTCGCGCGCCTGCGGTTCGGTCAGGCCCACCGTGCCAATCGGCGGATGGCTGAACACCACTGTCGGAATATTGCTGTAGTCGAGATGCTCATCCGGTTTGTTGTTAAACAGACGCTCAGAGAGACGACGGCCTGCCGCCACCGCTACCGGCGTCAGCTCGACGGCACCGGTGTTATCTCCTACCGCATAAATACCTGCGACGCTGGTATTCTGAAACTTATCGACGCGGATATAGCCTTTCTCATCGAGCGCAACGCCGGTCACGTCAAGGTTAAGATTATCGGTTGCCGGTTCACGTCCCACAGCCCAGACCAGGCAATCCACCGTCTGTTCGCTGCCATTTTCCAGCTGCAGCGTCAGGCTGCCGTCAGCATTTTTAACCACGGCTTTAGGCGTCGCTTCGGTGTGCAGCTGCGGGCCTTCCGCCTGCATCACCTCCACCAGCGTTTCGCTCAGGAGCGGATCGAAACTGCGCAGCGGAGCGTGTTTACGCACGAACAGATGCGTTTCCGCGCCCAGCGCGTTGACCACGCCTGCCAGCTCGACGGCGATATAGCCTGCGCCCACTACGGCCACGCGCCGCGGTAAGGATCCCAGCTCAAAGAAACCGTCAGAATCGATACCATATTCGGCACCTGGCACAGCAGGGCGCACCGGGCGTCCGCCGGTGGCGATCAGAATATGATCGGCGGTGATCGTTTCACCATTAACTTCCACCGTGTGCGCATCCACAAAGCGGGCAAAGCCTTTGATGACTTCGACTTTGTTTTTGCCCAGCACGTTGTCATAAGAGGTGTGAATGCGATCGATATAGGCGCTGCGGTTCTTTACCAGCGTGGCCCAGTCAAAGCGGTTCACCGTAGTATCAAAGCCGTAATCGGGTCCATACAGATGAATGGCTTCGGCGATCTGTGCCGCATGCCACATCACTTTTTTGGGCACGCAACCGACGTTAACGCAGGTGCCACCCAGCTCTTTCGCTTCGATCAGCGCACACGTCTGGCCGTGCATGGCTGCACGATTAATGGAGGCGATGCCGCCGCTGCCGCCGCCGATAGCGAGGTAGTCAAAATGTCTGGTCATCCGTTGTTTCCGTCTGTTGAGAAAATATGGCGTAAAGTTTACCGCTACCTGGCGGAGCGGCGCAAAGGTCCCGCCTATGATTATGATAGAGTGAAATCCAGGTTTCGCTTACAGGTAAGGCTATTATGCATCTGACTTTTTTAGGCACCGGCGCGGGCGCGCCCAGTTTACAGCGCAATGTCAGCGCGATCGCCCTGACGCTCTCAAAGCGTGGCGACACCTGGCTGTTTGACTGCGGTGAGGCGACGCAGCATCAGTTTATGCGCTCGGCGCTTCGCCCCGGCAAACTGGAGAAGATTTTCATTACGCATCTGCATGGCGATCACATTTTTGGCCTGCCGGGCCTGCTTACCAGCCGCTCGATGGCGGGCATGCTCGATCCGCTGACGCTGTATGGCCCTGAGGGGCTGAAGGCATTTGTTGAAAACGCGCTGAGCCTGAGCAGTTCATGGACCACTTATCCGCTGGAAATCGTGGAGATTGAGGCGGGTCTGGTACTGGATAACGGCGAGTTCCGGGTGACCGCTTATCCGATGAATCATGTCGTAGAGTGCTACGGCTACCGCATTGAGCAGCATGATAAGCCCGGATTTCTGGATGCCGCACGGCTTAAAGCAGAGGGCGTGCCGCGCGGCCCCTGGTATCAGGATCTAAAGCAGGGAAAAGTTATCCGGCTGGAGGATGGGCGCGAAATTAACGGCGCAGACTATCTGGGGCCCGCGACGCCAGGTAAGGTGCTGGCAATATTTGGCGATACCGCGCCGACCGACGCCGCGCTGGCGCTGGCGGCCAACGCCGATGTCATGGTGCATGAAACCACGCTTGAGGCAGCAATGGCGGAGAAGGCCAACGGGCGCGGTCACTCAACGACGGTGCAGGCGGCAGCCGTGGCGCAGCAGGCGGGGGTTAAGCGTATGATCGCGACGCACTTCAGCTCGCGCTATCTCTCTGCAGATCGGGACAAGCTGCTGGCGGAGTGCCAGTCGGTGTTTGCGGCAACCGAACTGGCACACGATTTTGCTGTTGTGGAGATTTAACGCGCCGGGCGGTTACTCTGGTACTACCTGCGTCACGCTATAGTGCCCGGTGCCGGCAGGGACCAGCGTTTTATGCAGCCACGGCAGCAGCTCTTCCATCTGCGCTTTGAGTTTCCACGGCGGATTAATGACGATCATGCCGGAGGCGGTCATGCCGCGCTGGTCGCTGTCCGGACGCACCGCCAGCTCAATCTGCAGAATATTGCGGATATCGGTAGCTTCCAGATCGCGCAGCATATGTTTGATTTGCTGGCGCATTACCACCGGATACCAGAGCGCATAGATACCGGTAGCAAAGCGCTTATAGCCTTCCTGAATCCCTTTCACCACATCCTGGTAGTCGCTTTTCATCTCATAAGGGGGATCGATCAGGATCAGGCCGCGCCGCGCCGGCGGTGGCAGTTTCGCCTTCAGCTGCTGATAGCCATCGCCGCGTTCCACGCGCGCGCGCGCATCTTTGCTGAACTCGGTGCGTAGTAGCGGATAGTCGCTGGGGTGCAGTTCGGTCAGCTGCAGCTTATCCTCTTCGCGCAGCAGGTAACGGGCGATCAGCGGTGAACCTGGATAGTAGCGCAGGGTGCCACCGGGATTCAGGTTACGCACCGCGTTCAGATAGGGTTTCAGCAGCGCAGGCGCGTCAGGCTGCTGCCAGATGCGGGCGATGCCTTCCAGATATTCACCCGTGCGCTCGGCGTGCGCGCTGCTCAGCTGGTAGCGTCCGGCACCCGCGTGCGTATCCAGATAGAGAAAGGGCTTATCCTTCTCCATGAGCGCGGTGAGGATCAGGCTTTCAACGGTGTGTTTCAGCACGTCGGCGTGGTTGCCGGCGTGAAAACTGTGGCGATAACTCAGCATAAAAGATGGGGGTCCGCAGTTGGATCAAAGGAGTTGACGATTGAATATGGCGCGATTATAGCCGGACCGTACAGAAATTGCTGGGCTTTTGCGGCCTCCGCCCCGGCGCTGCGGCAGCGCAGTACGCATCGGGCCAGCCGCGGGAAAGCGGGCAGGGCACGGCAAAATAGTGACAGGCCGATTCAGGCTCACGCTTAATTTGCTGCCAGATCGCGCCTGGAAATGCAATTTTGAGCGTTTTTTCCTACTTCTATTCCATTTTACGGCATTGATTTTAATGTCCAGCGCCCGCATTTTAGTAAAATTGCGTAGCGCGAGTATTCGCGCCCATAATTCCATGATGAAAGGATCGCGCTTATGACTAACCCATTACTTACCCCTTTTACCCTGCCCCCTTTTACCGCCATTAAACCCGAGCATGTGGTGCCTGCCGTGACTCAGGTTCTTGAAGAGTGCCGTGATACGGTAGATCGTGCGGTAACGCGGGGAGCGCCTTACACCTGGGAGAGCCTGGTTCAGCCTATTGCAGAAGCAGACGATCGTCTGAGCCGCGTATTTTCACCTGTCAGCCATCTGAATGCGGTAAAAAATAACCCCGATCTGCGCGACGCCTTCGACAAAGTGCTGCCGCTGCTTTCTGAATATTCTACCTGGGTTGGACAGCATGAGGGCCTCTACAAGGCGTATCGCAGCCTGAAGCAAAGCGAAGGCTTTGCTGCACTCAGCCCGGAGCAGCAGCGCGCTATTGATAACAGCCTGCGTGATTTCGAGCTGTCAGGCATCGGGCTGGAAAGAGACAAGCAGCGGCGCTATGGCAAAATTATGGCGCGCCTGTCAGAGCTGGGCTCAGCCTATAGCAACAATGTGCTGGATGCGACCATGGGCTGGACCAAACTTGTCACCGATAAAGCGGAGCTGGCGGGTGTACCTGAAGATGCGCTTGCCGCTGCCGAGGCGCAGGCTAAGCTACGCAAGCAGGAGGGCTGGCTGCTGACGCTGGATATCCCGAGCTATCTGCCAATTATCACCTATTGCGACAACGCCGCCCTGCGTGAAGAGATGTACCGTGCGTACGCTACGCGCGCTTCCGATCAGGGACCCAACGCAGGCAAATGGGATAATGGCCCGATAATGGAAGAGCAGCTGGCGCTGCGCCACGAGCTGGCCCAGCTGCTTGGCTACGACTCCTACGCGGATAAGTCGCTGGTAACCAAAATGGCCGACAACCCGTCTCAGGTCATCGACTTCCTGGGCGATCTGGCAAAACGCGCCCGTCCAAAGGCTGAGCAGGAGCTGGCGCAGCTGCGTGAGTTCGCTAAAGAGGTGTACGGGGTTGATAACATGCAGCCCTGGGATATCACCTATTTTAGTGAAAAGCAGAAGCAGCATCTCTTCGCGATCAGTGATGAACAGCTGCGTCCCTATTTTCCGGAAGCCCGCGTATTAAAAGGCCTGTTTGAAGTCGTAAAACGTATCTACGGCATCAACGTTAAAGAGCGCAAGGGCGTTGAGATCTACCATCATGATGTCCGCTTCTTCGACCTGTTTGATGAAAGCGGCGAACTGCGCGGCAGTTTCTATCTCGATCTCTACGCGCGCGAGCATAAGCGCGGTGGTGCCTGGATGGATAATTGCGTTGATAAAATGCGCAAGGCGGACGGCAGCCTGCAGAAGCCTATCGCCTATCTGACCTGTAATTTCAGCCAGCCGCTGTCGGATAAGCCTGCCCTGTTTACGCACGACGAAGTTATCACGCTGTTCCACGAATTTGGCCATGGTCTGCATCACATGCTGACGCAGGTTGAAGTCCCGGGAATATCGGGTATCAACGGCGTACCGTGGGATGCGGTCGAACTGCCGAGCCAGTTTATGGAAAACTGGTGCTGGGAACCGGATGCGCTGGATTTTATCTCCGGTCACTACCAAACCGGTTCATCCCTGCCGGACGAGCTGCTGGAAAAAATGCTGAAAGCGAAGAATTACCATGCGGCGCTGTTTATCCTGCGTCAGCTTGAATTCGGCCTGTTCGATCTGCAGCTTCACACAGGTTTTGACCCGCAGCAGGGGCCGAAGGTTATGGATACCCTGCATGCCGTCAAGAAGCAGGTTGCCGTTGTGGAATCGCCGCAGTGGGGACGCTTCCCGCATGCGTTCAGCCATATCTTTGCAGGCGGATATGCCGCCGGTTACTACAGCTATTTATGGGCCGATGTGCTGGCAGCAGATGCGTGGGCGCGCCTCAGCGATGAGGGCATTTTCAATCGCGAAACCGGCCAGGCGTTCCTTGACAATATCCTGACGCGCGGCGGTGCTGAAGAGCCAATGGAGCTGTTCAAACGCTTCCGCGGCCGCGAGCCGCAGCTTGATGCCATGCTGAAAAGCTACGGCATCCAGGGATAAACCGGCTTGTGAAAATCGGTTTAGTGGATGAAACAGGCGCCGGAGACGGCGCCTTATTACAGCTGGCAACGCGCTGGGGCCTTGAGCAGGATGAGAACGCGCCGCTGGCGCTGGTGCTCACGTCTGCGCATCTTGAGCTGCGCAAGCGCGATGAGCCTAAGCTGGGCGGTATTTTTGTCGATTTTGTCTCCGGTGCCATGGCGCACCGGCGCAAATTTGGCGGCGGACGCGGCGAAGCGGTGGCCAAAGCCGTGGGCATCAAAGGCGGCTATCTGCCGGATGTGGTCGACGCAACGGCCGGTCTCGGACGCGATGCGTTTGTGCTTGCCGCGCTGGGGTGCCGGGTGCGGATGCTGGAGCGCCACCCGGTGGTCGCCGCGCTGCTTGAGGATGGCCTGCAGCGTGGCTACGCCGACAGCGAAATCGGCGGCTGGCTGCGCGAGCGGCTGACGCTGCTGCACGTGGCGAGCCAGCAGGCGCTGAGCGATATCGCGCCCGCGCCGGATGTGGTCTATCTCGACCCCATGTATCCGCACCGGCAGAAAAGTGCGATGGTAAAAAAAGAGATGCGCGTATTTCAGTCGCTGGTGGGGGCTGATGAGGATGCCGATGCGCTGCTGGAGCCTGCGCGGCGTCTGGCGAAAAAGCGTATCGTGGTCAAGCGTCCTGATTACGCACCGCCGCTGGCAGGCGTGGTGACACAGTCTGCCGTGGTAACAAAAAGTCACCGCTTTGATATCTATCCGCCGCTAACCTGAAGCGGCAGAGCAGGGCGTCAGATATAAAACAGGCCGGTTATCCCGGCCTGTTTTTTTATTCTTCTTCTGCGTCGCGCAGCGGCACAATCAGCATATCGATATGCACGGTATTGATCAGCTGACGCGCGGATGACATCAGCTTGCTCCAGAAATCCTGGTGATGTCCGCAGACCACCAGATCCACATCATATTTCCGGATAGCATCCACCAGCACCTGGCCCAGATCGCCGCTGCCGCTCAGCGTTTCGCCAACCGGATAGCCTGCGCTGACGGAGAGGGCTTTCAGGGCGCTGTGCGTCTCCTCTGAAATGCGCTTCTGCATATCGCCGAGATTTACGTCAATCAGGCCGGTATAGAGATCGGAATAGTTAACGTCAACGTGGATCAGCGAGATTTTGGCATCATAAGGACGCGCCAGCGATACCGCTTTATCCACCAGCAGCTGGCTTTCCGGAGAGAGATCGACTGCAATCAGGATATGTTTATAGGCCATGATAAAACTCCTTTCTCAATATTCTGGGGGGCTACCCTCCCGCAAACCACGGCGGGCGTTTTCCTTAGCGCGAAGCGGCGATGATGCGCCGGTGACTCAATGAAACTGCAGGATCTGTTGTTATCTGCTGAGTATAGCCACTGTCACCGGCAAATGCTGCACCGCTGCGCCTGAGCGTGATAACGATCCACTGAGCAGGGGGTTATGCATATATTGACGAAGCGCGTCGCTGGAAAAAGTTTGAGCAGATATTCTACACTGAAATTGCGTGCCACTTTTCTCTGGTGGCGAGGCGCAGATCTGTAAAACAACAACGCCAATCTGCTTATCAATGGCTGGCTTATTTTCCACAGGGCGTCTGCAGCACTTCCCCGCTGCATATCACGTCATTGCGGTACCAGCCAGAAGGGGGAAATATGATCAGCACTATCGCGCTTTTTTGGGCTCTTTGTGTGGTTTGTCTGGTGAATATGGCGCGCTACTTCTCTTCCCTGCGTGCGCTGCTCTACGTATTGCGCGGCTGCGATCCGCTGTTGTACCAGTATGTTGACGGTGCCGGCTTTTTTACGTCTCACGGCCAGCCGGGTAAACAGGTGCGGCTGGTGCGCTATATCTGGTTAAAGCGCTATCTTGACCATCATGACGATGAGTTTATCCGCCGCTGTGAACGGGTGCGCAGTCAGTTTGTACTGACCAGCGGGCTCTGTTTTTTGGTCGTGGTGAGCCTGGTGGCGATGGCGATCTGGCAGTAAAGCGACACCGTTATTCCGCGCGCAGGCAATAAAAAAGGGCGACACTGCTGTCGCCCTTTTGCCGGAATAGTGCGGTATCAAATCAGATGCAGCGCAATCCAGTAGAGTCCGCCCGAGAGCAAAATACAGACCGGCAGCGTGAAGATCCACGCCATGGCGATATTTTTAATGGTGCGACTCTGCAGTCCGCCACCGTCAACCAGCATGGTGCCGGCCACAGAGGAGGAGAGGATATGCGTGGTTGAAACCGGCATACCGGTATAGCTTGCCACGCCAATCGATACGGCGGCGGTCACCTGCGCTGACATACCCTGCGCATAGGTCATGCCTTTCTTACCGATTTTTTCACCGATGGTGGTTGCCACACGTCGCCAGCCAATCATGGTGCCGATACCCAGCGCCAGCGCCACGGCCACGATAATCCAGACCGGAGCATACTCGATGGTGCCAAGCAAATCGCCCTTCAGCTTACTGAGGAAGCGCTTATCATCCGCACCGGTTTCCGGCAGCTTGGCCGCCTTATCCGCCGTGTCAGAGATGCACAGCAGCAGACGACGCATCTGGCTGCGCTGATCGACAGAGAGCTGATCGTAGCTCTGCAGATTGTTCAGCAGGCCCTGGGCCCGGCCGATAGCCTCCAGCGCACGGGCGCTGTCACAGTGGAACTCCTGCGGGCCGCTCGGAACTTCTTCCGGCGTCGGCAGCGCAGGCGGTGCCATCTGCACAATGTGCGTCAGCGAATCGCCGTGCTGGCGGTAATACTGCTCCAGATGATTAACCGCATCGCGCGTGCGGGTGATGTCATAACCGGAAGCGTTCATATTCACGACAAAACCTGCCGGCGCCACGCCAATCAGCACCAGCATGATCAGACCAATGCCTTTCTGTCCGTCGTTAGCGCCGTGTGAATAGCTGACACCGATGGCCGAAACAATCAGCGCGATGCGCGTCCAGAACGGCGGCTTTTTCTTGCCATCGATCTTTTCACGGTCAGCGGGGGTCATATGAATACGCGCGCGTTTCTTCGTACTGCTCCAGTAGCGGCGCAGCAGGAAAATCAGGCCGCCGGCGATGATCAATCCGATAATCGGTGACAGGATCAGCGACAGAAAGATATTGATCACTTTTGGCAGATTAAGCGCATCCACTACAGAGGTGCCGGTCATCAGCGCATTGGTGAGACCAATACCGATAATGGCGCCAATCAGCGTATGGGAGCTGGAGGCCGGCAGGCCCAGATACCAGGTGCCGAGGTTCCAGATAATGGCAGCCAGCAGCATGGAAAAGACCATGGCGAGGCCGTGCGCCGAACCGACATTCAGGAGCAGGTCGGTAGGAAGCATATGTACGATGGCGTAGGCCACGCTCAGACCGCCGAGCAGCACGCCAAAAAAGTTGAACACACCTGCCATCACCACTGCCAGCTGCGCCCGCATCGCACGGGTGTAGATGACGGTAGCGACCGCGTTGGCGGTGTCGTGGAAGCCGTTGATTGCCTCATAAAACAATACAAACAGCAGGGCAAGAACCAATAACAGGCCGGTACTCAGGTCAAGACCAGCAAACAGATGTAGCATAAACGTTACGCCATTTTGGAGGACATGAACGCGGCGCATTATCTGCGACAACGCACTGTATGGGAAAGAGAAATATAGCCTTTTTTTGTCTTAAATTGGTAACTCAGAGGACAAAACAAGGTAAAAGAGCCGAAAAATGAAACAGTTACATTATGACATATTTACGGCATTTTTTTGAAGGTGGCGCAAAAAGCCGCAGATCACTACAATCAGCGCCTTTCGTAATCAGGTGGACATCGCAGTGGAAAAGTTTGACGTTATCGTAATAGGGGCAGGTGCTGCCGGGATGTTCTGTGCAGCGCAGGCGGGACAGCGCGGGCGCCGCGTACTGCTGCTGGATAACGGCAAAAAAGCGGGCCGTAAGATTCTGATGTCAGGCGGTGGCCGCTGCAACTTTACCAATCTGTATACCGAGCCGGCGGCCTACCTGTCGCACAATCCGCACTTCTGCAAATCTGCACTGGCGCGTTACACCCAGTGGGATTTTATCGATCTGGTCAGCCGGTACGGCATCGCGTGGCATGAAAAAACGCTGGGTCAGCTGTTCTGTGATGACTCCGCGCAGCAGATTGTCGATATGCTGCTGAAAGAGTGTGAAGCGGGTGCGGTGACGCTGCGGCTGCGCAGCGAAGTGCTGAGCACGGAGCGTGACAACGGGGGATACCGGCTGCAGCTTAATGGCGCAGAGGTATGGGCAGAGAAGCTGGTGATCGCCAGCGGCGGGCTGTCGATGCCGGGACTGGGCGCGTCGCCGTTTGGTTACAAAGTGGCGGAGCAGTTTGGTCTGCGCGTCTATCCGACCCGCGCCGGACTGGTGCCGTTTACGCTGCATAAGCCGCTGCTGGAGCAGCTCAGCACCCTGTCGGGCGTTGCGCTGCCGGCCACCATCGAAGCGCAGGATGGCACGCTGTTTAAGGAGGCGATGCTGTTTACCCATCGCGGTCTCTCTGGTCCGGCAGTGCTGCAGATCTCCAGCTACTGGCAGCCAGGCGAGTTTATCAGCGTCAACCTGCTGCCGGCGCTGGCGCTGAACGACTACCTTGATGAGCAGCGCAGCGCACATCCCAATCTCAGCCTGAAAAACAGCTTGGCGAAGATCCTGCCGAAGCGGCTGGTGGAGGTTCTGCAGGCGATGAATTCGATTCCGGATGTCACCCTGAAGCAGCTCAACAGCAAACAGCAGGCTGAACTGGCGCAGTTACTGCACCAGTGGCGGGTACAGCCAAACGGCACCGAAGGTTATCGCACCGCAGAGGTCACGCTGGGAGGCGTCGATACCACCCAGCTCTCTTCAAAAACCATGGAGGCGCGCGATGTGCCGGGCCTCTATTTCATTGGTGAAGTTGCGGACGTGACCGGCTGGCTGGGGGGCTACAATTTCCAGTGGGCGTGGAGTTCCGCCTGGGCCTGCGCCCAGGCGCTCTGAGCATTACCGGCGGCTCAGCAGCAGCTGTCCCAGCAGGCTGTCGCGGTTGACCACGCCATATTTCAGGTTGGTGGCGAGATATTTGCGATCGAAGCCGGTGAGTTTGGTTAACGGCGGCAGCACCTCAGGCAGACGATCGACCATCAGCATGCGGCTCAGCCGGACCGGACGCCACTCGCTCAGGCTTTGATAAAGCAGCGCGCTGGCTTCGCACTTGCGCAGATAAAGATTGTAATGATTGCTTTCGCGCAGCGCCTGCTGCTGCGCCAGATAGACCACCAGATAGTCGGGTGGCGTAATCCCCTGCACCAGGGTGTCATAGTCAGGCTGCGCCAGCAGCTGCCGGAAGAAAGCCTCCGCCCCCAGCGTCACAATCGGGCGGAAATAGTGCAGCCAGCGGCCAATAAAGGCATTGTTCGCCGGAGCCGCAAGAAACCACGACTCAATCACCGGATAAGCCATATCGTGCGTTGAACCGGCACGATAAAACGCAATCAGGTCGTAACGCGGATCGGCATTAACGGCCAGCAGCGCATCCAGCGTACGGTTGAGGATAATGGTGGCATCCATCCAGATGCCGCCATAGCGGTAAAGCAGCTCCAGGCGGATAACATCGCTTTTGTGCGACGGACGCATATCGGGATGCGTAAACTGCAGGTCCGGCAGATAGTGGGCGAGATTGCGATTGTTAATCACCGTCATCTGGTAACCCGGGTTTTCCCGGACAATTTTATCCACAAAAATCTGCACTTCAGCGGGCAGCGTTTCGCTCTCCCAGTACATCCAGATCTGCTGCGGGATCGGCGTGCCGGTGGCGGGCTGGCTGCACATATCGATATCCTGCTCATCGCGCGGATTATAGCTTGCCAGCTGTTTACGCCGCGTCAGCATCTTCTCTGCCCGCAGACCCAGCGAGACCAGATGCGTTTTAACGTTATTTTTGTTCATGCTTTTTCCTGTCGCAGGCCGTCAGCTATCGCAGTTTTTATGCAGGCAAAAAAACTGGCCCTGTGGCAACGTCCTGAATGCACCCTGAGCGGCGCGAAATGAAGTTTTAAAATTAACAAAGGGCGGGAAGTTGCTCAATCAATAAACCGTAAAACAACAACTTTAAGAGAATCCGCAGAAACCGGCGCGGATGGCTCACGCGGGCGGGTAGCCGGGCCGCTAATCTGCTATTATCGCCAGGTTTTTTACTCCGCCGATCCTGTGACACTATGTTAAAAATGAAATTTCTGCTGCCGGTGCTGATTTTGCTGAGCGCAGCCGTATGGTGGCTGATGCCACATTATGATGATGAAGATAAAGCTTATTATATTGCTGTATTCTGTACGCTGACCCACGACGGGCGCGATAACAGCCCGCAGGCGATGCAACAGATTATTGAAGGTGGTAACTCCGATTACGCGCTGCAGAAAATCCGCTTCCAGCCTGGCCTGGCAACCCATCTGCAGCAGGTGTGGCAGGATCTGGCCTTGCCGCAGCAGCAGCAGGCGCGTCAGGAGGCGCTGCGCTGCCGGCAGATCATGTCAGCCGTGATGCTGCCGGGTAAGCCAGTGGCATAAAAGCGATTGCGCTTCTCTGCGGCCGGCGCGAAGCGTGTTGCCGGCCGATCACAGCGGGTCTTCATCCGGAGAGCCCGGTTTACCCTCCATACGCCGGCAAATCGCACAGGGGTCGTCACTGTTGCGGATATGCGCTTCCGCTTCGTGACTCAACCTGCGCCTGCGGCACTGCAGCGGCGTGCAACCCAGCGTCTGCTTAAACGAACGGGTCAGCGACTGCTGGCTTTCAAAATGGTATTTCAGCGCCAGGCGAATAATCGGCGTGTCGCTGTATTTAAGATCGGCAATACAGTGGGTCAGTTTTTTCCGGCGAATATAACGCGCCAGCGTTTCACTATAATAGCGGGCAAATAATTTCTGCAGATACCATTTCGAATATCCTGATTTCTGTGCAATATCGTCGATGCTCAGGCGCTGCTCCAGATTATCGGTGATCCACTCTTTTATTATGGCGATAACTTGCTGATTATATTTCTGCTTCATGCCGATGTTTTCCCTTCACTCGTTATTATGAAGGTTAATTAAACGGCATAAAATAGCGGCATGCTAAATTATTTTTCTGCTTTTGATTAATATATTCCCATATCAAGAATGGTCTTGTTTTTATATAAATGCTTTACCGTTATTTCTGGAAATAACAGAATAAAAGCAGCGTTATTTATTTAAATTTCGATCAGAAAAAGCGGTTCACGTGCTCACGATTATTGTGTAAATCAGCAGCCCGGCGATAGCGACCGCCAGGCTGAAGAGTGCTTATCAGAGCACTTTCTGCTCGGCGAGATCCAGCGCAAAGTAGCTGAATATCAGGTCGGCACCGGCACGCTTAATGGCGCCCAGGCTTTCCAGTACGACATTACGCTCGTCAATTGCACCCGCCTGCGCGGCGAACTTGATCATCGCATATTCACCGCTCACCTGGTAGGCAGCCAGCGGCAGCGTGGTGCGTTCGCGAATATCACGCAGAATGTCGAGATAGGCGCCGGCAGGTTTAACCATCAGCGAATCCGCCCCTTCGGCTTCATCCAGCAGGGATTCGCGGATCGCTTCACGCCGGTTCATCGGGTTCATCTGATAGGTCTTGCGATCGCCTTTCAGCGCTGTGCCAGCGGCCTCACGGAACGGGCCGTAGAACGAAGAGGCAAACTTAGTGGAGTAGGACATAATCGCCGTATCCGTAAAGCCCGCCCCATCCAGCGCCTGACGAATCGCCTTAACCTGACCATCCATTGCCGCTGAAGGGGCGATGAAGTCAGCACCTGCCTGCGCGGCCACCACCGCCTGCCTGCCCAGATTGATCAGCGTCTGGTCATTATCCACGCCGTGATCGCACAGCACACCGCAGTGGCCGTGGCTGGTGTATTCACAGAAGCAGGTGTCGGACATCACGATCATTTCCGGCACGGTATCTTTACAGATGCGCGCCATACGCGCGACCAGGCCATTCTCCTGCCACGCATCGCTGCCGGTGGCGTCGGTGTGATGCGAAATACCGAAGGTCATTACCGAGCGGATACCCGCTTTGGCAATACGCTCAATTTCATACGCAAGACGTTTTTCCGGAATACGCATCACGCCTGGCATAGCGTTGATCGGCACATAGTCATCCACCTCTTCTTCAACAAAAATCGGCAGCGCCAGATCGTTGATGCTAAGGCCGGATTCCTGGAACATTGCGCGCATAGAGGCGCTTTTACGCAGCCTTCTCGGGCGCTGGATCAGATTAAATTCAGACATGTTCACACAACTTTTTTGGATGAAAATAGTGACTACAGTTTACTCTTTTTCACGTCGGGTAATGAAGAATGTGTGCTGCTGAGAGGCGGAGACGGGAGATAAAAAAGTCCCGCCGGGCGGCGGGACGGGTGAATATTACTCTTTAATAACCGGATGCTGATCGACCAGGTTGCGGCGTTTAGCCTCAAGGCGTGCGATCTCGGCATCAATATCTTCAATCTTCTGTTCGATATTGTCGTGATGCTCCTGCAGGATCTCACGGGCTTCATCAAGGTCAGATGCCGCAGGCGTGGCGCCACGCAGCGGTTTGTTCGCCGTCTCTTTCATATAGAGACCGGTGATCAGACCCACGACAGCAACCACCATCAGATAGTAGGCAGGCATATAGAGGTTGTTGCTG
The DNA here is from genome assembly GCF_002473195.1 of Pantoea sp. UBA7232. NCBI lineage: Bacteria > Pseudomonadati > Pseudomonadota > Gammaproteobacteria > Enterobacterales > Erwiniaceae > Pantoea > Pantoea sp. UBA7232. Next base: position 37,984 of record NZ_DKTK01000016.1, read on the forward strand.
GCTTCTACTGCCCAGGCCGTCACGGTCGGCGTCAGACCGGCAACCAGAATCGAAATGTTGAATGCGCTGGCCAGCGCGCTATAGCGAATATGCGTCGGGAACATCGCCGGCAGCGACGAGGCCATCACGCCGGTAAAGGCGTTGAGGATCACCGCCAGCAGCAGCAGGCCGGCAAAAATCAGGCCGAGTACGTTACTGTTAATCAGCGTAAACGCCGGGATCGCACAGAAGAACAGCGCAATACTGCCGAGGATAACAAATGGACGACGACCGAAGCGGTCGCTCAGCATGCCCATGATCGGCTGTACAAACAGCATACCCATCATGATGGCGATGATAATCAGCACCCCATGATCTTCTGAGTAGTGCAGGTTGTGCGACAGGTAGCTCGGCATGTAAGTCAGCAGCATGTAGTAGGTCACGTTGGTGGCAAGCACCAGACCGATACAGGCCAGCAGGCTTTTCCAGTGTTTGGTGGCGATCTCTTTAAACGACACTTTCGGGCCATCGCGCAGGCCGTCACGGTCGCCCTGCTCCAGACCATCAACGTGCTGCTGGAAAGCCGGGGTCTCTTCCAGCGCATGGCGCAGATAGAGGCCAATCAGGCCCAGCGGCAGCGCCAGGAAGAACGGTACGCGCCAGCCCCACTCAAGGAAATTATCTTCCCCGATGATGGTCGAGAGCAGCACCACGACGCCTGCACCCAGCACAAAGCCGGCAATAGAACCAAAGTCGAGCCAGCTGCCCATAAAGCCGCGTTTACGGTCCGGAGAGTACTCTGCGACAAAAATCGATGCCCCGGTATACTCGCCGCCGACCGAGAAGCCCTGGGCCATTTTGGCCAGCAGCAGCAGAATCGGTGCCCAGATGCCGATAGAGGCGTAAGAGGGGATCAGGCCGATACAGAAGGTACTGATCGACATAATAACAATGGTGATAGAGAGAATTTTCTGGCGGCCATACTTATCGCCCAGCATGCCGAAAAACAGACCACCCAGCGGACGGATCAGGAACGGAACCGAAAAGGTACCCAGCGCCGCGATCATCTGCACGCCCGGAGATGCATCCGGGAAAAAGACTTTACCCAGCGCATAGGCAACAAAGCCATAGACACCAAAGTCGAACCACTCCATCGCATTACCCAGCGATGCCGCAGTAATAGCCTTGCGTAAGCGGGCGTCATCGATAATGGTGACGTCATCCAGCCCGATAGGTTTTACACGCTTCCTACGTAATTTCATGATGTTACCCTGTATTGGAATTCGAAAAATCCTCAACGCCGCCGGCTGTCTGCTATCAACTCAGTCCGCAGCGTTGAGAAAATTAAAGCATAGCCGTGAAAACGGGTTTTTCCCTGGCCAGCCATAGCAATTATTACCCGGGTAATTATTGCGAACCGCGACAGAGTATACCGTTTTTATGTGATATTTGTCATGTTTTAGCCAGTAAGTGGTTACTTTTTAGCTAATTATATGGTCGTAAAGCGGTGTCAGAGGGGTAAAAAATATTTTACTTTTTTTGACATAACCCGCATGTCATGCGGGCTGTGATGAGGTCAGTGCGATGCAGAGACAATACCGCTCAGCGGCTGGCTGCCATGCTCTTCCAGCCAGCGCAGAAAGGTCTGACTGGCGACAGGACGGGCATAATAATAGCCCTGAATAAACGTGACCTGACGCTGCTGCAGATAGGCGAGCTGCAGCGCGGTTTCCACCCCTTCGCCCAGCACCTCCAGCTTCAGCTTATGGCAGAGAGTGATAATCGCATCCAGCACCGGCGTTTCGATCTCCAGCCCCTCAATAGCGTTGATAAAGCCGCGATCGATCTTCAGGTAGTCGAGCGGGAAGGTCATCAAATAGGAGAGGGAGCAGTGGCCGGTGCCGAAATCGTCGATGGCGACTTTCATGCCCTGCGCCTGCAGAAAGCGCAGCTTGCGCGCCACCGCTTCGCCATCCTGAATCAGGCTGCGCTCGGTAAGTTCAAGCGTGAGCAGCATCTGCTTGTCGCGGATAGCGTGCGCAAATTGCATGATATCCTCAGTAAATTCCGCATGTTGCAGATGATCTGCCGCCAGATTAAACCCGAGGTGAAAACCTGGCATCACCGGCCAGCGGGCGATATCTTCACTCATCAGTTCCAGCAGATGGCGGGTGAGATCGACAATCATCCCCTCCGACTCCGCATGCGTAATAAAAATATCGGGTCGCACCATCTCCCCATCGGGAAGCTGCCAGCGCAGCAGCGCTTCGGCGCCTGAGCAGCGCGCCAGGATGTTGCTGTACACCGGCTGATAGTGAACCGAGAACTGACGATTACGCATGGCGCGGCGGATTTCATCAGCCCAGGAGATACGCCGGCGCAGCCAGTTTGCCGTCAGTATCATCAGCATGATTGAGAAGATTGAGGCCATCGGCAGGAAGATAAACAGCGCCTGTCGCCAGGCGGCGATCAGCTCTGCCGGCGGCACGGTTACGCTGACGCGAATAGGGTAACGCGGCGATTCACTCTGAAACATGGTGCTCTGCATATAGTGTTCAGCTGGCGTTTTAGAGTTGCCGCTGGCGATAATTGCGCCTTCGCTGAACTGCAGGCTCATCTGATAGCCGCGGGACTCTCCCATGGCATGCATAAAGTCCATCAGATACTGGCCATCAATAACGGCCCAGAAACCGCTGCTGTCCGGTAGCTGACGCACGAAAATCACCGCCGGACGATGCGGTACGCCCGAGGTGCCTGGCAGTGAGAGGCTCCAGACGGCTTTATCCGTCACCGGCAGCGGACGCATTATCATCGATTCAAGCGCGCCGTGATTAACGCCGTAAGCGGAGGAGCAGGTGATGTTATCGCCCTGCAGCATCCCCACCGAACGAAAGTAGGCGTTAAGCGTGCCGATGCGCTGCAGATGCTTTTCGATATCGCTGCAGGTCTGATGCTGGTATTGCTGCAGTTCGGCGATCATACCCCAGGCGTTGTCGCTCATTTTCTCCGCCTGAGCCAGCAGAATATTGGCTGTTGCCACCTGCTGCTGCCTGACCATATGGCGCGCTTCAATCGCCGTACAGACGATGCCCAGCACCAGCGGCAGCAGTCCGGCGCAGACAATATAGAGCCAGCCAAAATCACGACGTTTTTTACGCAGAGGCACCAGACTCTCCTCGGTGGGGTTAGGCATTCATCAGCCGCGCCAGCAGCATAGCATCTTCTTTACGCTCTGCAGGGCTGTGAATCGTCTGCGATGCCACCCGCTGGCGTTAACGATCGCTGCCCGTTGCGCTTATCGCCCGCTTTTTCCCGCTCAATTTGCGTTTATCCAGCGGATAAATCGTGGTTTTGCGGTTAAAAGCAGCGATAAAGAGGTATTAATCGCTAAAAGCAAAACGGTGACGAGGCCGGATGCTATTTGATCTGCCGCTGCGGCTCGCGTCGTTTCAGGCGCGGCCTGCCGGTGCCAAGCATGATCGCCAGCCGGCTGCCGCCCGGCGTGGTTTCCATCAGAATTTTTGTGACGCTGGTCAGCGGCACCGACAGCAGCATGCCGACCGGCCCCAGCAGCCAGCCCCAGAAAATCAGCGACAGAAAAACCACCAGCGTAGAGAGGCCCAGCCCGCGCCCCATAAGACGCGGTTCCAGCATATTGCCAAATACCATATGGATTGCGCTGAACAAAAATGCGACCAGCATCGCATCGTAAATATCATTCAGCACCAGCGCCTGAATAAACGGCGGGATACCGGCGATAATCGGGCCGATATTGGGAATAAAATTGAGTATAAAAGCCACCACGCCCCAGAAGAGCGCAAACTTCACGTCCAGCAGCAGCAGAACCAGCCATACAGAAAATCCGGTTATCAGGCTTACCAGCGTTTTCAGAGCCAGATAGTGGGTGACGCCTTTTAGCGCTTTATGCAGGCCCGCAATACGGATCTGCGGGTTTGTCAGGGCGTTGCGCATTTTATAAGGCAGGTGGTGGACTTCAAACAGCATAAACACCACCGTCAGGATCAGCAGCACAATATTGGTCATCGCGCCGGAAAACTGCGCCAGTACCGTAGTCGCCATGTTCATGATCAGATTCGGGTCAAAGTGCTGCGCCAGCGTTTCGGTTGAAATATTAATATGAAAACCCGCCGCCAGATGCTGGATGACCGTCAGCTTCTGCTCCAGCATAGTGCGGATCTGCGGATAGGTATCGCTGAATTCACCGACTGAGCTTGCCAGCACGGCGACCAGCAGCAGCATCATAATAAAGATAACGGTAATCACCAGTGAGATAGCGACGCCGCGGCGTAGCCCGCGACGCATCAGCGTGCTGACCAGCGGGTTGAGCACGATGGCCAGAAAACTGGCGAGCAGAAAGGGGACGAGTATGTCTGACGCGGCGCGGATGCCTGCCAGAATAATGACTAACATCGCCAGCTTGACCAGAATGTTCTGGCCAATTCTCTCCTGTGGCTTTTCGTTCATTGCTGCTCCTGCGGGGAATTTTTCTGATCCAAGTGTAGCTGAAGGCGGGTAAGAGATTGTTTATACACGTGCAGGCAGGGCAGACGCCAGGGCACAGCGCCAGAAACAGGAGCGCGATCCAGGGCGTTCAGCAGATGCATACCCTCTGAAAAGGCGTATAGTTAATTTTCTGTTATCAAATGCCTGTCGTGAGCGCGTTTATCTATGCCTGACCTGCCTGCTGCTGCGGAACAGAGCCGTCTCCGGCTGAATCTGCAGATTCTTTCTATTGTGAAGTTTAATTTCGCCACCTATCTGACTATCGGGCTGCCGCTGGCGGTGCTGCCCGGGTTCGTTCATGACAATCTGGGGTATAGCGCGTTCTGGGCCGGGGTGGTGATTAGCCTGCAGTATATCGCCACGCTGCTGAGCCGGCCCTATGCCGGACGCTTTGCCGATAGCTGGGGACCCAAGCGCGTGGTCGTACTGGGGCTGGCAGGCAGCCTGCTGAGCGGCCTCTGTATGCTCTTCTCCGCCCTGGCACAGGAGCAGGCGCTACTTAGCCTGACGCTGCTCTGCCTGGGGCGCATTATTCTCGGCGTTGGCCAGAGCTTTTGCGGCACCGGGACATCGCTGTGGGGCGTGGCGAAAGCGGGTTCTCTGCATATCGGGCGCGTTATCTCCTGGAACGGCATTGTCACCTATGGCGCCATGGCGCTGGGTGCGCCGCTGGGCGTTGCGCTGTTTCGCAGTGGCGGGCTGCTGCAGCTCTCAGGGGTAATTGTGGCCATCAGCCTGCTGGCGATGGTGCTGGCGCTGCCGCGTGCGGCGGTTAAAGGCAGTAAAGCGCGCCCGCTGCCGTTCCGTGCGGTCCTGGGAAAAATATATGGCTATGGCGTGCTGCTGGCGATGGGGTCGGCCGGATTTGGCGTGATTGCGACCTTTATTACCCTGTTCTACCGCGAACGTGGCTGGGAAGGGGCGGCGTTTGCCCTGACGCTGTTCAGCAGTGCGTTCGTGGGTATGCGCCTGCTGTTTCCGGATGCGATTAACAAATGGGGCGGGCTGCGCGTCGCCAGCGTCTGCTTTGCCATTGAGGCAGCGGGCCTGTTTCTGGTCGCAGGTGCGGCCGATCCGTGGATGGCGAAGCTGGGGGCTTTTCTGACCGGCGCCGGCTTTTCTCTGGTATTTCCGGCTATCGGCGTCGTCGCGGTCAAAGCGGTGCCGCAGCAGAATCAGGGCAGTGCGCTGGCAACCTATACCGCTTTTATGGATCTGGCGCTGGGCATCACGGGACCCCTTGCTGGCCTGATCATGAGCTATGCCGGCGTGTCCCGAGTCTATCTGCTGACGGCGCTGCTGGTCTGCATCGCGCTGGGCTGCACGCTCTATATGCTGAAATCCCGCCAGCCGGACAGCGCGGAGACGCCATAAAAAAAAGGCCCCGACCGGGGCCAGCAACGGCAAAAGTATCCCTGAGGGACACAGATAAGGATCGCTGAGCACCTCATGCAGGCAGAGATACTGATGGAAAAGAGGAGAACATTTGTTTCAAAATAAGTAAATAATGAAATGTAAAACAGTAGATCCGCTTCGCAAAAATGCGTCGTTAACATTATCTGCAGTAACCAGAACGTTGGCTGATGAGAGTAATCAGCGCCCCGCCAGCCAGAAAAAATGCGATCCAGCCCGCTAAAAGAAAATCTTCCAAAAAAGATTATTTGAAAAATTTATTTCATTGTAATAGCTTCATAGCACGCTTTTCATCTCACCTGCCCGGGTAGCCTGACGCTGACCCTTTGCTGCCTGCAGGGCCCTTTACATCAATGAGGCATCGACATGACTATTATTGGAAACTTTATCGGTGGCAGCATCACGCACAGCGCCAGTAATGAAACCATTCCGGTTTACGATCCGGCAACCGGCAAAGTGGTGCGTGAGCTGACGCAAAGCACCGCTGCAGAAGTAGAGCAGGCGATTGCGGTAGCGCACGCTGCCTTTCCGGAATGGTCGAAAACCGCGCCGCTGCGTCGTGCGCGCGTCATGTTTAATTTCAAAGCGCTGATGGAAAAGCACCGTGATGAGCTGGCAGCCCTGATCGTCTCAGAACATGGCAAGGTCTGGTCAGATGCGCTCGGTGAGCTGACGCGCGGTATTGAGGTGATTGAGTTTGCCTGCGGCATTCCGCACCTGCTGAAAGGCGAAAACTCGCCGGGCGTAGGCACCGGCGTTGACAGCTACTCACTGATGCAACCGGTGGGCGTGGTGGCAGGCATTACGCCATTTAACTTCCCGGCGATGGTGCCGCTCTGGATGTTCCCGATCGCACTGGCGTGCGGAAATACCTTTATTCTCAAACCACCGGCTCTGGATCCGTCCGCATCGGTGCGTATGGCGGAGCTGCTGAAAGAAGCGGGCCTGCCGGATGGCGTATTCAACGTTGTGCACTCATCTAATGATGACGCAGAACAGCTGTATAAAGATCCGCGCATCGCGGCCGTCAGCTTTGTCGGCTCATCCAGGGTTGCGGAGCACATCTATAAAACGGCCAGCGCGCACGGTAAACGCGTACAGGCGTTTGGCGCAGCGAAAAACCACGCTATCGTCATGCCGGATGCCGATCTGGATGCCACCGTCAATGCCATCATGGGTGGTGCGTTTGGCTCAGCGGGCGAGCGCTGCATGGCGCTGCCGGTAGTGGTTGCCGTCGGCGATGATACCGCGGACAAACTGATCGCCCGCCTGACGCCGCTGATCAAAGCGCTGCGCGTGGGGCCCGGCATGCAGCAGGGCGCGGAAGAGAATGAGATGGGTCCGGTGGTCTCTGCCGCTCATCAGAAAAAAGTGCTCGGCTACATCGATAAAGGTGAGCAGGAGGGGGCGAAGCTGGTGGTCGATGGCCGCACTATCCGGGTCGCGGGCCATGAAGAGGGCTACTATGTAGGCGGCACGCTGTTCGATAATGTCACCTCCGATATGGTGATCTGGCGTGAGGAGATCTTTGGCCCGGTGCTGAGCATTATGCGCGCCAGCGACTATAGCAGCGCACTGCAGCTGGTTAACAGCCATGAGTTTGGTAACGGCAGCGCCATCTTTACCAGCAATGGCCACACCGCGCGCGAGTTTATTCAGAACGTCGAGGCGGGCATGGTGGGCGTAAACGTTCCGGTGCCGGTTCCTATGGCGTTCCACAGCTTTGGCGGCTGGAAACGTTCCGTGTTTGGTGCGCTGAATGTGCACGGCCCGGATGGCGTACGTTTCTATACGCGGATGAAAACTGCCACCGTACGCTGGCCCAGCGGCCAGCAGACCGTATCGGAATTCAGTATGCCTACGCTGGGTTGAGACGGTCACAGGAGGAAAGCATGTCCCTGATTTCAAAAGCACAGCAGCCTGACAGCAGCGGTCGTATTCAGCACGTCACGCCGCAGAGCGCAGGCTGGGAATACGTTGGCTTTGCGGCTTACCTGCTAAAGCAGGGCGAGACGCTGACGCTGCAGAGTGGTGAGAAAGAGCTCTGCCTGGTGCTGGTCGCCGGGCGGGCGTCGGTTAAAACCCGTCACGCTGCCTTTGCCGGTATTGGCAAGCGCATGTCGCCGTTTGAGCGGACTCCCCCGTGGTCAGTCTATGTGCCGCACCACGATCAGGCGGAGATCACCGCAGAAACCGATCTTGAGCTGGCCGTATGCAGCGCGCCGGGACATGGCGATCTGCCGGCCCGGCTCATCCCGCCGGAAGAGGTAGGCATTGAGCATCGCGGCAAAGGGCGTAACCAGCGTCTGGTGCATAATATTCTGCCGGATAACAAAGCGGCGGACAGCCTGCTGGTGGTGGAGGTTTATACCGGTGAAGGAGCGACCAGCTCCTGGCCAAGCCATAAGCATGATGATAAAGCGAGCCCGGATGAGACCTATCTGGAGGAGACCTACTACCATCGCTTTGATCCGGAACCCGGTTTTGCTATGCAGCGGGTCTATACCGACGATCGCTCGCTGGATGTCTGTATGGCGCCCGGCAATCGCGATGTGGTCATGGTGCCACGCGGTTACCACCCGGTCGCCACGCTGGCGGGCTATGACAACTACTATCTCAACGTAATGGCGGGACCGGTACGGCAGTGGAAATTTACCTGGGAGAAAGATCACGCCTGGGTAAACAGCGATAGCTATCCACGCAGCCGCTGAGTCGCGGTATGGAGGGTAAAAGGGCAGCCAGCGCGCTGCCCTTTTTTATGGGTGCAGTTATTCCGGCTCGCTGCTGTTAGTCAGCGCCAGCGACACGGCCAGCGTCTGCGCCAGGCAGAGTGAAGCAACCTGAGAACGGAATCCATCGACCTGCGCTTCACGAACCACAAAACAGACGTCGCTGAAGGCGGCCAGCGGGCTGACCTGACTGTCGGTGATAGCGATCTGATGCGCGCCGCGTCGGGCGCCCAGCTCGACCAGCTCAACGGCTTCGCGGGCGTAGGGCGAGTAGCTGATAGCGATCACCACATCTTTGGGATTCACCATGCTCAGCTGCTCGGCAAACATGCCGCCGAGACCGTCAATCAGGAACGCGCGGCGCTCAAGGTGACGCAGCGCATACACCAGATAAGAAGCCACACTGAAGGAGCGGCGCAGGCCAATAATGTAGATATTCTCCGCCTCATTCAGCATCTGTACCGCTTTGTTGAGCTGTTCAGGGTTTATCTGCATCGCCAGCTGCTGCAGCGCCTGACTGTTAACCATGGTGAAGACGTTGAGGATCTCCATCGGGCTTTCCGGCGAGCTGGCGCTGTCATCGGTGGCCGTCTGGCGAAACAGGCGCGCGCGCTCGGTATAATTAACGGTCTCTTCCATCAGATGCTGACGAAACACCTGTTTCATTTCATTGAAGCCGCTGAAGCCAAAAGCGTTGGCAAAACGGATCAGCGTGGAGGGCGGTACATCAGCCTGCTGAGCGATAGAGGCGACGGTATCAAAAGCGATGCTGTTGCTGTTATCGAGAATATAACGAGCCACCTGCTTCAGACGCTTGCTCAGCGTCTCGTAGCGACGACGGATATCGTCCTGTAGCAGAGTGAGCTGGGTTGGATTATTGGTCATTGCTTCGGCCCGTTAACAAAAGAAAAATGGCTGGATAATGAGCGCTATAGTACCAGATGGATGGAAAATTTCATTCAATTGTCATCAGCAGCGCATCTATTTCATTGGATTATGCAATACCTCACAAAACCGCGTGGCGGCAGTACGGTTTGCGGTGAAGTAATCGGAGGCTGGAAAGAGAGAGGCACGGGAAAGAGCTGAAGCAGAGGGTTGCACCCTCTCCGCCAGGGGAGAGGGTGTGCGGAAACAATGCCCGCCGGACCTAACCGCGCGCCGCGCGCCAGTAACCAATCAGGCGCAGATAGTTGCCTTTTACCGTCTTAATCAGCGTCTGGTCATCCAGCTCGCCTTTCAGCCACTGACGTGAAGGCTGACCAAAGATGGTGCGCCCGACGGCAAATCCTTTTACCCACTCCGCCTGCGCCGCCTCGGCAAAGCCCGCCTTGAGCTTATCTTCCGGCGCGTCCAGGCCAAGCAGCAGTATGCCGCGACAGTACGGATCCTGCTGTTCAATCAGCGCACCTATCGCCTGCCAGCTCTCTGCAGAGAGCGGCGGCAGTTTCCACCAGTCGGGCTGAATGCCGAGGCTGTAGAAGTGGCTCAGCATCTCATGATAGTAAGACTCGTTGTGATCCGGATTGCTCTCCGGCAGGATCACCTCTACCAGCAGCTCATGCCCGCTCTTGTTACAGCCGCGCCAGACATCCAGCAGCAGCGCATCCTGCTCATCGCGCAGCTCAGCGCTGTCGTGCGGATGGTAAAACACCAGGCACTTCACCACGTGCTCCGCCGGCCAGTCGATCAGCTGCGAGCCGATATTGCCATGCTCCAGGCGCAGCGGCCGCGATCCGGGCTGCTCAATCGGCCGACCAATCCACCACTTTTTGCCGGTAATTGCGTTCAGCGCTTTCTGCCCGTAGGTGGTATCGGCCAGAATGCCGCTCTTTTCATTCAGGCCTGCTTCTGCCGCCGCCTCCTGCGCCGCCTGCAGCAGCAGCAGTTTCAACTGCGGAATGCGCGTCTCGCTGACGCCCGCTTCCTGCGCCATATCGGCCAGCTGTTTACGGTGGTCAAAGGCGAACACATTCAGCTCCGGCCACTGCTGCCGGCGCGTGGTGACCCGGTGCAGGTGAGTAAGGCGCGTATCGCGATCTGGTCGTTTAACCTCACGGTCGCGGCTGAGGAAATCATCCAGCTCCGCTTTAGTAGGCATTGCCGGCGCGCAGCCGTGCCGCGACACCACCAGCGCGCCACAGGCATTCGCGTAGCGACACGCCTGCTCCCAGCTCTCATCGTTCAGCCAGCCGCGCAGCAGACCGGACATAAATGCATCGCCCGCACCCAGTACGTTCAGCACTTCAACCTGCACGCCGCTCTGCAGCCGGGTCTGTTCCCAGCTGTCCGGAATATCGCCCTCAAACACCACGCAGCCCAGCGGACCGCGCTTGCACACCAGCGTGGCCTGGCTTGCCTGGCGCACATTTTTCAGCGCCGTCAGCGTATCGGTACTGCCGCCGGCAATGTGAAACTCCTCTTCGGTGCCGACGATAAGGTCAAAATAGTGCAGCACTTCCTGCAGCTGGCGGGTCACCTGGCCCGATTCAATAAAGCGCGTCTCACCGTCGCCCAGTGAGGTCAGGCCCCACAATACCGGCCGATAGTCGATATCCAGCGCGGTACGCAGCCCGTTGCGACGGGCAATATCCAGCGCTTTCAGCACGGCGGCGCGGGTATCCGGATGGGAAAGGTGCGTGCCGGTAATCGCGACCGCGCGTGAAGAAGTAATGAACGCCTCCTGAATATCATCCGGCACCAGCCCCATATCCGCGCAGTTATCGCGATAGAAGATCAGCGGAAAGGTCTCTTCATCTTTAATGCCGAGGATCACCAGTCCGGTCAGACGCGTTTTATCGGTGATCAGGCCGTCAGTGTTACAGCCGACGCGCTGCAGCTCTTCACGTAAAAAACGGCCGTTATGTTCATCGCCGACGCGCGCCAGCATCGCAGATTTCAGCCCCTGAATGGCTGTGCCATACGCCACGTTGCCTGAGGAGCCACCCAGATATTTATTAAAGCTGGTCATATCCTCTAAGCGCGAACCGATTTGCTGACCATAGAGATCAACGGCGATGCGTCCGATACAAATCACATCAAGCCGCTTCTGTTGTGTACTCATACCTATAGTTTCCTTCTGTGATAAGCAGGCACGAACATCATCGCCCGTGTCGGGTGCGCTGCTGTCGGGTTCTCAGAATGCCTGACTGGCTGGAAAATCAGTATGAGGAATGAATATTTCATAAACAACATAAAATGAAACATACATCTTTATTTTGTGAGCCAGGTAAAATTACCGCTCTGCGCAACAGAGCAGGGATAACGTCGTAAACTGGCGCGGCATCTCCGGGCTGTGAAGCCGATCGCAGGAAATATCAGGTAAATAGCAGAAGCTCTCCGGGTGAAACAAAAGTTCACAACCGCGCCACGCTTTCTGGCTTCGTTCCACTTTAGCCACGCAGAAATGGCTGCTCAGTCACTTTACTGTGCTGAATTTGATCTCCATCGCAAAATGAAATGTTTCTTCTGTAATTGTATTTTATGGAAAAAATATTTGTTTATAATCGCCGCATGTTTCACTTATGCGCGGGGCAGCTAGACAGCCTGCTCCGGGTCGCGAGGCTCCTCTGCGGATGCCGGCAAGTAAAGGAAAAGAGATATGGGCACGATCAGACTGACAACGGCACAGGCGCTGGTGAAGTTTCTCGATAATCAATATCTGAATGTCGATGGCGCAGAGAGCAAGTTTGTGAAAGGCGTGTTCGCCATTTTCGGCCACGGTAACGTACTCGGTATGGGTCAGGCGCTGGAGCAGGATAGCGGCGATCTGATTGTGTATCAGGGACGCAACGAGCAGGGTATGGCGCATGCTGCGACCGGCTTTGCCAAACAGTCGCTGCGCCGTCAGATTATCGCCTGTACCTCGTCGGTAGGCCCGGGCGCGGCCAACATGATTACCGCTGCGGCAACCGCCACGGCCAACCGTATTCCGCTGCTGCTGCTCCCCGGCGATGTGTTTGCGACCCGCCAGCCCGATCCGGTGCTGCAGCAGATTGAGCAGAGCCACGATTTAAGTATCAGTACCAATGATGCTTTCCGCGCCGTCAGCAAATACTGGGATCGCATCAGCCGCCCGGAGCAGCTGATGTCCGCCTGTATTAACGCCATGCGCGTGCTGACCGATCCCGCCGAAACCGGTGCAGTGACGCTCGCCCTGCCGCAGGATGTACAGGGCGAAGCGTGGGATTTCCCGGACTACTTCTTTCAGAAGCGCGTGCATCGGCTCGATCGCCGCCTTCCTTCTCCTGCGCAGCTTGAGGCTGCGCTGGCGCTGATTGCGCGCAAGCACAAGCCGCTGATTGTCGTGGGCGGTGGCGTCAAATACTCCGGAGCGGGCGAGGTGCTGCTGAAATTTGCTGAGCGCTTCGCGATTCCGTTTGCGGAAACGCAGGCGGGCAAAGGCACGCTGAGTTCCGAACATCCGCTGAACCTGGGGGGCGTGGGGGAAACCGGCTCTCTGGCCGCTAACCTGCTGGCGAAAGAGGCCGATCTGGTTATCGGTATCGGCACCCGCTATACCGACTTCACCACCGCGTCAAAATGGATTTTCCGCCATCCGGAGGTCAGCTTCCTTAATCTTAACGTCAGCAACTTCGACAGCTACAAGCTCGATGGCGTGCAGCTGCTCGCCGATGCGCGCGAAGGGCTGACCGCGCTGGCGCAGCAGCTGCAGGGCTTTGAAAGCCACTGGGGCGATCAGATAGAAGAGGCGCAGCGTCAGCTGCGGCAGGAGACGCAGCGCGTCTATGCTGCTACCTGGAACAGCGATGATTTCGTTCCGGAAATTGCTGACCATATCGATCGCGACGCGCTGTTTGCCGAATTTCAGCGTCTTACTCAATCCGTGCTGACGCAGAGTAGCGTGCTCGGCACGCTGAACGAGCAGCTGCCGGATGACGCGGTCATTGTGGCCGCAGCGGGCAGCCTGCCGGGCGACCTGCAGCGCGTCTGGCGCACCCGCAGTTACAACGACTATCACGTGGAGTATGGCTACTCCTGCATGGGTTATGAAGTCAACGCCGCGCTGGGGGCAAAGCTGGCCCAGCCGCAGCGTGAGGTCTATGCCATGGTCGGTGATGGCTCTTTCATGATGCTGCACTCAGAGCTGGTGACGTCGATTCAGGAGGGCGCGAAGATCAACGTCATCCTGCTGGATAACATGACCAACGGCTGCATTAACAACCTGCAGATGGAACACGGTATGGACAGCTTTACGACCGAATTCCGCTTCCGTAATCCGGAAGGGGGGCGGCTCGATGGCGGCTTTGTGCCGGTGGACTTTGCGGCCATTGCCGCCGGGTACGGCTGCAAAACCTACCGCGTCACCACGCTTGAGCAGCTGAAGGCGGCGCTGGCCGACGCACAGCAGCAAAGCGTCTCCACCCTGATTGATATCAAAGTGCTGCCAAAAACCATGGTGCACAAATATTTCAGCTGGTGGAACGTCGGCGTGGCGCAAACCTCTGAATCTGAGCGTACGCAGCAGGTCGCTGACAAGCTGAATCAGCACATTCAGCAGGCACGTAAATATTAACGCTTCTGGCCGGCGCAGATCGGCCGTCTTATCTCTTATCTGACTCTACAGGTGTAATCATGACGCTCAAACTTGGGGTAATCGGGACCGGTGCAATTGGTCAGGAGCATATCCGTCGCTGTAACAATGTACTGCAGGGCGCAAAAGTGGTGGCGGTTTCCGACATCAACGTTGAGGGGGCCCGGGCGGCGCTGCAGCGGCTGAATATCAGCGCGGAGGTTTATCAGGATGGTCATCAGGTGATCGCCTCGCCGGAGGTTGACGCCATTCTGGTGACCTCCTGGGACCCGACGCATGAAGAGTTTACCCTGGCGGCTATCGCTGCCGGCAAGCCGGTATTCTGTGAAAAGCCGCTGGCGATGAGTGCGGAAGGCTGCCGCCGTATTGTGGATGCGGAAATTCAGCACGGCAAACGGCTGGTGCAGGTGGGCTTTATGCGCCCGTATGACGCGGGCTATCGCGCCCTGAAAAAAGTGATTACTGAAGGTGAGATTGGCGAACCGCTGATGCTGCACTGCGCGCACCGTAATCAGAGCGTGGGTGAGAACTACACCACCGACATGGCTATCACCAACACGCTGATCCACGAGCTGGATGTGCTGCGCTGGCTGACGGAGGATGACTATAAATCGGTACAGGTGGTCTTTCCGCGCGTCACGTCAAAATCGCATGCGCAGCTGAAGGATCCGCAGATTGTGCTGTTTGAAACGCAGAAAGGGATCCGCATCGATGTGGAGATCTTTGTGAACTGCGCCTATGGCTACGATATCCAGTGTGAAGTGGTGGGGGAAGAGGGCATTGCCCGTCTGCCAGAGCCGTCGGCGATCCAGACGCGTAAAAACGCGCGCCTCGGAACGCCGCTGCTGACCGACTGGAAAGATCGCTTTATCGACGCCTATGACGTCGAGCTGCAGACGTTTATTAACGATGTTAAAGCCGGTGAGCTTACCGGACCTTCCGCATGGGATGGCTTTGCCGCTTCAGTAGCAGCTGACGCCTGCCTGAAAGCACAGAACAGCGGCGCGATTGAGCCGGTTGAAATGCCACCGCGTCCGGCATTTTACAGCAAATAACCTGCTACTTTTTTTGCAGCGGCGCGACTGCTCCGCTGCCCTGATTCCGGGATTTGAAGATGAACAAAGAGAATGTAAAGCTGGCGATAGCGCCGATCGGCTGGACCAATGACGACATGCCCGATCTGGGCAAAGAGAACACATTCCAGCAGACGGTCAGTGAAATGGCGCTGGCCGGTTTTACCGGCAGCGAAGTCGGCAGTAAATACCCGCGCGATCCGGCGATTCTGAAACCGATGCTCGATATCCGCGGCATTGAGATCTGCAACGCGTGGTTCAGCACCTTTTTTGCTAACGGCGATAAGGCGAAGACCATCGATGAGTTCATCAACCATATGAACTTCCTGCATGCGATGGGCGCGCGCGTTATCGGCTGTTCAGAGCAGAGCAAAAGTATTCAGGGTACCACGCTGGCCGTGTTTGAGCAGAAACCGGTGTTCAGTGACGAAGAGTGGCGCCTGACGGCGGAAGGCTATAACGAACTGGCGCAGCTTGCCGCAGAAAAGGGCATGCGCGTGACGCTGCACCACCATATGGGAACCGGGATCCAGACGCCGGAAGAGATTGACCGTTTTATGGCGCTGACCCACGACAGCGTAGGCCTGCTCTATGATACCGGCCATATTTACTACTCTGAAGGATCGCAGCAGGCGATGCTGGACGTACTGACCACGCATCTGCCGCGTATTTTCCACGTGCATCTGAAAGATGTGCGCGACGAAGTGGTGGCTGAAGTGCGCGGGAAATCCCTGTCGTTTCTTGATGGCGTGAAGAAAGGCACCTTCACCGTGCCGGGAGATGGTGCGATCGATTTCGCGCCGGTGTTTAAAATTCTCGACGAGGCAGGCTATAAAGGCTGGATGGTGGTAGAGGCGGAGCAGGATCCGGCTATTGCCAACCCGTTTGAATATGCGGTAAAAGCGCGCAAATATATCCGCGAACACGCCGGACTCTGATTGCTGCTCTGTGCCAGCGCCGCTGCCGCTTCTGTGGGGCAGCGGCGCTGTTCTGTTATCCCTGCACGCTCTTCCTGAATCGGTTATCCGGCGACATAAAAAACCCCGCAGCGGGTGCGGGGTCGGTAAAGCGGATAACAGACCTTACGATGCGAGCGAAAGCGCCGGCTTCTGACTGTTGCGCGCCAGCCACTCGCTGATGCGCGCCTGCTGGGCCGTGTTCAGCCACATACCCTGCTTGGTACGGCGCCAGATAGCATCATCCAGTTCACGTACCCACTCGTTTTTGACCAGATAACGCAGTTCAGCTTCATAGAACTCATGACCAAAATTCTCGCCCAGATCGGTCAGGCTGGTGGCACCCTCAAGCAGCATTTCGGTGCGACTGCCGTAGGTGCGGGCATAGTGCCGCGCCATGTTTTCGCTGATAAAGGGATAGCGGCGACGCAGACCGGCAGCGTAGTCCTCACGCGTACCGGAGAAATCACCACCCGGCAGCACGGCATTTTTTGTCCAGGCCGGGCCGGCGTTCGGGTAGTACTTCGCCATTTTCTCCATCGCATGCTCTGCCAGCTTGCGATAGGTGGTCAGCTTACCGCCAAACACCGACAGCAGCGGCGCCCCGCCGTTATCATCACGCACGTCCAGCGTATAGTCGCGGGTGATCGCCTGCGGTGAATCTGACTCATCATCACACAGCGGACGCACGCCGGAGTAGCTCCAGACGATATCATCTGAGGTCAGCTGCTTTTTGAAGTGCGCGTTAAACACCTTCAGCAGATAGCGCGTCTCTTCCTCATCAATTTTAACGTTTTTCGGATCGCCTTTGTACTCAACGTCGGTGGTACCGATGATAGAGAACTCATCCATCCACGGAATAACAAACACGATACGGTTATCTTCGTTCTGCAGAATATAAGCCTGCTTTTCGGTGTGCACGCGCGGCACCACGATATGGCTGCCTTTAATAAGGCGAATGCCATAAGGGGATTTCAGCTTCAGGCCGTCGTCAAACAGCTGTTTAACCCACGGGCCGGCCGCATTAACCAGGCCTTTAGCGCGCCAGGTCAGAATTTTGCCGGTATCGACCTCTTCTGCCTCAACCATCCACATGCCGCCTTCACGCCATGCGCGGTTAACGCGGGTACGGGTGCGCACTTCGCCACCTTTACGCTCAACTTCCTGCGCGTTCAGCACCACCATGCGGGCATCATCCACCCAGCAGTCGGAATATTCAAAACCGCGCGTAATTTCCGGCTTCAGCGCCGACTCCGCGCCAAAGCGCAGACCTTTACTGCCCGGCAGCGTAGTGCGCTTGCCGAGGCGGTCATACATAAACAGGCCCATACGGATCATCCACGCCGGACGCAGGTGCGGGCGGTGCGGCAGGCGGAAGCGCATCGGGAAAGCGATATGCGGTGCCATTTTTAACAGCACTTCGCGCTCGGCCAGCGCTTCACCAACCAGGCGAAATTCGTAGTGCTCAAGGTAGCGCAGGCCGCCGTGAATCAGTTTGGAACTGGCGGAGGAGGTGGCACACGCCAGATCCCGCGCCTCCAGCATCAGCACAGACAGTCCGCGTCCTGCAGCGTCCACTGCAATGCCGGCTCCGTTGATGCCGCCGCCGATCACGATCAGGTCTTTGGTTTCCACGTCATCTCCTCCGATGTTCGGAATAGTTCTAAAATGTTCGTTTTCGAGCGTAATAATAATCGGAAACCAACATTTTCGCCAGTCTTTAACGCAATAAAAACATTCCTGCGTGATGCAGCTAACATTCCGGCAGGAAAAAAAACAGATAACCCTTTTCTTTATCAGGTTATGGCACCTGTTTCTCAGGGTAAACTAGGCGCAAACAGAACAGCTAAATGAGAGATAACGATGGAAACCTTCGAGTGTATTAACGTTCAGCAGGCAAACACGCAGCTGGCGCAGGGCGCGCAGTTAGTCGATATTCGCGATCCACAGAGTTTCGCCCTGGGACATGCCGCTGGCGCGCAGCATCTCTCCAATGACAACCTGGCGGACTTTATCGCGCAGGCGCGCCGCGATCTGCCGGTGCTGGTAATGTGTTATCACGGCAACAGCAGCAAAGGCGCCGCGCAGTTTCTGCTGGGGCAGGGTTTCAGTGAGGTGTACAGCATTGATGGCGGGTTTGACGCCTGGCGTGCAGCGTTTCCTGCGCAGACCGCGACCGGTAGTCTCTGACCCGCCATCTTAAGGAGAGCGCAGCATGATGCGTATTACCCGGTTCAGCCACGCCCGCACCGCGCAGGCGTTTGTGGATTATATGGCGACGCGCGGTGTGACGCTGCGCATAGAGCAGGAAAGTCACTTTGTGATCGTGCTGGATGATGAGAGCCAGCTGCAGATGGTCGAAAACGAACTTGCGCAATTCGTTCGCGACCCTAATCACCCGCGCTATCAGGCGGCCAGCTGGCGCAGCGGCAGCACCCGCAGCGGGCTGCACTATGAGCGCAGCAACGTCTGGGCCACGATTCGCGAACGCGCCGGACCGCTGACGCTTTCGGTGATGGCGCTCTGCGTCGCAGTGTTTATTCTGATGCAGATTGCGGGTGATGATGTCGCGCTGGCCTGGCTGGGCTGGCCGGCTGACGCCTCGCAATATTTTCAGGTCTGGCGCTGGTTCAGCCATGCGCTGCTGCACTTTTCGTTGCTGCATATCCTGTTTAACCTGATGTGGTGGTGGTATCTCGGCGGAGCGGTCGAGAAGCGACTCGGCAGCGGCAAGCTGTTTGTGATTATGCTGATCTCTGCGCTGCTCAGCGGCTGGATGCAGGCCAAATTCAGCGGCGTGCTGTTTGGCGGTCTTTCGGGTGTGGTCTATGCGCTGATGGGCTATTGCTGGCTGCGCGGCGAGCGCGATCCCGAAAGCGGTATTTATCTGGAGCGCGGACTGATTGGTTTCGCTATTGTATGGCTGGTAATTGGCTGGTACGGCGCATTTGGTCTGGCAATTGCTAATGCCGCGCACGTGACCGGCCTGCTGGTCGGGCTGGCTATGGCGTTTGTGGATACGCGCCACGCTGCCCGTCATCAGAGATAAAAAGAACACGGCTGCAAGCCGAGGAGAGAGATGTGAAGCAGACGCAACGTCATGACGCCATTATCGATCTGGTCCGGCGTCAGGGGTATGTCAGTACGGAAGAGCTGGTTGAGCATTTTGCGGTCAGTCCGCAGACCATCCGCCGGGATTTAAACGATCTGGCCGATCAGAATAAAATTCAGCGCCATCACGGCGGCGCGGCGCTGCCCTCCAGTTCGGAAAATACCGCCTGGCAGGATCGTAAAATGATGTGGTCGGCAGAAAAGGCACGCATCGCCGCGCGCGTGGCCAGTCAGATCCCGGATGGCGCAACGCTGTTTATTGATATCGGTACTACACCCGAAGCGGTTGCCCATGCGCTGCTGAACCATAACGATCTGCGGATTGTCACGAACAACCTTAACGTTGCCATTCTCCTGATGGGCAAGCCCGATTTCCGGGTGATCATCGCCGGCGGAGAAGTGCGCACGCGTGACGGCGGGATCATGGGCGAAGCCACGCTCGACTTTATCTCGCAGTTCCGCCTCGACTACGGCATTCTCGGTATCAGCGGCATCGATATGGATGGCTCGCTGCTGGAGTTTGACTACCATGAAGTCCGGACCAAACGAGCCATCATCGACAATTCGCGCTGCGTAATGCTGGTTGTGGATCACTCAAAGTTCGGGCGTAACGCTATGGTCAATCTGGGCAATATGGGACTGATTGATTACATGTTTACCGATCAGAAGCCTCCCGCCAGCGTGCTTAAAGTGATTGAGCAGCATGAGGTCCATCTCGAACTCTGCTGATCCTGCGCCGGGCCACGCGCCCGGCAGCTATTTTTTCCCTCTCCCTTCCGATCCGGTCGCTTTTTTCACCAGGCGCGACTTTACTTATCCTTTTGATCTCTATCCGCCAGCCCGGACGCGAAAGGAGCGTTGATGTCTCTCAATAAACTGGATCAGGCCGCAGAAGCGGCGGGAATTGCCTTGCGTTTTGTGAATGCCAGAGGGGAAAAGGAAACCATCAGCGATGAGACCAAAGAGGCGCTGCTGGCGGTAATGGAGGCGCCGGCAGGTAAAGCGCCGCCGGTGCCGCCGGTGCAGGTCTTTGTGGCACGCGCCCGGCGCGAGCTTGCGGTGGGTGGCAAAGGTGAATTTACCTGGCAGCTGACCACTGAGCAGGGCAAAAGCCACAGCGGCACGGTACAGGGTGGCGAGATGCTGACGCTGCCGCCGCGTCTGACGCAGGGCTATCATCAGCTCAGCCTGCGTAAAGGGCGTCAGGAGTGGCAGTCGCGCCTGATTATTGCGCCGCGTCGCTGCTACCTGCCTGAACCGCTGGCACAGGGAGAAAAACGCTGGGGTGCGCTGGTGCAGCTCTATACGCTGCGCTCAGAGCAGAACTGGGGTATCGGTGACTTTGGCGATTTAAAACGGATGCTGGAGCAGGTAGCGGCGCACGGCGGCGACTTTATTGGCCTTAACCCGCTGCATGCGCTCTATCCGGCTCAGCCCGATCTCGCCAGCCCCTACAGCCCGGCGTCGCGCCGCTGGCTGAATATTCTCTATATTGACGTCAGCCAGGTGGCAGCATTTCAGCAGAGCGCCGCTGCACAGCGCTGGTGGAAGAGTGCGAAAACCCGCAAGGCGCTGGAGAAGGCGCGCGCGGTGGAGGCAGTTGACTATGCGGCAGTGGCGGCACTCAAGCTGGAGGCGCTGCGTCTGGCCTGGCAGCAGTATCAGCCGCAGGCGGCAGAGGAAGCGGATTACCAGGCGTTTCTGACGGCGGGCGGCGACGCGTTGCGTTATCAGGCCGCGTTTGATGGCATTCTGGCTGAGCGCAGCGGGCAGGATGAGCAGGGGTGGGGCTGGGAAACCTGGCCGGAGGGTTTACGCAGTGCTGCGCAGCCGGAAGTCCAGGCCTGGTGCGCGCAGCATGAAGAGGAGATTGGCTTCTGGAGCTGGCTGCAGTGGCTGGCGCATCAGCAGTTCAGTGACTGCTGGCAGCGCAGTCAGGAGCTGGGTATGGCGGTGGGGCTTTACCGCGACCTGGCGGTAGGTGTGGCTGAACATAGTGCCGAAACCTGGCAGGATCCGCAGCTATATAAACTTGGCGCTTCGGTCGGCGCGCCGCCCGATCCGCTGGGACCGCTGGGACAAAACTGGGGGCTGCCGCCGCTCGATCCGCACGTGCTGCGCGCGCGTGGCTATCAGCCGTTTATCGACCTGCTGCGCGCGAATATGCGCGACTGCGGCGCGCTGCGCATCGACCATGTGATGTCGCTGCTGCGACTGTGGTGGATCCCGCATGGGGAAGGTGCGGATAAAGGCGCCTACGTCTCCTATCCGGTAGAGGATCTGCTGGCGGTTCTGGCGCTGGAGAGCCAGCGGATGCGCTGCATGGTGATTGGCGAAGATCTCGGCACCGTGCCGCAGGAAATTGTCAAACTGCTGCGCGACAGCGGAGTTTTCTCCTGGAAAGTACTGTTCTTCGAACAGGAAAAAGAGGGGCGCTATCGCCTGCCCGACAGCTATCCGCCGCAGTCCATCGCCAGTGCCAGCACGCACGATCTGCCGACGCTGAGCGGCTTCTGGCAGGCGGAGGATCTGGCACTGGGCGAGAAGCTGGGTATGTATAAAGGCAGTACGCTGCAGTCGCTGCAGGCGCAGCGCGTGGAACAGAAACAGGCGCTGCTGGATGCGCTGCATCAGGCCGGGGCCATGCCGGCGCGCAGTGCAAAGCAGGCGGAAAAACAGGCGCTGACGCCAGCCTTTAATCAGGCTATCCATCGCTTTCTGGCGCTTACCCGCAGCACGCTGCTGGGCCTGCAGCCGGAGGACTGGATGGGCATGACAACGCCGGTTAACGTGCCGGGCACAACAGATGAGTATCCTAACTGGCGACGCAAGTGGAGCTTTACGCTGGAAGAGGCGTTTGCGGATAAGGGCGTGAAGAAACTGCTGAAAACGGTAAGCGAGGCGCGTAAAGCGTAGTAAAACCGCGGCAGCGCAGGGCGCTGCCGCATAAACTATCAGTAGTAGGAGTGTTCGCCGCGCTGGTGTTCAGTGAGATCGCGAACCCCTTTCAGCTCCGGGAAGGCAGCCAGCAGCTCTTTCTCAATGCCATCTTTCAGCGTGACATCAATCATCGAGCAGCCGTTACAGCCGCCGCCAAACTGCAGCACGGCGATGCCATCATCGGTGATCTCCATCAGCGACACGCGGCCGCCGTGGCTGGCCAGCTGCGGATTGATCTGCGCCTGCAGCAGATATTCGACCCGCTCTGCCATCGGCGCATCGTCAGAGACTTTACGCATTTTCGCGTTTGGCGCTTTCAGGGTCAGCTGAGAGCCGAGATTATCCGTAACGAAGTCAATCTCTGCATCTTCAAGATAGGGTGCGCTCAGCTCATCCACATAGGCAGAGAGTTTATCGAACTTCAGTTCGGTATCCGTTGCTTCTACCGCGTCAGGCGGGCAGTAGGAGACGCCGCACTCGGCGGTTGGCGTACCCGGGTTAATAACGAATACGCGGATCTGGGTGCCATCTTCCTGTTTTGACAGCAGTTTTGCGAAATGCTCTTGCGCAGTATCAGTAATACGGATCATGGCGATTGCTCAATAGTTGACTAAATTACCTGGTTATAATACGCCCAACACCGACGCTCTACAAGGTACGGCACAGGCAGCCAATATGGATGCTGGCGGCGCCCTCAGCCTGCAGCAGGCGGCTAATCTCCGCTACGGTGCTGCCGGTGGTGACCACATCATCAATCAGCAGGATATGGCGATCCTGCACCGGCATTTCAAGGCGGAACGCGCTGCGCAGATTATGACGGCGCGCGCGGGCATTAAGCTGATGCTGGGTGCTGCCGCGACGTATCCGGCTGACACCTTCACGATACTCACACCTCAGCCAGCGTGCGAGCGGCTGCGCAAGCAGCGCTGACTGATTAAAGCCGCGCTGCCAGGCGCGCTGATGATGCAGCGGCACGCTCAGCACCAGATCGAACGCCGTAGCGGGTTCATTCCGGCGCGTTGTTAACAATTTTAACAAAAGCAGCCGCGCCAGCATCACCCTGAGTGCGATCGCGCCGGAAAATTTCAGCTGCTGTACCCAGTCACTCAGCGGCGGAGTGTAATCGCTGACGCAGGTTAAGCGATGCCACGGCGGCGGCTGACGCAGGCAGCGACCGCAGCGCTGCGCTGCAGTGGCTGGCAGGCCGCAGCAGGGGCAGAGCGCCGGCAGGAGCGGCAGCTGATGCAGACAGAGAGTGCATAAGCCGTGGTGTGCAATCTGCAGCGGAAGATGGCATAGCCAGCAGCGGGCCGGGGTTGATAGCATAGCGACCTCTTTTTCACTTTTCGGGAGTGTAACCGATGAGTTCGCTTTACTGGCACACCACGGGCGCGGGCGATCGCGATCTTGTGCTGCTGCACGGCTGGGGACTGAATGCCGAAGTGTGGCAACACATTGTTCCGCGACTCAGTCCCCATTTTCGCCTGCATCTGGTGGATCTGCCCGGATTTGGCCGCAGCGCAGCGGCCGGTCCGCTGACGCTGATACAGATGGCGCAACAGCTGCTGCCGCAGCTGCCTGAACGCGCCACGCTGCTGGGCTGGTCACTGGGCGGGCTGGTGGCCAGCCAGCTGGCGCTGCTGCAGCCGGCGCGCGTTTCTGCATTGATCAGCGTAGCCTCCTCGCCCTGTTTTACCGCGCAGGCGGAGTGGCCGGGGATTAAGCCCGACACCCTGACCGGTTTTCAGCAGCAGCTCAGTGACGATTTCCGGCGCACCGTTGAGCGCTTTCTGGCATTACAGACCATGGGGACAGAAAATGCGCGTCAGGATGCGCGTCAGCTGAAAGAGGTGGTGCTGTCGCAGCCGATGCCGTCAGTTGCGGCGCTGCAGAGCGGGCTGGAGATTCTGCGGCAGAGCGATTTGCGCCCGACGCTGGACACTCTTAGCGTGCCGTTCCTGCGCCTCTATGGGGCGCTGGATGGGCTGGTACCGCGACGTATTGCCGCCGAGCTGGATGCGCGCTGGCCCGGCTCCCCGTCAGTGGTCATGGAAAAGGCAGCGCATGCGCCGTTTATCTCACATCCTGAGGCGTTCTGCGGGCACGTGACGCAGTTTATCCACGTAGCCACATAAACTGCCAGGCAGCGAGCGTCACCGGCGCGCTGCCGTCCACCTTTTGCCCGCTGACGATATCCTGGTAGTGTCGCGCCTGCGGCAGCGTGGCGGTAATTTCACGGCTGCTCAGGTTAAACAGGCACAGCAGCCCCTCTTCATCTGGCGCGTGGCGGCGAAACAGCAGGACTGCATTGTCGCTCTCCAGCAGAGTCATGGCGTTATCGGGATGAAAAGCGGGCTGGCGGGTGCGCAGCTGGATCAGCGCACTCAGCCGTTCAAACACCTGCTGACGCAGCCAGTCGCCGCCGCTGATCCACTGCTCCATTTCACGCAGGCTATATTTTTCGCGATTGATGGCGCGGTTGTGGCCGGCAGCGCGCACCCCTTCGTTATCGTTACGCGAGCCGAGGATGCTCTGAATATAAATCGCGGGCACGCCCGGAAACGCCAGCAGAATGGCGTGCGCCAGCAGGAAACGGCGCAGGCGCGTCTCATCATCATCGGTCTGATGGTTAAGCGCATCGAGATAGGTAACGTTGATTTCATAGGGGCTGGTGGTGCCGTCGGGGTTGTTTTTATATGACACCAGCGCGCCTTCCAGCGCCAGCTCACGCACCAGGGCAACAATTTCAGGCTCTGACAGAATGCCCCGCGCCGGATTCAGGCCGATACCGTCATGCGAGGCGAGAAAGTTAAAAAAGGTGGTGCTGCCGCTGCCGGGCGTCAGCGAGGCGGCCCACTGACGCAGCGCGCGCGCTGAACCGGCATGGATCGCCTGCAGCACCAGCGGCGGCAGAGAAAACTGATATACCATCTGCGCTTCATCATCCCCGCGGCCAAAATAGCTGATGTTATCCTGGTGCGGCACGTTGGTTTCCGTGATGATCACCGTGCCCGGCGCAACAACATCGGCGACGGCGCGGAACAGCTTCACCAGCAAATGGGTTTTATGCAGGTGAATGCAGCGCGTGCCCGGCGTTTTCCACATATAGCCAACCGCATCCAGCCGCACATAATCCGCACCTTTTTTCAGGTAGTCGAGCAGCACGCCGATCATACGGATCAGCACATCCGGGCTGGCGAAGTTAAGATCGATCTGATCGGCGCTGAAGGTGGTCCAGATATAGCGCGTGCTGCCGTCGGCCAGGGTAAAAGGCGTAAGCAGCGGCGAAGTGCGCGGGCGGGTCACGGCGCTGAGATCGGTGGCCGGCGGCATACTGATAAAAAAATCATCCCAGCCCGGGTCCTGCGCCAGATAGTGACGAAACCAGGCGCTGTGCGCCGAGATATGGTTGCAGACAAAGTCGAACATCAGCCGCGTCTGGCTGTGCAGCGCCGCAATCTGCTGCCAGTCACCGCAGATCGGATTGACTTTGTGGTAGTCGATAACCGAAAAGCCATCATCGGACGAGTAGGGAAAGAATGGCAGCAGGTGCACCAGGTTAAAAGCAGACTGCAGGTGCTGCTGATAAAAGCGTGTAAAGCTGGCGAGGGTGGGCTGCTCCGGCTCACGAAACTGATCGGCGTAGGTGATGAGCACCACATCTTTCTCATCCCAGTGCGCTTTACGTGGCATTTTCACGCTGTCGCGCGCGGCGCGGATATGTGACAGCAGACGCTCGCGCGCGATGGCGGGCAGGTCTCCTTCATAGATCTCATCGAGCAGGGCGTTGATTTTATCCATCAGATTGTCAGGCCACGCGGAAGGTCAGTGGATCACACAGATTTTTTCAGCGTAGCCTGACGGGACAATTTCGCAACCTGTTACCTGCAGCCATTTGCCGGCTGCAGGCAGATTAGCAGGCTGAAATCAGCGCTTTTTACCAAAAGCCGCAGCCAGCGCATCACCCATGGCACTGTTGCCTGCAGGCGCAGGCTTGCCGCGCCCTTTGGCCGGATTTGCGGCGCGCGCCGGTTCCCTGGCAGCAGGTCGGCTACCGCTGCGTGCATTGCTCTCACCCGGCTGTTCATCCAGACGCATAGTGAGCGCAATACGTTTACGCTGCAGATCCACTTCCATGACTTTGACCTTCACGATATCGCCTGCTTTCACCACCTGATGCGGATCTTCCACGAAGCGATCGGAGAGAGAGGAGATATGCACCAGCCCATCCTGATGCACGCCGATATCCACAAAGGCACCAAAGTTAGTCACGTTGGTCACGGCGCCTTCCAGAATCATACCGGGCAGCAGATCGTTCATGGTTTCCACGCCTTCGGCAAACTGCGCGGTTTTGAACTCAGGACGCGGATCGCGGCCCGGCTTTTCCAGCTCTTTGATGATATCGGTCACGGTAGGCAGACCAAAGCGTTCATCGGTAAAGTCGCGCGCGTTCAGATTGCGCAGGCTGCCGGGATTTCCCATCAGCGCATCCAGCGCCTGCTCAGTGGCAGAGAGAATACGCTCCACCAGCGGATACGCTTCCGGATGCACCGTAGAGGCATCCAGCGGATTGTCACCGTGATTGATGCGCAGAAAGCCGGCGCACTGTTCAAACGCTTTTGGTCCGAGGCGGCTCACTTTCAGCAGCTGCTGACGGTTCTGAAAACGTCCGTTTTCATCACGCCAGCCCACAATATTCTGCGCCATCATGCGCGTCAGACCCGCTACGCGCGTAAGCAGGGCGACCGAGGCGGTGTTGAGATCGACGCCAACGGCGTTAACGCAATCTTCAACCACGGCATCCAGCTTTTTCGCCAGCTGACTCTGACTGACATCATGCTGATACTGGCCCACACCAATCGATTTAGGGTCAATTTTGACCAGCTCGGCCAGCGGATCCTGCAGGCGACGGGCAATAGAGACCGCACCGCGCAACGATACGTCGAGGTCAGGAAACTCCAGCGCCGCCAGTTCCGAAGCGGAGTAGACGGAGGCGCCCGCTTCACTGACGATCACTTTTTGTGCGCTGACCTGCGGAAACTGTTTCTGCACATCGAGGAAAAAGCGCTCGGTTTCGCGCGAAGCGGTGCCGTTACCAATCGCCACCAGCTCAACCTGATGCTTTATACAGAGCGCCGCGACGGCCGCCGCCGCTTTCGCCGCCTGACCGGTGTGCGGGTAGACCGTATCAGTGGCCACCAGTTTGCCGGTCGCATCAACTACGGCAACCTTCACACCGGTGCGCAGGCCAGGGTCAAGCCCCATTGTGGCGCGCATACCGGCCGGAGCGGCCATCAGCAGATCGTGCAGATTGCGGGCAAAGACGTTAATCGCTTCATCTTCGGCCCGTTCACGGATGGTGCCCATCAGTTCGGTTTCGAGATGCAGCAGCACCTTGATGCGCCATGTCCAGCTCACCACCGCTTTACGCCAGCTGTCAGCCGGCGCATTATTCAGGCGCAGACCCAGGTGATCGGCAATCAGCGTTTCGCCATAGCTTTCACGCGGCGCCTCTTCAGACTGCGGATCGGCATTCAGCGACAGCTGCAGTACGCCTTCGTTGCGGCCGCGAAACATCGCCAGTGCGCGGTGCGAAGGCACGCTGCTCAGCGCTTCGTGATGATCAAAATAGTCGCGGAATTTAGCGCCCGCCTCTTCTTTGCCCTCAACGACACGTGCTACCAGATGGGCGTTTTTCCACAGATAGTCGCGCACTTTTGCCAGCAGCGCGGCGTCTTCGGCAAACCGCTCCATCAGGATATAGCGTGCGCCATCGAGCGCGGCGCGCGTATCCGCCACGCCTTTATCCGCATCCACAAAGCCTGCAGCTACCGCTTCCGGCTGCTGCGAGGGATCGTTCCACAATGTGTCAGCCAGCGGTTCGAGGCCCGCTTCAATGGCGATCTGGCCACGCGTACGGCGCTTCTGCTTGTAAGGCAGATAGAGATCTTCCAGCTCGGTTTTACTCAGCGTGCTGTTGATAGCCTGCGCCAGTTCCGGCGAGAGTTTGCCCTGATCGTCAATCGATTTCAGAATCGACTGGCGGCGATCGTCCAGCTCGCGCAGATAGCTCAGGCGGCTCTCCAGCGCGCGCAGCTGGGTATCATCCAGCCCGCCGGTGACTTCCTTACGGTAACGTGCAATAAAGGGGACGGTATTCCCTTCATCCAGCAGGCGTACGGCGGCATCAACCTGTTCGGCGCGTGCCTGCAGCTCACCTGCGATAATCTGGCTCAGCGAATCTTTCATCATCAGTAACGATCTTGCTTATCCGGGGTTAAAAACAGGGGACAGTTATACGGACTGAGGGCGTAAATTGCCAGCCAGCCGGGCGGCAATCCATCTTTTTCTGAATCGCGCCCGCATCTTGCTGCCTGCGGCAGCGTCGCTTATTGTACGCAGCTGGCGACCTGCAAAACTGACATAAATGAGCCGATGTAATGAAAACTCAACTGATTACCCGCGAAGGCTACAACAAGCTGCGCGCCGAGCACGATCATCTGTGGAATGAGAAGCGTCCGGAGATCACCCGTATCGTCTCCTGGGCCGCCAGCCTCGGCGATCGGTCAGAAAACGCGGACTATACCTACAATAAACGGCTGCTGCGGCAGATTGACCGGCGGGTACGCTACCTGCGCAAATGCCTCGCTGAGCTGAAAATTGTTGATTACGCCCCGCAGCAGGAGGGCAAAGTCTTTTTCGGCGCGTGGGTAGAAGTGGAGAATGAGCAGGGGGAACAAAAGCGTTTTCGCATCGTCGGACCAGATGAAATCTATGGCGATAATGTGAAAGAGTACATCTCAATCGATTCACCTATGGCGCGGGCGCTGATCAAAAAAGAGGTCGATGATGAGGTCACCGTTAACACGCCTGAAGGACAAAAGATCTGGTTTGTGAATCAGATTACCTATCACGACAAGGCGTAAGTGAACTGCACTGCGCGTGGTGAGCCACAGGCAGCGCAGTCCCGGTATAGCGCTTACTTGCCCGGCACCGTTGCGGTAGTGGTTGAGGTGCTGCTGCCATTGCCATCGCCACCGCCCATGGTAGCCAGCGCCACGCCCAGCAGTGCTGCTACTGCGCCCACGCCAATTGCATCCGAGTTGCCTTTTGCTGTCGTTGACGCCTGCGCACCGGCGGCTTCACCGACTGACGTTGCCGCCTGAACCTGGGTAAGGCTGGAGAGAACCAGCGCGCTCAGCAGAACAACTTTTTTCATTTTTCTTCTCCACATGACACCGATCGGGTCGATACAGCAGAAGTGTCGGAGATCATCGGGCCGGGCGAAAGTGGTGTTTACTCGCTGATTTAACTGTCTTTATTTATAAATGGTCTTGGATTGTGCCGCCGCTGGCACTCTTCCGAGAGCGTTATGAGGCGCTAACCAGAATCTGCGCAGTTTTGTGCTGCCGGCGGTCTGCTATCCCGCTGAATTGATGTGAAAGCGCAGGGCAGGCTCTGGCAGAGCGGGAAAAGTGCGGTCGAGCCACGCGCAGTGAGAAAAAGTGCCGTTTTTTCAGACAAGCGCTAATCAGGGTAAAATCGGGTGGCAAAAGCGGGAGCGGAGCCGCATTTCAGGCAAGAAATTAAATATAAGCTCCTGTTTAATATGCTTTGTAACAATTTCGCTTAGAATATAAACCATAAATATCTGTCACAGACAGGTCCCTTATCCTCACAATATTGCTTCAGGCAATGGCGCCTTTGGGAGTTGAACATGCAAGAGAACTACAAAATTCTGGTCGTTGATGACGATATGCGTCTGCGCGCGCTGCTGGAACGCTATCTCACCGAACAGGGCTTTCAGGTGCGCAGTGTCGCTAATGCTGAACAGATGGATCGCCTGCTGACGCGTGAATCGTTTCATCTGATGGTGCTGGATTTAATGCTGCCAGGCGAAGATGGCCTCTCTATCTGTCGCCGTCTGCGCAGCCAGAGTAACCCGATGCCGATTATCATGGTGACAGCTAAGGGTGAAGAGGTTGACCGCATTGTCGGGCTGGAAATCGGGGCGGATGACTATATTCCCAAACCGTTTAACCCGCGTGAACTGCTGGCGCGGATCCGCGCGGTGCTGCGTCGTCAGGCCAACGAGCTGCCGGGTGCGCCTTCACAGGAAGAGGCGGTTATCGCCTTCGGCAAATTCAAACTGAACCTCGGCACGCGTGAAATGTTCCGTGAAGATGAGCCTATGCCGCTCACCAGCGGTGAATTTGCCGTGCTGAAAGCGCTGGTGAGTCATCCGCGTGAGCCGCTTTCGCGTGACAAGCTGATGAACCTGGCGCGCGGACGCGAATACAGCGCCATGGAACGCTCAATCGACGTGCAGATTTCGCGCCTGCGCCGCATGGTGGAAGAAGATCCCGCGCATCCGCGCTATATCCAGACCGTCTGGGGTCTGGGCTACGTTTTTGTGCCGGACGGCAGTAAAGCATGAGGCGACTGCGCTTCTCGCCCCGCAGCTCCTTTGCCCGCACCCTGCTGCTGATCGTTACCCTGCTGTTTGTCAGCCTGGTAACAACGTATCTGGTGGTGCTGAACTTCGCTATTCTTCCCAGCCTGCAGCAGTTTAATAAGGTGCTGGCCTACGAAGTGCGTATGCTGATGACCGATCGGCTGCAGCTGGAAGATGGGACACAGCTGGAAGTGCCACCCGCCTTCCGGCGCGAAATTTACCGCGAGCTGGGGATTTCGCTTTATACCAACGCGGCGGCAGAAGAGAGCGGGCTGCGCTGGGCGCAGCACTATGAGTTTCTGAGTGAGCAGATGGCGCAGCAGCTGGGCGGCCCGACCGATGTGCGCGTCGAGGTCAATAAAAACTCGCCGGTTGTCTGGCTGAAAACCTGGCTTTCGCCCGATATCTGGGTGCGGGTGCCGCTGACGGAAATTCATCAGGGTGACTTCTCGCCGCTGTTCCGCTACACGCTGGCGATTATGCTGCTGGCGATTGGCGGAGCCTGGCTGTTTATCCGGATGCAAAACCGGCCGCTGGTGGATCTGGAGCACGCGGCACTGCAGGTGGGCAAAGGCATTATTCCGCCGCCGCTGCGTGAATACGGAGCCTCTGAAGTGCGTTCGGTGACGCGCGCCTTCAATCAGATGGCGGCTGGCGTCAAGCAGCTGGCTGACGATCGCACCCTGCTGATGGCGGGCGTCAGTCACGATCTGCGCACGCCGCTGACGCGCATCCGTCTGGCGACCGAGATGATGGGTGAGCAGGATGGCTATCTGGCGGAGTCAATTAATAAAGATATCGAAGAGTGCAACGCTATCATTGAGCAGTTCATCGATTATCTGCGTACGGGTCAGGAGATGCAGACCGAGCGGGCCGATCTCAATAGCGTGCTGGGAGAAGTGGTCGCGGCCGAGAGCGGCTATGAACGCGAGATTGAGAATGCGGTGATGACCGATGAGCTGATGCTGAATATCAATCCGCTCTCGATTAAACGCGCGGTGGCAAATCTGGTGGTAAATGCTGCGCGTTATGGTAACGGCTGGATCAAAGTCAGCAGCGGCCAGGAGCTTAACCGCGCCTGGTTCCAGGTTGATGATGATGGTCCCGGTATTAAACCCGATCAGCTGCAGCATCTGTTTCAGCCGTTTGTGCGCGGCGACAGCGCCCGCAGTACCAGCGGCACCGGGCTGGGGCTGGCGATTGTGCAGCGCATAATCGATGCGCATGAAGGATCGCTGGAGATTGGTGCCAGCGAGCGCGGCGGATTACGTATCCGCGCCTGGCTGCCGATGCCGGAAAACAGCACCGCGCTGGCCAGCGTCGCGCACAGCACCTGAGCAGACAGAAAAAAGGGCGGCAGTGATGCCGCCCGCTGCAGTGGTTCAGCCGTGCTTACAGCTGTGGACCCGCCTGTACCAGCGCTTTACCCGCGTCGTTGTCGGTATACTTCTCAAAGTTAGTAATAAAACGCTGTGCCAGATCCTGCGCGGCCTGCTGCCACTCCGCTTCGCTCTGCCAGCTGCGGCGCGGATCCAGCGTGGCGGCGTCCACCCCGGCCAGCTGCGTCGGGATCTGCAGATTGAACACCGGCAGGGTCACGGTCGCGGCGTTATCCAGCTCGCCTGCCAGAATCGCGTTGATAATCGCCCGGGTATCTTTCAGTGAGTTGCGCTTGCCGCTGCCGTTCCAGCCGGTGTTAACCAGATAAGCCTGCGCGCCCGCCGCTTCCATGCGCTTAACCAGCACTTCAGCATATTGCGTCGGATGCAGGGTCAGAAATGCGGCGCCAAAGCAGGCAGAGAAGGTTGGCGTTGGCTGCGTGACGCCGCGTTCAGTGCCGGCCAGCTTGGCTGTGAAGCCGGAAAGGAAGTGATACTGCGTCTGCTCTGGCGTCAGCCGCGAAACCGGCGGCAGCACGCCAAACGCATCAGCCGTAAGGAAAATGACCTTTTTCGCATGACCCGCTTTGGAAACCGGCTGCACAATGTTTTCAATGTGATTGATCGGATAGGAGACGCGGGTGTTTTCTGTTTTGCTGCCATCGGCGTAATCCACGCTGCCGTCAGCACGCACCACCACGTTTTCCAGCAGCGCATCGCGGCGGATAGCGCGATAGATTTCCGGCTCTGCCTGTTCAGACAGGTTGATGGTTTTTGCATAGCAGCCGCCTTCAAAATTGAAGACGCCGTCATCATCCCAGCCGTGCTCATCATCGCCAATCAGCTGCCGCTCAGGATCGGTGGAGAGCGTGGTCTTACCGGTGCCGGAGAGGCCAAAGAACACGGCCACGTCGCCCGCTTTACCCACGTTCGCGGAGCAGTGCATGGAGGCGATGCCTTTCAGCGGCAGCAGATAGTTCATGATGGCGAAGAGGCCCTTCTTCATTTCGCCGCCGTACCAGGTACCGCCAATCAGCTGCATGCGTTCTGTCAGGTTAAATGCAACAAAATTTTCTGAGTTCAGCCCCTGCGCCTGCCAGTCCGGATTGGTACACTGCGCCGCGTTCATCACCACAAAATCAGGCGTGAAGCTGGCCAGCTCTTCATCGCTCGGGCGGATAAACATGTTTTTCACAAAGTGCGCCTGCCAGGCCACTTCCATCACAAAGCGTACGCTCAGGCGGGAGTCAGGATTGGCACCGCAAAAGGCATCCACCACAAACAGGCGTTTGCCTGAAAGCTGCTGGGTACAGCGATCCTTCAGCGCCTGCCAGGTCTCCTGCGAAAGCGGCTGATTATCGTTTTTACCGTTGCCGGTGCCATTCCACCACAGCGTATCGCGCGTCGTGTCATCGCGGACAATATATTTATCTTTCGGTGAGCGGCCGGTAAAAATGCCGGTATCCACGGCGATTGCGCCGCTCTGCGTCAGGGTGCCTCGCGCATAACCCTCCAGCTCCGGGCGGGTTTCTTCCTGAAACAGCGTGTCATAGTCAGGGTTATACACCACTTCGGTAGTGCCGCTGATGCCCAGGTCGGCGAGGTCTTGCGATGTCAGGCCGTTAACGCGCATGTGACTGCTCCTTAAATCGGTACTTCATTGCATTTTTAGGGGGTGTCTGCCGCGTGGCGCACTCGGTTGCGCAGGACAGATCGCGCGCAGTGTACACATCTGAGCAGAAGCGGAAAGTGAAGATAGTTAAAAATGCGAACTGGAACGTGACAAGCGGAGAAATCGGCTACTTATAAAAGTAAAGTTAGTGAAAATTAGTTAATTTCCGTGAAAAAACATGGGGGTATAGTTTTATGCGAAACGGGCGGCGTGGCCGCCCGCAGCGGAATCAGTGCAGCTGGTCGCTGTCGCTGACAGATTCGTTCCGGATGGCAGCAATATCAACCGCGTCATAAACATAGTGCGTGCCGCAATAGTCGCAGTGCATATCGATTTTGCCATCTTCCTCGAGGATCTCATCCACTTCGCTCTCTGGCAGCGTTTTAAGCACTTCACCGCAGCGCTGGCGCGAGCAGGTGCACTTAAACATAACAGGCAGCGGATCGTAAACGGTGGCTTCTTCCTGATGGTAGAGACGCCACAGCACATCGTTTGCCGGCAGCGTGATCAGCTCTTCCGCTTTCACCGTTTCCGTCAGCATGGCCAGATGATTGAAATCATCCTGACTGGTCTCCTGCGCGGGCAGCACCTGCAGTAAAATACCGGCTGCGCCCTGCTCAGTAGTACGGATAAACAGGCGGGTAGGCAGCTGCTCAGAACGCATGAAATAGTCTTCCAGACAGCCTGCCAGCGTATCCGCCTCAAGACCCACCACGCCCTGATAACGTTCGCCTTTTTCTGGTGTAATGGTAATAACCAGATAGCCGTTACCTGTCATCTCTTTCAGCGTGCTGCCGGGCGCAATCTCTGCACCTTCTTTCACGCGCGCCACGCCACGCAGCTCCTGACGGTTATTACCGTTGATCACTGCCAGTGTCAGCGGGCCGTCACCCTGCAGCTGCACCGTGATATCACCGTCAAATTTCAGCGTGGCGGTCAGCAGACTGGTCGCAACCAGCAGCTCGCCCAGCAGCGTTTTTACCGGCTCTGCGTAGTCATGGTTGCGGATAATGTCCTGCCAGGTGTGGGAGACATTGACCAGCTCGCCGCGCACGGCAACGTTTTCGAACAGGTAACGGTGTAATTGATCTTGAACAGACATAAGTTTTCTCTCGCAGGGGTGGAAACTATTCATCACCCGACAGTTTAAATTTCATCAGATCGCGGCGCTCTTTTTTATCAGGCCGGCGATCCGGATGTGGCATAGTCAGCGCGTTCAGCTTGCGCGCCAGCGCCGTTTTTTCCCGTTTTTCCACGCTGGCGGCGGTTTCGCTATACATCAGTTGCGCTTCGCTGGCGGGGCGGCGCTGATCGCTGATGGCGTTAACGATCACCGTCCGCTCATCGTTTCCCTGTCGCAGCGTTAACTCCGCGCCAGATTCAACCAGCTTGCTGGGTTTGCTGCGCTGACCGTTATAGTGAACCTTGCCGCCTTCGATCATTTCACGTGCCAGCGCGCGGGTTTTATAGAAGCGCGCGGCCCACAGCCATTTATCAAGGCGTACGCCGTCGCTGATTTTCTCTTTCATTGTGGCTCCTGCTTTAACGCAGCGTTTCACCTTTACCGGTAAACGGGTCCGGCAGGGCGGCGCTGAAAAAGGGTGGCGGCCAGTCGGCGTCGGAAGCGGCTGACGCCCGGGTCTCTGCACCAGACGCTGGCCGGGCTCTCATCACCGCGTCGCGCTATATGCAACCGGCTCTGACGCGAACTTCGCAGAGGGAAAGCTGCAGATACCCGGAGATATGGGCAGAAAGTGATAAATCAAGGTGCGACGCGATGCCGCACCCTATCAGTTTAGCGTAAATGCCGGCCCCGACAGCCGTCGCAAAAAAATGCGCGTCAGGGTAGCACAGAAGGGCGGAGGGTCAGAACAGCGAGCGCACACTCTGCATAGTGCTGAGATTGTGGTTAAAGCATTTATCGTAATATTGCTGAATTTCAGCCATGCGCAGCCGGTTACGATGGATGCGACGCAGCGTCAGTAACCCGTTCACCAGCACGGAAATCAGCAGTATCAGCATCAGCACAACGCTGCCGATGTAGCGCCATTGCGCCATGGCATCCGGTTCGTTATGCAGCATGATATGGCGTGTCCCGTTAGCGTCGGTACTCATACTGGTAATGATGCCGCTGGCGCTGAACGGCGTATGCAGCAGCATGCCCGCGATACGCTGCAGCTCGCGCCACTGTGAAGGCGCGTCCAGATCAAACAGGGAGACGGCAGGCTGCGGCTGCGTCACCAGCTGCCGGCCTTCATCGCTGATGATAAGAAAGCCGCCCGGCGGCGGGCTGTTAAGCGTTTCCGCCGCACGACGGGTTTCACGGGAAAAGAAGGTCGACGTCGCGGTATTCACCAGATTCTCCAGCGCCTCGGCACTGACAGGCCTTAACAGCACATTCATGCCGCTGAGTTTGCCGGTGTCCGCGCGGTGGATCAGCGAATCCCAGTCTTTCGCATTGCCCAGGTTAACCAGCGCATTTTTCAGCCGGACGCAATCCTGCTGCTGGCTGCAGAGATCCTGCGTCCTTAGCACCAGCTCGGAAAAATCATCCAGCAAAATCATGCCTGACTTCTGAATCGCTGAGGCGAGCTGCGGATTAAGCTTGGGATCGGTACTGGTTTCCGGATGCAGCTGGCGCAGGGTGGTATCCAGCAGCGCAGCGGCCTTGTCAATAATGTCAGACTGCGGCTGAGGCAGCGGAGCAGCTTTGTTCCAGTAGATAGCAGAGCAGTCAAAAGGCATGTAAGCGTAGGTGCGATTGCTCTGGTAATTGCCTGGCACCGAGCACATACCGGTTCCCGTCACCCTGAGCACATCGCCGACGTGCAGCGGCAGGGCAGAGAGCTTATCCACGCTGTCGACCTCAAGACTTTCCGTGCCCTTGACCCAGGCCAGGCTCAGCTTGAGCGGCATACTGAGCGGGATCCAGGTCAGCAGCATTGCCAGTACCAGCAGTGAACCGCAGGTCAGTACCAGATTCTTGCGCCACCGCTGGACCGGGAAATTCCTGACCTCATCCTGCAGCGACAAAAAACGCCCCTGACGCACAACCTGGCGGTTCAGATAGATATCCACTTCGGTGATCTGTCCCAGATCGTGAGCGATATAAGGCTGCCAGTGCGGCGGGTAGATGAGATCGATAATGCCCAGCGAAATGTTGCTCTGCTCCTGGTTCGATTCACCAAACAGGCCCCAGCGTTTCGGCGCACCGCGCAGGCAGTGAATATCACGCAGTCTTTTCTCACCGGGAAAACGACAGAGGAACCAGAGGCTGACGGCGATCATTACGCAGCCAGGCACCACCAGCCAGAGCAGGAGATTGCCCGGCAGCACCAGACCGAGAAAAAACAGCAAAAAAGCGCAGCTGATAACGACCGCTTCACGCGTACCGTCAGGCCGCGAAAGCTGGTACTCCTCGTGCGACTCTTTGCGCACCCGCAGTAACTCAACGTTTTCACTCTCTGCTTTACGGATAGAGGCGTTGGTACTGGCAGGCTGGATCAGCGGCGGCAGGGCGGGTTGCTCAATGGCGTAGTTAACCAGCGAGTGACCATTCAGCGAGATGACCAGCGGCAGCGTCTGCGTGCGGATCAGCTCAACGTAATTTTCATCGGCAATATACTGTTCCCAGAGCGGTGGCAGATGCACTTCCACTTCATCGAGATAGTAGCGCCATTTGTGCGGATCGTCGGTTGAGAGACCGTAGCGGGTGATGGAACGGGTAACCGGGTAGACATGATTGCTTTGAGCCGTCAGCGTCAGCGCTTCCGCTTCCGTGGCAAAGCGGGCGCGGGTGCGCGGCGGCTGACGTTTCGCCAGCGCAGCCAGATACTTTTCTACTGCGATGCGCTCATCATCAGAGAGTTTGCGGCAGGGCGGACTGATAAACGGCAGAGGTCGCGCTAACGGCGGACGATGCCGCATAGCGTACCAGTAAGTGATACCTGCTAATGATGAGCCGATCAGCATCACTGTCAGGATGACAATAAAAGTGCTCATGCTCAGCTCATTCCAGCCAACGAAATGCCTTCACGTTAACGTTCTACTCCCGGCGAAAATCGTAAGATGTGTCAATTCTGGCGAGCAGAAGAGGTTCTGACAAGAAGAAACACAGATAAAATAATGCGCTAAATCATCGGATTATAAATTATTAGATTAATCCCTTATAGGATGGTAACCAGGCAATACTCAATTAAATATCGGTATTTTCTGAATTTCGCGCTGAGGCGTTGACTTACGCTTAAAACGAGCGTGCGCATAGCGCGCCATACGGCGGGCCGCGCAATCCGGCAGCGGCTTAGCCTGCGTTGCCTGTCGCACATTTGCGCGGCCTTCGGTATGCTGGCGCTATCGCATTTCACAAGGTTGTGCAACGTCTGAGGCTGATATGACCACTCCATTGAAAAAACCTGACATCCTCAAGGTAGAAGCGGTGGCCCGCTCCCGCCTGTTTACCATTGAAGCCGTCGATCTCGCTTTCAGCAATGGTGCACGCCGCGTTTATGAGCGCATGAAGCCTTCTGAACGCGAAGCGGTAATGATTGTGCCGATTCTCGGCGACGACGTTATCCTGATTCAGGAATATGGGGTGGGGCTGGAAAGCTATGAGCTTGGTTTTCCAAAAGGGCTAATCGATCCGGGCGAAAGCGCCTTTGAAGCGGCTGACCGGGAACTCAAAGAAGAGGCTGGCTACGGCGCGACGCGTCTTGAAGCCCTTGGCAAGCTCACCATGGCACCCTCTTACTTCTCCAGCAAAATGAATATCATTGTGGCTGAAGGCCTCTATGAAGAGAAGCTGGAAGGGGATGAGCCGGAGCCGCTGGTGGTACGGCGCTGGCCGCTGAAGAATTTGCTGGCGCTGCTGGAAGAACCCGACTTCAGCGAAGCGCGTAACGTCAGTGCGCTGTTTCTGGTGCGCGAATGGCTGGTAAAACAGGGCCGGCTTGATTACTGAATAAAAAAGGCGCCCGCAGGCGCCTGTTTATCAGAACAGTTCGTGGCTTTCGCCATTGTCCATAATGGTTGTGCCGACGTCGTGCACGCTATATTCCACCGGCTGCGTGCCGTCAATGAAATACTCCTGACGCGTATTGCCACCACCGTTAGCCAGTTTGCCGGTTGCCCGGTCAATAGTCACGGTGATCACGCCTTCCGGCGGCGTCAGCGGCTGCACCGGTACGCCCTCCAGCGCAGATTTCATATAGTCATCCCACGCCGGCTGCGCGCTCTTGGCTCCGCCCTCGTAACCGGAAATCTGATCCGGAATCGCACCTGATACGGTTGAACGTCCCAGCGCGCGTGAATCATCAAAGCCAATCCAGACCGACGTCACCACACCCGGGCCATAGCCGGAGAACCAGGCATCTTTAGAGCTGTTTGTCGTACCGGTTTTTCCGCCAATATCATTTCGCTTCAGATCGCGTCCGGCACGCCAGCCGGTACCCATCCAGCCCGGCTCGCCAAAGACATTGGAGTTAAGCGCGCTTTTGATCAGGAAAGAGAGCGGGGTATTAATCACGTGCGGCGCATACTGCTGATCGCCTGCTGGCTGCGGCTGTGCCGGAACCTGCTCCAGCGCTGGCTGTGGCACCGTCTGATTCTTCGACTCATCAGAGGTGGCGACGTTCTCCACGCTCTCTTCATTCAGGGCAACTGACTTCTTCGTATCACCATAGATCACCGGCAGATTACACTGCGGACAGGCAATCTTAGGCTTTGTTTCAAAAATCACGCCTCCCTGCTCATCCTCAATGCGGGTGATGAAATAGGGGTCAACCAGGAAACCGCCGTTTGCCATGACCGCATAGCCACGCGCCACTTGCAGTGGGGTGAATGAAGCCGCACCCAGCGCCAGCGACTCGGTATGAATAATATTTTGCGCCGGGAAGCCAAAGCGCTGCAGATATTCTGCAGCATAATCGACGCCCATCGCGCGCATGGCGCGTACCATCACCACGTTTTTAGACTCTCCCAGCCCCTGCCGTAAACGGATAGGACCAGCATAGGTTGGCGGCGAGTTTTTAGGCCGCCAGTCTGCGCCTGCGCCGGCGTCCCAGCGGGAAATCGGCACATCGTTAAGGATAGAAGCCAGCGTCAGACCACGATCCATAGCGGCGGTATAGAGGAAAGGCTTGATGTTCGATCCCACCTGGCGCAGCGCCTGGGTGGCACGGTTAAACATGCTCTGATTGAAATCGAATCCGCCCACCAGCGCGCGCACTGCGCCATCTTCCGGATTCAGCGACACCAGCGCAGAGTTCACCAGCGGTACCTGACCCAGCCACCACTCATCGCCCACTTTACGTACCCAGATCTGCTGACCAGCCTGCAGCACCTGCGTGATACTGCGCGGCGTCGGGCCCTGCAGCGTGTCTGATTTATAAGGGCGCGCCCAGCGCACGCCGGAGAGTTTCAGCGCGACCGTGCTGCCATCTTTCAGTAAGGCCGTGGCCTCCTGAGCGCTGGCGCTGGTCACCACTGCGGCATTCAGCGGTCCGTAGGCGGGCAGTGTTTTCAGCGTTTTAAGAATACGCGGCTGATCCCAGCTGGTCTCGCCCACTTTCCATAACACGGCGGTCGGGCCGCGATAGCCGTGGCGCATATCATAAGCCATAACGTTATTACGCACCGCCTGCTGCGCCGCCTCCTGCAGGCGACGGGTTACGGTGGTATACACCTTGTAGCCGTCGTCATAGGCGCGATCGCCGTAACGTTTCACCATCTCCTGACGCACCATTTCACTGAGATAAGGGGCAGAAAAGGCGATCTCAGGACCGTGATAGCTGGCGGTCAGCGGCGTATTACGGGCCTCTTCATACTGCTGCTGTGTGATGTCGTTCTGATCCAGCATGCGCGCCAGCACCACATTACGACGCGCCAGCGCCCGGCTGTGCGAATAGAGCGGGTTGAAGGTTGAGGGCGCTTTCGGCAGGCCAGCGATCATCGCCATTTCACTCAGCGACAGCTGATCGACCGTTTTACCGAAATAGACCTGCGCCGCCGCGCCAACGCCATACGCGCGATAGCCGAGATAGATTTTATTGAGGTAAAGCTCAAGGATCTCATCTTTGCTCAGCAGCTGCTCAATGCGGATGGCCAGGAACGCTTCCTTGATTTTACGCATCAGCGTACGTTCAGGGCTCAGAAAGAAGTTACGCGCCAGCTGCTGAGTAATCGTACTGGCACCCTGCGACGCATGGCCTGACATCAGCGCGATGCTGGCGGCACGGAAAATCCCCACCGGATCGACGCCGTGATGCTCATAAAAGCGGCTATCTTCGGTCGCGATAAATGCTTTGATCAGCTCTGGCGGCATCTGCTTCAGCGTCAGCGGTACGCGGCGTTTTTCACCATACTGGGCGATCAGCTCGCCATCGGCGCTGTAAACCTGCATCGGCGTCTGCAAACGCACATCTTTCAATGTGTTCACATCGGGCAGTTGCGGCTCTATATACTTGTACAAGCCATAAACCGTACCGGCTCCCAGCAAAATGCAACACACTGCAAGAATCAATAAATA
The DNA here is from genome assembly GCF_002473195.1 of Pantoea sp. UBA7232. NCBI lineage: Bacteria > Pseudomonadati > Pseudomonadota > Gammaproteobacteria > Enterobacterales > Erwiniaceae > Pantoea > Pantoea sp. UBA7232. The sequence continues at coordinate 79,288 of NZ_DKTK01000016.1, forward strand.
CTTTACGAACTTCACCTGAGAATTCCCATCTGTTGGCGTTTGGGCAGTTTATAAACAATCGCGCGGTAGTATAAAGGCAAGCCTGACGCTTTGATATACCCGTCATTTGCCTGTCATTCAGCATAGCCGGGTTTAGCGTTTACCTTTGATGATAAGGAGATCGCGCGTATGGCTTTTCAGCGCTGGCAAATTGGACTGGATATTCAGAACAGGCACCTGTGTGCGCTGGGTATTGAACGCCGTCGTCATGGCTGGCAGCTGCGACACTGGTGGCAGCAAGCGCTGCCGCACGATACGTTACGCAACGGCGTGTTGCAAAGCTCGCCGCTGTTACAGGAGATGTTAGCGTCGTGGCGGCGGCAGCTGCCGGCGCAGTTTTCCCTGCGCGTTGGCCTGCCGCCACAGCTGGTTCTGCAGCGGACCTTGCCGCTGCCCGACACCTCGCTGCGCGAACCCGCTTTAAATCGTTATGTCACTGCCGCCGCCCGTACCCTCTTTCCGGTGGAAACCGCGCTGCTGGCGTTTGACTATCAGTGTGACGCGGCTGAAAACAGGCTGCAGGTTACGGCGGCACGGCGGGACGTAATGGCGCAGTGGCTGCAGCCGCTGCAGCAGGCGGGTCTGGAGCCTGACATCTTTGAACTGAGCACGCAGGCCCTGATGCAGGTCGCACAGCAGCTGCCGCTTGCCCCCCATACGCTGCTGATCCACCCGGCAGGCGAGCACGGGTTCTGGGTGTTTAATGATGGCGCGCTGCGCTGCGGGAGCGTCACAGGCGCGCTCAATGCAGACACTGTTACACAGCTCTTTCCGCAGGTATCGGACTCGCTTTGTACCTCTTCGTCAGCCCTGACCACACTACAGGCGAAGCTGTGCCTGCCGCTCTCATTATTACGCTACCAGCAGCCGCCTCTGCCCGCACAGCAGGGCGACTTTACGCTGGCGCTGGGACTGGCGCTGCGTCCCGGAGACAGCTCATGCTAAGGGTTAATCTGCTGCCGTGGCGTGAGCGGCAGTGGCAGAAGTGCTGCCGGCAGACGAAATATCTGCTGATTACCGCGTTAACGCTGCCGCTGCTCGTTGCGCTGGTGCTGGGAGGATATAGCAGACAGCAGCTGACTCAGGCTGAAAGTGCGACAGAACAGGCCCGGCAGCGACTGCTCGCGCTGCGGCACCTGCGCACGCAACAGCAATCACTGCTGCAGGCGCGCGACAGGCTGCTGGACTTACAGCAGCAGCGTCAGCAGGTGGCGCTGCAGTATCAGCACTGGCAACGTTTCTGGCAGCAGCTGCCGGGGTTGCTGCCGGATGCATTGTGGCTGGAGCGTATCGATCGTCAGCAGCAGCTGCTGCGCGTCGAAGGGTGGAGTGACAGCGTGGCTGCGGTGAGCGAGCTGCGCCATCGGTTGCTGGCACAGCCGCTGTTTGCCGCCGTCAGGCAGAGGGCGATAACCCGGCAGTCCGATGGCCGATACCGCTTCACGCTGCAGGCGCGGATGCGGGAGCCGCGCAATGAATGAGCTGATGTGGCGCTATGCGCTGTGGCCTTTTGCCTGGCGCGCCGGTTGCAGCACGCTGGTTGCCGCAGCCGTGCTGCTGCTGCTCTGGCTGCTGCTGCTGCAACCCCAGCAGCAGGCGCTGGCACAGCAGCGGACAGCGCTGACAGCGCTTACCGCGCAGCAAAGCCAGCTGCAGCAGGCGCTGCAGCCGTCAGTCGCCACGCTTACGCAGGAGATCGCTATGTTACAGATGCCGCAGCGCAGCAGCGCGGCCAGCGCATCGCTGGAGCAGCTGGTGAACACGCGTGGCGCGCAGCTGCAAAACTGGCAGCCGCAGGCTCAGCCATCAGAACTGGTGCTGCAGCTGGAGTGGCGTGAATTTATGCCGCTGTTCAGTGAGCTGGCCGGAACCGCTCAGCCGGTACCGCAGCGTTTTTCACTGCGGTCCGGCGCGCGTCTGCTGACGGCAGAGCTGTGGCTGGAGCAATCCGATGCGGAGTAGCGCGCTGCTGTGCCTGCTGCTTTGGGTCGGTGCCGTCGCAGCACGCAATCCTTTCGTCCCTCTGACCACCCGCGCCTGCGAACCGCCTGCCGCCACGCCGCAGAACTGGCGTCTGCAGGGCGTGGCAGGTCGCGCACCCCACTTTGTCGCCTGGGTAATATCGCCCGAGGGGAAAAGCTACCGGCTGGAGCCATCCATTCCTTTTCCGGTTTATCCCTGGCAGGTCGCGGGGATAACCGCGCGCACGCTGACGTTAACCGCGCCGCGCCGCTGTGTGAAGCAACAGATCGTTTGGGTAATTAAAGGAGGCTTTTATGAAACGGATCGTGATGCTGCTGGGGCTTATGTTAAGCACCCCGCTGCAGGCGCAGACCAGCACGCTGAGCCTGGTATTTGACGATGCGCCGGTAGAGCGCATTCTGCAGGCGCTGGCGGATTATCAGCAGACTAATCTGCTGATTGCGCCCGGGGTTGAGGGACGACTGTCGCTGCGTCTGGAGAAGGTAAGCGCAGAGCATGCCCTGTCGCTGATTTCACGCCTGACCGATCTTGTTCTGATAGAAGAGGAGGGGGTGCTGCTGGTCTATCCGCAAAGCTGGCAGCAGCGTCAGATGCAGCGGGTCCGGCAGGAGCAGGAAGATAAACAGGCGCAGCGGACGCTGGAGCAGCACACCGTTACGCTTCATTATGCCAGCGCCAGCGAGATTCACCGCAGTCTGCAGGGAGAGCCTTCACTGATGTCAGCACGCGGCAGCGTCACGGTCGATAGCCGTACTAACTCACTGCTGCTGCGCGACACGGCACCGGCTCTGGAAAGCACGACGCGCTGGATCAAAGCCCTCGACCGGCCGCTGGAGCAGGTGGAGCTGCAGGCGCATATCGTGACGCTTAACGAAGAGCATCTGCGTGAACTGGGCGTCAGCTGGCAGCTCTCTCCGGCAGATGCGGTAGCGGCGACGCTGCGCAATCCGCAGCTTAGCCTGCCGCTGGCGGTCAGTACGCCAGCACTGCGCGCCGGGGTGACGCTGGGTAAAATGAGCGGTGAATTGCTGAATCTTGAGCTGAGCGCGCTGGAGCAGGAGAATCAGATCGATATCATCGCCAGCCCGCGGCTCTTTACTGCGCATCAGCAGACGGCCACCATCAAACAGGGCACCGAAATTCCGTACGAGGTGAAGTCAGGCAACAGCGGTGCGACGGCAATCGAGTTCAAAGAGGCGGTGCTGGGTATGGAGGTCACTCCCACGGTTCTGGGCAACGGTCGCATTCAGCTGCGGCTGCGACTGAGCCAGAACATGCCTGGCCGCAGCCTGACGCTGGGAGAGAACCAGGTGCTGAGCATTGAAAAGCAGGAAATTGAGACGCAGGTGACGCTGCGTGATGGCGAAACGCTGGCGCTGGGCGGCATTTTTCAGCAGCAGCGCACGCAGAGTGAAAAGCGCGTGCCGTGGCTGGGAGAGGTGCCGCTGCTGGGCGCGCTGTTCCGGCAGCAGCTGCAGGAGCAGAAAAAACGTGAGCTGGTTATCTTTATTACCCCCAGACTGGTCAGGGAAGCAGCGCTTTCTGCCGGATAAAGCGGAAAATTCGTTCTGTAGTGCCGTGCGCGTTGACGCCAGAGAGGAATTAGCTTACAAGGTTTAGCGATTTTAAAACGGTGTAGCGGTACGCGGCAGGATAATCTTCCGACGGGCGTCAGTCACAAGCGATACTGGCGTCAAAAAAGAAATATGCCAGCATAAAGTGGGCAGCAGCAAGCAGATAAAGGGCCGTTTTCAGCGCTAATATCAGCCGATGATAAGCACCGGCAACCCCCGGCCTGCGCAGCTGTAGCCTGTTTAATGAAGGCACGTAAGGAAGAGCGTTACCGTCTCGCGAACCAAAGACCATACCTGTGTGCAGGTTGCCGGAGGCGATTTATTCGGTTGCCAAACGGCCATGAGTGTTGAGATAATTTTCTATCTGACTCTTGCTAATGCTTATGAGGTCTCAGTTCCTGTCCCGCCAGCAACGCGCTGAACGCGGGGTATCATCAACGAATTCTTAGTAATACCGACAAAATGGCAGAGAAACGCAATATCTTTCTGGTTGGGCCGATGGGTGCCGGCAAAAGCACTATTGGTCGTCAGTTAGCTCAGCAACTCAATATGGAATTTTTCGATTCCGATCAGGAAATTGAGCGACGTACCGGAGCGGATGTAGGCTGGGTATTTGATGTGGAAGGCGAAGCTGGTTTCCGCGATCGCGAAGAAAAAATCATTAACGAGCTGACCGAGAAACAAGGCATCGTACTGGCGACCGGCGGCGGTTCCGTCAAATCCCGTGAAACGCGCAATCGTCTCTCCGCCCGCGGCGTGGTTGTCTATCTGGAAACCACCATCGAAAAGCAGCTTGCCCGCACGCAGCGCGATAAAAAGCGCCCGCTGCTGCAGGTTGATGAACCGCCTCGTGAAGTGCTCGAAGCACTGGCAGATGAACGCAATCCGCTTTATGAAGAGATCGCTGACGTCACTATTCGCACTGATGATCAAAGTGCCAAAGTGGTCGCCAATCAGATCATCAACATGCTGGAAAAAAATTAATCCAGCATCCTGAGGGCTCAGCAACAGGTATCGGTCATCATGGAGAAGATCACTGTCTCACTGGGGGATCGTAGTTACCCCATTACCATTGCTGCCGGATTGTTTAAGGATCCGGCTTCTTTTTGGCCGCTGAAGGCAGGCGATCGCGCCATGCTGGTAACCAACCAGACGCTGGCCCCGCTCTATCTCGGGAAAGTCGCAACGCTGCTGACCCAGGCGGGCATCCATGTTGATCAGGTGATTTTGCCTGACGGTGAGCAGTATAAAACGCTGACCGTCATGGATGAGGTCTTTACCGCGCTGCTGCAGAAGCCGCACGGCCGCGACACCACGCTGATTGCGCTGGGTGGCGGCGTGATTGGCGATCTCACCGGATTTGCCGCTGCCAGCTATCAGCGCGGCGTCCGATTTATTCAGGTGCCCACCACGCTGCTGGCGCAGGTTGACTCGTCAGTAGGCGGAAAAACCGCCGTCAATCATCCGCTCGGTAAAAACATGATTGGCGCGTTTTATCAGCCCGCCTCGGTGGTCATCGACACGGATTGTCTCTCCACGCTACCGCCGCGCGAGCTGGCGTCTGGCCTGGCAGAGGTGATCAAATACGGCATCATTCTGGACGGTGAATTCTTCCACTGGCTGGAGCAAAATCTTGATGCGCTGCTGGCGCTGGATGCGCGCGCAATCGCCTGGTGTATTCGCCGCTGCTGCGAGCTGAAAGCGGAAGTGGTGGCTGCCGACGAGCGTGAAAACGGCCAGCGTGCGCTGCTCAACCTGGGCCATACGTTTGGTCATGCGATTGAAGCGCATATGGGCTATGGCAACTGGCTGCATGGCGAAGCCGTGGCCGCCGGTATGGTGATGGCCGCGCGTACGGCGCAACGGCTGGGGCAATTTACCGCAGCAGAAAGCGAACGCGTGATTGCGCTGCTGCAGCGTGCTGGCTTGCCGGTAACCGGTCCCGCTAAGATGACAGCTGAAGCGTATCTGCCGCATATGATGCGCGACAAAAAAGTGATCGGGGGCGAGCTGCGTCTGGTGCTGCCTCTCGCTATTGGTCGCTCTGAAGTGCGTGCCGGTGTTGCACATGATATGGTGCTGGCTGCAATTAACGATTGTCGCAGTAACTGAGCGCGAATGTAGCGTTCTGACAGCAGACCGTCATATAACGCTGCGGCAGGTAAGTTCAGGCTGAAGAAGAACGTTGTGATACGGTGCGTCGGACACGTACCGTTTTACGGAGGAGGCGAGATGGATGAGTTCAAACCGGAAGATGAGTTAAAACCTGATGCCAGCGATCGCCGTCCCGCGCGATCCCGTAAAGCGTCTTCTGCGCCAAAAGCCAAAACGCCGGTCTCCCGTCAGCATATGATGATGGGAATTGGCATTCTGGTGTTACTGGTTCTGGTGCTGGGCATCGGTTCAGCGCTGACCGGGCCGGATGATAAACCCGCGGCTAACCGCAGCAGCGGCAGTGGGTCGACATCTGGCGGCAGTGAAAAACATATCGATCTCTCTGACTCCACCTCCATGAGCGGCCAGCAGGCAGCGGCCCCAACGGCTGAAGGCAGCGCGCCACAGAATACGACGCAGCCGGCAGCGGGCGGTGAAGGGCAGGCGATCTCAATGCCTTCCGTGTCATCCACGCCAACGCAGGCGCAGGTAACAGAGGCGCCTGCGAACCAGCAGCGCGTCACGCTGCCGGGCGATCTCAACAGCGCGCTGAGTAATCAGCAGGGCTCGGTAGATGCTGCCGCCCAGGGTGCGCAGGGCGGCTCTTCTCTGCCCACCGCGCCCGCTACCGTAAGCGGCAATGCCGGCAGCACAGCAGGAAAAGCGGTTACGCCGCCTGCTGTGCGGGCGGATAACGCGCCGCGCGCCAGCAGCAGTTCACGTTCCACCGCATCCGGTACCAGCCATAAACCAGCGGCTGCGGCAAAACCGTCTGCGACCCGCGAGAGCCAGACCCACACCACGGCAGCGCACAACCCGCCTGCCAGCAGCGCCAGCAAGTCTCTGCCTTCAGGGGGTAACTATACGCTGCAGCTGAGCGGAGCGTCGAAGCAGGAGAGCCTGACGGCGTGGGCAAAAAAACAGAATCTGAGCGGCTATCACGTGTATAAAACCACACGTAACGGTCAGCCCTGGTACGTGCTGGTCAGTGGCGCTTACGCGACGCCTGCCGAAGCGAAACGGGCTGCGGCTGCGCTGCCTGCAGAAGTACGTGCGGTTAATCCGTGGGTAAAACCGCTGAGCCAGGTTAAGAAAGAGAGTCAGTAAATTGATGTGGGGCCCGCTGCTGCGGCCCCGTTTAAGCGCAGATCTGCTGTCGGTTTCACCACAGCTACAATGAAGATGTAATAACCACGACAGCATGAAAAAAAATCGCGCTTTCCTGAAATGGGCCGGTGGGAAATACCCACTGCTTGACGATATTCGTCGTCACCTGCCACAAGGCGACTGCTTAGTTGAGCCTTTTGTGGGCGCCGGTTCCGTATTTCTCAATACCGATTATGACCGCTACCATCTGGCGGACATCAACGGCGATCTCATTAACCTCTACAACATTGTCAAAACGCGTACGCAGACATTTATTGCGGATGCGCGTCAGCTGTTTACGCCGGAAGGAAACAGCGCTGAGCACTATTATGCGCAGCGGCTGGCATTTAACGCCAGCCGCGATCCCTACCAGCGCGCCGTGCTGTTCCTCTATCTGAATCGTCACGGCTATAACGGCCTGTGTCGCTACAACCTGCGCGGTGAATTTAACGTGCCTTTTGGCCGCTACCGCAAACCCTACTTTCCGGAAGCTGAACTACTCTGGTTTGCAGAGCGCGCGCAGAAAGCGACCTTTGTCTGCGAATCGTACGATGTTACCCTGAACAGCGCTGCTGCAGGCTCGGTGGTCTATTGCGATCCGCCCTATGCGCCGCTGTCGGCAACGGCCAACTTCACGGCCTATCACACCAACAGTTTCAGCCTGCGCGAGCAGCAGCATCTCGCGGAGCTGGCCGGGAAGCTGGCTAAGAGCCAGATACCGGTCCTGATTTCCAATCACGATACGCTGCTGACCCGGGAGTGGTATCAGAACGCGGATTTACATGTAGTAAAAGCCCGGCGTTCTATCAGCCGAAGCATAAGTGGTCGTACGCAGGTGGACGAACTGCTGGCGCTTTTCCGCTAGCCTGTTTCGTCCGCGACCAACGCATTACGTCAGCTGAGACTGGCGCACAACATTGGGAGAATCGGATGAAACAATTTTTACTGGCCCCTTCAATTCTTGCCGCTGACTTTGCCCGTCTGGGTGAAGATACCGCCAAAGCACTGGCGGCAGGCGGCGATGTCGTGCATTTCGATGTGATGGATAATCACTATGTGCCCAATCTGACGATGGGACCTATGGTGCTGAAAGCGCTGCGTGACTACGGCATTACGGCACCGATTGATGTGCACCTGATGGTCAAGCCAGTGGATGCGCTTATCCCGGAGTTTGCGAAAGCGGGTGCCAGCTATATCACATTCCACCCGGAAGCCAGTGACCACGTTGATCGTACGCTGCAGCTCATCAAAGAGCATGGCTGTAAGGCGGGCCTGGTGTTTAATCCGGCAACGCCGCTGAGCTACCTTGATTACGTGATGGATAAGCTGGATATCATTCTGCTAATGTCGGTCAATCCTGGCTTTGGCGGCCAGTCATTCATACCGGGCACGCTGGATAAACTGCGCGAGGCGCGCCGGCTGATCGATCAGAGCGGCTATGACATCCGGCTCGAAGTGGATGGCGGAGTAAAAATCGACAATATCGGACAGATTGCTGCCGCCGGCGCAGATATGTTTGTCGCCGGCTCGGCCATCTTCGGTCATCCCGATTACAAAAAAGTCATCGATGAAATGCGCACGGAACTGGAGAAAGTTAATGGCTCATTTCACTGATATCCGCGCGCTGGCCTTTGACCTTGACGGAACGCTGGTGCATAGCGCACCGGGCCTGTCACAGGCGATCGATCGGGCGCTGGGCGATCTGCAGCTGCCGGCGCCGGGCATTGAGCGGGCATCAACCTGGATAGGTAACGGTGCCGATATTATGATGGCGCGCGCCCTGACCTGGGCGCTGGGCCGCGAGCCGCATGCGGAAGAGCAGCGTGACGCACGCGCCTGTTTTGACCGGCACTACGCTGACACGGTTGAGTCAGGCAGCACGCTGTTTCCGCAGGTAAAAGAGACGCTGCTCGCGCTGCGCGACCAGGGATTACCTCTCGCTATCGTTACCAATAAACCAACGCCGTTTGTCGCTCCGCTGCTGGCCTCTCTCGGCATCAGCGACTCTTTTTCACTGATTATCGGCGGCGATGACGTAGCGGTGAAAAAACCGCATCCGGCCGGCATCTTCCTGGTGCTGGGCCATTTCGGCGTACTGCCGGAACAATTGCTGTTTGTCGGGGATTCACGCAATGATATCCTCGCGGCACAGGCTGCCGGTGTACCGAATGTCGGTATGACGTTTGGCTACAACTACGGTGAGTCTATTACCACCAGCCGGCCCGATTTGACTCTCGACACTTTTGGCGAACTTCTGCCCGCACTCGGGCTGTGATTATCAGGATATAACATGAGCAAACCCATCGTTTTCAGCGGCGCCCAGCCTTCAGGTGAACTGACCATTGGCAACTATATGGGTGCGCTGCGTCAGTGGGTGCAGATGCAGGATGACTATCACTGCATTTACTGCATCGTCGATCTGCACGCGATTACCGTGCGTCAGGACCCGGCCACGCTGCGTAAAGCGACGCTGGATACGCTGGCGCTCTATCTGGCCTGCGGCATTGACCCGGAAAAAAGCACTATTTTTGTTCAGTCGCATGTGCCGGAGCATACGCAGCTGAGCTGGATCCTGAACTGCTACGCCTACTTTGGCGAGCTGAGCCGTATGACACAATTCAAGGATAAATCTGCCCGCTATGAAGAGAATATCAACGCCGGTCTGTTTGACTACCCGGTGCTGATGGCGGCTGATATTCTGCTGTATCAGACCAATCAGGTTCCGGTAGGCGAAGATCAGAAGCAGCATCTGGAGCTGAGCCGCGATATCGCTGCCCGTTTCAACGCGCTTTATGGTGACGTGTTTAAGGTTCCGGAGCCGTTTATTCCGAAATCGGGCGCGCGCGTAATGTCGCTGCTGGAGCCGACGAAAAAGATGTCCAAGTCGGATGACAACCGCAACAACGTTATCGGCCTGCTTGAAGATACCAAATCGGTCGTGAAGAAGCTCAAGCGTGCGGTTACTGACTCCGAAGAGCCGCCGGTGGTGCGCTATGATGTCAAAGAGAAGGCGGGCGTCTCCAACCTGCTGGATATTCTCTCAGGCGTTACCGGCAAATCGATTCCGGAGCTTGAACAGCAGTTTGAGGGCAAAATGTACGGGCACCTCAAGGGCGACGTTGCCGAGGCGGTATCCGGCATGCTGACCGAGCTGCAGGCGCGCTATCACCACTTCCGCAATGATGAAGCGCTGCTCAACCAGGTAATGCGTGACGGCGCAGCTAAAGCGCGCGCACACGCGCAGGAAACGCTGAAGAAAGTGTACGACGCCGTCGGGTTCGTCGCACAGCCGTAAACCGGCGCGGATGACGTAAAAAAAGGCGAGCCTTCCGGCTCGCCTTTTTATTGGGTCGCATCTGCCGCGCGAGGCGACAGTGCCGGTATCATCAGTGGGTCACATGACCGTGCTGACGGTGCTTTGTGACAAAGCCGAGCAGCACGCACATGACAAACACCACGGCATAAAGGCCGTTGGCAGTAGAGAGTGCCGCATGCGCGCCACCTTTAGCCACTATCGGTCCGGTAACCACAAAGGTCAGCATGGTGCCCACGGTGCCGCAGGTCAGGATAAAGTTAACCAGCTTAGGCGAGGCCGCTTTGGTCTGCAGCGAGCCCAGCGTAATGATGGTGGTATAAATCGCGCTGGAGAAGAAGCCCAGCGCGATAATGATCCAGTGCAGCATGCCCGCCTCCTGAGAGGAGACAAACCAGTACATCAGGCCGGTGGCCAGCGCAGCCAGCACCATCAGGATGCGCTGCAGGTCAAAGAAGCGCAGCAGGAAGCTAAACGCCCACATACCGACCATGTAAGCGGTCCAGAAGTTGCCGACCAGCTGCCCGGCAGAGGCGATATCCATGCCCATCGATTTGGTTGCATACTCCGGCACCCAGGAGATAAAGCCCAGCTGACCCAGGATATAACAGAGCGCAGCGATGGAGAGGAACAGCACCCCCACGCCCCATTTCTCTTTTTCCCCACCCTGAACGGCCGCTTCACTTTTGAGAACCGGAAACTCCACCATCAGCGTCAGAACAAAAATAGCCAGGTAGATAACACCGATGCAGGCATATACCCAGTACCACGGCAGCGCACGCGCCAGCAGTACGCCAGCAATAATCGGGAAAATCGTGCCGGCCATGCTGAAAAATGAATCAGTAAACAGCAGGCGTGAACCGCGCTGGCGACCGTCATAGATATGGGTGATCAGGAAGGTACCAATTGACATGGTAATGCCGCTGACCACGCCCAGAATAAACATGCAGAGTGAAAAGACCTGCAGGTTATGGCTGGTCATCAGGCCCGCTACCGCCAGAATCATCAGCACAAAGCCGAAAATCAGCTGGCGTTTCAGCGGCACAATCACCATCAGCCAGGCGTTCAGGAAAACGGCAACCAGAATGCCGGCGTTAAGGAAAGTAAAAGTGTTACTCATCTCTGAGATGGGTAGCTGGAAATATTGCGCGATATTATCCAGCACCATACCGGTCACAATCACCAGTGCGCCAGTGAGCGCATAAGAGAAAAAGCTGATCCAGGTAAGGCCGATGCGATTACGGTTTGTCATGTTCATAACCTGTGGGGGGACGATGAGGCAAAAGTGTCATGAATTGTAAATGGAACTGTGATCTTAATAAACAAGCAGTGAAATAAGCTACGCAAATTTCATGATATGTGTGATTCCAGTCACGCAAATGATTGCGCGGCGGCAAAAGTATGACGTTTGCAACATTCCGGTAAATATAGGTAAAACGCTGGCTCTTGTATTACATGCTCTTTACAATCAATTCTGTTTTTTAAGCCGATCTCCAGGGTAAGGACTCTTTCATGCTTAAACGTACTTTGACAGCGGCGATCGCCCTGTTAGCACTCTCTTCCGTATCTGCTTCTGCACTGGCTGCAAAAGGGGATACGCATGTCCTGCTCACCACGTCGGCGGGCAACATTGAACTTGAACTGGATAACCAGAAAGCGCCGGTTTCAGTAAAAAACTTTGTGGATTACGTTAATAACGGCTTCTACAACAACACCATTTTTCATCGCGTGATCCCGGGTTTTATGATCCAGGGCGGCGGTTTTACCACGGATATGCAGCAGAAGCAGACCAGCGCGCCAGTCAAAAACGAAGCTGACAACGGACTGCGTAATCTGCGCGGTACCATCTCTATGGCGCGTACCGCTGAGAAAGACAGCGCAACCAGCCAGTTCTTCCTGAATGTGGCAGATAACGCTTTCCTGGATCACGGACAGCGCGACTTCGGTTATGCGGTATTTGGTAAAGTTGTGAAAGGGATGGATGTGATCGACAAAATCGCCCAGGTCCCGACTAAAGATGTGGGCCCGTACCAGAATGTCCCGGCAAAACCGGTTGTTATTACCTCCGCGAAAATCCTGCCTTAATCTGTTTCCGCGTCACCTGTAGCGTGACGTCGCTGACCGCGCTCCGGCAAAGCCAGAATTTGCTCTTATACTTAGGGCAAATCTTGTCAGCCGGAGGCGCTATGCCGCAAAAACTCACTGAAAAACAGAAAGCCACTTTGTGGCTGCAGCGTCGTGCTGCCAGCTATCAGGCCAGCTGCAGGCTGTCTGGTTATACCCTGACTGAGCCTGCGGTCACCGCTGAGCAGGCGGAAGATCGGCTTGCTTCGCTGAGGAGGCAGTATGGCGGATAATTCACTGGCGGTACGCGATCCCTACCTGTGGCACAACGATGATGTGCTGAAAAACCGGCTGGAAATTCATGATGCCGCGCAGCTGCGCAAGGCGGAGCTGGCGTTCAGTGCCGCGCGGCTGGCGACGCTGGATCCAGGTCCGCGTACACCGGGTCTGCCGCGTTTACGCCATATTCATCGCACGCTGTTTCAGGATCTCTACAGCTGGGCGGGCGAACTCCGCACCATCGATATCTGGCGCGACGAGACCCCTTACTGCCACTGCGAATACATTGAGAAAGAGGGCAATGCGCTGATGAGCGCGCTGGAGGAAGAGCAGGGGCTGACCGAACTTGATACAGACGCCTTTGTGGCCCGTCTGGCACATTACTACTGTGAACTCTATGTACTGCATCCGTTCCGGGCGGGCAACGGACGCGCTCAGCGCATCTTTTTTGAGCAGCTGGCGCTGCACGCCGGCTATCTGCTGGAGTGGGATCGGCTGGAGCCGGAGCCGTGGCAGAAGGCAATTCGCGAAGCGGTCGCGGGCGATCTCGCCGCGCTGACCGCGCAGCTGACAAAAGTGGTAAGCCCGGCGCGATAAAGTGCGTAGAATAGCGGCGGTTTGATCGACCTGAGGTCATGATGCTGCTGCTGCTTGATAACTACGACTCTTTTACCTGGAACCTTTACCAGTATTTTTGCGAGCTGGGCGCGCAGGTGCGCGTGGTGCGTAATGACGCTATCTCGCTGGCTGAGATGGCGGCATTGCCGCTAAGCCATCTGGTTATCTCCCCCGGGCCCTGCACGCCCGACCAGGCGGGTATTTCTCTGGATGCCATTCGCTATTTTGCCGGGCGGCTGCCGGTGCTGGGGGTGTGCCTCGGACATCAGGCCATCGCTCAGGCCTTTGGCGGAAAGGTGGTACGTGCGCGTCAGGTCATGCACGGGAAAACCTCGCCGGTACGCCACACTGGCGAAGGCGTGTTTCGCAACCTCGCTAATCCACTCACCGTAACGCGCTATCACTCACTGATTGTGGCGGATGGATCGCTGCCTGACGCGTTTGAGATCACCGCCTGGAGCCTGCGTGATAATCAGCCCGATGAAATCATGGGCTTTCGTCACCGCACGCTGCCGCTGGAAGGCGTGCAGTTTCACCCCGAAAGCGTGCTCAGCGAGCAGGGCCATCAGCTGCTGAAAAATTTCCTTGAACGCTAACTTCCGTTTGCCATTCCGTGATTTTTTATGCATATTCCGTGATTATAATTTCATTTAAGATCACTCAATAGCCGGATGAGGTCAGCAATGGCAGCGGAAAACATAGCGGTAACCCGGGAGACGTTTGATAACGTCATTTTGCCTGTTTATGCACCTGCGCAGTTTGTGCCCGTAAAGGGCAAAGGCAGCCGCGTCTGGGATCAGCAGGGTAAAGAGTATATCGACTTCTCCGGCGGTATAGCGGTCACCGCGCTGGGTCACTGCCATCCGGCGCTGGTTGAGACGCTGAAGCGCCAGGGCGAAACGCTGTGGCACACCAGTAATGTTTTTACCAACGAGCCGGCGCTGCGTCTGGCGACGAAGCTGATTGCTGCTACCTTCGCCGACCGCGTATTTTTTGGCAATTCCGGTGCGGAAGCTAACGAAGCGGCATTCAAGCTGGCGCGCTACTACGCCTGTAAAAAGCACTCGCCGTTCAAAAGTAAGATCATCGCGTTTCACAACGCTTTCCACGGCCGCACGCTGTTTACCGTCTCCGTTGGCGGACAGCCTAAATACTCTGACGGCTTCGGCCCCAAACCGGCCGATATCGTCCACGTCCCGTTTAACGATCTGGCGGCGGTAAAAGCCGTGATTGATGATCATACCTGCGCGATCGTTGTTGAACCGATTCAGGGTGAGGGCGGCGTGATGCCGGCAACGCCGGAATTTATGCAGGGACTGCGTGCGCTGTGCGATGAGCATAACGCGCTGCTGGTGCTGGATGAAGTACAGAGCGGCATGGGGCGCAGCGGCAAGCTGTTCAGCTATGAACACTACGGTATTCAGCCTGACATTCTTACGACGGCGAAAGCGCTGGGCGGCGGCTTCCCGGTGAGCGCGATGCTGACCACGCATGAGATCGCTTCCGTCATGGCGCCCGGCGTACATGGCACCACCTACGGCGGCAATCCGCTCGCCTGCGCGATTGCAGAAACCGCGCTGGATATCATCAACACGCCGGCGGTGCTGGCCGGAGTGGAGGCGCGGCGGCGGCAGTTTACCGACGCGCTGAGGGCGCTGGATAGTGAGCTGGACATCTTTAGCGAAATTCGCGGAAAGGGTCTGCTGATGGGCGCGGTACTGAAACCGGAACATGCCAGTAAAGCCCGCGATATTCTCAATGCAGCAGCGGCAGAAGGCGTGATGATCCTGACCGCCGGCAGCGATGTGATCCGCTTTGTGCCGTCGCTGGTTATCACTCCGGAGGAGATCGACGCCGGAATGACGCGCTTTGCCGCCGCGCTGCGCAGGGTTATTGCAGCCTGACTATCATTTCGGACGAATAGCCCGCAGCCAGCGGCCATGATGCGGTCGCTGGCTCCATGCCAGAGAGGAGATGGTGTGCATGACGCTGAGATGCTGCAAAATGCGTTTAACATGCTGCTCGACAATCGTCACCGGCCCCTCATGCAGGTTTTCCGGCGCCTCCATAACGTTGCTCTCACTGCCCGGTCCGTCGTAGGTCAGCCGCTGCTGACAGCGCTGCAGGGCAATTTCGCACGACTGCAGATAGCGCTCTGCCAGAGCCGGGGTCAGCATGGTGTGCTCACGCGCCAGAATAGTCATGGCGTTAATATGCTCTACGATAAACTGACTGTGCGTGACCCACAGCCGCATATCCTTCAGATACTGCGCGTTAAAACCAGGCTCGCTGGTCGCCTGATTCAGCGCATTAAACAGCGCGTTATGCGCCTGGTTAACCTTTACCCGCTGGTAAGCCAGTTTTTCCGGCGCGTGATCCGGCCCCAGCAGCATGCGCAGCGCCTCCTGATACGCTTCCAGCGCATCGTGCGCATTCTGGCGCAGCAGACCACTCTGCCACTGCGGCCATAGCCAGATCATACCGGCGAAGGCGATCAGACAGCCCATCAGCGTATCCATCATCCGCGGCAGCAGGAACTGAGCACCATTCAGCGACAGCAGCTGCAGCGAGTAGACCGCCGTCACGGTGAAGCCAATCATCGACCAGCCATAATATTTGCGCGTCACCAGATAACTGGCCAGCGTGATTGCCAGCATAAACAGCAGCGCGATCGATTCCGGTACGGCGAAACGCAGCGATGCGGCGGCAATCAGCAGCCCGGCAAAGGTGCCGAGCGCCCGGTGCTGAATGCGCACGCGCGTGGCGCTGTAGCCATTCTGGCTGACAAACATAATGGTCATCAGGATCCAGTAGGGCTTGGGAATATTAAAAAACAGCGCAACAGAGCTGCCAAACATCAGCATAACGGCAAAGCGGGCCGCGCTGCGCAGCGCGCCGGACCTGAACGATAGATAGCTGCGCAGGGCGGGCAGCAGCGGCAGGCGCCGCTGGCGATCGGCCATCAGATCGCGCGTATAGAGCGGTTTCTGGGTGCGCAGCACGCGGGCGATGCGGCTGAAATGATAAAGGCAGAAGTGGCCAACCGGATTATCCGGATGCTGCCGCGCAATTTTTTCCAGCGCGCCGAGCGGCTTTTCCATCTGAAAGCGGGCGGGCAGCTGGTGATAGAGAATGGCATCGGCCAGCAGCCTGAGCTGTGCCGAAATGGTTTTTGCATTCCAGCGGATAACCGCTTCCGCATGACTCTGTTCTACCAGCTTTTGCACTTTCTCCGGCTGGTGCAGGCTGACAGCGATATGCTCCTGCAGATCCAGCGCCACCTGAAAAGCGCGCGTCAGCCGCTTATGGCTGTTATCGCGGCTGGCAGAAAGCATATGCATCTGCTGATAGCAGGTGGTGATCAGGTCAACCGCTTTCTGCTGGCGCGCCAGCAGCGGCGGCAGCGCTTTTTCCGGATCGGTCAGCTGTGTCAGCAGGGTATATTTGGCATCGCAGTAGTCAGCCAGCTCACGATAGAGCAGGCTCAGCGTTTCACGCATCGGCTGCTCTTTCCACAGCCAGTACCAGAACCAGTTAAACAGGCCATACCAGAACGTGCCGCCAATATAGAGCAGCGGCGGCACCCAGATCGGCATACGCCCCACCAGGCTCAGCGTAAAGATCGCTGCAATCAGCGTGCCGGGCAGCAGACGCCCGTGCAGCGGACTGATTTCGCCCGTCACGCCAATCAGCAGCGGCAGCACCAGCATAATAAGCGGCAGCGGAACCGCGGCGTTGGTGAGGTACTGGATCAGAAAACTGCCGGTGGCGAAAAGCGTACCGCCCACGATCAGGCGTTTGAAAAAGCGTTTATGCGGCGTATCAAGGCCGGCAATATTGCAGCAGGCGGGTACCAGCGAGAACAGCAGGCCTTTTTGCAGATCGCCACACAGCCATCCCAGCGCGACAGGCAGGCACAGCACCAGCGTCTGACGCAGAGCGTAATTGACTTCGGGATGATAGATGATTCGGCGCCACATCAGCTTATCGCAAACAGAAACGGCGTGATGGTGTCATCACGCCGTGGGGGGTGAAACAGCTTAGCGGGTGCCGTAAACGACGATGGTTTTACCGTGTGCGGAGATCAGGTTCTGATCTTCCAGCATTTTCAGGATGCGACCAACGGTTTCCCGTGAGCAACCCACGATCTGACCAATCTCCTGACGGGTAATTTTAATCTGCATACCGTCGGGGTGGGTCATGGCATCCGGCTGTTTAGCCAGATTAAGCAGCGTCTGCGCAATACGGCCGGTAACATCCAGGAAAGCCAGGTTACCCACCTTTTCTGATGTCACCTGCAGGCGACGTGCCATCTGCGCCGACAGGCGCATCAAAATATCCGGGTTAACCTGAATCAGTTGACGAAATTTTTTGTAGGAAATTTCAGCAACTTCGCAGGCTGTTTTCGCACGCACCCAGGCACTGCGCTCCTGGCCCTCTTCAAACAGGCCGAGTTCGCCGATGAAATCTCCCTGATTCAGATAGGAGAGGATCATCTCTTTGCCTTCTTCATCTTTAATCAGTACCGCAACGGAACCTTTAACGATGTAGTAGAGCGTTTCTGCTTTTTCACCCTGATGGATCAGCGTGCTTTTGGATGGATATTTGTGAATATGGCAATGGGACAGGAACCATTCGAGTGTAGGGTCTGTTTGCGGTTTGCCGAGAACCATTCGCTATTATCCTCTATTGTAATCGTGCCCAAAACACAGGGGCATTCATTCCCTGTCAGGCGATGAAATCGTCCAGCGCGTCCTGTTAATAAAAATTATCCGGGCGGATGTGTAAGCTCTGCTTTTGATTCTGCCCGTCCTCATCAGCCACGACGAAGAAATTTTCAGCTCTGTTTGTAGCACAGCTTTTGCAGGCTGTCTTGTGTTGTCTCGCTTCAGCAGGCGGGCGATTGCTGTTTGCCGGATGAACGCGTACTCTGGCGCAAAACGCCGCTTCAGGAGAAAGAATAATGCAGGCACGTGTGAAATGGGTGGAAGGGCTGACCTTTCTCGGAGAATCCTCATCAGGACATCAGTTATTAATGGACGGGAATTCAGGCGATAAAGCGCCAAGCCCGATGGAGATGGTACTGATGGCCGCCGGCGGCTGCAGCGCGATTGATGTGGTCTCGATTCTGCAAAAAGGGCGTAATGACGTGGCTGACTGCGAGGTCAAACTGACTTCAGAGCGGCGCGAAGAAGCGCCACGTATTTTTACACAGATTAACCTGCACTTTATCGTCAGCGGCAAAGCGCTGAGCGAGAAAGCGGTGGCGCGGGCGGTTGACCTGTCGGCAGAAAAATATTGCTCGGTGGCGATCATGCTCGGCAAAGGGGTGGAGATCACCCACAGCCATGAGGTAGTTGAGCTGTAACAGCTGCCGGTGCGCATACCTCGCTACCCGTGAAACAGGCTTTGCAGGGTCGCCATTTATGGCGACCGATGCCACGTCGTGTGGCAGACATGGCCTCTACTCTATCCGTTTTCCTTCAATCAGCCGCTGCACCAGTGGCATCATGATCAGCTCCATCGCCAGTCCCATTTTGCCGCCCGGTACCACCAGCGTATTCATATGCGAAATAAACGATCCCTGAATCATCGCCAGCAGATAGGGGAAAGCGATCCCCTCCAGGCCGCGAAAATGGATCACCACAAAACTCTCATCCAGTGAGGGGATCTCGCGCGCCGCGAACGGGTTAGAGGTATCAACTGTCGGTACACGCTGAAAGTTAAGGTGCGTGCGCGAAAACTGCGGCGTGATGTAGTTGATATAATCTTCCATCGACCGTACCACGGAGTCCATCACCGCTTCGCGCGAATGGCCCCGTTCGCTGGTATCGCGTACCAGTTTCTGTATCCACTCAAGATTGACGATCGGCACCACGCCCACCAGCAGATCAACATGCTCCGCCACGTTATGCTGCTGCGTCACCACTCCGCCGTGCAGACCCTCGTAAAACAGCACATCGGTATTCTCCGGCAGCGGCTGCCAGGGAGTAAAGGTGCCCGGCACCTGATTCCACGGCACGGCCTCATCATAGGTGTGCAGATATTTGCGCGACTCTCCGATGCCGCTTTCGCCATAGCGCCGGAACGTCTGCTCCAGCAGGCCAAAGTCATTGGCGTCCGGACCAAAATAGCTGATGTGACGGCCCAGATCGCGTGCTTTGCGGATCGCCATATCCATTTCCGGCCGGGTATAGCGATGAAAACTGTCGCCTTCTACTTCGGCTGCATGCAGCCCCAGCTGCTGAAAAATTTTACGGAACGCAAGGCTGGTTGTCGTGGTACCGGCGCCGCTGGAGCCGGTAACGGCGATAACGGGGTGTCTGGCTGACATACGTGTGCTCCCTGTGAGGTCGGGCGATGAGCATTGTTACCATGAATTATCCGGCAGTGCATCAGCCGCGAAACTCGCGTCGCGGCATAATATTGACCGTTTCATGCAGCTCAGACCAGACCAGCACCACCTCGCCCTGCTGCAGCTGGCGGCGCACGTCGGCTACCTTCTGCGCCAGGCTACGCTCCTGCTCACCGTAGTCAGTGCCTTCGCGCAGAACAAAACTTTCAATCAGGTTTTCCAGCGTTGTTACATCCAGTTCCTGCCACGGAATAATCACAATTGCCCATCCAGATAAGTTGAGAGCCACTCCGGCACGCGCTGCTCCAGCCACATATGCGGTTTAAGCAGGCTGCCGCCGACAAAGCCAACGTGTCCACCCTGCTGCGTCAGCTGATACTCAATTGTGGCAGACAATTGCTGCGGCTGCGGGATCACCGCATCTGTCATAAAGGGATCGTCTTTGGCGTGGATGATCAGCATCGGCTTGCGCACGCCGGTTAACAGCGGCAGGGCGCTGGCGCGCTGATAATAATCGCTGGCGTCAAGAAAGCCGTGCGCCCGGGCGGTGATCGCATCGTCAAATTCGCGCAGGCGGCGAAACGCGCGCAGCTGCAGTACATCAACCGGCAGCGTGCCGGGCCAGGCGCGCAGTTTGCGCAGCGCATTCTTTTTCAGCTGCGTCAGCAGATAGTGCTGGTAGAAGCGGGAGAAGCCGATATCGAGCTTTTCACTGCAGGGGGCGAGCGCCAGCGGCGCTGATATCGCCACGGCCGCCTCCAGCGGTGCCTCATTGCCCTGCAGCCCCAGTAAACAGGCGAGCATGTTACCGCCCAGCGACACTCCTACTGCAGCCGTCGGCACGCTGCCCCATTCACGCCGCAGCCAGTGCAGGAAATAGGTTGCGTCTTCTGTTTCACCGGAGTGATAGATGCGCTGCAGCCGGTTAGGTTCGCCGCTGCAGCCGCGAAAGTGCATCACCACGCCAAGCCAGCCGCGCGCTTTGCACGCCTGCATCATGCCGTGTGCATAAGGGCTGCGAAAATGGCCTTCGAGCCCGTGGAACATCACCATGCGCGGTTTGTGTCGCGCGCCGGCCGGATCTTCGCTCCAGGCGAGATCGACAAAGTCGCCATCCGGCAGCTCCAGCCGCTGCCAGTGTGGTTTAAGCGTGACGCGACGCCGTAGCAGGCGCGGCAGCAGGGTCTGCAAATGCGCATTGCCGAAGCCGCGCAGCGGAATAAAGGGATTGCCGGTGGGGCAATCTAAATAACCAGGGATAGTGCTTGTCTGATGCATAACTCGCTGATAGCTTCGATGGGTTGTCTGCTTTTAAGGATGAGGAGCATCCGGATACTCATGGAACTCAGTCTTTTTTTGTCGATGTTAGGTTTTCTCTGGGTCGCGGCCATCACGCCGGGGCCCAATAATATGTTACTTACGGCCTCAGGTGCTAATTTTGGCTTTCTGCGCACGCTACCGCTGCTTATTGGTATCATGCTGGGTATGCAGGTGATGTTGCTGATGGTGGCATTTGGCATTGGCGGACTGATCCTGCTCTATCCGTCGCTGCATCTGGTGCTGAAGATTGCCGGCAGTCTCTATCTGCTCTGGCTGGCGTGGAAAATCGCGACGGCCGCCTATGAGACGCTGGAAACCGAAGACCGTTCGGTAAAGCAGATGCCGTTCTGGCAGGGCGGACTGCTGCAACTGATCAATCCCAAAGCCTGGCTGATGGCGCTGGGGGCGATAGCGAGTTTCAGCCTGGCAGGAGCTGCCTATCAGCACTCTGTGGTTGCGATCAGCATGGGCATGGCGCTGGTGAATCTGGTATCCGGCCTGATCTGGATGGGATTTGGTTCACTGATTGGCCGCCTGCTGCATAGCCCGCGTGCCTGGAAGCTGTTCAACCTCGCGATGGGCGCACTGACCGCTGCCTGTGTGCTGCTGATCTGGCGCTAGATTAGCTGGATGCGCGCTCCAGACGCTGCCAGGGCAGGACTTCATGCACAATGGCAGCATGCGGCTGGCGAATGCGGTTCAGCAGCAGCTGTACGCTGCGGGCGCCCATCTGATTCATCGGCTGCGCAATGGTGGTCAGCGGCGGATTCAGGCTGCTGGTAAACGGAATACCGTCAAAACCCACCACGGCCAGATCTTCCGGGACGCGCAGTCCCGCTTCCAGCGCGGCGTGGATAACGCCAACGGCCAGCACATCTGACACGGTAAAAATGGCATCGGGCGGAGAGGGCTGTGCCAGCAGCGCATGCAGCGCGGCGCTGCCCGCTTCGCAGGAGATATTCTCCGCATACGCCACGCGATCCCACGTCATATTCAGCGCCTTCAGCGCCTCGCGGTAGCCGCTCTCACGCTGATGCGAATAGAGATAGCGCATGTCGCAGTTGACCAGCGCAATCTGTTTTCGGCCCTTTCCGGCCAGGTAGCGGACCGTCTCAAAGGCCGCCTGCCGGTTATCAATAGTCACGCTGGATGCATTAATAGAGGGATCGTATTCAGCACACTGCACCCACGGCGCATCACCAATCAAATCTTTCAGCCCCTGCAGACAGGCGGCGGCATCCATTGTGATCACGCCATCGACGACCTTGCCAGCCAGCAGCGCCAGATAGGCGGTTTCACGCCGCAGCTGAGAGGCGCTGTTGCAGAGCAAAATGTGATAGCCCTGCGCCTCCGCCTCCGCTTCAATCCCCTGCACCACGCGCGAACAGAAGGGGTTGGTAATATCTGAAATCAGCACCAGCAGCATGTTGCTTTGCGCCGTGCGCAGCTGGCGCGCCAGCAAATTAGGCTGGTAGTCGCACGCGCTGATCGCTGCCAGCACTTTACTGCGCGTATCGGGACGCACGCCGGGATGCTGGTTCAGAACCCGGGAAACGGTAGCTTTTGATACGCCCGCCAGGTGCGCGACTTTTTCGATGGACATGGAGATAACAACCGCTATTCAGGTGATGAAATCAGGTAGAGATCAATAACACAGTAGCGATGTGAGCGCCTGACAAATTTGTCACCGTTTCTGTCCGGCCTATTTGCTTTTTTTGCATAGCCTTGCCTGATGTTGATCTAAGAACTGATTGGCATGAGGGATAATTTTTAATTCCTTTATGAAACTTTCACCGCTGGCGACACTGCCGTCATAACTTCACTTCGGGGAACAGGATGATGGCAATGCAAAAAACAATAATCTCGCTGGCAGCAGTACTGGGACTGATAGCGTTTCAGGCACAGGCAGTCAACGTCACCGTGGCGTACCAGACCTCCGCAGAGCCTGCCAAAGTCGCTCAGGCGGATAACACCTTTGCCCGTGAGAGCGGAGCAACCGTGGACTGGCGCAAATTTGACAGCGGCGCCAGCGTGCTGCGTGCGCTGGCGTCCGGCGATGTGCAGATTGGCAATATTGGCTCCAGTCCGCTGGCGGTCGCTGCCACACAGCAGCTGCCGATTGAAGCGTTTCTGCTTGCATCACAGCTGGGTAACTCCGAGGCGCTGGTCGTGAAAAAAGGGATCAGCGATCCGAAACAGCTCATCGGCAAACGTATTGCCGTACCTTTCATCTCCACCACGCATTACAGCCTGCTGGCGGCGCTGAAGCACTGGGGCATTAAGCCCTCACAGGTGCAGTTAGTGAACCTGCAACCGCCTGCGATTGTTGCCGCCTGGCAGCGTGGCGATATTGACGGCGCGTACGTCTGGGCCCCGGCCGTTAATGAGCTGGAAAAAGAGGGCCACGTGCTGACCGACTCCTCGCAGGTGGGACAGTGGGGCTCACCAACGCTCGATGTCTGGGTGGTGCGTAAAGATTTTGCGCAGCAGCATCCGGAGGTGGTTACTGCGTTTGCCCGCAGCGCCATTGATGCACAGCAGGCCTATCTCGCCCAGCCCGAACAGTGGCTGAAGCAGCCGGATAACCTGAGCAAGCTGTCGCGCCTGAGCGGCGTACCGGAAGGGGATGTGCCGGGTCTGGTTAAAGGCAATACCTATCTGACGGCGCAACAGCAGGTTGAGCAACTCGGCAAGCCGGTGAATAAAGCCATTGTTGATACCGCGCACTTCCTGAAAGAGCAGGGGCGGGTGCCGGAAGCGGCCAGCGACTACAGCAGCTTTGTGACCACCCGCTTTGTTGCGCCTTTAGCGAAATAACGGAGGCCGTATGCTCAGCATCACGCATCTCAACGCACGTTACGCCGGTCAGCCCGCGCTGCAGGATATCAACCTGCAGCTGGATAGCCGTGAATTGCTGGTGGTGCTGGGTCCATCCGGCTGTGGCAAAACCACGCTGCTGAACCTGATTGCCGGTTTTCTGCCGCTGGAGTCGGGCAGCATTACGCTGGATGGCAAAGCGGTGACCGGGCCAGACGCCAGCCGCGGCGTGGTGTTTCAGCATGAAGGGCTGCTGCCGTGGCGCAACGTGATCGATAACGTGGCATTTGGCCTGCAGCTGGCCGGTATGGCAAAAGCGGAGCGTCACGCCGTTGCCCGCCGGCTGATTCGCAACGTCGGGCTGGAGGGGGCAGAAAAGCGTTTTATCTGGCAGCTCTCCGGGGGACAACGTCAGCGCGTAGGGATTGCGCGTGCGCTGGCGGCCGATCCGCAGCTGCTGCTGTTAGATGAGCCCTTTGGCGCGCTGGATGCATTTACCCGCGAGCAGATGCAAACCCTGTTGCTGACGCTGTGGCGCGACACCGGCAAGCAGATCCTGCTGATTACCCATGACATTGAAGAAGCGGTGTTTCTGGCCAGCGAACTGGTGCTGCTGTCGCCCGGACCGGGACGCATAGTAGAGCGGCTAAAGCTCAATTTTGGTCAGCGCTTCGCGGATGGCGAACCGTGCCGCATCATCAAATCCGATCCGGCGTTTATCGAACGTCGTGAATATGTGCTGAATCAGGTGTTTGCCCGGCGGGAGGCGTTTGTATGAGTGCAGTTATTGATGAGAAACGCGGTACAGCGCGCACCCGCGGCCTGCGCTGGCCGCTGTCACGCCAGCTGTCGCTTAGCCTGCTGAGCATCGCGCTGCTACTGCTGGTGTGGTGGGGCGTGACGGCGCTGGGGCTGATTGCGCCGCTGTTTCTGCCCGCGCCGCAGCAGGTGCTGCAGAAACTGCTGCTGATTGCCAGTGCGCAGGGCTTTATGGACGCCACGCTGTGGCAGCATCTGGCCGCAAGCCTGACGCGCATGCTGGTGGCGCTGTTTTTTGCCGCGCTGATTGGTATCCCGACCGGCATTGCGATGGGACTGAGCCCGGCGCTGCGCGGGCTGCTCGATCCGCTGATTGAGCTTTACCGGCCGGTGCCGCCGCTGGCCTACCTGCCGCTGATGGTGATCTGGTTTGGTATTGGTGAAACCTCAAAGATTTTACTTATCTATCTGGCGATTTTTGCGCCGGTGACGCTGGCCACGCTGGCTGGCGTGAAAAACTGCCGGCAGGTCCGCGTGCGCGCGGCACAGGCGCTTGGCGCATCCCGCTGGCAATTGCTGCGCTTTGTGATCCTGCCGGGCGCGCTGCCGGAGATCCTGACCGGTCTGCGTATCGGGCTGGGCGTCGGCTGGTCAACGCTGGTGGCTGCAGAGCTTATCGCTGCCACGCGGGGCCTGGGGTTTATGGTGCAGTCGGCAGGAGAGTTTCTTGCTACGGATGTGGTGCTGGCGGGTATCGGCGTCATTGCCGTTATCGCATTTAGTTTAGAAGTGAGTCTGCGCGCGCTGCAACGCCGCCTGACGCCCTGGTATGGAGAGCAACAATGAACGAACGTCTTACTTTTACCGCGCTGGGCCCCTGGATCGGCGCGCAGGTCAGCGATGTCGATCTCAGCCGTCCGCTGAGTGATGCGCAGTTTGAACAGCTCTATCACGGCCTGCTGCGTCATCAGGTGCTGTTTTTACGCAACCAGGTGATTACGCCGCAGCAGCAGCGGGCGCTGGCGGTGCGTTTTGGCGATCTGCATATTCATCCGGTCTATCCGCATGCGGCTGGCGTGGAAGAGATCATCGAGCTGGATACCCATCAGGATAATCCGCCGGATAACGACAACTGGCATACCGATGTCACCTTTATTGAAACGCCGCCGGCCATTGCTCTGCTGGCCGCGAAACTGCTGCCGGAAAGCGGGGGCGATACGCTCTGGAGCAGCGGAATTGCCGCTTATGAAAACCTTTCTGAGCCGGTTAAGCAGCTGCTGAGCGGGTTACAGGCGGAGCACGATTTTAAGAAGTCGTTTCAGGAGTATAAATATCGCCGCACGCCGGAGGAGCATCAGCGCTGGCAGCAGGCGGTGGCTAAGCATCCCCCGGTCCGGCATCCGGCGATCCGCACCCATCCGGTCAGCGGGCGTAAGGCGCTGTTTGTGAACGAGGGGTTTACCACGCGTCTGCTGGGCGTCAGTGAAAAAGAGAGCGACGCGCTGCTGAATTATCTGTTTGCGCACGCCACGAAGCCGGAGTTTCAGGTGCGCTGGCGCTGGCAGGAGAACGATATCGCTATCTGGGATAACCGCGTGACGCAGCATTACGCCAATGCCGATTACTATCCGGCGCGCAGGATTATGCATCGTGCGACGGTGTTAGGGGATATACCGTTTTAACGCGTTGCGGTGGTGAGCCAGGTCGGCATAAATGCCGCCCCTGCAGAAGAGAGAAAAGCTGCAGGGTCGGCATAGATGCTGGCCGCTAATTCGCCAGCATCTGCTCCAGCTGCTCCTGCGCATCCAGCCACGCCATTTCGACGTCTTCCAGCGCCGATTTGCTCTCCGCCTGGCGCTGCAGGGCGGCGGTTAAATCGGCTTTGCGGCTTTGATCGTAAATCGCGCTGTCGGCCAGCAGGGCTTCAGCCTCGCTCAGCTGACTCTGCCACTTAGCCATCTGCTTCTCCAGCTTCTCAATCTCTTTGCGCAGCGGCTGCGTCTGCGCGCGCAGCTCAGCATCACGACGCTTCTGATCTTTGCGCGACTGAGCGCTATTGGCATTATCCTGCTTTGGTGCGGCATCCTGCTGCGCCTGCTGCTTTTGCAGGTCGCTCAGCCACTGCTGATAATCATCCAGATCGCCGGCAAACACGTCCACTTTGCGGTCGTGGACCAGATAGAGATCGTCAGTGGTGGAGCGCAGCAGATGCCGGTCATGCGACACCACCACCAGCGCGCCTTCAAAGTCGATAAGCGCTTCGGTCAGCGCCTGACGCATGTCGAGATCGAGATGGTTAGTTGGCTCATCCAGCAGCAGCAGGTTAGGACGCTGCCAGACGATGAGCGCCAGCACCAGGCGCGCTTTTTCGCCGCCGGAAAAACGCGCGGTGGCTTCGCTGACTTTATCGCCCTGAAAGCCAAAACCGCCCAGGTAATCGCGCAGCTGCTGCTCCAGTACGGCTGGCGCGATACGCGCCAGATGCTGCAGCGGTGACTCCTCGGCGCGCAGATACTCAAGCTGGTGCTGCGCGAAGTAGCCGAGCTTAATGCCTTTCGCCAGACCCACTTTGCCCTCCAGCGGATCGATCTCTCCCGCCAGCAGCTTGATCAGCGTAGATTTACCCGCACCGTTTCGGCCCAGCAGACCAATACGCGAGCCCGGCACCAGATTGAGCTTGATCGCGTCAAGAATAATGCGATCGCCATAACCCGCCGTGACCTTCTCCATTTTCAGCAGCGGATTGGGCAGGCTTTCCGGCGCGCGGAAGCTGAAGCTGAACGGGTTATCCACGTGCGCTGGCGCAATCAGCTCCATGCGCTCCAGCATTTTGATGCGGCTCTGCGCCTGTTTGGCTTTGGTCGCCTGGGCACGGAAGCGATCGATATACTTCTGCAGGTGCGCGACTTTTTCCTGCTGGCTTTGATAGAGCGCCTGCTGCTGCGCCAGTTTAGCGACGCGCTGTCGCTCGAAAGAGCTGTAGTTGCCGGTATATTCAATCAGCATCTGCTGCTCAATATGAATAATTTTATCCACGACCGGATCGAGAAAGTCGCGGTCGTGTGAGATCAGAATCAGCGTGCCCTCATAGCTTTTCAGCCAGCGCTCCAGCCAGATCACGGCGTCAAGATCGAGGTGGTTAGTCGGCTCATCCAGCAGCAGTAAATCGGAGCGGCACACCAGCGCCTGCGCCAGGTTGAGACGCATGCGCCAGCCGCCGGAGAAGTCGCTGACCGGCCGCATCAGCTGCTCCTGACTAAAGCCCAGACCGTGCAGCAGACTGGCCGCGCGCGCGTGTATACTCCACGCCTGAATCGCATCCAGCTTGCCGTGCAGCAGCGCAATCGCGTTGCCATCATCGCGCGCGTTGGCATCCGCTAATTCAGATTCAAGCTGACGATATTCGCGGTCGCCGTCGATAACATATTCCAGCGCGGCTTTACTCAGCGCTGGCGTCTCCTGGTTGACCCACGCCAGCGCCCAGCTGCCGGGGAAGGTGACGCTGCCGGCATCGCTGCTGATTTCACCTTTAAGCAGCGACAGCAGGGTGGATTTGCCGCAGCCGTTTTTACCCACCAGGCCCACTTTCTGGCCGGGGTTAATGGTTGCGGTTGCGTTGTCCAGCAGCACAGTGGTGCCGCGTCGTATCTGTAGTGCGGAAAAGACAATCATAGGCGCCGTGTCGTCAGAATATGGTAATTTATCGGCAACATAATTCGATAATGTTTAGTTGCGTTGAGCATGGTAGCGGAATTCCGCTGCGGTGACGACGCTTTGGAGGGGAAGGATGTCGCAGCCACCAAAAGTTTTGCTGCTTTACGCCCATCCGGAGTCACAGGATTCGATCGCCAATCGGGTTTTGCTGCAGTCGGCCAGGGAACTTGAACACGTCACCGTGCACGATTTATATGCGCACTATCCGGATTTTTTTATAGATATTCACTATGAACAGCAGCTGCTGCGCGACCATGAGATCGTCGTGTTTCAGCATCCGCTCTATACCTACAGCTGTCCTGCCCTGCTGAAAGAGTGGCTGGATCGCGTACTGTCGCGTGGTTTTGCCAGCGGCGTGGATGGGAACGCGCTGGAGGGGAAATACTGGCGCAGCGTAGTGACTACCGGTGAGCCTGAAGCGGCCTACCATCACGACGGCCTGAACCGCTATCCGATGAGCGATATTATGCGGCCATTTGAGCTGACGGCGCAGATGTGCCGTATGCATTGGATGACACCGATGGTGATCCACTGGGCGCGGCGGCAGACGCCTGAAACGCTGCGTCATTTTGCCCGCGCCTACGGCGACTGGCTCGCGTCACCACTGCCGCAGGGAGGAGTGTAATGCAAGGTGAAACGTTACTGACAGCGGGCGTCATCTATCTGGTGGCGGCGGTGCTGGTGGTGCCTGTTGCTGCCCGGCTGGGAATTGGTGCCGTGCTGGGTTATCTGCTCGCAGGTATTGCGATCGGCCCGTGGGGGCTGGGCTTTATCAGCGATGTGGATGAGATCCTGCACTTCTCCGAGCTGGGCGTCGTGTTTCTGATGTTTATCATTGGCCTGGAGCTGAATCCAGCCAAACTCTGGTCACTGCGACGCTCAATTTTCGGCGTCGGCGCGGCGCAGGTGATATTTTCTGCGGCGATCCTCGGTGTGCTGCTCTGGCTAAGTGACTTCAGCTGGCAGGCGGCCGTGATAGGCGGTATCGGTCTGGCTATGTCCTCTACGGCTATGGCGCTGCAGCTGATGCGCGATAAAGGAATGAACCGCAGCGAATCAGGACAGCTGGGCTTTTCGGTGCTGCTGTTTCAGGATCTGGCGGTGATCCCGGCGCTGGCGCTGGTGCCGTTACTCTCCGGCGGCGACAGCGGGCACGTTGACTGGCTTAAAGTTGCGATGAAAGTGCTGGCCTTCGCCGGCATGCTGGTGGGCGGCCGTTATTTACTGCGCCCTATTTTGCGCTTTATTGCCGCTTCCGGCGTCAGAGAAGTGTTTACCGCCGCCTCGCTGCTGCTGGTACTGGGCTCGGCGCTATTTATGGATGCGCTGGGCCTGTCGATGGCGCTGGGCACCTTTATCGCCGGGATCCTGCTGGCGGAGAGCGAGTACCGGCACGAACTTGAAGTGGCTATCGAGCCGTTCAAAGGGTTGCTGCTGGGCCTGTTCTTTATCTCTGTTGGTATGGCGCTGAACCTTGGCGTGCTCTATACGCATATCGTGGCTATTTTGATCGGCGTACTGGCGCTGGTGGCGATAAAAGCGCTGGTGCTCTACGTGCTGGCGCGCATTTACGGCCTGCGCAGTTCAGAGCGTCTGCAGTTTGCCGGTGTGCTCAGCCAGGGCGGCGAATTTGCGTTTGTCCTGTTCTCCGCCGCGTCATCCGCCCATCTGTTCAGCGGCGATCAGCTGCCGCTGCTGCTGGTCACGGTGACCCTCTCGATGATGACAACCCCGCTGCTGATGCAGGGCGTGGATAAGATTCTGGCCCGTCGCTTTAATGACAAAGACGACAGTGATGAGAAGCCCTTTGTTGAGGACGATCAGCCGCAGGTTATTGTGGTGGGTTTTGGCCGCTTTGGGCAGGTGGTAGGGCGTCTGCTGATGGCTAACAACAAGCGCATCACGGTGCTGGAGCGGGATATCTCTGCGGTCAGCCTGATGCGCAAGTATGGCTATAAAGTTTACTACGGTGACGCCACCGAGCTGGAGCTGTTGCGGGCCGCAGGCGCAGAGAATGCGCAATCTATTGTTATTACCTGCAGCGATCCCGAAGATGCCATGACCATTGTGCACCTCTGCCAGCACCATTTTCCGCAGCTGGAGATTCTGGCGCGGGCGCGCGGGCGCGTCGAGGCGCACGAACTGCTGCAGGCAGGCGTCACGCTATTCTCCCGTGAAACGTTCTCCAGTGCGCTGGAGCTTGGTCGCAAGGCGCTGATCTCTCTTGGCATGCATCCTCATCAGGCGCAGCGTGCGCAGCAGCATTTCCGCCGGCTGGATATGCGCATGCTGCGTGAGCTGATGCCAGGCCATGATGACAGCGTGCAGGTCTCCCGCGTGCGTGAAGCGCGACGCGAACTGGAGGATATCTTCCAGCGCGAGATGCAGCATGAAAAGCGGCAGATAAATGGCTGGGATGATGAGTAAGCCGGCAGCCTGGGCTATTCAGGGCCATCGCTGCAATTTGCGGTGTGCAGGGTATACACTTAAGGTTTCCGTGAACAACAGGCGGGCAGGAAAAAATGCGTAAACGTTTTATCGCCGGTGCGGTCTGTCCGCACTGTCAGGAAAAAGACACCCTGGCCATGTGGCGCGAAAACAGTGTCGATGTGGTGGAATGCGTAAAATGCGGACATCAGATGCGCGAGGCCGATAAGCAGGCGCGCGATCAGATCCGCAGTAATGAGCAGGTGATCGGCATTTTTCATCCCGAGTAACGTGCCGGCACAGCTTTTTTTACGCTTAGACTTACAGTGGTGTTGAATTCCGTTACAATCGGCGCCACTAATGCTGAATGGTCTGCATATTCTGCAGGATAAAATCTGTTCAGCTTTAAACCTTTCTGGTTGGTTATTGCACGCAAAAATAGACCAATGAGACGGGATCCTTAGTTCTCAACGGTTAGGAGATATCATGAAAGTAGCAAAAGACCTGGTGGTGAGCCTGGCGTATCAGGTTCGTACCGAAGATGGCGTGTTGGTTGACGAGTCACCGGTAAGTGCACCGTTAGACTATCTGCACGGTCATGGTTCCCTGATTTCTGGTCTGGAAAAAGCGCTGGAAAATCACGCGGTCGGCGACAAGTTTGACGTGCATATCCCGGCAAACGACGCTTATGGCCAGTATGATGACAATCTGGTACAGCGCGTACCTAAAGATGTCTTCATGGGTGTGGATGAGCTGCAGGTTGGCATGCGCTTCCTGGCAGAAACCGACCAGGGCCCGGTGCCGGTTGAAATCACTGAAGTAGAAGATGAGCACGTTGTGGTTGATGGTAACCATATGCTGGCTGGTCAGAACCTGAACTTCAACGTGGAAGTGGTTGCTATCCGCGAAGCCACGGAAGAAGAGCTGGCGCACGGTCACGTGCATGGCGCAGATGGTCATCATCACGATCACGGCCACGACCACGACCATGGTCACGGCGGCGGTTGCGGCTGCAACCACTAAGCGTTGCCGGTATAAAAAGGCCACCTGCGGGTGGCCTTTCTGTTTTTCTGCTGCCGGCAGGTATTAATAATGCGGCGGAGGTGTCTCTTCCGACGGCGAAGCAACCATTGAGGGCGCTGCCGCTTTAACTTTGTCGACCAGCAAGCGGACATGTTCCCGCAGCCTGCTCATCTCCAGTTCATGCTCGACCACCGTCTGATTAAGCTGCTCAATGGTGTCTTCCTGAAAAGCCAGCTTGCTCTCCAGCGCTTCAAGGCGCCGATCCCAGTCTGTCTGTTGCATCGTTACTCCTCCTGTCATCGTACTGCGCATTGATATGAACCGGCGTGATTCTACGGCCTTTACGGTCAGAATCACCTGATATTTACCCGGCGTTTATCTCCTGCCATTGAATTCACCCGCAGCGCCTACATCTCAGATGAAACTTCCTGAAGCAAAAAAGGTCGGAGGTTAACCGGGTAATTACACTGCGGGAGTGTTCGTTACTGCCGCGTAAAGTTATAGTGTGGACCACTGTCCGCAATGATTCCCGAGGTTTGAAGCTTCGGTTTTGGAGAAAGGATGAAATCACTGTTTAAAGTCACATTGTTAGCTACCACTATGGCTGTCGCACTTAATGCACCGCTGGCGATGGCAGCAGAAACCGCTGCAGCTCCGGCTGACGCGGCGCAGGCTGCGCCACAGGCACCAAAAAATGCTGCTTTCAAAAACGAAGATCAGCAATCTGCCTATGCACTGGGTGCTTCGCTGGGTCGCTACATGGACAACTCTCTGAAGGAACAGGAGAAACTGGGCATCAAACTGGACAAAGATCAGCTGATTGCTGGTGTTCAGGACGCGTTTGGCGGTAAAAGCAAACTCTCTGACCAGGAGATCGAACAGACTCTGCAGGCCTTTGAAGGTCGCGTGAAGGGTGCTGCTCAGGCGAAGCTGGAAAAAGATGCAAAAGAGAATGCTGACAAAGGCAGCGCTTTTGCTGAAAAATTCGCGAAAGAGAAGGGCGTGAAGAAGACCGAATCTGGTCTGCTCTATCAGGTTGAGAAAGAGGGCAGCGGTGCCGCACCTAAAGATAGCGACACTGTTGTGGTCAATTACAAAGGTACGCTGATCGACGGCACCGAGTTTGATAACTCTTACACCCGTGGCGAACCGCTCTCTTTCCGTCTGGATGGCGTCATTCCGGGCTGGACTGAAGGCCTGAAGCACGTGAAAAAAGGTGGCAAGATCAAACTGGTGATCCCGCCGAACCTCGCCTATGGCAAAAATGGCGTACCGGGTATTCCGGCTAACTCCACGCTGGTGTTTGATGTTGAACTGCTGGATATCAAAGCAGCACCAAAAGCGGATGAAAAAGCACAGGCTCCGGCCGCTGCTGAGAAAAAAGCACAGTAATCGCTCTGTTCTGCCGCCTTCGGGCGGCAGTTCCCTCTGCATTCCCCCGCACGTTCAATTCCTGCTGCATATGTGCAAAGCTCTGGCTAAAGCGGACGACATTTGCCAGACTAACGCCTGCATAATGATCATAAGATGAGTCTGCCCCAATGCTGTCGCGACAGGCTCCAGCCATGTAGGGTAATGTCTTCGATGTCTAATCCATTTAATCCCGGTGAACTGACTGACTTCGATTTACTGGAGCAGCGCCCTTTTGAGCAAGCAGATTACGATATTCTCAAATCTTACGAGGCAGTGGTCGACGGTCTGGCGAT
Source organism: Pantoea sp. UBA7232 (assembly GCF_002473195.1). Classification (NCBI taxonomy): domain Bacteria; kingdom Pseudomonadati; phylum Pseudomonadota; class Gammaproteobacteria; order Enterobacterales; family Erwiniaceae; genus Pantoea; species Pantoea sp. UBA7232. The sequence goes on from NZ_DKTK01000016.1 coordinate 112,579, forward strand.
GCTGATTGGCTCGCACTGCGAAATCGTGCTGCACTCGCTGGAAGATCTGAAATGTTCAGCTGTGCGTATTGCTAACGGCGAACATACGGGGCGCAAAGTCGGATCGCCGATTACCGATCTGGCGCTGCGCATGCTGCATGATATGCATGGCGCTGACAGCAATGTCTCCCGCGCCTATTTTACACGCGCCAAAAGCGGTGTTCTGATGAAATCGGTCACCATTGCTATTCGTAATCGCCAGCAGCGCGTCATTGGTTTGCTCTGCATCAATATGAATCTGGATGTACCGTTCTCGCAAATCATGTCGACTTTTATGCCGCCAGAGATGCAGCAGGTCGACTCAAGCGTAAACTTTGCCAGTTCGGTAGAAGATCTGGTGATGCAGACGCTGGAGTTCACCATTGAAGAGGTCAGCGCGGATCGCAACGTCTCTAACAACGCCAAGAACCGGCAGATCGTGCTTAATCTGTATGAGAAAGGCATTTTTGACATCAAGGATGCCATCAATCAGGTTGCCGCCCGTCTGAATATCTCGAGGCATACGGTCTATCTCTACATACGTCAGTTTAAGAACGGCGATTTTCAGGGGCAGGATCGCTGATGCGCTATACCCTGCTGGTGACCGGGCCGGCTTACGGCACCCAGAACGCGACCAGTGCGCTGCTGTTTGCCCGCGCGCTGATTGCTGCAGGCCATGTGCTGGAGAGCATATTTTTTTACCGTGAAGGTGTGCTGAACGCCAGTGAGCTGAGCGCACCTGCCAGTGACGAAGCTGACATTGTGCGCGGCTGGCAGCAGCTGCACGACGCCTGCGGTGTCGCGCTTAATGTCTGCGTGGCTGCCGCGCTGCGGCGTGGCATTACCGATCGGCAGGAGGCCGCGCGTTTGCAGCTGGCGGGCAGCAATCTGCAGCCGGGTTTTGAACTCAGCGGTCTGGGTGCACTGGCTGAAGCGGCGCTCAGCTGCGATCGTCTGGTGCAATTCTGATGAACCGCGTTGCGTTCCTCTTTACCCGCGCGCCACACGGCAGCAGTGCCGGCAGGGAAGGGCTGGATGCCGTTCTGGCTACCGGCGCCCTGAGCGAAGATGTTGGCCTCTTTTTTATCGGTGACGGTGTGCTGCAGCTGACTGAGCAGCAGCAGCCGAAAACTATACTGGCGCGCGACTATATCGCCACCTTTGGTGTGCTGGCGCTTTATGATATTGAGCAGTGCTATATCTGTCAGCATTCGCTACTGGCGCGCGGAGTGAGCCTGAGCGCAGAGCGCGTGTTAACAGCCCAGGTGCTGGAGAGTGACGTATTACGCCAGACGCTTGCCTCCTTCGATCGCATTATCTGTTTTTGAGAAACTGCCATGCTTTATACGCTGATGAACTCCCCCTGGCAGTGCGATATCGAAACGCTGCTGCTGCTGCTGCGCCCGGAGGATGACCTGCTGCTGCTGCAGGATGGGGTCACCGGCGCGCTGCAGGGCAGCACAATGCTGGCCCGGCTCAGCGCGGCACCGGCTACGCTATGGGTGCTGGAAGAGGATGTTGTCGCACGCGGATTATCTGCTCAAATTTCAACCAGCGTTGCCCGTCTGGACTATACTGGATTCGTTGCGCTGACGATAAAGCATCAACAGCAAGTGGCCTGGTAAACGCGAAAACCTGGTTATTTCTTGACACCCTATAGGCACAGCCCTAAAATTCTGCCTCCTCGTAGAAATGCGAGGTGATTTATTACGTGTTTACGAAGCAAAAGCTAAATCCAGGAGCTATTTAATGGCAACAGTTAACCAGCTGGTTCGCAAACCACGCGTTCGTCAGGTTGCTAAAAGCAACGTGCCAGCGCTGGAAGCTTGCCCGCAAAAACGTGGTGTTTGTACTCGTGTCTACACCACTACCCCGAAAAAACCAAACTCAGCACTGCGTAAAGTTTGCCGTGTGCGTTTGACTAACGGTTTTGAAGTTACCTCCTACATCGGTGGTGAAGGTCATAACCTGCAGGAACACTCCGTGATCCTGATCCGTGGCGGTCGTGTTAAAGACCTGCCAGGTGTGCGTTACCACACCGTTCGTGGCGCGCTGGACTGCTCAGGTGTTAAAGACCGTAAGCAGGCTCGCTCCAAGTATGGCGTGAAGAAGCCAAAGGCTTAATGGTTCTCCGTTAAGTAAGGCCAAACGTTTTAACTTTAATGTCAAAATAAACTCGTAGAGTTTTGGACAATCCTGAATTAACAACGGAGTATTTCCATGCCACGTCGTCGCGTCATTGGTCAGCGTAAAATTCTGCCGGATCCTAAGTTCGGATCAGAGCTGCTGGCTAAATTTGTAAATATCCTGATGGTAGATGGTAAAAAATCTACTGCTGAATCAATCGTCTATACCGCACTTGATACCCTGGCTCAACGTGCTGGTAAAGACGGTCTGGAAGCTTTCGAAGTTGCACTCGAAAACGTACGTCCGACTGTCGAAGTGAAGTCACGTCGCGTTGGTGGTTCAACTTACCAGGTTCCAGTTGAAGTCCGTCCGGTTCGTCGTAATGCTCTGGCAATGCGTTGGATCGTTGAAGCTGCTCGTAAACGCGGTGATAAATCAATGGCTCTTCGCCTGGCGAACGAACTTTCTGACGCTGCAGAGAACAAAGGTACTGCAGTTAAGAAACGTGAAGACGTTCACCGTATGGCTGAAGCCAACAAGGCGTTCGCACACTACCGCTGGTAACAGCAAGGTAGTTGTTATTAACCCAGCGGGCGTCCCAGTGGCTTACCTGCTGGGCTTTTTTAACTATGAACGTCTCAGAATCAGAGGAATCAAATGGCTCGTAAAACACCCATTGAGCGCTATCGTAACATCGGTATCAGTGCTCACATCGACGCCGGTAAAACTACCACTACCGAACGTGTTCTGTTCTACACCGGTGTAAACCATAAAATCGGTGAAGTACATGACGGCGCCGCAACCATGGACTGGATGGAGCAGGAACAGGAACGTGGTATTACCATCACTTCCGCTGCGACCACCTGTTACTGGTCTGGTATGGCTAAGCAGTTTGAGCCACACCACGTCAACATCATCGACACCCCGGGACACGTTGACTTCACCATCGAAGTAGAGCGCTCTATGCGTGTGCTTGATGGCGCAGTTATGGTTTACTGTGCGGTTGGTGGTGTTCAGCCACAGTCTGAAACCGTATGGCGTCAGGCTAACAAATATAAAGTTCCACGCATCGCGTTCGTTAACAAAATGGACCGCATGGGTGCTAACTTCCTGAAAGTTGTTGATCAGATGAAAGTGCGTCTGGGTGCAAACCCGGTTCCACTTCAGCTGGCAATCGGCGCAGAAGAGAAATTCACCGGTGTTGTTGACCTGGTGAAAATGAAAGCCATCAACTGGAACGATGAAGATCAGGGCGTTACCTTCGTTTACGAAGATATCCCGGCTGATATGCAGGATCTGGCTGATGAATGGCGTGCGAAGCTGGTTGAATCTGCAGCTGAAGGTTCTGACGAGCTGATGGAGAAATTCTTCGGCGGCGAAGAGCTGACTGAAGAAGAGATCAAAACGTCTCTGCGTAAGCGCGTTCTGAACAACGAAATCATCCTGGTAACCTGTGGTTCTGCATTTAAGAACAAAGGTGTTCAGGCGATGCTGGATGCGGTAGTTGAATACCTGCCAGCACCGACTGACGTTACCGCGATCAACGGTATGCTGGACGACGGTAAAGACACACCGGCTGAGCGTCACTCTGACGACAACGAGCCGTTTGCTGCGCTGGCGTTCAAAATCGCAACCGACCCGTTTGTTGGTAACCTGACCTTCTTCCGCGTTTACTCTGGCGTGGTTAACACCGGTGATACCGTGTTCAACCCGGTCAAGTCAAACCGTGAGCGTCTGGGCCGTATCGTTCAGATGCACGCTAACAAGCGTGAAGAGATCAAAGAAGTTCGTGCGGGCGACATCGCTGCTGCGATCGGCCTGAAAGATGTGACCACCGGTGACACCCTGTGTGACCCGGATAACGTCATCATCCTTGAGCGCATGGAGTTCCCGGAGCCGGTAATCTCTATCGCCGTTGAGCCGAAAACCAAAGCTGACCAGGAAAAAATGGGTCTGGCTCTGGGTCGTCTGGCGAAAGAAGACCCATCATTCCGCGTATGGACTGATGAAGAGTCTAACCAGACCATCATCGCTGGTATGGGTGAGCTGCACCTCGACATCATCGTTGACCGCATGAAGCGTGAATTCAACGTTGAAGCGAACATCGGTAAACCTCAGGTTGCGTATCGCGAAGCGATCCGCTCTAAAGTTACCGGTATTGAAGGTAAACACGCCAAGCAGTCTGGTGGTCGTGGTCAGTATGGTCATGTTGTTATCGACATGTACCCACTGGAGCCGGGTTCAAACCCGAAAGGCTACGAATTTGTTAACGACATTAAAGGTGGTGTGATTCCTGGCGAATACATCCCTGCCGTTGATAAAGGTATCCAGGAGCAGCTGAAGTCTGGTCCACTGGCGGGTTACCCGGTAGTTGATCTGGGCGTGCGTCTGCACTTCGGTTCTTACCATGACGTTGACTCCTCAGAGCTGGCGTTTAAACTGGCTGCTTCTCTTGCGTTTAAAGACGGCTTTAAGAAAGCAACCCCGGTTCTGCTTGAGCCAATCATGAAGGTTGAAGTAGAAACGCCAGAAGAGAACACCGGTGACGTTATCGGTGACCTGAGCCGCCGTCGTGGTATGCTTAAAGGTCAGGAATCTAACGCTACCGGCGTTCAGATTCACGCTGAAGTCCCGCTTTCCGAAATGTTCGGTTATGCAACTCAGCTGCGTTCACTGACAAAAGGCCGTGCTTCTTACTCCATGGAGTTCCTGAAGTACGATGATGCGCCGAACAACGTCGCTCAGGCCGTTATTGAAGCTCGTGGCAAATAAGGCTACGGTTTAAAAATTGTTAACTGATGCCTTCATCAATGATGAAGGCATAACGTAAGGATTATCGCCATGGCGAAAGAGCAATTTCAGCGTAAC
>NZ_DKTK01000005.1:0-116897 GCF_002473195.1 Pantoea sp. UBA7232
CTTTTTTACGTCTGCAGAAAATAACTTTTACGTTCGCTCACGGGTATTGCTGAAGCATCAGCATGCTATGGGTACTTTTTTTACCTCAAAAAAGATCTTACCGTCTCGCTTTTAGTGCCGGCGAAATTTCCTTTCTTCTCTGTCGCTGTCGGTTATGCCACATTAAGCTGAAACATTTTCATAAATAGCATGAAGTCTCGACATTCCGCGTATGCCAGGCTAATCTCGGGCATCTGGATGTCTAAACGTTTATATGGTTATCAGCAAGAGGTGAGCAGGTTATGCCAATCAGGGTGCCCGACGAATTACCGGCAGTGAATTTCTTACGTGATGAAAATGTGTTTGTGATGACCTCATCGCGCGCCCGTGTTCAGGAGATCCGCCCGTTAAAAGTACTGATCCTTAACCTGATGCCAAAAAAGATCGAGACTGAAAATCAGTTTTTACGTCTGCTCTCCAACTCACCGCTGCAAATTGATGTGCAGCTATTGCGGATAGACAGCCGCGAATCGCGCAATACTCCCAGCGAACATCTGAATAACTTTTACTGCAATTTCGAAGAGATACAGCACGATAACTTCGATGGCCTGATTGTGACAGGTGCGCCGCTGGGTCTGGTTGACTTTAACGACGTCGCCTACTGGCCGCAGATCCAGCGCGTGCTGCACTGGGCAAACGAGCATGTCACCTCTACGCTGTTTGTCTGCTGGGCGGTACAGGCTGCGCTGAACATTCTGTATGGTATTCCCAAGCAGACGCGGCAAAACAAACTGTCAGGCGTCTATGAACATCAGATCCTGCATCCGCACGCTTTGCTGACGCGCGGCTTTGATGACAATTTTCTGGCGCCGCATTCGCGCTATGCGGATTTTCCCAGCCAGCTTATACGCGACTACACCGATCTCGAACTGTTTGCTGAATCTGAGGCAACCGGCGCTTATCTGATGGCGAGCCGGGACAAGCGGCTGGCCTTTGTAACCGGGCACCCGGAATATGACGCGCTGACCCTTGCAGGTGAATTTCACCGGGATAATGATGCGGGTCTGCAGCCGGAAGTCCCGTTTAACTATTTCCCGCAGAACAATCCGGCCCTGCCGCCGCGTGCGACCTGGCGCAGCCACGGCAACCTGCTGTTCTCTAACTGGCTGAACTACTATGTTTACCAGATCACGCCGTTTGATCTGCGCCATATGAATCCGACTCTCGACTGATCTCTTTTTAGCTTCTCTCCACCGCGATCGCCCTCAGGCCATCGCGGTTTTTTTATGTCTTTTCCAAAGCAGAAACCATTGCCTTTATTTTGATACTTTAAATAACAGTATATACAGAGAGTTAATGCTTATCTTTTCATAAAATGGAAATAGTTTTTGAAATAAAAATTAAAATGCATATGCTCTGATCCTGTCGGTTACAAAACATCCAGTATTCCGATCCCGGCAGTAAACCAGGATCGCTTCAGGAGAGAGCCAGCATGACAGACACGATTATTCACTCTACGCTGACCTTCACTCAGCCCTTCTCAGACGGGGAGCAGCAACTGCTGACGCCGGCGGCTATCGATTTTCTGCAGGCGCTGGTCGTGCGCTTTGCCCCGGAACGCGATCGACTGCTTAAAGCGCGGCAGCAGCGCCAGCGGGACTACGATCGCGGAGCGCTGCCTGACTTTAATGCGGAAACCACTTCCATTCGTGAAAATGAATGGCAGGTGCGCCCGCTGCCTGAGCTGCTGTGCGATCGCCGGGTCGAAATTACCGGGCCACCCGATCGCAAAATGACCATTAACGCGCTGAACGCCAACGTTAAGGTTTTTATGGCGGATTTCGAGGATTCGCTGGCTCCGTGCTGGAGCAAGCTGATTGAAGGGCAGCAGGTGCTGCGTGAAGCGGTCGCCGGTACGCTGCGATTCACGCGCGATGATGGCCGGATCTACCAGCTGCGCTCCGATCCTGCACTGCTGATGTGCCGGGTACGCGGATTACATCTGGCTGAAAAACATGTGGAATGGCGCGATAAAGCGATTCCGGCTGGCCTGTTCGATTTTGCCCTCTACGTGTTCCATAACGTGCGGGCACTGCAGGAGAAAGGGCACGCGCCGTGGTTTTATCTGCCTAAAACCGAACACGCCAGTGAGGTGGCATGGTGGCGTGAGATCTTCCGCTTCAGCGAAGATCGATTTGATCTGCCGCGCGGCACGATCAAGGCCACGGTACTGATTGAAACGCTGCCCGCGGTGTTTCAGATGGATGAGATCCTGTGGGAGCTGCGCGACCACGCGGTGGCGCTTAACTGCGGCCGCTGGGATTACATCTTCAGCTACATCAAAACGCTGGGCCAGCATAGCGATCGCATTCTGCCCGATCGGCAGCAGATCACCATGGATCAGCCCTTTCTGGATACGTACTCCCGGCTGCTGATTAAAACCTGCCACCGGCGCGGCGTACTGGCAATGGGCGGCATGTCTGCACTCATTCCGGCGCAGGAAGAGACGCGCAATGCGTGGGTAAAAGATAAAGTTGAGGAAGATAAAGCGCGCGAAGCGGGTAACGGCCATGACGGGACATGGGTTGCGCATCCTGGCCTGGCAGATATTGCCATGAAGGTGTTTGATCGCCAGCTGGGCGATCGCGCCAATCAGCTGCATGTGACGCGTGATACCGATTCGCCGGTAACGGCTGAGCGGCTGCTGCGTCCCTGTCGCGGTTTACGTACCGAAGCGGGCATGCGCGCAAACATCCGCGTTGCGCTGCAGTATCTGGAAGCGTGGATTAGCGGTAACGGCTGCGTGCCGATTGAGGGACTGATGGAAGATGCGGCAACGGCTGAAATCGCCCGCGCCTCTATCTGGCAGTGGATCCGTCACAAACAGATCCTGAGTGATGGCCAGCTGGTCACCGCTGCCCTGTTTGAGCAGTTTCTTGACGAAGAGCTGGCCGCGCTGCGTCAGCGCTACGGCGACGAACGTTTTCAGCAGGGACGCTTTGAAGATGCAGCCGCGCTGATGGCGCAAATCACCACGGATAACGAGCTGGTTCCATTTCTGACGCTGCCAGGCTACCGCCTGCTGCCCTGACCCCGGAGAGAGTGCTATGAATCGGACACAACAGATCACACAGCTGGAAATGAGCTGGCAGGATGCGCGCTGGAACGGTATCACGCGTCCCTATCGGGCGGAGGAGGTCATCAGCCTGCGCGGATCGGTGACGCCGGCCTGCACGCTGGCAGAGCGGGGCGCCGTCAGGCTCTGGTCGCTGCTTAACGGCGGTGCGGCAAAAGGTTATATCAACAGTCTCGGCGCATTAACCGGCGGTCAGGCGCTGCAGCAGGCGAAAGCCGGTATCGAAGCTATTTATCTCTCTGGCTGGCAGGTGGCGGCGGATGCGAACCTCGCCGGGCAAATGTATCCCGATCAGTCGCTCTATCCGGTTAACTCTGTACCGGAGGTGGTGCAGCGGATTAATCAGAGCTTTCAGCGCGCCGATCAGATCCAGTGGGCCAGCGGCCTGTCGCCGGAGGATGACGCGTATGTCGACTATTTTCTGCCGATAGTGGCCGATGCGGAGGCGGGCTTTGGCGGCGTACTGAACGCTTTTGAGCTGATGAAATCGATGATTGTGGCCGGGGCTGGCGCCGTGCATTTTGAAGATCAGCTGGCGGCGGTAAAAAAATGCGGCCATATGGGCGGTAAGGTGCTGGTGCCAACGCAGGACGCGATTCAGAAACTGATAGCTGCACGCCTTGCGGCTGATGTCATGAATGTGCCAACCGTGCTGATTGCGCGCACCGATGCGGACGCTGCTGACTTAATTACTTCTGACTGCGATCCGAACGACAGCGCGTTTATCACCGGTGAACGTACGCCGGAGGGATTTTATCGCACCCGTGCCGGGATCGAGCAGGCGATCAGCCGCGGTCTTGCCTATGCGCCCTATGCCGATGTTTTATGGTGTGAAACCTCCGCGCCCGATCTGGCGCTGGCGCAGCGCTTTGCTGACGCGATACACGCGCGCTATCCCGGCAAACTGCTGGCCTATAACTGCTCGCCTTCATTTAACTGGAAGAAAAACCTCGACGATCGCACCATCGCACGCTTTCAGCAGGCGCTGAGCGACATGGGCTATCGCTTTCAGTTTATTACGCTGGCCGGGATCCACAGCATGTGGTTCAGCATGTTTGACCTGGCGCACGCGTACGCGCAGGGCGAGGGGATGCGCCACTACGTTGAAAAAGTGCAGCAGCCGGAATTTGCGGCGCGCGACAAAGGCTACACCTTTTCATCGCATCAGCAGGAAGTGGGCACCGGTTACTTTGATCGCATCACCACGGTGATTCAGGGCGGCGCATCTTCTGTGACGGCCCTGACCGGCTCAACGGAAACCGCGCAGTTCTGATCGGATCGGCAAGAGAGGCGCCGCTGCTGTGCAGCGGCTCATGGCCACCGCGTACCGGAGATAACTGATGTCACCCGGAGAATCCCTTATTGCCCATACCATTCTGCAGGGCTTTGACGCGCAGTACGGTCGTTTTCTCGATATCACCGCCGGTGCGCAGCAGCGGTTTGAGCAGGCGGACTGGCCGGCGGCGCAGCGCGCCATGAAGGAGCGCATACATCTGTATGATCATCATGTCACCCTGGTAGTCAGTCAGTTGCGCGTGCTGAACGGGCAGGCGGAGTGGGATACCGCCTTCTGGCTGCGGGTAAAGGCGCACTATGAGACGCTGCTGCCGGGCTATCCGCGCCATGAAATTGCAGAGAGCTTTTTTAACTCCGTTTACTGCCGGCTGCAGGGGCACAGCCATCTGTTTCCGGAGCGGCTGTTTATTCACTCCTCGCAGCCGGGTTTGCAACAACCGGAAGCGCAGCGTCCACTGTCGCGTCGCTATGCTCCCCGGCCGGACTGGCAGAGTGCGCTGCGGCAGCTGCTGTCCGATCTTCCCCTGCGGCTGACGTGGCAGGATCGGGCACGCGATATCCGCTGGATTGAGCGGCATCTGAAGGAGCAGTTCAGCGCGGCGCAGCTGGCCGGTGCCGTGCTGGAGGTCGCCAGCGAACTTTTCTATCGTAACAAAACCGCGTGGATTGTCGCGCGGCTGCAGTTCCGCAGCGGTGAGATCCTGCCCTGTCTGCTGCCGATCCAGCGCGACAGCGATGGACAGCTGTGGATCGATACCTGCCTGATGGATCGCGATGAGGCGAGCATCGTATTTGGCTTCGCCCGCGCCAGCTTCATGGTTTACGCCCCGGTGCCTGCGGCGCTGGTGGCGTGGCTGCAGCCGCTGCTGCCAGGCAAAACCCTCGCCGAGCGCTATATCGCCATTGGCTGCCAGAAACACGGTAAAACCGAGAGCTACCGCGAATATCTGCACTATCTGGCACACCATGATGACGCATTTGCGCCTGCGCCTGGCGTGCGCGGCATGGTGATGCTGGTGTTTACTCTGCCGGGCTACGATCGGGTATTCAAGGTCATTAAAGACCGTTTCGCGCCGCAAAAGGAGGTAACGGAAGCGCAGGTGCACGACTGCTACCGGCTGGTCAAAGAGCACGATCGCGTCGGACGCATGGCGGATACGCAGGGGTTTCGCTATTTTGCCCTGCCGCGCGCGCGGATCCCGGACGCGCTGATGGCGGAGTTCATGCGCGATATACCGGAAAAGATCACGCTGCGCGATGAGAACGTTATCATTCGTCATCTCTGGCTGGAGCGTCGCATGGAGCCGCTCAACCTCTGGCTGCAGCACGCCAGCGAGGCGCAGCGTCGGCATGCGCTGGAGGAGTATGGCAATGCCATCTGTCAGCTGGCGGCGGCTAACATTTTTCCCGGCGATATGCTGTTTAAAAATTTCGGTATGACGCGCCACGGGCGCGTGGTGTTTTATGACTACGATGAAATCCGCCTGATGACTGAGCTGATATTCCGTGACGTTCCGCCCGCGCGTTATGAAGAGCAGGAGCTGCAGGCAGAGCCCTGGTACAGCGTCGGGCCCGATGACATATTTCCGGAGACGTTCCGTTACGCGCTCTGCAGCGAACCCGCGACCGGCAGGCTGCTGCAGACGCTGCATCCGCAGCTGTTTGACCCCGGCTGGTGGCGATCGCTGCAGGCGCAGATCCGCAATGGCCATGTTGAAGAGGCGATGGCGTGGCGTAACGCCCGGCGCTTCAGCGTGCGCTACGCCACGGTAGCAGTTTAACGCCCGGCGTACGTCTGCGTGACCGTTCGGGCGGCGCGGATCACCAGCGCACCCAGCTCGGTAATACGATCGTCCGTCATACGGGCCAGCGGGCCTGAAATAGAGATCGCGGCAAACGCGTCGCCGTGCTCGTCATAAATAGGTGCCGCCACGCAGCGCAGCCCCAGCGCATGCTCCTCATCATCATGCGAGAAGCCCATTTTGCGGATCAGCGCCAGATTCTCTTTCAGCGTATGCGGCGACATCAGCGTTTTAGGCGTATAGCCGTGCAGGCCTTTCTGATGCAGCAGTGCAGTTACCTGATCGTCATTCAGATGGGCCAGAAAAGCTTTCCCGGCGCCGGAAGCGTGCATCGGCAGCTTGCCGCCAATCGGGGCTGACATACGCATCAGCTGCGTGCACTGCACCTGATCAACAATCACCGCCTGATAATCACTCAGGTCCAGCACCGCCAGATTCACCGTCTCGCCAGCTTCCTCCATCAGTCGCCGTAACACCGGATGCACAATGGCCAGCAGATTGCGGCTCTGCAGAAAACTGCTGCCCACCACAAAGGCGTGGGCGCCAATCGTCCAGTAGCCCAGATCGCCCACCTGATGCACAAAGCCCTGCTGCTGCATCGTGGAGAGCAGACGATGCGTGGTTGAATTTGGCAGGCCCGCCTGCTGCGCCAGCTCGGTCAGCGCCACGCTGCCGTGCGCGTCGGCAATTAGCTCCAGCAGACGCAGGCCGCGCGTCAGCGACTGAACCTGACCGCCAGCCGGCGGCGTAGCCGCAGGGGAGGTAACGCGAGGTTTTTTTCCGCGTTTAGCCGGTACCGGGGTAGCCATAGTTGCTCCATTTCAGCGTTGTACGTGGAAACCATTTTCGTTTTAACCATTATGGAGGCAAATGCAGTTGTGCTGGTCGGATCTGTGAGCAATGAGGAAAGAAAGCGTGCGGAGTCTGACTGATGCCAGGGGAAAGAGGGGTGGAGAGCATCAGCACAGATAGAGTGCGCGGGTGTTACCCCGCGCCCGATCTTAATTAAACCGCGCGTCGCGATCGGCGGTCAGATCGTAGAGCTGATATTTACGACTCAGCATCTGGCCACCATCACGCGTCAGCGGCACCCAGTTCACCTGTGCACGGCCGCGCGTTGGCGTGACGGTAAACAGATCCATCGGAACCGAAATATAGAAGCCTTTGGTAAAGTCGCCTTCGCCATACGCTTCAGATGAAACGTTGGTTTTGGTGGCGTAGAAGCCCACGGTGACGCCGCTGTCGTAGCGTTTGGAGATATCCAGCGTGGCGCCTTTATCCTTCGCCAGGTATTGCCCCACGCTCGCTTTCACCAGCACATCCTGCATAAACCACGGGCGCCAGTAGGCGGTCAGATGACCGGTTGGCGCTTTGTAGTCGCGGAACTGCATCATGTTGTCCCAGTCGCGTTGTTTGACATAGTTGGCATCAACGCCCACCGCCCAGTTGCTGTCTACCGGGCGGTAGAGCACTTCAGCACCGGCGCCGCCATACATGGTCTCCAGATAGCCGCCATAAACCTGACCATACAGGTTATTACCGAGGTAATGCATATAGTTGGCCTGCAGATCGTTTACGTAGACATTGTTTTTCACATAGTCGCGGATATGGGTACGCACGCGCGGCAGCGTGGAGTCAGAGGGCGCGCCGTTATAATTGAAGCGGTCATAGTTGTTCACGATATTGCCGAACAGGCTGCCGCCCACCAGCAGGTGATCGGTCAGCCAGTAATCCGCGTTTGCCATCGCGCCAACCTGATACATATAGAAGCTTTCCGGCCCGCCAACTGACTGGTTGAGCACCGGTGACAGGCTGTAGTTCAGGCGATCTTTACGCATAAACAGGCCCTGCTCGGTTACGCCCGGATCGACCGGATTAACGCGCGACTGCTGCAGCGGCTGCTCATGCCCCAGCGGATAGCCGCTGAGCGTATTATGCAGGCTGGCAACCTGCGTGCGCGTCGTCACCTGCGGCATATTAAAGCGCGACTCCGTGACGGCAATCGTGTCAATGCCGGTCGGCAGGTGATTCATCATAATACGATTGGCGCGATCAACGCCTTCGCGCGTATCGCGATATTTGATCTGCTCACCGCTGACGTAAAGGGTAGCGCCTTTGGTCTGAATGCGCGGGCCATTGAATCCGGCGTCATACTTCAGTGCGCTAAGCTGGCTGGCGACCACGGCAGAATCCAGCAGATCGCCCTGCGGATGCGGGTCGTAAGCAGGCTTCGGCGTATCGATATGCGTCTGGCGCAGATCGTTGAAGTTGGTGCGAATGGTGACGCCAAACATAAAGGTGTTGCCGCGCTCATAGCTGGCATTGATATCTGCCCAGTCAGTAAGGCGATAAATCGCACCGGCGTTGACTTTGCTGCGCTGCTCCAGCCGTCCGGCAAAGTCATCCTGATAGTCGTTGCCCTCATACTCCAGCTTAAGGCGCAGCGGCTGCCACGGCGTCTGATACTCCACGCCGCCAAACAGGGCAGCAGGGCCATGAAACAGCTGTGAGCCATTGACTGAACCAGCCGTGCCGCCACCGGTGCGGCTGCAATAGCTGTCGCTGTAAGAGCAAAACGGGTTTTTCACGGTGCCGCTGTTGCCGAGATAGCCCCAGCCAAGGCCCAGCGTAAAATCGAACGGCCCCCAGGCTTTAGACGCCACCAGATATTCGCTGTCAAACAGCCCGGTACCGCCGAGGTCGCGTGAACCCACCGCCACCTCCGGCAGCCAGTAGCTCTCCTGCCAGAGGCGCAGTTTCAGATCGAACGCTTTATCTTTATAACTCTGGTTGCCGCTGAAATCTTCCACGCCGCTGTAGCGACGGGTCCGCACATCGGTATAGCGTACGGTGGTTTCCAGCCACGACAGAAGCTGAAGCGAGGCGGAGTAGTAGCGATACTGATCGTTATCCCGCGCGTTAAGGCTGAATTCACCCTCTTTCGCCATGCGGGCGGTAGGCGTCTGCAGCAGGCCGACGCCGCCAAAATCGGATTGTGAAGGACCCACCGGCTGCGGCCAGGTTTCAGCCTGCACCTGGCAGGCGGCAGAGACAGATGCAGCCAGCAGGCTGAGCAGTAGTTGTTTTTTCATTATTGCGGGATCCGGTGAGTCAGAACAGAAATCAGACGCGTATTTAAATCTGCCTGGCCCCACGGCAGGCTCCATGAGGTAAAGCCGAGCCAGATAATGCTGCCGGGTTCAACTTCAGCATGACGCTGATTCCAGTAGGCGACCGGAACCTGACGGACCTCGCCAGATGGCGCAATAACGGTGGCCACGCTGCGATCGCCGCCGGTCAGGCGTTCGTGTGCGGCGAGATAGTCGCGTACGCTGCGTCCGGGCTGCCAGCTCTCTGCGCCAGGCCGGGCGAGGGCGCCCATAATCAGTACCTGGTGCGGTTCCGGCAGGGTATAGAGGTCATAACTGCCCTGCAGCGCACGATCCGCTTCCGGATGCAGCCGCAGCCAGTCGATATCCAGCGAGGTAAACTGCCGGCCGGTAACCGGCAGCGCGTTGAGCTGCCGGATCACTGCACCGATGGTTGCGCCGAGTGCGGCATCGCTGCTGCCCTGCCAGGCGCGCAGATCGGTCAGCAGCTGGTGGCGCTGTTGCTGTACGGCAGCGGTAGCACCGCGCTCTGCTATGACGGTGCCGGGCCACCAGGTATTGAGGCCGGGATGCGTCAGCAGCTGGCTCAGACGCTGAACGTCATCAATCTGCATGCTGCTATCGCCTGTCGCAGCGTGCACGGTAATCTGGCCTGCGGCCAGCGCGTTGCCTGCCGCAGGCAGAGCCAGTGCAGCCAGCAGAGTGATTATTTTTTTCATGATTTAGCCGGCTTCAGAAGGGTGGTTACAACAGGAAACTGGTCAGCGGCAAGCATCTGCTGCGCCTGCAGCACCGTGCCGTCGCGGTTGTCGATCCAGAACGTGTTCTGCCAGGTGCGGTTCAGGCTCGCCATCGACACATTTTCCTGCCAGACGCGGCACGGTATCGCTTCTCCCGCCAGCGTCAGCACTTCATCTGTGCCGCGCTCAAACTGCGAGACCGCCGTTGCGGCGCGTACCCGATCCTGTTCACGCCACTGCACGACGCGTGTCCAGCTGGCACCGTTCTGCAGATGCAGCGCATCAGCCAGCGGATCCCCGGCGAGGTTGCTGACCGCCTGCAGGTTGTCGCGCAGTCCCAGCGTTTTCACCAGGCGGCCATGCTGCATCACCAGCATGGCTTTGTCCTGAGTCACCCACTTTTGCTGACCCGCTTCAAGGTAGCCGAGTACCACAAAGATACGTGCGCCATTGTCGATGCGGGCGTACATACTGGCGTAAGGGAGTTTCTGAATCTGTTCGGCACTGACCGTGACGTCGTCGGGACCATTGACGGCAAGCATAACGGTCTGCTCAAGACCTTTTTGCGTCTGTGTGCAGGCCTGCAGCAACAGACAAAGCAGCAGCAAAGAGAGTTGGCGCACTGTGTGTATCCCTGTCTAAAAAACAAAAGCAAAAAATAACCACACGGCGGTGTGGTCAGGAGTCAAAGCGTATTATCAGCGGGTCGTGCCCGTTGTGGTTGTTGTTGTACCGGTATTTGCGCCATCACCGCCGCCGCCGCCAGCAGCGGCAAGGCCGAGACCTACCAGCGCGCCGAGCGCGCCAATCCCCACCGCGGTCGATGCGCCAGAGGAGATCGCGCCCGCCTGTGCGCCGGCTGCTGCGCCGGTCTCTTCCGGTACGGCGTGGGCGGCAGAAGCGACCGCGAGATATAACAAGGCTGCACCGGCAGCCACGAGTTTTTTCATAACAGCGTTTCCTGCATTTAGAAAAAAATGAATGAAGGAGCTATCCTGGTTTCAGGCGCATTTACGTCAGAGCAATAAAATATCAGCCTGTAGCAGGCTAAAAAGCGCGCCTGTATCCGGCTGCTGTGGTATTGCAGTCAGAAAAAACCGGCGTGAATAGCTTTTTTCCGTGGCCCGTTTGCTGCTGCCTGAAGCGTAAATATGACGACATTATATACGGCAGGATTTTACACTTTTTTAGTAAAATTTGGCACGGAATAGGAATTATCGGATTTTCCTGATGGGTTGTAAATTTAAATCCGCGTGGATTCAGGGGGGCTGAGCGCCTGTTGCACACAATCAGATCCGGTAAAATCTGTGATTTTTGCAGAGGCTTAGCGCAACATCAGATTTTCTGTAGCCAGCCGAAGGGATATTTCATCAGCAATGAATGGCCGTATTAAAACCGGCAAATAAGCGGAATAAAAAAGGCGGCCAGCGGCCGCCCTGATGATCCTGATGCAAATTAACGCCAGGATTTGTAGCGATTGATCAATCCATTGGTCGAGCTGTCGTGACTGGCAATATCTGCGTCATTTTCCAGCTCAGGCAAAATACGATTTGCCAGCTGTTTGCCCAGTTCCACGCCCCACTGATCGAACGTGTAAATATTCAGAATGGCACCCTGCGTGAAAATCTTATGTTCATACAGCGCAATCAGCGCACCCAGGCTGTAAGGGGTAATTTCGCGCAGCAGAATGGAGTTAGTCGGACGGTTACCTTCAAACACTTTAAACGGCACAACGTGCGCCACGGACTCCGCCGATTTGCCGGCATCGGTAAACTCTTTCTCTACCGTATCGCGTGACTTACCAAACGCCAGCGCCTCGGTCTGAGCAAAAAAGTTCGACAGCAGCTTCTGGTGGTGATCGGCCAGCGCGTTATGGGTAATGGCCGGTGCAATAAAGTCGCACGGCACCAGCTTGGTGCCCTGATGGATCAGCTGATAAAACGCATGCTGACCATTGGTGCCAGGCTCGCCCCAGATAATCGGGCCGGTCTGATAGTCGACCGGATTGCCTTCACGATCGACATACTTGCCGTTCGATTCCATGTTGCCCTGCTGGAAATAGGCAGCAAAGCGATGCATATACTGGTCGTAAGGCAGGATCGCTTCGGTTTCGGCACCAAAAAAGTTGTTGTACCAGATACCGATCAGCGCCAGCAGCACCGGCAGGTTCTGCTCCGCCGGAGCGGTGGCAAAATGCTGATCCATCGCGTGTGCGCCGCTGAGCAGCTGCGTGAAGTTGTCAAAGCCGATGGAGAGAATAATAGAGAGGCCGATGGCCGACCAGAGCGAGTAGCGCCCGCCAACCCAGTCCCAGAACTCAAACATGTTGCTGGTATCAATACCAAACTCGCTGACCGCTTTGCCGTTGGTAGAGAGCGCGGCAAAATGTTTTGCCACGTGCTGCTGATCGCCCGCCGTTTTCAGGAACCAGTCGCGTGCGCTGTGCGCATTGGTCATGGTTTCCTGCGTGGTGAAGGTTTTTGAGGCCACCAGGAACAGCGTGGTTTCCGGGTTCAGATCTTTCAGCGTCTCAGCAATATGCGTGCCGTCAACGTTGGAGACAAAGTGCATATTCAGATGGTTTTTATAAGGGCGCAGCGCCTCAGTTACCATAAACGGACCGAGATCGGAGCCGCCAATGCCGATGTTGACCACATCGGTAATGGGCTTACCGGTGTATCCCTTCCATTCGCCGCTGATGATACGCTCAGAGAAGCCTTTCATCTTGTCCAGCACGGCGTTGACTTCCGGCATCACATCTTTGCCATCAACCAGAATCGGCGTATTGCTGCGGTTGCGCAGCGCCACGTGCAGCACGGCGCGCTCTTCCGTACGGTTGATCTTCTCGCCGGAGAACATCGATTTAATGGCGCCCGCCAGGTCAGTCTCTTTAGCCAGCGCCTGTAATTTTGTGAGGGTTTCCTCAGTGATACGGTTTTTTGAGAAATCCACCAGCATCTGGTCATCGAACGTAGCGGAGAATTTCGCAAAACGATCGGCATCCTGCTGAAAAAGATCGGCGATCTGCACTGATTTCATCTGTTCAAAATGCTGCTGCAGCGCTTGCCACGCTGCGGTTTGTGTCGGATTGATATTTTTCATGGCAACACTCTTGTTGATATAAGAACCGTCATTTCATCCGGGCGCGTTCCGCTGGCCCGGCATGCTTAGTTTCTCTTACGGCGCGCTGCTGATACCCCGGTGTGCGCCTGTTTATCAGGGGCATAACCGCGTCGGGTACAGTCGAACAGGCATCGCGCAAACGCATTTCAGTATGACCATAGTTGCAGGCGAAAGGAAAAATTTTGTGACCCTGGCCGCACGGTTTCAGTGAAATCCAGGCGCCAGTATGCCGCATGCGGAAAAGATAAATTCTGCGGCGCGTCAGTAAAAAGCCGCGTAAGCGGGCGCTTTTGTATCAGGGATCCCGCATCGGGCGCGGCGCGTATTTACAGCGGGGCTGCACGCGTTAAAAAATCATTTCTCCGGGTGCCACAAGGCTGGACAGCAGCACAATTTGTCGATAATTTATGCCCGCGACTTGCACCTCCGGGTGCAAGCCAGAAGAGGCGCGTCGCCCAGGCAGTGTGTTTGAGGATCCGTATCCGGCGAAAACACATCAGGGGGTGCGACGCCGAGATGGCATAACACGCGGAGTGTTGTGCTGTCGGCTGCAGGGGCTGAATCCTCTGGGTTGTCACCAGAAGCGTCCGCAGTCGGACGTTTCGCAAGGTGAAGTGCTTTTGGTGACTCATCTCCTGATCTTGTCTGTCCAATTCCGCTCTTCTCTTGTGCCAAGGCTGTTATCCCTGTCTTCTGAACCGAATTCCCGGCGGAAGATAACCTGACACGAGGTTTGTTACATGTCTCAACCGTTGATTGTGGCAAAATTTGGTGGCACCAGCGTTGCCGATTTCGATGCCATGAACCGCAGCGCAGACGTTGTGCTGTCCGATGCCCACACCCGTCTGGTCGTTCTCTCTGCGTCTGCTGGCGTGACGAATCTGCTGGTCGCGCTGGCCGAGGGCCAGGATCAGGCAGAGCGTACCCAGATGCTGGATGAAATTCGCCGTATCCAGTACGCCATTATCGATCGCCTTGCTGCGCCGGATGTGATCCGTGAAGAAATTGACCGCGTGCTGGAAAATATCACCATGCTGTCAGATACCACGGCGCTGGCCAATTCTCTGGCTCTTACCGATGAACTGGTCAGCCACGGCGAACTGATGTCAACGCTACTGTTTGTCGAGATCCTGCGCGAGCGCGGTGTCAATGCAGAGTGGTTTGACGTTCGCAAAGTGATGCGCACCAGCGATCGTTTTGGCCGGGCCGAGCCGCAGGTGGCTGAGCTGCAGACGCTGGCAGCGGCGCAGCTGCAGCCGCGCATTGCCGAAGCGCTGGTGGTGACTCAGGGCTTTATCGGCAGCGAGAGCAAAGGGCGCACCACCACGCTGGGCCGCGGCGGCAGCGATTATACTGCTGCGCTGCTGGGCGAGGCGCTGCAGGCTGAGCGCATCGATATCTGGACCGACGTGGCAGGTATCTATACCACCGATCCGCGCGTGGTGCCGGCTGCGCGCCGTATCGAAGAGATCACCTTCGAAGAGGCGGCAGAAATGGCAATTTTTGGCGCGAAAGTGCTCCATCCCGCCACGCTGCTGCCGGCGGTACGCAGCGATATCCCGGTGTTTGTTGGCTCCAGTAAAGATCCGGCCGCCGGCGGCACGCGCGTCTGCAATGAAACGCGTAATCCGCCGCTGTTCCGCGCGCTGGCACTGCGTCGCAAGCAGACGCTGCTGACGCTGCACAGCCTGAACATGCTGCACGCGCACGGTTTTCTGGCTGAGGTGTTTGCGATTCTGGCGCGCCATAATGTTTCTGTGGATCTGGTCACCACCTCTGAAGTCAGCGTGGCGCTGACGCTGGATAACACCGGCTCCACCAGCAGCGTGGATAGCCTGCTGACGCAGGCGCTGCTTACCGAGCTCTCTTCGCTGTGCCGCGTGGAAGTTGAAGAGAATCTGGCGCTGGTCGCTATTATCGGTAACAACCTGTCGAAAGCCTGCGGCGTGGGCAAAGAAGTCTTTGGTGCGCTGGAGCCGTTTAATCTGCGCATGATTTGCTACGGTGCCAGCAGCTACAACCTCTGTTTCCTGGTGCCGACGCCAGATGCGGAAGCGGTGGTGCGCGCGCTGCATCACAATCTGTTTGGTGCCTGATACCCCCCTTATGATGCTGATTAGCCGGACGCTGTCCGGCTTTTTTTCCGCCTGAACCCGCCATATCTGCTGGCGTTTGCCGCAAAGCGCAGTGTTATTTCCCGCTTCAGGGCGTAATACGCAGCAGCTGATAGGCAATTGCCGCCGGCACCGTCGTCGGCGATAACGAAATGTTATGATCCCTTCCGATTGCAGCGGTCGTTCCCCGTGCGATCTTTCACCTGTGGCACATTATCTAAAACCTCTCCGGCTCGTTTTTGTAGCGGACAAAGGTCTCTGAAAAAGGAAGTGTTTCATGCTCGCCAGTCTCACCCGCCTGTTCCCACTCTGGGCTGTACTGCTCTCAGTCGCCGCCTATTACTCGCCATCCACCTTTACCGGTATCGGTCCGTGGGTCTCTTATCTGCTGATGCTGATCATGTTTGGCATGGGCGTTACGCTAAATATTGATGATTTTAAACGCGTGCTGGTGCGTCCGGCTCCGGTGATTGCCGGCACCTTTCTGCACTATCTGGTGATGCCGCTGGCCGCATGGGCGCTGGCAAAGCTGTTTCAGATGCCGCCCGATCTGGCTGCCGGCATGATTCTGGTCGGCAGCGTCGCCAGCGGAACCGCGTCAAACGTAATGATTTACCTGGCGAAGGGCGATGTGGCGCTCTCGGTGACGATCTCTTCCGTCTCTGCGCTGGTGGGCGTATTTGCCACTCCGCTGCTGACCCGTTTTTACGTTGATACGCATATTCAGGTCGACGTAGTGGGGATGCTGCTGAGCATCGTGAAAATTGTGGTGATCCCGATTTCACTCGGGCTGATTATTCATCACACCATGAACAGCGTGGTGCGCCGCGTTGAACCCTGGCTGCCGGCGTTTTCCATGCTCTGCATTTTGCTGATTATCAGCGCGGTGGTGGCGGGTAGCCAGAGCTTTATCGGATCGGTGGGCCTGATGGTTATTCTGGCGGTGATCCTGCATAACGCCATTGGTCTGCTCGGCGGCTACTGGGGCGGCAAGCTGTTTGGCTTTGATGAGTCGACCTGCCGCACGCTGGCGCTGGAGGTGGGGATGCAGAATTCGGGGCTGGCGGCTACGCTCGGCAAACTCTATTTCTCACCGCTTGCTGCCCTGCCGGGTGCACTCTTCTCGGTCTGGCACAACCTCTCCGGCTCACTGCTGGCAGGCTACTGGTCTGGCAAACCCATAAAGAAAAAATCCTGAATGGTTGATGCGGGCGATGCCAGTCGCCCGCAGCCATAGCATGCGGTTATAACTTCAGATACGCCCGGATCCCATCCAGAAACATCTGCGTCGCCAGCATAATCAGGATCAGTCCCATCAGCCGCTCCAGCGCGTTAACGCCTTTGTCGCCCAGCAGGCGCAGAAACACTCCCGACAGCAGCAGAATGATAACCGTAGCTCCCCAGGCGATCAGCAGCGCGCCGACCAGATGGCTCATCTGATGCGGGTACTGGTGCGACAGCAGCATCAGCGTGGCCAGCAGTGAGGGGCCGGCGACCAGCGGGATGGCCAGCGGCACGAGAAACGGCTCCTCACCGGCCGGCAGGCCGCTGCTGCCGGTGTCGCCGGAAGGAAAAATCATGCGAATCGCGATCAGGAACAGAATAATGCCGCCGGAAATAGAGACCGTTTCGGTGCGCAGATTCAGGAACATCAGAATGCGTTCACCGGCAAACAGAAACAGCAGCATCAGACCGAGCGCAATCAGCATTTCGCGCATCAGCACCACGCGACGGCGTCTGGGTTCCAGATGTTTCAGCACCGACATAAAAATAGGCAGATTGCCGAGAGGATCCATGATCAGCAGCAGCAGCACGGTCGCAGATATCATTTCAGTCATGGGCGGTAAACCACTCCTTTCTGTTGGTGTTCACTATTATTAGCTCTGTTGCTGAAAAAACAGGTGTAATCGAATTAATTCACTTGCCAGAAGTGCAGCATTTTGTAGAGTTGAAGGTCGCAGGTAAACCTGAATATTACGCAGGCTCGCGCATCGTTAGCGCCGGGTCTGATACATGCACTATACAGGCCTCGGCCCGAGCTCCTGAGACGGACAGAAAATGAAGAATGTAGGTTTTATTGGTTGGCGTGGCATGGTCGGCTCTGTGCTGATGTCACGAATGAGCGAAGAACGCGATTTTGACGTGATCAATCCGGTGTTCTTCTCTACGTCACAGCTGGGTCAGGCTGCGCCCGCGTTTGGCGGTAAGTCAACCGGCGCGCTGCAGGATGCGTTTGATATTGACGCGCTGAAAGCGCTCGACATCATTATTACCTGCCAGGGCGGCGACTATACCAGTGAAGTCTATCCAAAGCTGCGCGAGAGCGGCTGGCAGGGCTACTGGATTGATGCAGCTTCTACGCTGCGCATGAAAGATGACGCCATCATTATTCTCGATCCGGTCAACCATCAGGTGATTCGCGACGGCCTGAACAACGGCATCAAAACCTTTGTCGGTGGCAACTGCACCGTCAGCCTGATGCTGATGTCGCTGGGCGGCCTGTTTGCAAACGATCTGGTAGAGTGGGCCTCGGTGGCGACTTACCAGGCGGCGTCCGGCGGCGGCGCGCGTCATATGCGCGAACTGCTGACGCAGATGGGTATGCTGCATGACCATGTCGCTCCGGCGCTGCAGGATCCCGCTTCCGCTATTCTGGAGATTGAGCGCAGCGTGACTGATTTTACCCGTTCCGGCACGCTGCCGACGGATAACTTTGGTGTGCCACTGGCGGGCAGCCTGATTCCCTGGATCGACAAGCAGCTCGACAATGGCCAGAGCCGCGAAGAGTGGAAAGGGCAGGCGGAGACCAACAAGATTCTCAACACCGGCAACATCATTCCGGTTGACGGCCTCTGCGTGCGCGTCGGTGCGCTGCGCTGCCACAGCCAGGCGTTTACGCTGAAGCTGAAAAAAGATCTGCCGCTGGCAGAGATTGAGCAGCTGCTTGCAGCGCATAACGAGTGGGTAAAAGTGGTGCCAAACGATCGCGAGATCACGATGCGCGAGCTGACGCCCGCCGCGGTTACCGGTCGCCTGACCACGCCGGTTGGCCGCCTGCGCAAACTCAATATGGGACCGGAGTATCTTTCCGCTTTCACCGTTGGCGATCAGCTGCTGTGGGGTGCCGCAGAACCGCTGCGTCGCATGCTGCGTCTGCTTATCGACTAAGCGCAGCGACATCAGACAGGCCGGGGTTTCCCGGCTTTTTTTTAATCAGCTGACGGGCAAAACATAAGGCAAATTGCCGCCAGCGAGTGATCGGCTTCCCTTTTTTGTTTTTCCGATAACAATTTTTCACGTTCCTCCCTGGCTTCTGCCAACCCCAAGCTATGATTTAACTGAGAAGTACCGATTGTTAACAGGTTGTACTTTGTAAGCGAATTAGTAGTGGTACCTGGCAACGAATTTTCCCATGGAGGGTGGCCTCTCTTGCCAGTGTACGTATGACTCAATGAAAAGCAGCGCACTTACAGCGGCACAGCTGCCCCTGCGGTCGCCTGCACAAAATCATAGGAAGAAAGTCATGTCAGAGTTTCCCGATCGCGATGCGATCAATGCGCTTTTTGCCGGGGATTACGCCGACCCCTTTTCTGTCCTGGGAATGCACCAGACCGTTCAGGGCCTTGAAGTCCGCGCGCTGCTGCCGGATGCGTCTGAAGTCTGGGTGATTGAAACCAAAACCGGCCGCAAATGTGGTCAGCTGAAGTGTCTGGATTCACGCGGCTTTTTCAGCGGGATTATTCCGCGCCGCAAGAACATGTTTCGCTATCAGCTGGCGGTGAACTGGCATGGTCAGCAGAATCTGATTGATGACGCCTACCGTTTTGGCCCGCTGCTGGCCGATATGGACGCCTGGCTGCTGGCTGAAGGTACGCACCAGCGTCCGTATGAAACCCTGGGTGCGCACGGCGCGACCATTGATGGCGTCAGCGGCATCCGCTTTGCCGTATGGGCGCCGAATGCCCGGCGCGTCTCTGTGGTGGGCGACTTCAACTTCTGGGACGGCCGCCGTCATCCGATGCGCTTCCGGCGCGAACTCGGTATCTGGGAGCTGTTTGTGCCGGGTGCGGTAAACGGACAGCTCTATAAATATGAGATTGTCGATTTACACGGGCAGATGCGTATCAAAGCTGACCCGTTTGCGTTTGAAGCGCAGATGCGCCCGCAGACGGCATCGATGATCTGCGGCCTGCCGCCGAAGGTTGAGATGCAGCCAGCGCGCAAAGCGGCGAACGGTTTTGATCAGCCTATCTCTATTTATGAGGTGCACCTCGGCTCATGGCGACGCCACACCGATAACAACTTCTGGCTGAGCTACAAAGAGCTGGCTGAGCAGCTTATCCCCTATGTCAAAGAGATGGGCTTTACCCATATCGAGCTGCTGCCGATTAATGAGCATCCGTTTGACGGCAGCTGGGGTTATCAGCCGCTGGGCATGTATGCGCCGACGCGGCGCTTCGGCACGCGCGATGAGTTCCGTCAGTTTATTGCAGCGGCACATGAGGCGGGTATCAACGTACTGCTGGACTGGGTACCGGGCCATTTTCCTGACGACGACTTCGGTCTGGCGAAATTTGACGGCACTGAACTCTATGAGCACAGCGATCCGCGCGAAGGGTATCATCAGGACTGGAATACGCTGATCTATAACTTTGGCCGGCGTGAAGTCAGCAACTATCTCTCCGGTAACGCGCTTTACTGGCTGGAGCGGTTTGGCATTGACGGCCTGCGCGTGGATGCGGTGGCTTCAATGATCTACCGCGACTACAGCCGTAAAGCGGGCGAGTGGATCCCGAATCATCTGGGCGGGCGCGAAAATCTGGAAGCGATTGCATTTCTGCGTCATACCAACCAGACGCTGGGCACGGCGGTACCTGGCAGCATCACCGTGGCGGAAGAGTCAACCGACTTCCCTGGCGTCACGCGCCCGAGCGAAAATGAAGGGCTGGGCTTCTGGTTTAAGTGGAACCTGGGCTGGATGCACGACACCCTCGACTACATGAAGCTCGACCCGGTACATCGCCGCTATCATCACAATCTGATGACATTTGGCATGGCCTACAACTACAGCGAAAACTTCGTGCTGCCGCTCTCCCATGACGAAGTGGTGCACGGCAAGCGCTCTATTCTCGATCGCATGCCGGGTGACGCCTGGCAGAAGTTCGCTAACCTGCGCGCCTACTACGGCTGGATGTGGGCGTTTCCGGGTAAAAAGCTGCAGTTTATGGGCAATGAGTTTGCTCAGGGGCGCGAGTGGAACCATGACGTCAGCCTCGACTGGCACCTGCTGGAAGGTGATGACAACTGGCATCACGGCGTGCAGCGTCTGGTACGCGATCTCAACCACACCTATCGCCACTATGCGCCACTTTATCAGCTCGACTTTGATCCGCAGGGCTTTGAGTGGCTGGTAGTGGATGACCACGATAACTCGGTATTTGTCTTTGTACGCCGCGACCGCGAAGGCAATGAGATCATTGTTGCCAGCAACTTTACGCCGGTCACGCGCCAGGATTACCGTTTTGGCGTCAATCAGGCGGGCAGCTGGCGCGAAGTGCTGAATACCGATCAGCACGACTATCACGGCAGCGACGTGCGTAACCACAGCATCGCCCGCACCGACGAGATTGCCAGCCACGGCCGCGCGCAGTCGCTGAGTCTGACCCTGCCACCGCTGTCGACCATCTGGCTGGTGCGGGAGGCGGACTGATGATCGAAGCGGGCCAGCCTGCGCCGCACGGGGCCCGCTATGATGGACGCGGCGTCAACTTCACGCTCTTCTCGCGTCACGCAGAGAAGGTGGAGCTCTGCCTGTTCAGCCGTGAAGGAGAGGAGCAGCGTCTGACGCTGCCCGCCCGCAGCGGCGATATCTGGCACGGCTATATTGTCGGGCTGAAGCCGGGCCAGCGCTACGGCTATCGCGTTTATGGTCCGTGGGATCCGCAGCGGGGACACCGTTTTAATCCGGCTAAACTGCTGGTGGACCCCTGCGCCAAAGCCGTTACCGGCAGCGTTGCGGATGACGCCGCGCTGTATGGCGGCATCGCGCAGCCTGACAATCAGGACAGCGCCGGCTGCATGCCCAAATCGCTGGTTATCGCTGAAGACTTTGACTGGGAAGACGATCGGCCACCGCGTACGCCCTGGGGCAAAACGGTCATTTACGAAGCGCACGTGCGCGGTCTGACGCAGCTGCATCCGGAAATTCCTGAAACGCTGCGCGGGACGTATGCGGCGCTCGGCCACCCTGCTATGGTGAAGTACCTGCGCGACCTCGGCATTACCGCGCTGGAGCTGCTGCCGGTGGCGGCGTTTGCCAGCGAGCCGCGGCTGCAGCGGACAGGGCTGCAAAACTACTGGGGCTACAACCCCTACGCGCTCTGGGCGGTACACCCGGATTATGCGTCAGGGGAAGCGGGCGTGACAGCGCTGCAGGAGTTTCAGCAGGCGGTGAAAACGCTGCACGCAGCAGGTATTGAAGTGATCCTGGACGTGGTCTTTAACCACTCCGCAGAGCTGGAAGAGATTGGCCCGACGCTGTCGCTGCGCGGGGTGGATAACGCCAGCTACTACTGGCTTGATGAGCAGGGGAATTACCAGAACTGGACCGGCTGCGGCAACACGCTAAATCTCAGCGATCCGCAGGTGGTGGCGTGGGCGCTGGAAGCGCTGCGATACTGGGTACAGCACTGTCACGTTGATGGCTTTCGCTTTGATCTCGCCAGCGTGCTGGGGCGTACGCCGGACTTTTGCGCTGAAGCGCCGCTGCTGGCGGCGATTCGCGCCTGTCCGGTTCTGTCGCAGGTCAAGCTGATTGCTGAGCCGTGGGATATCGGCGAAAACGGCTATCAGGTGGGCCGGTTTCCGCCAGGCTTTGCCGAATGGAACGACCATTTTCGCGACGCCGCACGCCGCTACTGGCTGCATGGCGAACTGAACAACGGCGAGCTGGCGCGTCGGTTTGCCGCCTCAGCCGATCTGTTTCAGCAGGCAGGGCGCCGGCCGCACGCCAGCATTAATTTTATTACCGCGCATGATGGCTTCACGCTGCGCGACCTGGTGAGCTATAACCATAAACATAATCAGGCTAACGGCGAGGATAACCGCGACGGCAGCAGTGACAACTTCAGTCATAACCACGGGCATGAAGGGCTGAAAGCGAATCCGAATGTCCTGCAGCGGCGGCGGCACAGCGCGCATGCGCTGCTGACCACGCTGCTGCTGGCACAGGGCACGCCGATGCTGCTGGCGGGCGATGAGCGCGGCCAGAGCCAGTATGGCAACAACAACGCCTACTGTCAGAATAACCTGCTGACGTGGCTCAACTGGCAGCAGGATGATGAAGGACTGGTCGACTTTACTGCGGCGCTGATCCAGCTGCGCCAGCGCATTCCGGCGCTGACGGCAGACTGCTGGTGGCAGGAAGGTGATGGTCAGGTGCAGTGGTTCAATGCCAGCGGCAAACCACTGGAACCAGAAGAGTGGGAGCGGGGTGCGCATCAGATGCAAATCCTGCTGTCGGACCGCTGGCTGATAACAATAAATGCAACAGATGCAATCAGTGACCTAGCCTTACCAGACGGAGAATGGCATGCCATACCTCCTTTCGCCGGGGAAGATAATCCCATTTTGACAACTGTCTGGCACGGGCCCGCACGCGGCGTGTGTGTGTTCCTAAAGCAATCATAAGGAGTCAGACATGGTGAAGTTAGACAGAAACGATCCTCTGATGCTGGCGCGCCAGCTCCCTACCCAGACAGTTGCCCTGATCCTTGCTGGCGGACGCGGTACGCGTCTGAAAGATCTGACCGCAAAACGCGCGAAGCCTGCCGTTCACTTTGGCGGCAAGTTTCGTATCATCGACTTTGCCCTTTCCAACTGCATTAACTCAGGCATCCGGCGCATTGGCGTTATTACCCAGTATCAGTCGCATACGCTGACGCAGCATATTCAGCGTGGCTGGTCACTGTTTAACGAAGAGATGAATGAGTTTGTCGATTTGCTGCCCGCTCAGCAGCGCGCCGCGACGGAGTACTGGTATCGCGGCACCGCCGATGCGGTGACGCAGAACCTCGATATTATCCGGCGCTATAACGCACAGTACATCGTGATCCTTGCCGGCGATCACATCTACAAAATGGACTACTCGCGTATGCTGCTCGACCACGCTGAACGCGGGGCGAAGTGCACTATCGCCTGTCTGCCGGTTCCGCTGGCGGAAGCGACCGCCTTTGGCGTGATGGCGGTAGATGCTGACAACAACGTGGTCGATTTTGTTGAAAAACCCGCGACTCCTCCCGCTATGCCTGGCGACGCAGATAAGGCGCTGGCAAGTATGGGTATCTATGTTTTCAATGCCGACTATCTTTATCAGTTACTGGAAGAAGATTTGCTGGTAGAGAACTCCAGCCACGACTTTGGCAAAGATCTGCTGCCAAAAATTGTGGCGAGCGGTGAGGCGTATGCACATTCATTCACGCTCTCCTGCGTGCAGAACGATGAGAATGCAGAACCCTACTGGCGTGATGTAGGTACGCTGGAGGCCTACTGGCGTGCGAATCTTGATCTGGCATCCGTGACGCCAGAGCTGGATATGTATGACCATGAATGGCCCATCCGGACCCATATGGAGCCACTGCCGCCGGCTAAATTTGTGCAGGATCGATCCGGCAGTCATGGCATGACCATGAACTCGCTGGTATCGGGCGGCTGTATTATTTCCGGCTCCGTAGTCGTGAATTCAGTGCTGTTTCCGCGCGTGCGCGTAAACTCATTTTGCAATATTGATTCAGCGGTGCTGCTACCGGATGTTGTGGTAGGCCGTTCGTGCCGGCTTCGCCGCTGTGTAATTGACCGTGCCTGCGCAATCCCGGAGGGCATGGTGATTGGAGAGAATCCGGATGAAGACAGCCGGCGTTTTTACCGATCGGAAGAGGGCATCGTACTGGTGACGCGCGCCATGCTGGCCAGGCTGGCCACCGCGGGTCAGTGAGTGGCGACAAGCATACAAAAAAACCGCCGCGTGGAACGCGCGCGATAACATAATAGGGGTTCAGGATGCAGGTTTTACATGTCTGTTCAGAGCTTTTTCCGCTGCTGAAAACGGGCGGGCTGGCTGATGTCGTCGGCGCATTACCGCAGGCGCAAATAGCCGATGGTACGGATACGCGGGTACTGATCCCGGCGTTTCCGGATCTGCGTAAAGGAATTCCTGATACTGACGTGGTGGCGGAGCTGCAAACTTTTGCCGGGCCCGTGCGCCTGCTGTTCGGGCAGTACAACGGTGTCGGTATTTATCTGATTGATGCGCCAGGACTGTATGACCGTCCCGGCAGCCCCTACCACGACACGTCGCAGTTCGCATACGTAGACAACTATCTGCGTTTCGCACTGCTGGGCTGGATGGGCGCCGAGCTGGCCAGCGGAGTAGATGGCCTGTGGCGTCCGCAGATTGTGCACGCGCATGACTGGCATGCCGGTCTGACCTGCGCCTATATCGCCGCGCGCGGCAATCCGGCTAAAACGGTCTTTACCGTACACAACCTTGCCTATCAGGGGCTGTTTAACGCCCGGCATCTGGATGAGATTCAGATCCCGCGCGAATATTTTGGCATGCATGGCCTGGAGTTTTACGGCCAGATCTCTTACCTCAAGGCTGGCCTGTTCTTTGCCGATCACATCACGGCGGTCAGTCCGACCTATGCGCTGGAGATCACCCGACCTGAGTTTGGTTATGGTATGGAAGCGCTGCTGGAGCAGCGTCTGCGTGAAGGTCGTCTGAGCGGTATTCTCAACGGCGTGGATCCGGGCATCTGGGATCCGGCTCATGACCTGCTGCTGACCGCCCGTTATGACCGCGAAACCCTAGAAAGCAAAGCGGAAAACAAACGTCAGCTGCAGATCGCCATGGGACTGAAGGTCGACGATAAAGTGCCGGTTTTCTGCGTCATCAGCCGGCTGACAAAACAGAAAGGGCTCGATCTGGTGCTGGAAGCGCTGCCGGGTCTGCTGGCGCAGGGCGGGCAGCTGGTGCTGCTGGGTCAGGGCGACGCCGAACTGCAGCAGGGTTTCCTTGCGGCCGCGGCGGAACACCCCGGCAGCGTAGGCGTGCAGATTGGCTATCACGAAGCGTTCTCACACCGCATTGTTGGCGGTGCCGATGTGATTATGGTTCCCAGCCGCTTTGAACCCTGCGGGCTGACGCAGCTCTATGGCCTGAAATATGGCACGCTGCCGCTGGTGCGTCGTACCGGTGGCCTGGCCGATACCGTACAGGATAGCTCTCTGGAGAACCTGGCGGATGGTGTTGCCAGCGGCTTCAGTTTTGAAGACAGCAATGCCTGGTCACTGCTGCGGGCTATTCGTCGCGCCTTTGTACTCTGGTCACGGCCTTCACTGTGGCGCTATGTTCAGCGCCAGGCCATGGCGATGGATTTCAGCTGGCAGGTGGCTGCGCAGGCCTACCGCGATCTTTATCAACGTATGCTGTAATTGAGAGATTGGGAGCCCGGATATGAATGCACCTTTCACCTACGCCTCACCCACGCTGACGGTTGAAGCGCTGAAGCACTCAATCGCCTATAAGCTGATGTTTACGATTGGCAAAGATCCTTCAATCGCGAATAAGCATGAGTGGCTGAACGCCTCGCTGCTCGCGGTGCGCGACCGTATGGTGGAGCGCTGGCTGCGTTCCAGCCGTGCGCAGCTGTCGCAGGATGTGCGTCAGGTTTACTACCTGTCGATGGAGTTCCTGATGGGCCGCACGCTGGGCAATGCGCTGCTGGCGATGGGCATTTATGACGATCTCAATCAGGCGCTGGATGAGATGGGACTCAATCTCAGCGAACTGATGGAAGAGGAGAACGATCCCGGACTCGGCAACGGCGGCCTCGGTCGTCTGGCCGCCTGCTTTTTAGATTCGCTGGCAACGTTAGGCCTGCCGGGACGCGGTTACGGCATCCGCTATGACTACGGTATGTTCCGGCAGAACATTGTCGACGGCCAGCAGCGTGAGTCGCCGGACTACTGGCTGGAGTATGGCAATCCGTGGGAATTTCAGCGCCATAATACCCGCTATAAAGTGCGTTTCGGCGGTCGTCTGCAGCATGAGGGGGCGCTCGTCCGCTGGATTGAAACGGAAGAGATTGTCGCGATGGCGTACGATCAAATCATTCCCGGTTTTGACACCGATGCCACCAATACCCTGCGGCTGTGGGGGGCGCAGGCGAGCAATGAGATCAATCTCGGCAAGTTTAACCAGGGCGACTACTTTGCGGCCGTCGAGGACAAAAATCATTCCGAGAACGTTTCGCGCGTTCTCTATCCGGATGATTCAACCTACTCAGGACGCGAGCTGCGGCTGCGTCAGGAGTACTTTCTTGTCTCCTCTACGGTGCAGGATATTCTGCATCGCCACTGGAAAATGCATGAAACCTGGGACAACCTTGCTGACAAAGTCGCTATCCACCTGAACGACACACATCCGGTTCTGGCGATCCCGGAGCTGATGCGGCTGCTGATTGATGAGTATAAATTCAGCTGGGATGACGCGTTTGAAGTCACCTGTCAGATCTTCTCCTATACCAACCATACGCTGATGAGCGAGGCGCTGGAGACCTGGCCGGTAGATATGATCGGCAAAATTTTGCCGCGTCACCTGAGTATTATTTTCGAGATCAACGATTACTTCCTGAAGACGATTCAGGAGCACTATCCCGACGACTGGGATCTGATGTCGCGCATCTCGATTATCGATGAGAATGATGGCCGCCGCATCCGTATGGCGTGGCTGGCGGTGGTGGTGAGTCACAAAGTAAACGGCGTCTCTGAGCTGCACTCCAATTTGATGGTGCAGTCGCTGTTTGCCGACTTTGCCCGACTCTTTCCGGGACGTTTTTGCAACAAAACGAATGGCGTGACGCCGCGTCGCTGGCTGGCGCTGGCGAATCCGGCGCTCTCCGGCGTGCTGGATGAAACCATTGGCCGCACCTGGCGCACCGATCTGTCACAGCTCAGCGAGCTGCAGCCGCATATCGACTACCCGGCGTTTATTCGCCAGGTTGCCGATGCCAAATTTGCCAACAAGCAGCGGCTGGCGGCATGGGTCGCCAAAAACATGGATATCGTGCTCAATCCGCACGCGCTGTTCGATGTACAGATCAAGCGTATTCACGAGTACAAACGGCAGCTGCTTAACGTGCTGCATGTGATCACCCGCTATAACCGGATCAAAGCCGATCCCGATGCCAGCTGGGTGCCGCGCGTAAATATTTTTGCCGGTAAAGCCGCCTCGGCCTACTACGTGGCAAAACACATTATCCATCTGATCAACGATGTGGCTGACGTGATCAACAATGATCCGCAGGTAAAGAACAAGCTGAAAGTGGTGTTTATTCCTAACTACGGCGTCAGCCTCGCGCAGATCATCATTCCGGCGGCCGATCTTTCCGAGCAGATCTCCACGGCGGGTACTGAGGCCTCCGGCACCAGTAACATGAAGTTTGCGCTAAACGGCGCGCTGACCATCGGCACGCTGGATGGCGCAAACGTGGAGATGCGCGAGCACGTGGGCGCAGAGAACATCTTTATCTTCGGCAACACCACGCCGCAGGTTGAGCAGCTGCGCAAAGAGGGCTACAACCCGCGCAAATACTTTGAGGAAGATGCTGAGCTGCACCAGGTGCTGACGCAGATTGCCACCGGCGTCTTCAGCCCGCAGGAGCCGGGACGTTACCGTAACCTGTTTGATGCGCTGGTTAACTTTGGCGACCATTATCAGCTGCTGGCGGATTACCGCAGCTATGTGGATACGCAGGATAAAGTGGATAAGCTTTACCGGCAGCCGGATGAGTGGCAGCGGCGTGCAGCGCTGAATATTGCCGGTATGGGCTACTTCTCGTCAGATCGCACCATTCAGGAGTATGCGGATGAGATCTGGCATATTTCGCCGGTGCGGTTATAAAAAAGGTCGCCATGAATGGCGACCCTGCAAAATATGGCCCGATGCGCATTAATGCGCATCGGGTAACGGCTTACTTCAGGGTAATGCTCTTCACAATGCTGTCTGCATCGCTCTGCGCCTGCTGCTGATTCTCTGCCGGCAGGGTGATCTGCAGCGTCAGCAGCTGGTTATCGACTTTTGCCAGCACCACCGTTGACCACGATGTCTGGTTGTTAGCGGAAATCACCGTATCCAGCTGCTGTGCCGGCTGGTCTTTCAGCGTTACCGCTTTATTCGACACCACCTGCAGCTGCGGATCGCGATTGCGCTGCTGCTGCTCCAGACGTTTTGAGAGCGTCTCAAGTGAGTCACTGGTCGGGTCGCCGGCAATCACGATAATGGCGCGCTGGCCGGTTTCATTAGCGTAGACGTGCATATTGGTGGATTCAGAGCCGAGTTTACCGCTCTTATCAGACATGCCCGCAGGCAGCGTAAAGCTCAGTTTCCCTTCCATCAGATTCACCGTCTGAGCGGACTGGCTGACGCTGGTACCGCTGTTGTCAGCAGCATCCTCTTTTTTCTGATCGCACGCCGCCAGGCCCAGCACCAGCAGGCCGATACCTGCATACTTCACTACGTTGCGCATTCTGTTCCCTTTTACAATTCCAGTCTGGCTTATACAAACGGAATCGGCGGTCAAAAGCAACCGCCGATGTGTCAGGAAATCTTAGCGCACCGCGCCATTTCGTCTATGGCACATTAGCCGAAATTGATCTGGCGGGCCTGATGCCGTTCCGCCATGCGCTTCAGGGCGGCATTCAGCAGCAGGCCGTAGGCGGGCAGGAAGAAGATCAGGCAGATCAGCACTTTGAAGCTGTAGTCCACCAGGGCAATCTCGACCCAGTGCGCTGCCATGAAGGGATCCTGGCTCTTATAAAAAGCGATAAAGAAAAAGGCCAGCGTATCGCTGACGTTGCCGAGAAACATGGCGCAGGCTGGCGCTATCCACCACTGCGGCAGCTGGCGCAGACGGTTAAAGACGTGAACGTCAAGGATTTGACCCAGCGCATAGGCCATAAAGCTGGCGCAGGCGATACGGGCGACAAACAGATTGACCTGCTGCAGCGACGCCCAGCCCTGCCATGCCCCCTGATAAAAGAGGCAGGAGATAGCGTACGAGATAAATAGCGCCGGGATCATCACCGCGAGAATAATGCGTCGCGCGAGCGGGGCGCCAAAAATACGCACGGTCAGGTCGGTTGCGAGAAAAATAAAGGGAAAGCTGAACGCACCCCAGGTGGTATGAAAACCGAAAATAGCGACCGGCAGCTGAACCAGATAATTGCTGGAGGTGATCACCAGCAGATGAAACAGCGACAGCCAGAAAAGGGCGTGCATGCGCTGACGCGCAGAAAAAGCGATCATATTGAGCCTTTTTTAACAATGGGGTGAGGGAACCCATCCCTTCATCGTTCGCATTTTTGCTGCGCTGGCTGCGCGTGCCAAAAGACTAACGATTTTGGGGACTAAGCAACGGTATTGAAAAATCGGACGGCATCTTAACCCGTTGCGCAATTTATGCAACGGTTAATTTTAACGCAATCGTTGTCGCCTTGCGCTGCGGAAATGGCGAGCTAGAATGAGCATCCCTGTTTACTGACCGATAAGAGAATCATGAGCGATCCTTTCTCTGCACCCGACCATACGCTGGACGCGCTGGGCCTGCGCTGCCCTGAACCCGTGATGATGGTACGCAAGACGGTACGCACGATGCAGGCGGGTGAAACGCTGCTGATTATTGCCGACGATCCGGCGACTACGCGCGATATCCCCGGCTTCTGCCGCTTTATGGATCACGATTTACTGGCACAGCAGACCGAAGCGCTGCCGTACCAGTATCTGATCAGGAAAGGCGCGGAGGCCTGACGGGGGGCTGGCGCAGCAGACGCAGAGCGTTTGCGGTCACCAGCGCCGTAGCGCCCGAATCGGCCAGCACTGCCAGCCACAAGCCGGTTAAGCCGAGCAGCGTCGTGAGCAGAAACAGCGCCTTCAGCCCCAGCGCCAGCGTAATATTCTGCAGTACGATGGCGCGGGCGCGGCGCGCCAGCGCGACGGTCTGCGGCAGAAGGGTCAGACGGTTCTGCGTCAGCGCAGCGTCGGCCGTTTCCAGCGCCACGTCGGTGCCGCTGCCCATAGCAATCCCGATAGCCGCCGCTTTCATCGCTGGCGCATCATTAATGCCGTCACCTACCATCGCCAGCGGCTGCTGCTGGCTCAGCGCGCGTACGGCACTGACTTTGTCTGCCGGCAGCAAACCCGCCCGATATTCAATATTAAGTTCTGCCGCTATGGCGGCGGCCGCACGCGGGTTATCACCGGTCAGCATGACGCTGGCGATCCCCGCGGCTCTGAGCTGATCGATAGCCGCCGCAGCCTCTTCACGCAGCCGATCCTGCAGCGCCAGCAGCCCCAGCGGCCGATCTGCCTGCAGCAGGATCACCACCGTGTTGCCCTCGCGCTCGTATTCCATCACACGCTGCCGCTGCTGATCGCTCAATCCCGGCGCGGCACGCGGTGTCAGCAGCTGATAAGGGACGCCGTCGATGCTCGCGCGAATGCCGCTGCCCGCCAGCGCCTGCTGCTGTTGCGCATCCGGCAGAGTCAGCTGCCGTTTCGCGGCTTCTGCGACAATTGCCTGCGCCAGCGGATGCCCGGACCCGCGCTCTGCCGCCGCCGCGAGGCGCAGCAGCGCCGCTTCATCAGTCTGACCAAAAGCGTGGATTGCCGTAACCTGCGGTTTACCCAGGGTCAGCGTGCCGGTTTTGTCGAAGGCGATAACCTGCACGCGGCTCAGCTGCTCCAGCGCGGCGCCACCTTTAAGCAGCACGCCCTGACGCGCGGCAGAGGCCAGCGCTGAAGTCACCGCCGCCGGCGTTGAGATCACCAGCGCGCAGGGGCAGCCAATCAGCAGCAGCGTCAGCCCTTTATAGATCCACGGCTGCCACTCTCCCAGGCCAGAGAGCGGCGGGACCACCATCACCAGTAGCGCCAGCAGCATAATGGCCGGCGTATAGATGCGGCTAAAGCGATCGATAAAGCGTTCTGCCGGTGCGCGATGGCTCTCCGCTTCATCAATGAGCTGCAGGATACGATCGATAGCGCTCTCTCCCGGCAGGGAGGTCACTTTTATCTGCACCAGCCGATCAACGCTGGTGGCGCCCGCCATCAGTCGATCGCCGGGCTGGTGGCTCACCGGCAGGGACTCACCGGTTAATGCGCTTTCATCAAAGCTGGCGCTGAACTGCAGCAGCTCGCCATCAACCGGCAGGCGGCCGCCGGCGGCAACTTCAATAATGTCGCCCGGCTGCAGCGCCGCCAGCGGGACCGCAACGCGCTGCGCGCCCTGCAGCCGTGTCGCACGCTCCGGACGCAGCGCCATCAGAGCGGTCACACCGCGTCGCGCCTGCGCTGCGGCCCAGGCCTCAAGCCGCTCACCGATTAAAAACAGCAGCAGCACCATCGCAGCTTCGGCATGAGCGCCCGTTACCAGCGCGCCGGCTGCAGCCGCCGTCATCAGCGTTTCGATTGAGAAAGGCGAGCCGCTGCGGATCCGCTGCCAGGCGCTGTGCGCGACCGGCAGGAGAGCGGCCAGCGCGGTCGCGACAAACAGGCGATCGCCCCAGATCGGCGACTGCTGACTTATCAGCCAGCTCGTCAGCATCAGCAGTGCCAGCAGCAGCAGCGCGGCGCGATCGCGCCAGCGTGAATCAGCAGGCGGGAGAGCGGGGGCATCAGCAGCGTGCAGCCTGAAGCCCGCCTGTTTTACCGCCTGTTCTATGACGGCCTGCATGGCGGCGGGGGCACAGACTTCCAGCTTTTCACTGGCAAAAATCACGCGCGCCTGCGTGACCTGCGGCAACTTTTGCACGGCGGTTTCGATAGTGCGCGCGCAGCCCGGGCAGTCCATCCCGGTAATTCGCCAGCGCAGTGCAGGCTGCCCGTTAGCAGAGTCTCTGTTTTCATCCGCGTCAGCTGACGCCGCGCTTCCGGCACAGCAGGCGGCGCCGGTCGTGACGGGCGTGGTCAGACGGGTGAAGCGGGCCGCGGGCAGGGGGCGCACGGCAGCGTGTGGCTGCAGTTTGCTACCCGGCCGGTCACAGCCGCAGGGGGAAATCTGTTGATGCATGAAGCCTCCGGTATCAGTAACGGGCAGCTGCCCGTTACTGAAGGCTACACTCTGGAGTCAGCTCCAGAGTCAAGCCCGGAATGGCCGGTGTATCAGGAGAGCCAGAGTGAACGCACGATCATAAAATGACCGGCAAAATAGCAGGCGGCGACAATGGCGCTGTCAGCGCTGAAGCGGCGGCGATAATGTGAAATAAACCAGATAATATTGGCCAGCAGCAGCAGGCCCGCACCAATCAGCAACGAGAAACTGTAGTCGGTCGGACGGAAAAAGTAGTTTTCAGCCGCCATCCAGTTCATCACCAGCGTCATGCCAATCAGGGTACAGATGGGCCAGCGCAGCTCCTCCAGCCGCGTCCAGAGCAGCGCAATGACCGCAACGCCGATAATCAGAAACGTCAGCGGAATAGGCCAGTAGAAGCTCATGGTCATATGGGCGGTAAAACTGATGGTGTAGAGCAGATGCGAAAGGAAAAACGCGCCCAGCGCATAAAGCATTTGCTGTCGGGGCAGCAGCATCAGCGCATCGCCTGCCAGCGTGGCAATCAGTCCGGCAAGGATCAGATAGTCAGTGGTGTTCACGGCAGGTGCCTGCCAGGCCCAGGCAACCAGCAGCAGCAGGGTAACAGGTTTAAACAGCCAGCGTTGCCACTGCGGACCGCGATAGGAGGCATCCACATAAAGCCAGCCGGAAAAAAGTACTGCAAGGAAAGACCAAAGCATTTTTTCTCCCTTTTGTAGACCAGATGTCCACACTGTTGAAATATCCCAGACTCTCTTTGAGTTTAAGTTACCGCTGGCAAATGTGACAATCGGGCAACTCTGGTTGTATGCTTTAGCTTCTTTTTTAATGATCAAATGAAGTGAAGTGCGAGCAAAAACATGAGCAAACCACCGCTAATCTTTTTTATCGTCCTGGCGATTATCGCCATTCTGGCGACCCGGCAGTTTATCAAGCAGCGGCGGGAAGCTGCGGTTAACGACGCCTCCCCGGTACGATCGCTGACCGTGCAGGTAAAAACCAAGCGTGAATATCCGGCACCGAATCGTCGTTCGCGTCAGCGCGAAGAGATTGCTGGTGAAGAGATGAAATATGAAGCCTGGTTTCATCCGCTGAACGGGGCGAGCGACATTAAAACCGCGGTCAGCGCCAGCGATTATCACCAGATGGATAAGGGCGTAAAAGGCGAGCTGAAGATGCAGGGCAGCCGTTTTGTCAGCTTTACCCCCGCGCGCTGAAACCGGAGCACCGGCAAAGGTGGTCCGGTTAGCGCCGGATCACATCTTCGGATAGTGCTTTTTCTGCCAGGCGAGCAGTTCAAATACCCCGAAAAAGAAAATCTTAGCCTGCGTGGCGCCGCTCAGCT
This sequence comes from Pantoea sp. UBA7232, assembly GCF_002473195.1. Classification (NCBI taxonomy): domain Bacteria; kingdom Pseudomonadati; phylum Pseudomonadota; class Gammaproteobacteria; order Enterobacterales; family Erwiniaceae; genus Pantoea; species Pantoea sp. UBA7232. Next base: position 33,793 of record NZ_DKTK01000005.1, read on the forward strand.
TCGGCGCCTCTTTGGGCTGGGTGGCGCGCAGCAGCACCAGCTGCAGTCCATGCATAATCACCATGAAAAACAGGGCGACATGCACAAAATAGCGCAGCGGTGTGGGGAAAGGGTGCACCAGATTAAGCAGCAGAAAAGCCCAGACGCAAATCATCAGTAACCGTCCCAGATTAAGCCACATCATGCGCCTCCTGTTGGCGTTGATAGAGTCGATAGGCGACCTGACCGGCGATCTTCTCCCGGTAAAGCTGCCAGCTGGCGGGCACGTCAGGGGCCCCCTGTTCCACTTCACTTTCCACATAAATCAGCGCGTCTGCGCTCAGCCACTGATTGCGCTCCAGCAGCGCCAGTGTCTCCGCCAGCAGCCCTTTGCGAAAGGGCGGATCGACAAATACGATATCAAAAGCTGCGCCAGGCTGCGCCAGCCACTGCAGCGCGCTGGTCTGCACCACCGTCGCCTGCGTGGCGCGCAGCGTGTCGACATTGCGCGACAGCTGCTGCGCTACGCTGCGCTCCAGCTCCAGCAGCGTGACTGAACCCGCATAGCGCGACAGCGCTTCGAGACCCAGCGCACCGCTGCCGGCGAAGCAGTCGAGGCAGCGCGCCTGCGGAAGGTCGGGTGCCAGCCAGTTAAACAGGGTTTCGCGTACGCGATCGGTCGTGGGGCGCAGGCCTGCGCTATCCGGCACCGGAAGTTTACGGCCGCGCCACTGGCCGCCAATGATGCGGATCTGGCCAGCGCCGCCGCCGCTGCGGGGTGATTTACTCATTTTGCTCACAACTCGTCATAATTTGTTGCGTAGTTTAACGGGCGCGACAGGCAGAAGAAACGTAAAAAAGGGTGCTGTGGTGCGCTGGCCGGAAAGTGTTAGACTATTGAACGATACAGGCGTGCGTAATTCGCTGATTTTACGCCGCAGAAAGCTAAAAAACTGAATTTATATCCCCTGGGGACAGCGTGCTACCGGGAATAAGCCATCGAGGAGTGTAGTTACACAATGGCAAAAGAGAAAAAACGCGGCTTTTTTTCCTGGCTGGGATTTGGCAAGGAAGAGCAGGCACCCGCCCCGGCTGAAGAGCAGGTAAAAGAGCAGCCTGCAGAGGAGGCTCAGCCCGCTGCCGCTGAAGAGAGTGCGTCAGAGCGTGCCGAAGCGCAGGCAGCAGAAACCGTTGCGCTGACGGAGCAACTGGCGAAAGAGCAGGCGGCAGCAGATCAGGCAGCCCGGCATGCGCTGCCACCTGAAGAGGCCATCATCACCGCTCAGCCGGAGGAGATCCTGCTGGAAGAGGAGCCTGAGCTGACGCCGCTGCCGGTCAATGAAGAGATCCTGCCGGAAGAGGAGCCCGGGCTGGCGCCGCTGCCGGTTAATGAAGAGATCCTGCCGGAAGAGGAGCCTGAACGGGCGCCGCTGCCGGTTGCTGAAGAGACCCTGCCGCAAGAAGAACCTGAACTGGCGCCGCTGCCGGAAGAGATACCGGCTGCCACTGCCGGGGAGCCACCGCTGACAGCCGCCGTCGCGCCGGAACCGGTTCTGCCCGGCGATGAAAGCCAGCTGGCGGAAGCGGAACCTCTGGCAGATGAGGATGCGCCGCTCAGCGATGAAGAGCTGGAGGCACTGGCGCTGGCGGAAACCTACGCTGAAGACGCCGCTGCAGACTCTGCAGACTCTGCAGACACCGTAAGCGATCTTCCGCTGGCGGCCGCGCCTATTGTGGCGCAGGAGCAGGAGCGCCCGACTAAAGAGGGCTTTTTTGCGCGCCTCAAGCGCAGCCTGGTTAAAACGCGCACCAACCTTGGCTCAGGTTTTATCAGCCTGTTTCGCGGTAAAAAGATTGATGACGACCTGTTTGACGAGCTGGAAGAGCAGCTGCTGATTGCGGATGTGGGCGTGGAAACCACTCGCCGGATTATCACCAGCCTGACTCAGCAGGCGAGCCGCAAACAGCTGCGCGATGCTGAAGCGCTCTATGGTCTGCTGAAGGCGGAAATGGCCGGCATTCTCGATAAAGTCGATGCGCCGCTGGATGTCAGTGGCAAAACGCCGTTTGTGATCCTGATGGTCGGCGTAAACGGCGTTGGCAAAACCACCACTATCGGTAAACTGGCGCGCCAGTATCAGGCGGAAGGCAAATCGGTGATGCTGGCTGCCGGCGATACCTTCCGTGCCGCTGCGGTCGAGCAGCTGCAGGTGTGGGGAGAGCGCAATCATATTCCGGTTGTGGCACAGCATACCGGTGCGGATTCCGCCTCGGTGATTTTCGATGCTATTCAGGCGGCGAAGTCGCGCAATGTGGATGTATTAATTGCCGATACCGCTGGTCGCCTGCAGAACAAATCGCACCTGATGGAAGAGCTGAAAAAAATCACCCGCGTGATGAAGAAGCTGGATGAGGATGCGCCGCATGAAGTGATGCTGACGTTAGATGCCAGCACCGGACAGAATGCGGTGAGTCAGGCAAAACTGTTTAATGAAGCGGTAGGACTAACAGGTATCGCCCTGACCAAGCTGGACGGCACGGCGAAGGGGGGCGTTATCTTCTCTATTGCCGATCAGTTCGGCATTCCTATTCGCTATATCGGTGTCGGAGAAGGCATCGAAGATTTACGGCCATTTAAGGCCGAAGACTTTATTGAGGCACTGTTTGCCCGAGAGGAATGATTGGCATGATTCGCTTTGAAGAAGTCAGTAAGGCTTATCTGGGAGGACGCCAGGCGCTGCAGGGGGTCGATTTTCATCTGCGTCCCGGCGAGATGTCCTTCCTGACCGGACACTCCGGCGCGGGTAAAAGTACCCTGCTAAAGCTGATTTGCGGCATTGAGCGTCCGAGCGCCGGGCAGATCTGGTTCAGCGGGCACGATATCTCCCGCCTGCGTCACAGCGAAGTGCCGTTTCTGCGGCGCCAGATTGGCATGATTTTCCAGGATCACCATCTGCTGATGGATCGCTCTGTTTATGACAATGTGGCTATCCCGCTGATTATTTCCGGCGCCAGCGGCGAAGATATCCGCCGTCGTGTTTCAGCGGCCCTGGATAAAGTCGGCCTGCTCGACAAAGCGAAAAGTTACCCGATTCAGCTCTCCGGCGGTGAACAGCAGCGCGTAGGTATTGCGCGCGCGGTGGTTAATAAACCCGCCGTACTGCTGGCAGATGAACCCACCGGTAACCTCGATAATGCACTGTCAGAAGATATCCTGCGCCTGTTTGAAGAGTTTAACCGGGTCGGGGTAACGGTACTGATGGCAACCCACGATCTGGGGCTGATCGCGCGGCGCAACTATCGCGTGATGACGCTGAATCAGGGACGTCTGCACGGAGGCCACGATGGTCAATAAACGCAACAAGCGCCCGGCGGCGGCCAGAGCGGCAAAGCAGCCTAAAACCCCGTCAAAGCGCAAGGCGCTGAAAGGTGGCTGGCAGGAGCAGTGGCGCTACGCCCTGCGCAGTACGCTGTCTGATATGTGGCGCCAGCCGCTGGCAACGCTGCTTACCGTTATGGTTATCGCGATTTCACTGACGCTGCCCAGCGTCTGTTACATGGTGTGGAAAAACGTCAGCCAGGCGGCCACCCAGTGGTATCCGGCGCCGCAGCTGACGGTCTATCTCGACAAGACGCTGGACGACAGTGCGGCAGAAAGCGTCACCGCACAGCTTAAGCAGCTGGAAGGCGTCGACAGTGTGAACTACCTGACGCGCGACGAGGCGCAGAGTGAGTTTCGCAACTGGTCTGGCTTTGGCGGCGCGATGGATCTGCTGGAGCAGAATCCGCTGCCGGCGGTGGCTATCATCACGCCGAAGCTTAATTTCCAGAACTCCGACACTATGGCAAGCCTGCGCGATCGGGTGGCAAAAGTGCAGGGCGTGGATGAAGTACGGATGGATGACAGCTGGTTTGCCCGTCTGGCGGCGCTGACCGGTCTGGTCGGGCAGGTGGCCTCTATGATCGGTCTGCTGATGATTGTGGCAGTGTTCCTGGTGATTGGTAACAGCGTCCGGCTCAGCATCTTTGCCCGGCGTGACACCATCAACGTCCAGAAGCTGATTGGCGCAACGGATGGCTTTATCCTGCGGCCGTTCCTCTATGGCGGTGCGCTGCTCGGTTTTGCCGGTGCGCTGCTGTCGCTGGTGCTGTCTGAAGTACTGGTGCTGCGACTGCAGTCGGTGGTGGCGCAGGTCGCGTCGGTGTTTGGCACCGCCTTTACGCTGGAAGGTTTTGCGTGGGACGAAGGCCTGCTGCTGCTGCTGATTGCCGCCATTATTGGCTGGATTGCTGCCTGGCTTGCCACTGTACAACATTTACGCCGATTTACGCCGCAGTAACCCATGGCAACGATTTTTTGATATACTCTTCCTCTGCCGCCAGCGATGCAGGCGCAGAGGAATGCTCCGATTTTCCCCGCTGTCACCTGTGTGTAAAATATTCACTGCTATAATTGAACTTGTGGATAACCCTGGCGTCTAATTAGCACAGATTGCTGTTGGTTTTCGCCTGACGTTGACATACTGTAGCGTCTGCGTAAGGACACGCGCAGCAACTCCATTGAATTTGTGAGGGTTTGAATGACCAAAGAAATGCAAACTTTAGCGATTGCTCCTCTGGGCAACCTGGAATCTTACGTTCGGGCTGCCAACAACTGGCCGGTATTGACGGCAGAAGAGGAAAAAGCACTGGCTGAGCGGCTGCATTACCAGGGCGATCTGGATGCAGCGAAAACGCTGATCCTGTCACACCTGCGCTTTGTTGTTCACATCGCACGTAACTATGCAGGTTATGGTCTGCCACAGGCGGATCTGATTCAGGAAGGCAACATCGGCCTGATGAAAGCGGTGCGCCGTTTTAATCCGGAAGTCGGCGTGCGCCTGGTCTCATTTGCAGTGCACTGGATCAAAGCAGAGATCCACGAGTACGTGCTGCGCAACTGGCGCATTGTCAAAGTCGCTACCACCAAAGCGCAGCGTAAGCTGTTCTTTAACCTGCGTAAAACCAAGCAGCGTCTGGGCTGGTTTAATCAGGATGAAGTTGACATGGTGGCGCGTGAACTCGGCGTCAGCACGAAAGATGTGCTGGAGATGGAGTCGCGTATGGCGGCACAGGACATGACCTTTGATATGTCCTCTGACGATGAGGCGGGCGACGGCAAGCCAATGGCTCCCGTACTCTACCTGCAGGATAAAACATCAGACTTCGCTGACGGTATCGAAGAGGATAACTGGGACGCCCACGCAGCGGATAAGCTGAGTGATGCGATGCTCAGCCTGGATGAGCGCAGTCAGCATATCATCCGTGCCCGCTGGCTGGATGATGACAATAAAACCACGCTGCAGGAGCTGGCCGACCGCTATGGCGTTTCAGCGGAGCGCGTGCGTCAGCTGGAAAAGAATGCGATGAAAAAGCTGCGCATGGCGATTGAAGCCTGACAGTTCGCAGACGGTAATAAGGGCAACCTCAGGGTTGCCCTTTTTTATGTCCGCCGTCCGGCCGCGCAACGCTACTCTGCCACTTTTACCCAGCCATCTGCCTGCGCGCGGAAGCCACACGCCTGCATAAACGCTGCCCGGATCCCCTGGTCAGCATAGCCATCATCCGCAATCCACCAGTGATCCTGCGAACCATTCTGCGCCAGAGTCTCCTCCAGTAAGTAACGCCCGACGCCGCGCCGGCGCGTAGCCTCACGGACTTCAAAGTGCGTGATTTTGCCGTGGGTACCGCGGATTTCCAGCTGCAGCGCGCCCAGCAGCCGATCGTTAAACCGCGCGGCATAGAGCCGCTGCGTATCACTCAATGTCTTTTCCAGCTGCGCAATATCCTGCTGTGGCCAGATTTTAGCGAGATCGATGCGATCCTGCGGCGTAAGTGAAACGATACGCTGAATAGTGAGTTTCATAACCCGTACCTGTACTGGCAGAAAGGGCATAGTGTAGCGAATTTATACAGTCAGAGCGCTGTCACTTTTTTGCGATAAAAACAGGTCAAATGGCAGACACTTTGCCAGGATTGTGGAGTAAGCCCGCAACGATTGCCGAATAAGCCAGCATAACGCGCTACCCTGGTGCACAAATTACGGCCATAACCTCCAGAGTATTATGCTGTTCAGGCCGCTCATTACTGAATATGTCAGTTGATTTACAGCAGAAAATTCCTGTTTAATAACCTGAAAATAAAGCTGTTTTAACAAAAAAAGCCAGATAAGAACGCTAACTCCTTCTATCTGAATCAGTTTCCTCTTTCACTGGCTGAAATAAAACCAATCACAACAGACACGACATAACAGATGGGGAAGTACGCATGAAGATGAGTAAAGGACGCGCGTTACTGGCGGGCTGCGTTGCGCTGGCAATGAGCCATGCCGCGCTGGCTGCCGATATTAAAATCGCTATCGTGGGTGCAGCAACCGGCCCGGTGGCGCAATATGGTGATATGCAGTTCACGGGTGCAGCGCAGGCGATCAAAGATATTAATGCCAAAGGCGGCGTAAACGGCGACAAGCTGGTTGGCGTGGAGTATGACGACGCGTGCGACCCGAAACAGGCGGTTGCGGTGGCGAACAAAGTGGTTAACGACGGCATTAAATATGTTATCGGCCATCTCTGCTCCTCTTCTACGCAGCCTGCATCTGACATCTATAACGATGAAGGCATTCTGATGATTACGCCGGCCGCCACTGCCCCTGAGCTGACCGCGCGTGGCTATGCTGACGTCATGCGTACCACCGGCCTCGACTCCGATCAGGGCCCGACAGCAGCGACCTATATTCTGGAGCAGATCAAGCCGAAGCGTATTGCCGTCGTGCATGACAAGCAGCAGTACGGTCAGGGTCTGGCGGAGTCCGTGCAGAAAACCCTGAAGGCCAAAGGTGGCAACGTGGTGCTGTTTGAGGGCATCACCGCCGGCGATAAAGATTTCTCCACGCTGATTGCCCGCCTGAAGAAAGAGAACGTCGATTTTGTTTACTACGGCGGCTACTACCCGGAGCTGGGGCAGATCCTGCGCCAGGCAAAAACTGCCGACCTGAAAGCGGGCTTTATGGGACCAGAGGGCGTGGGTAACGCCTCACTCTCCAATATTGCTGGCGATGCGTCAGAAGGGCTGTACGTCACGCTGCCAAAGCGTTATGACCAGCTGCCGGAGAACAAAGCGATCGTTGATGCCATTAAGGGCAACAGCGCTTCAAACCGCAAAGATCCGACCGGCCCGTTTGTCTGGACCACCTATGCCGCAATCCAGTCGCTGGTGGCGGGCATTGAGCGCAGCAAAAGCGATGAGCCCGATGCGATTGCCAAAAACCTGAAAGAGGGCGCACCGGTGCCAACCGTGATGGGCAACCTGAGCTGGGATCAGAAAGGCGATCTGAAAGGGTTCGAGTTCGGCGTGTTTAAATGGCACAAAGATGGCTCATCAACCGCAGTGAAATAAGCGCTGTTAACCGGTTCTACCGCATAGCGTAACTATCTCCCCCTCCCGTGCGCGGGCGGGGGCAGGGAGCTGGCAGACGCGCCGCGAGCGGTTTGCTGCCCTGACCCTTTCTTACCCCAGAGAGGGAATCTCTGATCCACTTGCAGGTCCTCATTATGTCCGAGCAGTTTCTCTATTTTATTCAGCAGATGTTCAACGGGGTCACCCTCGGGAGCACCTATGCGCTGATCGCGATTGGCTACACCATGGTCTATGGCATTATCGGCATGATCAACTTCGCCCACGGCGAGGTTTACATGATCGGCAGCTATGTCTCTTTTATTGTCATTGCCGCCCTGATGATGATGGGCATTGATACCGCGTGGCTGATGATCGCCGCCGGTTTTATCATGGCAGTGATCATCTCCAGCGCTTACGGCTGGAGTATTGAACGCGTTGCCTATAAGCCGGTGCGCTCTTCCAAGCGGCTGATTGCGCTTATCTCCGCCATCGGGATGTCTATTTTCCTGCAAAACTACGTCAGCCTGACCCAGGGCTCGCGCGATCTGGCGCTGCCGAGCCTGATCACCGGCCAGTGGACATTGGGTGAAAGCAACGGCTTCGCCGCCACGCTCACCACCATGCAGCTGGTGATCTGGGTAGTGACGTTTCTGGCAATGCTGGCGCTGACGCTGTTTATCCGCTATTCGCGTATGGGTCGCGCCTGTCGCGCCTGTGCGGAAGATCTGAAAATGGCCAGCCTGCTGGGCATCAATACCGATCGCGTTATTTCGCTGACCTTCGTGATCGGCGCGGCGATGGCAGCGGTCGCGGGCGTATTGCTGGGGCAGTTCTACGGCTCAATCAACCCGTTTATCGGCTTTATGGCCGGCATGAAAGCATTTACTGCAGCGGTGCTGGGCGGTATCGGCAGTATTCCGGGCGCTATGATTGGCGGGCTGGTACTCGGCATTGCGGAAGCGCTGACGTCAGCTTACCTCTCGACGGAATATAAAGATGTGGTCTCCTTTGCGCTGCTGATCGTGGTGTTGCTGGTGATGCCAACCGGTATCCTGGGTCGCCCGGAGGTAGAGAAAGTATGAAGCGTCTCGGTCTGCTTAACGCCGTGCTCTCTGCGGCAATGCTGCTGGTGCTGGCCAGCTTCTTTATGGGCATGCGTCTCGACCTGGATGGCACCCGGCTGATTGTGGTCAGCGCGGGCGAGGTTCGCTGGAACTGGATCTTCGCCGGCTGCGCGGTGGTCTTTATCTTTCAGCTGCTGCGTCCGCTGTTTTCAGGCCGGTTTCGCCGCAGCGGTAAAGCCTTTGTGCTGCCGGCGTTTGATGGATCTACCGCGAAGCAGAAACTGCTGATGGCGCTGCTGATCGTCGCTGCCGTTGCGTGGCCGCTGTTTGCCTCACGCGGCAGCATCGACATTGCTACGCTGACGCTGATCTACGTCATGCTGGGACTGGGGCTTAACGTGGTGGTTGGCCTCTCCGGACTGCTGGTGCTGGGCTACGGCGGTTTTTATGCCATTGGCGCCTATACCTTTGCGCTGCTGAACCACTACTACGGTTTTGGCTTCTGGGAGAGCCTGCCGCTGGCGGGCATCGTGGCGGGCGCCTTTGGCCTGATGCTGGGATTTCCGGTGCTGCGCCTGCGCGGCGACTATCTGGCGATTGTCACGCTCGGTTTCGGTGAAATCGTGCGTATTCTGCTGCTGAACAGTACGTCGATTACCGGCGGGCCGAACGGTATCGCGCAAATCCCCAAACCCGGCCTGTTTGGCATTGAGTTTGGCCGCCGCGTCAGCGAAGGGGGCTGGACGACGTTCCACGAGCTGACCGGGCTTGCCTACAACCCCAATCACCGCGTGATTTTCCTCTATCTGGTCGCGCTGCTGCTGGTGGTACTGACGCTGTTTGTGATCAATCGCCTGCTGCGTATGCCGCTGGGGCGCGCATGGGAAGCGCTGCGCGAAGATGAGATCGCCTGCCGCTCGCTGGGGCTGAGCCCGACGCGCATCAAGCTGACCGCCTTTACCATCAGCGCCGTATTTGCCGGTTTTGCCGGGACGCTGTTTGCAGCGCGCCAGGGCTTTGTCAGCCCGGAGTCGTTTACGTTTGTTGAATCCGCTTTTGTGCTGGCTATCGTGGTACTGGGCGGGATGGGGTCTCAGCTGGCGGTGATCCTCGCGGCGATCCTGCTGGTGGTATCGCGTGAACTGATGCGCGATCTTAATGAGTACAGCATGCTGGTGCTGGGCGGCCTGATGGTGCTGATGATGATCTGGCGTCCGCAGGGGTTGCTACCGATGAAGCGTCCGCATCTGAAACTGAAAAAGAGCAAACAGGGAGAGCAGGCATGAGTCAGCCTTTATTAGCCGTTGAAGGCCTGATGATGCGTTTTGGCGGCCTGCTGGCCGTCAACAATGTGGCACTGGCGCTGCATCCGCAGGAAATTGTTTCGCTTATCGGACCCAACGGTGCCGGTAAAACCACCGTGTTTAACTGCCTGACCGGCTTCTATAAGCCGACCGGCGGCACCATTAAATTGCGCGATCGGCCGCTGCAGGGCCTGCCGGGACAGAAAATCGCGCGCATGGGCATTGTGCGCACGTTTCAGCACGTGCGGCTGTTCCGTGAGATGACGGTGATTGAAAATCTGCTGGTGGCGCAGCATCAGCATCTGAAAAGCGGCGTCTTTTCCGGCCTGTTAAAAACACCGGCGTTTCGCCGCGGTGAGAGCGAGGCGCTCGATCGCGCAGCCATCTGGCTGGAGCGTATCGGCCTGCTGGAGCTGGCAAACCGCCAGGCGGGTAATCTGGCTTACGGCCAGCAGCGCCGGCTGGAAATTGCCCGCTGCATGGTCACGCGCCCGGAGATCCTGATGCTGGACGAACCGGCCGCGGGCCTTAACCCGCGTGAAACGCATGAGCTGGATGCGCTGATCGCCGAGCTGCGCAGCGAGCACAAGGTATCAGTACTGCTGATTGAACACGATATGAAGCTGGTGATGGGCATTTCCGACCGCATCTACGTGGTCAATCAGGGAACGCCGCTGGCGAACGGTACACCGGAACAGATCCGCAACAACCCGGACGTGATCCGGGCTTATTTAGGTGAGGCGTAAGATGGCAAACCCGATGTTAACGCTGCAGGGTGTAAGCGCCCACTACGGCCCGATCCAGGCGCTGCACAATATTAATCTGCATATCAGTCAGGGGGAGATTGTCACGCTGATTGGTGCCAACGGCGCCGGTAAAACCACGCTGCTGGGTACGCTGTGCGGCGAGCCGCGCGCCAGCAGCGGCACCATTGTGTTTGACGGAAAAACCATCACCGACTGGCAGACAGCAAAAATTATGCGGGAGGCGATCGCGATCGTGCCGGAAGGGCGTCGGGTGTTTTCCCGCATGACGGTCGAGGAGAACCTGGCGATGGGCGGTTTCTTTGCCAGCCGGCATGAGTATCAGACGCGTATTGAGCGGGTTTACCAGCTGTTTCCCCGGCTGGCAGAACGCAAAGTGCAGCGTGCCGGTACCATGTCCGGCGGTGAACAGCAGATGCTGGCGATTGGTCGTGCGCTGATGAGCCAGCCGCGTCTGCTGCTGCTGGATGAACCCTCGCTCGGGCTGGCGCCTATCATCATCCAGCAGATTTTTGACACCATCGAGCAGCTGCGTAAAGAGGGGATGACCATCTTTCTGGTTGAGCAAAACGCCAATCAGGCGCTGAAGCTCGCCGATCGCGGTTACGTGCTGGAGAACGGTCACGTGGTGCTGGAGGACAGCGGCGAGGCGCTGCTCTCTAACGAAGCGGTGCGCAGCGCCTATCTCGGCGCCTGATCGACCTGCGGTCCGGTATCCTGCCGGGCCGCGGTTTTCCTGCCTGCCGCTTTTTTTGCTGAAAAATGTGCACAGCGTTCACGTTTTACCGTCTGGCTGGCGCGTTTCTGTGTGTCATATCTCTGTCATATTTCGGTTATTTTTCTATCATCTTCCCGTGTCATGTTACTCCGCGAACAAAAAATGCGTGATATTGCGCGTACCTAACAGCACAGGAAAACTTTATGACCGCTTTAACGCTTCGTCCCCGTCTGATGAGTGTGTTGCTTGGTCTGGCGCTCAGCGGTAACGCGCTGGCTGCGACCGAAATCCCTTTCTGGCACTCAATGGAAGGGGAGTTAGGCAAAGAAGTTGACTCTCTGGCACAGCGTTTTAACCAGGCGCATCCCGATTACAAAATTGTGCCCACTTACAAAGGTAACTACGAGCAGAGCCTGGCAGCGGGGATCGCAGCGGTACGCACCGGTAAAGCGCCTGCGCTGCTGCAGGTCTATGAAGTCGGTACGGCAACCATGATGGCCTCGAAAGCGATTGTGCCGGTGCATGACGTGTTCAGCCAGGCTGGCGTGCAGATGGATGCGAAGCAGTTTGTACCAGCCGTGGCGGGTTACTACAGCGACAGCAGCGGTCAGCTGATCTCTCAGCCATTTAACAGCTCAACGCCGGTGCTCTACTACAACAAAGATGCCTTTAAAAAAGCGGGGCTGGATCCGGAGCAGCCGCCGAAAACCTGGCAGGAGCTGGCAAAAGACGCTGCTGCGCTGCGTAAAGCCGGCATGAGCTGCGGCTATGCCAGCGGCTGGCAGGGCTGGATCCAGATTGAAAACTTCAGCGCGTGGCATGCGCTGCCGGTAGCCAGTAAAAACAACGGTTTCGACGGCACGGATGCGGTGCTGGAGTTCAACAAGCCGGTGCAGGTGCGGCATATCCAGATGCTCGAAGAGATGAACAAAAAAGGTGATTTTACCTACTTTGGACGCAAGGATGAGCCGACCGCCAAGTTTTATAACGGCGACTGCGGGATCACGACCGCCTCTTCCGGCTCGCTGGCGGATATCAAGCACTACGCCAAATTTAACTTCGGCGTAGGCATGATGCCGTATGACGAGACCGTGCCTGAAGCACCGCAGAACGCCATCATCGGTGGCGCCAGCCTGTGGGTGATGAAAGGCAAAGATGCGGCCACCTATAAAGGGGCGGCGGAGTTTATGAAGTTCCTCGCGCAGCCGGAGATTGCCGCCGAATGGCATCAGAAAACCGGCTACCTGCCGATCACTACCGCCGCCTACGAGCTGACCAGAAAGCAGGGTTTCTATGAGAAGAACCCGGGCGCGGATATCGCTACCCGGCAGATGCTCAACAAAGATCCGCTGCCATACACCAAAGGGATGCGTCTCGGCAATATGCCGCAGATCCGCACGGTGGTAGATGAAGAGCTGGAAGGCGTCTGGACCGGCAAGCAGACGCCGCAGGCAGCGCTGGATAACGCGGTTAAGCGCGGTAATGCACTGCTGCGCCGCTTTGAACAGCAGGTGAAATAAATCCGATCCACCGGGAGCGACGCTGGGTCGCTCCCGCTTTCAGCGTGAGTTCGCTATGCCCTCATCGTCTCGTCCGGTCTTTCGTGCCCGGCTGCTGCCCTATTTGCTGATGGCACCGCAGCTGATTATCACCGCCATCTTCTTTCTCTGGCCTGCCGGAGAGGCCCTCTGGTATTCGCTGCAGAGCATCGATCCGTTTGGCATCTCCAGCACCTTTGTCGGGCTGGAGAACTTCAGTCGTCTGTTCAGCGATCCCTACTATCTCGACTCCTTCTGGACCACGATAGTGTTCAGCCTGCTGGTCACGGTGCTGGGGATGCTGTTCTCGCTCCTGCTGGCCGCGCTGGTTGACTATGTTGTGCGTCTGCAGAAGCTCTATCAGACCCTGCTGCTGCTGCCGTACGCGGTGGCGCCGGTGGTCGCCGCAGTGCTGTGGATGTTCCTCTTTAATCCAGGGCTTGGGCTGCTCAGCCATCTGCTTAATCAGATGGGCTATAACTGGAACTATGCGCAGAACAGCGGTCAGGCGATGTTTCTGATCGTGCTCGCCTCTATCTGGCAGCAGATGAGCTACAACTTTCTGTTTTTCTTCGCGGCGCTGCAGTCGATTCCGAAGTCGCTGACTGAGGCGGCCGCTATCGACGGGGCCGGGCCGGTACGGCGCTTTTTTCATCTTTCTCTGCCGCTGATTACGCCGGTGAGCTTCTTTCTGCTGGTGGTCAACCTGGTCTACGCCTTCTTTGACACCTTCCCGGTCATTGATGCCGCCACCGGTGGCGGGCCGGTACAGTCCACCACCACGCTTATCTACAAAATTTATCGGGAAGGATTTACCGGTCTCGATCTCTCCTCATCTGCTGCGCAGTCGGTCGTGCTGATGCTGCTGGTGATTGGCCTCACTATTCTGCAGTTCCGCTTTGTTGAGCGTAAGGTGCAATATCAATGATTGAGAACCGACGCGGGCTGGATATTTTCAGCCACACGCTGCTGATTCTGGGCGTGCTGACCATTCTGTTTCCGCTCTATGTCGCCTTTGTCGCCGCCACGCTGGATAACACTGCGGTTTATCAGGTGCCGATGACGCTGTTGCCCGGCACGCATCTGTGGGAGAACATTTCGCGTATCTGGACGCAGGGCGTTAACGGCAGCGCGGCGTTTGGCATGATGTTGCTGAACAGCTTTATCATGGCGCTGGCGATTACGATCGGCAAAATCAGCGTCTCTATGCTCTCAGCTTTTGCGCTGGTCTGGTTTCGCTTTCCGCTGCGCACGCTCTTTTTCTGGCTGATTTTCATTACGCTGATGCTGCCGGTTGAAGTGCGTATCTTTCCGACGGTTGAGGTGATCGCCACCCTTAACCTGCTCGACAGCTACAGCGGGCTGACGCTGCCGCTGATGGCGTCGGCAACGGCCACCTTTCTGTTCCGCCAGTTCTTTCTGTCGCTGCCGGACGAGCTGATTGAAGCCGCGCGCATTGACGGTGCCGGGCCGATGCGCTTCTTTTGGGACATTGTTCTGCCGCTGTCAAAAACCAACCTTGCCGCGCTGTTTGTGATCACCTTTATCTACGGCTGGAATCAGTATCTCTGGCCGCTGCTGATTATCAATGATGCCAGCCTGAGCACCGCCGTAGCGGGGGTAAAAAGTATGATCAACACCAGCGGCGGCCCGACGCAGTGGAATGAAGTGATGGCGGCGATGTTATTAACCCTGATCCCACCGGTTGTGGTGGTTCTTGTAATGCAGCGCGCGTTTGTGCGTGGCCTGGTGGAGAATGAGAAATAGATGGCAGGCGTAACCTTACAGAGCGTGACGAAATCGTATGACGGCAAAAATGCGGTGATCCAGCCGCTGACCATCACCATCAACGAGGGCGAGTTTATGGTGATGGTGGGGCCCTCCGGCTGCGGCAAGTCGACGCTGCTGCGCATGGTGGCCGGACTCGAGCGCGTCAGCTCCGGCGACATTTTTATTGCTGAGCAGCGGGTCACGGAGATGGAGCCGAAAGATCGCGGCATTGCGATGGTGTTTCAGAACTACGCGCTCTACCCGCATATGACGGTAGGCGAAAACATGGGCTATGGCCTGAAAATCCGCGGCATGGGCAAAGCGCAGATCGCCCAGCGCGTGCTGGAGACCGCGCGTAGTCTGGAGCTTGACCACCTGCTGAACCGGCGACCGCGTGAACTCTCGGGCGGGCAGCGGCAGCGTGTGGCGATGGGACGCGCTATCGTGCGTGAACCGGCTGTCTTCCTGTTCGATGAACCCCTCTCCAACCTGGATGCGCGCCTGCGCGTGCAGATGCGTCTTGAACTGCAGCAGCTGCACCGCCGCCTGAAAACCACCAGCCTTTACGTCACGCACGATCAGGTTGAGGCGATGACGCTGGCGGAGCGGGTGATGGTGATGAACAAAGGGATTGTGGAGCAGGTTGGCACGCCGGTAGAGGTTTATGAGCGTCCGGCCAGCCAGTTTGTTGCCGCCTTTATCGGCTCCCCGGCGATGAACCTGCTGCCAGGAGAGATCAGCCGCGACGGCCTGCACTTTACGCTGGATGCGCTGAACAGCCTGCCGCTGGGCGAGAGACGGCCGCAGTGGGCTAACAGGCCGCTGACGCTCGGCATCCGTCCTGAGCATATTCATCTCTCTTCGCGTGAAGCAGGCGGCGTGCCGCTGGTGGTCGATACGCTGGAGATCCTCGGCGCAGATAACCTTGCGCATGGCCATCTGGGCCAGGCGCGGCTGGTGGTCCGGCTGCCGCACAGCGAACGTCCGCAGGCGGGCAGCACGCTGTGGCTGCATCTGCCGCCGGATGCGTTACACTTCTTCGATTCTGTTCATGGAAAACGTCTGGAATGAGTAACCACAACTGGCCCTACCCGAAAATTGTGGCCCATCGCGGCGGCGGTAAACTTGCCCCGGAAAACACGCTGGCGGCAATTGATACCGGCGCGCGTTATGGCCATACCATGATTGAGTTTGATGCCAAACTCTCGCAGGATAAACAGATCTTTCTGCTGCACGATGACACGCTCGATCGCACCAGCAGCGGCTGGGGCGTGGCTGGCGAACAGACGTGGGCGCAGCTGGCACAGCTCGATGCCGGCGACTGGTTCAGCGGGGCGTTTACGGGCGAGCCGCTGGCGCTGCTGACGGACGTGGCGGCGCGCTGTCGTCAGCACCGGATGATGGCGAACATCGAAATTAAACCCACCACCGGCACCGACGCGGAGACGGGCGCTGCCGTGGCGCTCGCCGCCCGTCAGCTCTGGCAGGGGCAGACACCTCCGCTGCTCTCCTCATTCTCACCTGAAGCGCTGGCGGCAGCACAGCAGGCTGCGCCAGAGCTGCCGCGCGGTCTGCTGCTCGATGAGTGGGATGACGCATGGCAGGCGCTGACCAGCCGGCTGGAGTGCGTGTCGATTCACCTGAATTACCGGCTGCTCGACGCGGAGCGCACTGCGCTGCTGAAGGCAGCCGGGTTGCGTATCCTGGCCTATACGGTTAACCGGCCCGCGCGTGCCCGCGAGCTGCTGAGCTGGGGTGTGGATGCCATCTGCACCGATCGCATCGACATTATCGGTCCCGATTTCAGTTAGTTGTTATTCGGCATGGTGCCGTTCTGCTGCGTATTCTGACCCGGCTGCGACTGCAGTACCTGCTGCCGGGTGCTGTCGCGTTTTTCCTGCAGCTGCCGCTGCATATTTTGCGTCTGCCGCTGCTGATCCTGGTGCAGCAGGCGCTGCTGCTGCTGCTGCTGGGTCTGCATCTGGGTCTGCATACGCTGCTGGCTTGGGTTATAGCCGGGCTGATTCACATTATTGTTATTCAGCGTATTTGCCATACCGCTCAGCGGCAGCAGGGCTGCCAGCGCAATAAGCCATGTTTTCATTATTCCCTCCGATCGTCTGACCTGCTGTGTAAACAGGCGGCCCGCAGGTCGTCTGCCTCTTAAGCATAAGTTTATGCGATATCACAAAGCCTGAAATCGGGCGTGCGTGCAATTTGCGTTAAGTGTTATGTTTTTACTGCTTTAGCAAACACTTGCATCGATAAATAACAAATGTAAACAACTGAAAAGGATGGTGGCAGGATGAGGACAGCAGGCAGGTTGCGCCAGTTTAGCTGGGCGATGTTAATGAGTTTTACCGTGGTGCAGGGGGCTGCTGCGGCGCCCGCAAGCGCGCCGCCGATCTCCTATGGCGTTGACAGCGACACCTTTCATCCGGTAAAGGCGCAGCACGGCATGGTCGCTTCGGTGGATGCGATGGCAACGCAGGTGGGCGTGGATATTCTCAGACAGGGCGGCAATGCGGTGGATGCGGCGATCGCCGTGGGCTTTGCGCTGGCCGTTACTCATCCGCAGGCGGGTAATCTCGGCGGTGGCGGCTTTATGCTGCTGCGCACGGCGTCCGGGCGGACTGCTGCTATCGACTTTCGTGAAATGGCGCCGGCGCGCGCCTCGCGCGATATGTTCCTTGATAAGCAGGGCAATGCGGATAGTAAGTTATCACTTACTTCTCACCTGGCGTCTGGCACGCCGGGTACGGTTGCGGGATTTGCGCTGGCGGCAAAGAAGTATGGCACGCTGCCGCTGCGCACGCTGCTGGCCCCGGCTATAAAGCTGGCGCGTGACGGCATTATCGTCAACGATGCGCTGGCGGACGATCTCGCCACCTATGGCAAAGAGAACCTGATCAATCACGCCACCAGCCGGGCAATTTTTTACAAAGCGGATGGCAGACCTTACCAGAAAGGCGATCGGCTGGTGCAGAAGAACCTGGCGCGCAGCCTGCAGCTGATTGCGCAGCAGGGGGCAGACGCATTTTATAAAGGCCGCATCGCTGATGAGATCGCCGGCGAAATGGCACAGCACGGCGGGCTGATTGGCAAAGCGGATCTCGCCGCTTACCGTGCCGTGGAGCGTAAACCGGTCAGCGGCACCTACCGCGGCTATGAAGTGTTCTCCATGCCGCCACCCTCATCGGGCGGGATCCACATTGTGCAGATCCTGAATATTCTGGAGAATTTCGATCTGGCGAAGTGGGGCTTTGGCAGCGCAGACGCCATGCAGGTCATGGCAGAAGCGGAGAAGTACGCTTACGCCGATCGCTCAGAGTATCTTGGCGATCCCGATTTCGTTAAAGTGCCGCAGCAGGCGCTGACCAGCAAAGCCTATGCCAGGACCCTGGCGCAGCAGATCGATGTCAGCAAAGCGCGGCCGTCGTCAGAGATCAAACCGGGTAAGCTGGCACCGTACGAGAGCAATCAGACCACCCACTTCTCGGTGGTGGATAAAGCGGGCAACGCTGTGGCGGTAACCTATACCCTGAACACCTACTTTGGCAGCGGGATCGTGGCGGGCAACAGCGGCATCCTGATGAACAACGAAATGGATGATTTCTCTGCGAAGCCGGGTACGCCAAACGTTTACGGTCTGGTCGGCGGCGAGGCGAATGCGATTCAGCCGGCGAAGCGTCCGCTCTCCTCCATGTCACCGACGATTGTGGCCAAAGAGGGGAAAACCTGGCTGGTCACCGGCAGTCCGGGCGGCAGCCGGATCATCACGACCGTGCTGCAGATGGTGGTTAACAGCATCGATTTCGGGATGAACGTGGCGGAAGCGACTAACGCGCCGCGTTTTCATCACCAGTGGCTGCCCGATCAGCTGCGCGTGGAGAAAGGTTTCAGTCCCGATACGCTGCGCCTGCTGGAAGCGAAAGGCCAGCACGTGAAGGTGCTGCCGGCAATGGGCAGTACGCAGAGCATCATGATCGGTCCGGATGGCATGCGCTACGGCGCCTCCGATCCGCGTTCGGTTGACGATCTCAGCGCCGGTTATTAATCGCCGGTAAGTCCGATACTGCTCACGGTATTGTTTAGCCAGCCTGCGTGCTGGCTTTTTTTATTGCCGATCAACCCATCCGGCGTGCGGGCGGGCATCAGACGCGGAAGCGGTAAAAATAGTGATAAACTCAGCCTATCTCTGGCCTCAGGTGCATACGATGAAGAAGAAAAGACCGGTATTACAGGACGTCGCCGATCGCGTCGGCATCACCAAAATGACCGTCAGTCGCTATCTGCGCGACCCGGAGCGGGTCTCTGCCGCGCTGCGTGACAAAATTGCCGTCGCGCTGGATGAGCTGGGCTATATCCCTAATCGTGCACCCGATATGCTCTCAAACGCCACCAGCCGCGCCATTGGCGTGCTGCTGCCTTCCCTGACCAACCAGGTCTTTGCTGACGTGCTGCGCGGCATTGAAACCGTGACCGATGAGGCGGGATATCAGACGCTGGTCGCGCACTTTGGTTACAATCCGGAAAAAGAAGAGCGGCAGTTGCGCTCGCTGCTGGGCTGGAATATTGACGGCGTGATCTTAACCGAACGCACCCACACCACCGGTACGCTGCGCATGCTGGAGGTAGCCGGGATCCCGGTCATTGAGATCATGGACAGCGTCACGCCGTGTCTGGATATGGCGGTGGGATTTGATAATGTCGAAGCGGCGCGACAGATGACGCAGGCTATCCTGAAGAAAGGGCATCGCCATACGGTCTATCTGGGGGCGCGGCTCGATGAACGTACGCTGCAGAAGCAGCAGGGATATGAACAGGCAATGCGCGAGGCGGGGCTGACGCCGCACAGCGTGATGATGGAAGACGCCTCTTCCTTCAGCGCCGGCGCGCAGCTGCTGTGCGAGGCGCAAAAGCGCTATCCGGCAACCGACAGTCTGTTCTGTACTAACGATGACCTGGCCGTAGGCGCCATGTTTGAATGCCAGCGTCAGGGGCTGCGCGTGCCGGAGCAGATGGCGATCGCGGGCTTTCATGGTCACGATATTACGCAGGTCGTGACGCCGCGGCTGGCAACCGTGCTGACGCCGCGCGAACGGATGGGGAGCGAGGCGGCTGCCATGCTGCTGGCGCGCATTGGTGGCGATCGTTCATTTAGCGGCCCGCTCGATATCGGCTTTGAGATTGCTGAAGGTGACAGCATCTGATTTTGGCGATTGTATGAGCCACTTCACACTTTTACGCTTTTCCGGCTGACGAGGGTTGTCAGCATCGGGACGCACTCCGACAATGAATGACAGATTTGTTATCGGTAACATTGGCAGAATAAGCTGCCGGAGCGCAAAACTATGATCACGCCATCTTCATCACATCACGTTTTTATCCTGATGGGTGTATCCGGCAGCGGAAAGTCTGTCGTTGCTAATCGGGTATCACACGAACTGAATACCGCTTTTCTGGATGGAGATTTCCTTCATCCGCGCAGCAACATCATGAAAATGGCGGAAGGCCATCCGCTGGATGACAACGATCGCCAGCCGTGGCTGCAGGCGCTGAACGACGCGGCTTTTGCCATGCAGCGCACTCAGGCGGTGTCGATTATCGTCTGCTCGGCGCTGAAAAAGTCCTATCGTGACATTTTGCGCCAGGGCAATCACAACCTGAAATTTATCTATCTGAAAGGCGATTTCGAAACCATTGAAACCCGCCTCAAAGCCCGTAAGGGTCACTTCTTCAAGCCGCAGATGCTGGTAACGCAGTTTGCCACGCTGCAGGAACCTGGCACAGATGAGGCAGATGTCCTGATGGTGGATATCAATCACTCGCTGGATGACGTTGTTGCAGCTACGGTTGCGACCATCAGGGATGCAATCAACAAGGGCGAGTAATGAGTACCGCAACGCTGGTGTTAACCGCAGCAGGCTCTGTCCTGCTGCTGCTGTTTCTGGTAATGAAAGCGCGGATGCACGCCTTTGTCGCCCTGATGTTAGTTTCTATTGGCGCCGGACTTTTCTCCGGTATGCCACTCGATCAGATCGCCGATACGATGCAGAAAGGCATGGGCGGCACGCTGGGCTTTCTTGCTATCGTCGTAGCGCTTGGCGCAATGTTCGGCAAAATTCTGCATGAAACCGGCGCGGTGGATCAGATCGCTATCCGGATGCTGAAAACCTTTGGCGAGAGCCGGGCGCACTATGCGATGGGGATCGCCGGGCTGATCTGCGCGCTGCCGCTGTTTTTTGAAGTCGCGGTGGTGCTGCTGATCAGCATCGCCTTTGCGGTGGCACGCCGCACGCATGACAACCTGGTGAAGCTGGTGATCCCGCTGTTTGCCGGCGTAGCGGCGGCGGCGGCGTTTCTGCTGCCGGGACCTGCGCCGATGCTGCTGGCGGCACAAATGCACGCTGATTTCGGCTGGATGATCCTGCTGGGACTCTGTGCAGCCATTCCGGGGATGCTGATCGCCGGGCCGCTGTTTGGCAGCCTGATCGCCCGCCACGTCAGCTTCAGCGCGCCGCCGGAAGATCATCAGCCGGATGTGGACGAGGGCAGGCTGCCCTCATTTGGTTTCAGCCTCTCTCTGATCCTGTTTCCGCTGCTGCTGGTCGGGCTGAAAACCATCGGTGCGCGCTTTACCACGCCGGATACCCGGCTCTACGAATGGCTGGAATTTATTGGCCATCCGTTTACCGCGATTCTGCTGGCGCTGCTGGTGGCGATCTATGGCCTGGCGTACCGGCAGGGCATGGATAAAGAGAAGGTGATGCAGGTGTGCGGCAGCGCGCTGCAGCCCGCCGGCATTATTCTGCTGGTTATCGGTGCCGGCGGCGTCTTTAAGCAGGTGCTGGTTGACTCCGGCGTGGGGCCGGTGCTGGGTCATGCGCTGACCGGCGCTGGTATGCCAATCGCGCTGGCCTGCTTTATTCTGGCAGGCGCTATCCGGGTTATTCAGGGCTCTGCAACCGTGGCCTGTCTGACCACCGTAGGGCTGGTAATGCCGGTGATCGAACCGCTGCACTACAGCGGCGCACAGCTCGCGGCGCTCTCAATCTGTATCGGCGGTGGCTCTATTATTATCAGCCATGTCAACGATGCCGGCTTCTGGCTGTTTGGCCGCTTTACCGGTGCCACCGAGGGCGAGACGCTAAAGACCTGGACGCTGATGGAGACCATCCTCGGCACCACCGGCGCCATCGTCGGCATGATTGCGTTTAGTTTGTTATCGTAAATAAACCAGGGGCGCATAAATGCGCCCCCTACATCGCCCTCGTAGGGGCGTCATTAATGACGCCCTGGCCGATGTCCGCACCGGATCCAACGACGCGGTTTATGGCGGTTGATACGGTGCCGCATCACACCAAGAGCGCATAAATGCGCCCCCTACATCAACCTCGTAGGGGCGTCATTAATGACGCCCTGGCCGATGTCCGCACCGGATCCAACGACGCGGCTTATGGCGATTGATACCGTGCACACCCTAAACCAGGGGCGCATAAATGCGTCTCTGGTTCCTTACCTTAATCTACTTCCCGCTCATCATCTGGCTGGTCGAGAACGGTATAAGCCACCGCGCAGAACAGGGAATTAAGGCGCTTCATATCTCCCAGCAGCCCCAGATGCAGCGAACTGGTCTCAATGCTCTGTACATTATTCAGATGCAGCCGCTCCACGTGCGAGTGAGAGAAGCGGCGGATCAGAATACGGAAGCGATGTTTGGCCCGCCGCAGACGTTTCGCGCTGGTGATATCATGCGACAGAAATACTGAGAGGCTCAGGCGCAGGTTATTCAGCACCTGCTCCTGCAGCGTATTCAGCTCTTCCAGCCCTTCTGCCGAGAAGGCCCGCCGCGCCTGTAACGATTTATCCGCAACGTCACCGCTCATGCGCTCAATGATGTCACCCGCCTGTTCAAGATTCAGCGCCATCTCAATAATTTCAGCCCAGCGCCGCGCATCCTCCTCCGCCAGATCTTCGCGCGGCATGCGGGCCAGATAGAGTTTGATGGCGGTATAGAGCACGTCAACATCATCATCCAGCTGCCGCACCCGGTGCGATTCACGCAGTTCGCCCCGGACTACGCGGCTGAACGACTCCAGCATCTGCTCCAGCACGTCGCCCATGCGCAGGGTCTCACGCGCGGCATTGACCAGCGCCAGCGCAGGCGTATCCAGCGCGCTTTTATCCAGATGTCTGGGCTTGAGGTGCGCCTGATGCTCTGCATCGTCAGAAATCATACGCTGGCAGAGTCGCGCCATCGGTGCGGCAAACGGCACCATGATCAGGCAGCGTGCCAGGTTGTAGAAAACGTGGAAAAAGATCACCAGCTCTTCATCATTCACCGGCAGGCGATCCAGCAGCTCAGCAATAAAATCAACAAACGGCAGTACCGCAATGCTGCCGATAAGCTTGAACAGCAGGCTGCCGAGCGCCACCCGCTTGCCAGCCGCATTGGAACCGCTGGCGTTGATCATCGCCAGCAGGCCGCTGCCGAGATTGGCACCAATGACCAGACAGAGCGCCACCTTAAATGAGATCACGCCAGCGGCCGTCAGGGTCGCGGTGATTAGCACCGCCGCCAGGCTGGAATAGCTGATGATGGCAAAAACAGCGCCAATCAGGGCGTCCAGTAGCGTATCGCCGGTCAGGGTGGAGAAGAGCACCTGTACGCCCGAAGCCTGCGTTATCGGACGTGCTGCGGTGACAATCAGCTGCAGTGCCAGCAGGATCAGCCCGAGACCAATGGCGGCCCGGCCCATCTGTCCGACGCGCGTCTGTTTGCGGCTGAGAAAAAAGACCACGCCAAAAAAGATAAACAGCGGGGAGAGCCAGGAGAGATCGAAGGTCAGCACGCGCGCCATAATGGCCGTGCCGACGTCAGCCCCCAGTACCACCACCAGGGCAGGCGTCAGGCTGACCAGGTTTTGCGCCACAAACGAGGTGACCAGCAGCGTGGTGGCGTTACTGCTCTGTACCAGAGCGGTAACGCCAATGCCGGCCAGAAAAGCCATCGGTTTTTTTTCCACGCTGCGGCTCAGTACCCGGCGCAGATCGGCACCGTACACGCGCATGATGCCGGTGCGCACAATGTGGGTGCCCCAGACCAGCAGTGCGACAGCAGAAAGCAGATTAAGCAGAGTTAGCACGGTCGCAGGCTCCTGTATGCCAGGCAAAAAGCAGCCAGCTGCCTGCCTGGCAAACACGGCAGCGGGGGAAGACCGGTAGCGCACCGCATGAATTTTTCGTTAGATATAAATAACCTGAAGCGGTGTCGACCTGTTAACTGTAGCTGAATCCGGTTCACCGCGATGAGATATCCGCGGCGTTTACGCTGCCCCTGACGGAGAACCGCCACCTTAACGTCATATTGTGATTCAGATCACATTGCAGCATGATAGCGCTCTTCTTATTTGCGCATTAAGGACGCAGCAATGACAGATAAATCAGCCGCCGGTCAGCTCATCGCGACGGTGCTGCAGTGGGTACTTAACATCGGCCTGTTGATCCTGGCCGTGATCCTGGTAGTGTTTCTCGGCAAGGAGACGATTCATCTGGCTAACGTGCTGTTCAGCACCGGTGAACAGGCGTCATCCTATCTGCTGATTGAAGGCATTGTGATCTACTTTCTCTACTTTGAATTTATCGCGCTGATTGTGAAATATTTTCAGTCGGGCTATCACTTTCCGCTGCGCTACTTTGTTTATATCGGCATCACCGCCATTATCCGGCTGATTATCGTTGATCACAAAAATCCGTTCGACACGCTCTGCTATTCCGCTGCGATCCTGATTCTGGTGGTCACGCTGTGGCTGGCAAACAGCAACCGGCTGAAGCGCGAATAAACGGCTCTTATATCTCCGGCGTTCGCGGCCGTGCCAGCGGCCGCGCTCTGCGGTAAACTAAGGCAACTTTTTTGCCGGAGATCGCCTGATGTCGCACGATGCGCTGCGCCAGTTATATGCCTTGCAGTGGTTACCCGCCTCCTCGCTGCTGCCCGCACCGCTGACCGACTGGCTGATGGAAGAAGATTCCATGACGCGCCGTTTTGAGCAGCACTGCCGGCAGGTTACCGTTCAACCCATCCGTGAAGGCTTTGTCAGCGCGGCGGAGGTCGCAGCAGAAGCGGCTTTTCTGCCGGACAATACGCGCTTCTGGCTGCGCGAAATCGTGCTGTGCGGCGACGGCGAGCCGTGGCTGCTGGGCCGCACCGTAGTGCCCGAGAGTACGCTACAGGGACCGGAGCAGATGCTGCAGCAACTTGGCACACGCCCGCTGGGGCGCTATCTTTTTGCCTCTTCAGCGCTGAGCCGCGATTTTATTCATCCCGGCCAGGCCGGCGATCTGTGGGGACGGCGTTCGCGCCTGCGCCTGTCGGATAAGCCCCTTCTGTTAACTGAACTTTTTTTACCGGCATCGCCGCTTTACCGCGCGCTGCAGCAAGGATGAGACCCGTGCAAAAATCATTATCCGTAAGCAAATGGCAGGCTTACAGCCGCCTGATGCGCATCGACAAACCTATCGGCACGCTGCTGCTGATGTGGCCTACGCTCTGGGCGCTGTGGCTGGCTGGCATGGCGGTGCCGCCGCTGCCGGTGCTGATTGTGTTTGTGCTTGGCGTCATCGTTATGCGCGCTGCCGGCTGCGTCATCAATGATTACGCCGATCGCAAAGTGGATGGTCACGTTAAACGCACCGCCGGCCGGCCGCTGGCGAGCGGGGCGGTTTCAGAGAAAGAGGCAAAGCTGCTGTTTGCTGCGCTGGGCCTGCTGGCGTTTATGCTGGTGCTGACCATGAATCGCATGACCATCCTGCTCTCTTTCGGCGGGCTGGCGCTGGCTTGGGTCTACCCCTTTATGAAACGCTATACCCATCTGCCGCAGGTGGTGCTCGGCGCAGCCTTTGGCTGGGCGATCCCGATGGGGTGGGCTGCAGTAAGTGAGTCCTTACCTTTAGTTTGCTGGCTGGTGTTCTTCGCTAACATCTGCTGGACGGTGGCCTACGATACCCAGTACGCCATGGTGGATCGCAATGACGATTTAAAGATAGGCGTTAAATCTACGGCGATTCTGTTTGGTCGTTTTGACAAGCTGATTATTGGCCTGCTGCAGCTGGCCACGCTGGGGCTGATGGCGCTGGTGGGAAGTATGCTGAATCTGAACGGGGCATTCTACTGGTCACTGCTGGCTGCCGGCGCGCTGTTTGTCTATCAGCAGAGCCTGATCGCCCGCCGCGAACGCGACGCCTGCTTTCAGGCCTTTCTGAACAATAACTATGTGGGACTGGTGCTGTTTGCTGGCGTGCTGCTGAATACGCAGCCGTTTCTGGCGCTGTTCTGAACCGGCAGGGACGCATCCTGCGTCCCTGCCTTGCCTTACTCGTGTGCGACCGCACTCTCTATCGTCAGACGCACATCGCTGGTGACCAGCTCTGCCAGCATCTGCCACATCGCGTGCGTGCGCTCCGCATCGGCATCACCTGAGTCGCTGATATAGCGCTCATCGCGCAGCGTCAGCACCAGCGTGGTAAATACCGCCTTATCAAAGAACTCCGGCGCATTGATACCGTGCAGCACTGACAGACGCTGCGCCAGCGTGCGGCTCTCTTTCTCCAGCGTGCCGCGGTTGATCGTCGGTTTGGCACTGAGAATGGCGAAGGTGATCGCAAAGCGCTGCAGCGTTTCGCGAATACCGGCTGCCAGCAGCTGCAGCGTGCGATAGCGCGCGGCGCTCAGCTTAATCTGCCCATCCAGCTGCGTTACCAGCCCCTGTCGCGCCATCTCCGCGCACAGCGCGCTAAGCAGCGCCGGCAGTTCGGCACTTTCCCAGCGCAGGAACAGTTCACTTTTCAGCATCGGGTAGACCAGGCTTACCTGACGCAGAAGCTCTGCTTCGCTGATTTCGCGGTGCTGCTGCACAATCGCGGCAATCAGCGACGGCATCACCAGCATGTGCTGAATGTTATTCCGGTAGTAGGTCATCAGCACGGCCTGCTCGCGCGGCAGAATAATGATATCGCCGATGCTGTCCTGCTCGGTTTCAAACTTATTCATGCCCATCGCGTGATCCAGCAGCGCTTCGGCGCTCAGATCGGGCACCGTCGCTTCCGGTGAATAGGGCACGTTGCGCAGCAGCTGGGTGTAGCACTCCAGCTGCTCCGTCAGCTGCTCACGCGTCAGCGAGCGCTGACGGGACGCAAGCAGCGCGGTCACACACAGATTCATGGCGTTGGCCGCACCCGCTTCGTTAATGCGCACCATCAGGCGGGCAGCGATATCGTTTACCGCTGGCGTCATCCACGCGGGGCGCTGCGGATCGATCGGGTCGATCGCCTCGCGCCACTCGGGAATATGCTTGTTCAGGTAGTTAACCAGCGGCAGCGGTTCGCCAAAGTTAACGTAGCCCTGACCGAGATTGCGCAGCTTACGCAGGCCGCGCACCATCTGCACAAAGCCCTCTTTCTCTTTCGCTGCGCCGCGCAGCTCTTTGGCGTAAGTACCCACTTCCATTACGTGCTCATAGCCGATGTAGATCGGTACAAACGTAATCGGACGGCTGCCGCCGCGCAGCAGCGCCTGCAGCGTCATTGAAAGCGTGCCGGTTTTGGGATCGAGCAGGCGACCGGTGCGCGAGCGTCCGCCCTCAACAAAGTACTCAACCGAGTAGCCGCGGCTGAACAGCTCGCCCAGATATTCGCGGAATACGGTGGAGTAGAGTTTATTGCCCTTAAAGGTACGGCGAATAAAGAAGGCCCCCAGCCGGCGGAAAATGGGCCCGGCTGGCCAGAAGTTAAGATTGATACCGGCAGCGATGTGCGGCGGCACCAGCCCCTGATGATAAAGCACGTAGGAGAGCAGCAGATAATCCATATGGCTGCGGTGGCAGGGCACATAGACTATTTCATGACCATCCTGCGCCAGCTGACGCACGCGCTCGCCGCCGTTGACGCTAATGCCCTGATAGAGGCGGCTCCAGAGCCAGCCCATGATGCGGTCGGTAACGCGGATCGCCTCATATGAGAAGTCTGCCGCGATCTCTTCCATCATCTCAACGGCGTTTTGCTGCGCTTTTTCATGCGAAATCTTTTTGCTGCGCGCTTCATCTTCAACCGCTTTTTCAATCGCCTTCGACTGCAGCAGCTTGTTGAACAGATCCTGACGGGCGGGCAGGCTTGGTCCCACCGCGGCGAGACGCTGGCGGGCAAAGTGAATACGCGCCACGCGCGCCAGCTTCTGCGCAATCGACTTATCCGTGCCGTGTTCGGTCGCCATCTGGCGCAGCGAGACGGTGGAAGAGAAACGGACAAAGCTGTCGCGACCGTGCCAGAGAATGGCGAAAAACTTCTGTACGCCATTCAGTACGCGCAGATGCGGCGTAGGCTCGCCCTGAATTTCACGACCCGGCGCACGGCCAAACATCACCGCCACCGGCAGCATCTGGACATCCAGCTGCGGGTTATTACGATGCAGATCCAGATAGTCGTGAAACAGTTTCACTGACTCCGGGTTCGCCACGTAGTAAGGAAAGACACGCGGGCCATCATGGATAAACACATGGCGCGGCAGCAGCGTGCCGTCAATCTCCAGCGGCGCGAGCGGATCGGGCAGATCAAGCCGCAGACACTGGTTGCGTAATGTAAGCAGGTCCGCCTTTGAATCATAAGGCAAAACATACATCACGGGACGAGTGGGATCGATACCGTGCTCCGAAACCGGATCGGTCGGTATGACCTTACTTTTTACCAAAATAGAGAGTGGTAAATTCAATAATTTGTAATAGAGTTTACGCCAACCTGACATAGACAACTTGAAGCCTCTTGTTAGCAAAGCGCGGCAAGCATACCAGAAAGTGCAGCGGAGATCTGTGGCTGTGCCATCGCACGCTGCGCACTCATTGACGCCAAAATTACTCAAGGGTTCCCTATTCATGGCAAATAACGTTACCGGCCTGCTGCGTATTATCAAAGCGGCGGGCTACTCCTGGCAGGGAATACGCGCAGCCTGGCAACATGAAGCGGCCTTTCGTCAGGAGGCAGTTGCCGCGGTGATTGCGGTAGTTGTCGCCTGCTGGCTGGATGTGGACGCAGTGACGCGCGTACTGCTAATTGGTTCGGTGATACTGGTGGTGGTGGTGGAGATCCTCAACAGCGCGATTGAGGCGGTGGTCGACCGAATCGGCCAGGAGCGTCATCCGCTGGCGGGCCGCGCTAAGGATATGGGTTCTGCCGCCGTACTGCTGACGATCCTTCTCGCGCTGTTTGTCTGGATAACGCTGCTCTGGCCGCACGCATATTAAGGCCGCCCGTACCGATATATCGCTGATTTTTGCCGCAGCTGCGGTTTTCATTTCGCCAATACCTGTATATACTCACAGCGACTGTATAAACAACCAGGGGGCGGGATGAAAGCGTTAACCAGCAGGCAGCAGCAGGTCTATGACCTGATTCGCGACCATATTAATACAACCGGCATGCCGCCAACGCGTGCTGAAATCGCTTCACAGCTGGGCTTCCGCTCACCCAATGCAGCTGAAGAGCACCTGAAAGCGCTGGCGCGTAAAGGGGTCATTGAGATTGTCTCTGGCGCCTCGCGCGGCATTCGCTTGCTGATGGAAGAAGAGACAAGCGGCGGACTGCCGTTAATCGGGCGTGTCGCTGCCGGCGAGCCGCTGCTGGCTCAGGAGCACATCGAGACCCACTATCAGGTCGATGCTAACCTGTTCAAGCCGAGCGCGGATTTTCTGCTGCGCGTTAGCGGCATGTCGATGAAAGATATCGGGATTATGGATGGCGATCTGCTTGCCGTGCATAAAACCCAGGATGTGCGTAATGGCCAGGTCGTGGTGGCGCGCATTGACGACGAGGTCACCGTAAAACGCTGGAAAAAGCAGGGTGCTATCGTGCATCTGCTGCCGGAAAACAGCGATTTTCAGCCTATCGAAGTGGATACGCGCCAGCAGTCTCTGACCGTTGAAGGTCTGGCTGTCGGTATTGTCCGTACCGGTGAATGGCTGTAATACCTGGTTAGTCCCCCCGCTGCGGTCTGTGCCTGCACAGGCCGCGGTCTGCTATATTACCCCTCTGCTTCCAACCGTGGCGCCGTGCAGCTGCATGAGGCGCGTTGCCCGCAATAACAGGACTGGCTGATGCCGCTGTTTACCTCTTCTGATCGCACGCTCTGGCGCCTGGCGCTGCCCATGATCCTCTCTAACATCAGCGTACCGCTGCTGGGCATTGTGGATACGGCTATCATTGGCCACCTCGACAGCCCGGTTTACCTCGGCGGCGTAGCCGTGGGTGCAACGGCCACCAGCTTTGTCTTTATGCTGCTGCTCTTTTTGCGGATGAGCACCACTGGCCTGACGGCGCAGGCGTTCGGCGCCCGCGATAAGCCAGCGCTGGCGCGGGCGCTGATCCAGCCGATGCTGATTGCGCTGACGGCAGGCGTGCTGTTCATTGCGCTACGAACGCCGGTCAGCGAGCTGGCAGCCGCGCTGATGGGCGGCAGCGAGGCGGTGCAGCAGCAGGCACAAACCTTTATCGCTATCCGCTGGCTCAGCGCGCCTGCCACGCTGGCAAATCTGGTGATCCTCGGCTGGCTGCTCGGCGTACAGTATGCGCGCGCGCCGATGGTGCTGCTTATTACCGGCAACGTCGTGAATATCCTGCTCGATCTGCTGTTTGTTCTGCAGTGGCACTGGGGCGTGGCGGGTGCCGCAGCGGCCACCGCCGTCGCGGACTATGTGACGCTGGCCGTGGGGCTATGGATGGTGGCGCGGGTGCTGGCGCTGCGCGGCATATCATTTTCGCTGCTTAAAGCCAGCTGGCGCGGCGACGCCGCGCGCCTGTTCCGGCTTAACCGCGACATCATGCTGCGTTCGCTGCTGCTGCAGCTCTGCTTCGCCTCGCTGACGCTACTGGGCGCGCGACTCGGCGCTGACGTGGTCGCCGTCAATGCGGTATTGCTGATGTTCCTGACTTTTACTGCCTATGCGCTGGATGGTTTTGCGTATGCGGTGGAAGCCTGCTCCGGTGAGGCGACCGGCGCAGGCGATCGCAGCCGGCTGCGGCTGATCTGGTATGCCGCCTGCCGGCAGGCGGGCATTGTGGCGCTGCTGTTCGCTGTGATTTACGCCCTCTGCGGTCCGGCAATTATCGCGCTGCTGACCTCGATTGAGTCGCTGCGTGAGGCGGCTGACCGCTATCTGATCTGGCAGGTGATCCTGCCGCTGGCTGGCGTCTGGTGCTATCTGCTGGATGGGATGTTTATCGGAGCCACGCGCGGCCGGGATATGCGCAACAGCATGCTGCTGGCGGCGCTGGGCTATGCGCTGACGCTGCTGACGCTGCCGTGGCTCGGGAATCATGGTTTATGGCTGGCTATTACCGTATTTCTCGCGCTGAGAGGCATTACGCTCGGGCTGATCTGGCGTCATCACTGGCAGCGCGACAGCTGGTTCAGCGTGTGATAGCAGCCGGTCAGGCGGTAGCCCACAAAACTGGCAGTTTGTGCTGCAGCGGTTAACCTTAACGTGACAGCACGCGGGTTATACGGCGGTTCAGCCCGCGCTGTGGTGGCATACCGTCTGGCTCAGCAAACCGGGGAGAGATGCAATGAACAAAGATGAAGCGAGTGGCAGCTGGAAACAGTTTAAAGGAAAATGCAAAGAGCAGTGGGGCAAGCTGACCGATGATGACCTGAGCGTGATCGAAGGCAGACGCGAGCAGCTGATCGGCAAAATTCAGGAGCGCTACGGCTATGCCAGAGCAGAAGCGGAGCGCGAAGTAAACGAATGGGAAAGCCGGCACAACGATCCACCCAGCTAGTGCCACCCCGCTTCAGAGCATAACCCGCCCGCATGCCTTCAGGCGTGCGCTCAGCCCTTTTTGCCGCGTTTTTTACTCATCGCTTCATGATCGTGCGCGCAGCTGGCGTGCTGTGTACAGGCAGCAATTTCCGCACAGTTTTCGCACAGGCCGTGCGCTTCAATTACCGTATGGCGCAGGCTGAAGTTTGCCTGGTCAGCCAGTCCCGCAATGATTTTTTCCACGCCGTGCGCCTGCTGTTCACTCACTGCGGCACAGCTGTCGCAAACCAGCATGACAGAGCTGTGGGCCGGCTCATTGAAATGATGGCAGACCACATAGCTGTTGTTGGACTCCACGCGGTGGATAAATCCCTGCTCCAGCAAAAAGTCGAGGGCGCGGTAAATCGTGGGCGGCTTCGCCTGAGGCTCACTCATACGCAGCTGATCCAGCAGATCGTAGGCGCTGACAGAACCTTTCTGCTCAGCCATCAGGCGCAGTACTTCGGCACGCTGTGGCGTAAGACGCACGCCGCGATCGAGACAGAGCGCCTCGACCTGGGTCAGCAGCTGCGCTGGGGTAAGAGTTGACATAATGTTCTCCGGCTAACAGGTGATGTTATTTTATCACACTCCATCCGCCCATGCTGTTTTTGCCTGCCCTGGCCGAAGCGTGCTGTCGATCACACTTATCCGGCAATTTTAAGCGTGTTTAGCGCGCTATTTTTGCTTTGCAAGTGACCAGATTCCCGATATGGTTCAGGCAGGCTAAAGTTATCACTGGCCTTATAAGAGCAATAATTCGCCTGAGTGGCTAAAAAAAGCGCAGTGTGACGCAATCGTGTCCAATTCTGCGAACAGCAGTGCTTATCCCTTTCAGTTCACAGCAATGAAGCGTTAGCCGCCATTCAGAATAGCGGTTAACACCATTATTTCGCCTACGCGACACTCAATAATTTTTTAAGGTGATAGCAGCCTCATGATGACAACACGCTTTACGCTGGCCCGGGTGGCTTATTTTGCTGGTTTAAACGCGCTGCTGGTTTCCTCTTCAGCGCTGGCCGCGGGAACCTGGTATGATGCGCGCAATGATGCGATGGGCGGAACCGGTGTCGCATCGTCGCACTGGAGCTCTGCCGTGCTGGCTAACCCCGCGCTGATGACACGCGCGCAGCCGGAAGAGAACGCCGGCATTATTTTTCCCTCTGCCGGGTTACAGGTGACGGATAAAGACAAGCTGGTCGATCGCATTGATGACATCACCGATACGGTTGATCGCTATCGCGACGTGATTGATAACATCAACGCGAATCTCATCTCGGATCCGTTTGCCGCCATCAATGCGGTACCGCAACTGCGTGCCGCAGCCGGTGATATGGCCGATCAGCTGCGCGGGCTTAAAGGTAACAAAGCGGATGCCACCGCTGGCGTTGCGCTGGCCGTCACCGTTCCCAATGCGACGCTGCCGTTTGCTTTTATTACCAAAGCCTATGGCACCGCCCATATCCGGGCCAATGTGGCTCAGAGCGATATCGATTATCTGGATAGTCTGGCAAACGGGGCGTTTCCGCAGCCGGGCGATCAGGATAACCTGCGCTCCAGCGCGAACGGACTGGCAGCGCTGGTCACCGATTATGGTATCGCCATGGCGCATGAGTTCACGGTTGCCGGTCATCCGGTCTCGCTCGGTATTACGCCCAAGCTGCAGAAGACCTGGCTCTATAACTACAGCGCCAGCGTCTATAACTACGATAAAAACGATCTTAAAAACGGACGCTATCGCAGTTCAGACACCGGCTTTAACGTTGATGCCGGTCTCGCAACCGCGTTTGCTGAAAACTGGACGTTTGGTCTGACCGGGCAGAACCTGATCTCACGCGATCTGGAAACCAAAGTCGTCAATGGCTATCGTGATACCTATCAAATCCGTCCGCTGGTGACAACCGGACTGGCATGGGAGCGCGGGCCGGTTACCCTGACCGGCGATGTGGACCTGACGGAAACCAAACGCTTTAAGTCGCAGGAGAGCAGCCAGTATGCGGGCGCAGGCGCGGAATATCGCGTGCTCGACTGGCTGGCACTGCGGGCAGGCTATCGCGCCGATCTGAAATCAAATGACGTTAACGTGGTTACCGCCGGCCTCGGGCTGTCGCCGTTTAATAATGCGGTGCATCTGGATCTCGCGGGCTCCGCCGGTAAAGATCGTACCTGGGGTGCGATGGTACAGCTCGGCTTTAACTTCTGACGGGTCTGTCACGGGCGGCTGTGTCGTCCGTGACGGCTGTGGTATCATTGCGCAGTTTCTCATCATTTAACTCCGGATCTACTGCGCTTCATGACTGATAACTTCTCTTCGCAACGCTTCTCTATCGCGCCGATGCTCGACTGGACCGATCGTCACTGCCGCTATTTTCATCGCAAGCTGACCGGCGATACGCTGCTCTATACCGAAATGGTGACGACCGGCGCGATTATTCATGGCAAAGGCGATTACCTTGCCTATAGCGAAGAGGAGCATCCGGTTGCGCTGCAGCTGGGCGGCAGCGATCCGGCGGCGCTGGCGCAGTGTGCCCGACTGGCTGAAGCGCGCGGTTACGATCAGATCAACCTTAACGTGGGCTGTCCTTCCGACCGCGTACAGAACGGTCGTTTTGGTGCCTGCCTGATGGCGGATGCGAACCTGGTGGCTGACTGCATTAAAGCGATGCGCGATGTGGTTTCTATTCCGGTCACGGTAAAAACCCGCATCGGTATTGATGAGCAGGACAGCTACGCGTTTCTGCGCGACTTTACCGGCACCGTGGCAGAGCGGGGCGGCTGCGACACCTTTATCATTCACGCTCGCAAAGCCTGGCTGTCAGGCCTGAGCCCCAAAGAGAACCGGGAGATCCCGCCGCTGGACTATCCGCGCGTTTATCAGCTAAAACGTGATTTTCCGGCGCTGACCATGGCGATCAACGGCGGGGTAAAAACGCTGGAAGAGGCCAAGACGCACCTGATGCATCTGGATGGCGTGATGATGGGCCGCGAAGCGTATCAAAATCCTTCCGTGCTGGCGCAGGTTGACCGCGAGCTTTTTGGCCGCACAACGCCGGCAGTGGATCTGGTCGCCGCTGTGCGTTCAATGTATTCCTATATCGAAGCGGAACTGACGCAGGGCACTTATCTGGGGCACGTCACCCGGCATATGCTGGGGCTGTTTCAGGGTATTCCGGGTGCCCGTCAGTGGCGACGGTATCTGAGCGAAAATGCCCATAAACCGGGTGCTGATGTGCGGGTGCTGGAAGCCGCGCTGGCGCTGGTGGCCGATCGCATCCCCCAGGAAGCGTAATCCGCGCTCTCTGAAAACCGCAGCAGAAATGGTGCGGTTTTATTTTGCCTGAAACCTGGTTTTTCTCACCACTTCTACAGCAGCGCCCTGAATAAATACTTTTCAATCAATATCTTATAAATTAACCAATCTGGCACGAAAATTGTATCTGTCAGCAGAGTCCTGACAGAGGAGAATAGACGTGGAAATTGTATTTGTGCTTGGGTTCTTTGTAATGCTGTTGCTGACCGGCGTTTCCCTGCTGGGGGTGATTGCGGCTTTAGCCGTTGCCACCGTGCTGATGTTTTTAACCGGCCTGTTTGCCTTTGTTATAAAACTGTTACCCTGGCTGCTGCTGGCCGTGGTCGCCGTCTGGGTCTGGCGCAGCGTTACCACACCGGGTAGCAGCACCAGACTGAACCGGCTCAGGAGAAAAATCAGCAGGATGGAGCGACGCGGCTGGTAAAAAATGCGGCTCAGATCACAGCGCTGAATTCCGCTGGCGCTAAATAAAACGTAAACATATTTTTTACTTATGTTTTCTGCCACTATACGTATACAGATTCAGTACCGCTGTCCCTACACAGCGCGAACTAAAAAAAGAATCAGGGGCTTCCTTCAGGAAGCCCTCTTTTTTTGCCTGCATCAGGGCAGCAGCAGGCTGGAGCCCTGGGTCGCACGACTCTCCAGTATCTGATGCGCGCGCATGGCATCGCGCAGCGGGAACTTCTGCTGCTCCGGTACGTTTACCTGAATGGCGCGGCTGGCTATCAGGGAAAAGAGTTCACTGCTCGCCTGCTCCAGCTCCTCACGGTTTGTGATATAGCCAAACAGCGACGGGCGGGTGACAAACAGAGAGCCTTTCTTATTAAGAATCCCTAAATCCACGCCGGTTACCGGGCCGGAGGCGTTGCCAAAGCTGACCAGCAGCCCGTGGCGCTGCAGAGAATCGAGCGATGGTTCCCAGGTATCCTTACCGACAGAGTCATACACCACGGCCACTTTTTTCCCCTGCGTCAGTTCGCTGACGCGCTGTGCAATATCCTCTTCGCGATAGTTGATGGTGGCCCATGCGCCAGCCGCTTTGGCAATCTGCGCTTTTTCGGCAGAACCCACCGTGCCGATAAGATGTGCACCCAGCGCTTTGGCCCACTGGCAGGCAATCAGACCCACACCGCCTGCGGCAGCATGAAACAGAAACGTCTCATCCGCTTTGACTTTCCAGGTTTGTCGCAGCAGATACTGGACCGTCAGCCCTTTAAGAAATGAGGCAGCCGCCGTTTCAAAAGAGATACTCTCCGGCAGCAGCGCCAGCCGCTCTTCCGCAACGTTGTGAAGTTCACTGTAAGCGCCCAGAGCGGCCTGACAGTAAACCACCCGATCGCCAGGCTGAAAACGCGTGACCGCTGCGCCCACTTTGCTGACCACGCCTGCCGCTTCGGTACCGAGTCCGGAAGGAAAGGCTGAAACCGGGTAGAGCCCGCTGCGCACATAGGTGTCGATATAGTTGATGCCTATCGCCCGGTTTTCTACCTGCACCTCATGCTCAGCCGGATCGGCAGGATCAAAATCTGCCCACTGCAAAACCTCCGGACCACCGTGCTGACTGAACTGAATACGCTTTGCCATGCTGACTCCTGTGAATGTTCATCCGGGGGCGGTATACTTGCGCGTCCCTTTCACGATCGGTAATGCATTCACTATGGCAGGAAACAAACCCACCAACAAATCGAACGAACCCCGCGATCGGCAGCTGGAAGGCGTAAAAATGCCGCCGCACTCCATAGAAGCGGAGCAGTCGGTGCTGGGTGGGTTGATGCTGGACAACGAGCGCTGGGACAACGTCTCTGAGCGCGTTGTCGCAGACGATTTTTTTAACCGCTCACACCGCATGATTTTTGCTGAGATGCAGCGGCTGCTGGAGCTGGGCCAGCCTATCGACCTGATCACGCTGTCAGAGTCGCTGGAAACGCGCGGCGAGCTGGAGATGGCGGGCGGCTTTGCCTATCTGGCCGAACTCGCGAAAAATACGCCAAGTGCGGCTAACATCGGCGCCTATGCAGATATCGTGCGCGAACGTGCGGTAGTGCGTGAGATGATTGCGGTTGCCAATCAGATTGCCGACGCCGGTTACGATCCGCAGGGGCGGAGCAGTGAAGATCTGCTCGACTTTGCCGAATCCAACGTCTTTAAAATCGCCGAGCAGCGCGCGAATAAAGATGACGGCCCGCAGAACATTGAGCAGATCCTTGAAGCCACCGTGTCCCGTATTGAAGCGCTGGTCTCAACGCCGCACGATGGCGTAACCGGCGTAGATACCGGCTATCAGGATCTGAACAAAAAAACGGCTGGCCTGCAGGGGTCCGATCTGATTATCGTGGCGGCGCGTCCCTCAATGGGTAAAACCACGTTCGCCATGAACCTGTGCGAAAACGCCGCGATGCTCAATGAGAAACCGGTGCTGATCTTCAGTCTGGAGATGCCCAGCGAGCAGCTGATGATGCGTATGCTGGCATCTCTGTCGCGCGTGGACCAGACGCGTATTCGTACCGGCCAGCTGGAAGATGAGGACTGGGCGCGCATCTCCGCCACGATGGGTATTCTGCTGGAGAAGAAAAACATCTTTATTGATGACTCTTCCGGCCTGACGCCAACCGAAGTACGCTCGCGTGCCCGCCGCGTGTTCCGCGAAAATGGCGGTCTGAGCATGATCATGATCGACTATCTGCAGCTGATGCGCGTGCCGTCGCACTCCGAGAACCGTACGCTGGAGATCGCCGAAATTTCGCGTTCATTGAAAGCGCTGGCCAAAGAGCTGAATGTGCCGGTCGTGGCGCTGTCGCAGCTAAACCGTTCACTGGAGCAGCGCGCCGACAAACGTCCGGTTAACTCCGATCTGCGTGAATCAGGATCGATCGAGCAGGATGCTGACCTGATCATGTTTATCTACCGCGATGAGGTTTATCACGAAAACAGCGATCTGAAAGGCATCGCTGAGATCATCATCGGCAAGCAGCGTAACGGGCCGATCGGTACCGTGCGTCTTACCTTCAACGGCCAGTGGTCGCGCTTTGACAACTACGCCGGCCCGCAATACGACGACGAATAAGCCTTTGCCTGCCAGTGCATGCACGTTTTGTGCATGCATCTCACGTCATCAGAAAATAGTGTTGGACAAGGCGACCCGCTATCAGGTTATCTGTGCCAAAGCGAATGTGACAACGCTGTGGGATCAGAATGACGCAGGTAGATGATTACGATCTTAAGATATTGACGCTATTACAATCTAACGGCCGTCTTACCAATCAGGAACTGAGCGATCTGGTGGGGTTATCCGCATCACAATGCTCACGCCGCCGCATCAACCTTGAACAGGCGAATTTAATCCTTGGCTATCATGCCCGGCTGTCGCCTGATGCGGTGGGTCTCGGCATGGTCGGACTGATTGAAGTGCGGCTGAAAAACCATACGCCTGATTACGAAGATAATTTTTTGCAGATGGTGGAAGCGGAACCCGCCATTGTTGACGCGTTTAAAACCACCGGAGACGCTGACTATCTGCTGAAAGTGGCGGTGGCCGATCTCGCCTCGCTGAGCGCGCTGATCAGCCAGCTGGTGGCGGGCCATCAGAGCGTGTCGCACGTTAAAACGGCGGTGGTACTCAACCGGCTGAAAGAGAATGGCCTGATGATGAAGCCTGCGCACAAAGTGCGCCATAAAGGTGCATAACGCGCCATAAAAGTGCATCAGGCTCCCTCTCTCTGCTTATTTCTCGCGATTAATACCGAACTTGTGCATGAATCAACGGTTTTATTCTGATTCATGCATAAAACTGTGCAATAAAGCGCCTTAGATATCAATGGGATATTCGCTGGCACCCTCCGGCTAAGCAGCAGCGAGGCCGGAGTGGTGCGTTTTTTGCAGCTATATCGCTTTTATTTGCACAGAGAACTCCTGATGGACAACATCGCTCAGCCAGTGGCGGCTCCTCACTCCCGTATCGAAGATGCGCTGGCTATCGTGCTGGGAACGCTGATGGTCTCATTTGGCGTCATGCTGCTGAAGCAGGCGGGCGCGCTGACCGGCGGAACGGCCGGTATCGCGTTTTTAATCAGCTACCTTTCATCCTCCTCTTTCGGCGCCGCCTTTTTTGCCATCAATCTGCCGTTTTACTGGCTGGCGATACGCCGCATGGGGTGGGAATTTACCTGCAAAACCTTTGGTGCCGTGGCGCTGGTTTCCCTGTTCACACAGCTGCATCCGCTGTTTATCCACTTTTCGGCATTAAATCCTTTTTATGCGACACTGTTCGGTAACGTGGTCATGGGGATCGGGTTTATAGTGTTGTTTCGTCACAAAGCCAGCCTGGGTGGTATCAATATTCTGGCGCTCTGGCTGCAGGATCGCACCGGTCTGCGTGCCGGGAAGCTACAGATGATGGTTGATACCTGTGTGGTATGCGCCTCGCTGTTTGTTGTACCGCTACCGATGCTGCTGGCCTCTGTTGCGGGCGCGGCGATCCTCAACCTTATCATTGCGCTGAACCATCGTCCTGGCCGCTATCAGGTATAAAAGCGCCGTCTTACGCTTACTCATGCATTTTTATGGAGATCTGCACCGTGTTTCAAAACGTTGATGCCTACGCCGGCGATCCGATTCTGTCGCTGATGGAAACCTACAAACAAGATCCGCGCGCGCATAAAGTCAATCTCAGTATCGGCCTGTTCTACAACGAAGCAGGGATCGTTCCGCAGCTGCAGGCCGTTGCGGCAGCTGAAGAGCGTCTGCAGGCGCAGCCGCATCAGGCATCACTCTATCTGCCGATGGAAGGTTTAGGCCCTTACCGTAACGCCATTGCGCCGCTGCTGTTTGGTCACGAACACCCGGTGCTGAAAGCGGGACGCATCGCGTCTATTCAGACGCTGGGTGGTTCCGGTGCGCTGAAAGTGGGGGCTGATTTCCTGAAGCGCTATTTTCCGCACTCAGAGGTCTGGGTCAGCGATCCGACCTGGGAAAATCACGTAGCGATTTTTAACGGCGCGGGCTTCGCGGTAAACACCTACCCCTGGTACGATGCTGAGACCAACGGCGTTAAGTTTGACGCATTTATCCGCTGCCTGAAATCGCTGCCGAAGCATGCCATTGTGCTGCTGCATCCCTGCTGCCATAACCCGACCGGCGCCGATCTCACTGACGCCCAGTGGGATGAGACCACCGCCGTGCTGAAAGCGCAGGAGCTGATCCCGTTCCTCGATATCGCCTATCAGGGCTTTGGTGCAGGAATGGAAGAGGATGCTTACGCCATTCGCGCTATCGCAGCCACGGGTCTGCCGGCGCTGGTGAGCAACTCATTTTCCAAGATCTTCTCGCTCTATGGCGAGCGCGTGGGCGGGCTCTCTGTGGTCTGCGACAGCGCTGAAGAAGCGGGACGGGTGCTGGGTCAGCTGAAAGCCACCGTGCGCCGCAACTACTCCAGTCCGCCAAATTTTGGTGCGCAGGTAGTCTCCTGCGTGCTGAATGATGCCGCACTACTGAACATGTGGCTGGCAGAAGTTGACGCGATGCGCCTGCGTATTGCGGAGATGCGCCAGGCGCTGGTCAGCGAGCTGCAGGCAATTCTGCCGGGTAAAAATGTCGACTATCTGCTGAAGCAGCGCGGTATGTTCAGCTATACCGGTCTCAGCGCACAGCAGGTTGATCGCCTGCGCGATGAGTTCGGCATCTATCTTATCGCCAGCGGACGTATGTGCGTTGCTGGTCTGAACCACGGTAACGTTAAACGCGTTGCAGAGGCGTTTGCTGCCGTTATGTAACCGCCGGACGCGAAACCAGAAACCATCCGTTTTCATGCGGATGGTTTTTTTTTGCGTCTGCCAGGCAGGCTGATGCTTTTTCCTGCGGCAGGGTTTACCTTTCGCCAACATGCTGCACACTTAAGAGACCTGTTTTTTTAGGACTTTGCTATGTGGCAGCAACAGACCCTCACCCTGAGCGCAAAAGCGCGCGGGTTTCACCTCATTACCGATGAGATCTTAAGCCAGCTTAACGGCCTCAATGGCGTGCGCATCGGCCAGCTGCATCTGCTGTTACAGCATACCTCCGCGTCGCTGACGCTGAATGAAAACTGCGATCCCACCGTGCGCAGCGACATGGAGCAGCATTTCTTACGCCAGGTGCCTGAAAACGCAGGGTGGCAGCACGCTTATGAAGGCGCAGACGATATGCCTGCCCATATCAAGTCGTCACTGCTGGGCGTTTCACTGCTGCTGCCGGTCAGTCGCGGGCGGCTGATGCTGGGGACCTGGCAGGGCATCTGGCTGGGCGAACATCGCATACAGGGCGGTGCCAGACGCATCGTCGCGACTTTACAAGGGGAATAACCAATGACGATTTCTGAGCTATTGACCTACTGCATGAGCAAACCCGCCGCAGAACAGGACATTAAAGAGGCGTGGGATGCAACGCAGATTAAGAGCCACGGTGTGCTGTTTGCCATGCTTTATGAGAAAGCAGGGCGGCCGGCGGTGACGCTGAAAACCTCTCCCGCACTGGCTGAACTGTTGCGTGAAGAGCACAGCGACGTCTTTCCCAGCGAATATCTGAATAAATCCTGCTGGAGCACGCTGTGGCTGGATGGATCGCTGAAGGATTCGCAGATTTACTATCTGGTTGACGCCTCTTACCAGCAGGCCGACGCCACGCACGCGGCGGGCGCCAGCCAGCACAACGCCTGAGCCGTTACGCCGCAGGCGTATCGCGCAGGGTATTGATATCGATGACAAAGCGATATTTTACATCGCTTTTCAGCATGCGCTCAAACGCCTCATTAATTTGATCCATGGCAATCAGTTCAATGTCTGAGGTGATGTTGTGCTCGCCACAGAAATCGAGCATCTCCTGCGTTTCAGCGATGCCGCCGATCAGCGAGCCAGAGACACTGCGGCGTTTGAAAATCAGGTTAACCACCTGAGGTGCCGGATGATCGTGCTCGGGCACACCGACCAGCGTCATA
Source organism: Pantoea sp. UBA7232 (assembly GCF_002473195.1). Classification (NCBI taxonomy): domain Bacteria; kingdom Pseudomonadati; phylum Pseudomonadota; class Gammaproteobacteria; order Enterobacterales; family Erwiniaceae; genus Pantoea; species Pantoea sp. UBA7232. Next base: position 75,488 of record NZ_DKTK01000005.1, read on the forward strand.
TTGCCATCACGCTTCAGCAGGGTGATAAACGGGTTGAGATCGTGCTGTGCGGCTACCGTGTTCAGAATAAAATCGAAACTGTTAGCGTGGGCCGCCATCTGATCGGCATCTTTAGATATCACCACTTCATCAGCGCCAAGACGTTTGCCATCTTCGACTTTTGATGGCGATGTCGTAAACAGCACGACCTGCGCGCCCATCGCATGGGCAATTTTCACCCCCATATGGCCCAGGCCGCCGAGGCCTACGATACCCACTTTTTTGCCCGGCCCGACATTCCAGTGGCGCAGCGGCGAATAGGTGGTGATCCCCGCGCACAGCAGCGGCGCAACGCCTGCCAGGTCGAGGTTTTCCGGCACGCGCAGCACAAAATCTTCGTTGACCACCATGCTGGTGGAGTAGCCACCGTAGGTGACCGCGCCGGTTTCGCGATCCTGGCCGTTGTAGGTGCCCGTCATGCCCTCTTCGCAATACTGCTCCAGCCCTTCCTGACAGCTCGGACAGCTGCGGCAGGAGTCAACCATACAGCCAACGCCCACCAGGTCACCGGGCTGATATTTATGGCTGTGCGCGCCTACGGCGGTTACGCGACCGACAATTTCATGGCCCGGTACGACCGGAAAAATTGTGTTGTTCCATTCGTTGCGCGCCTGGTGCAGATCGGAGTGGCAGACGCCGCAATAGAGCACTTCAATCTCCACATCATGCTCACGCAGTTCGCGCGGTTTGTAGTCGAACGGGGCGAGTTTTGATTTGGCGTCCTGTGCAGCCCAGGCATGGGTAATATTCATGGTGTCTCCAGTCGGATGTGTCGTGAGTAGGGTATGCAAACGCCTTACGGAGTTCGAAAGGCCGCAACGCTGAGGCAGCGTTGCAAGCAGACCGCTATAAGCGTAGTCAGCTCGCCTGGATGCGACCATGCCTGAAGTTGTCTGATTCTTGCCTGTTTCTGCATTTTGTTGCGTAATCAGGCACGTCTGAATAACCGGCAAATAAAAAGCCGCCCCGGAGGGCGGCCTGATAATGGTAAAGGCGCAGACAGAAAAGCCTTACTTCTTCAGCATCGGTTTCAGGAAGCGTGCGGTATGTGACTTTTCACACTCTGCCACGGTTTCCGGCGTACCGGCGACCAGGATCTCACCGCCGCCGCTGCCGCCTTCGGGACCCAGATCCACGATCCAGTCTGCGGTTTTAATCACATCCAGATTATGCTCAATCACCACAATGGTATTGCCCTGATTACGCAGCTGATGCAGGACTTCCAGCAGCTGCGCAATATCGGCAAAGTGCAGGCCGGTGGTCGGCTCATCCAGAATATAGAGCGTCTGTCCGGTACCGCGCTTCGACAGCTCACGCGCCAGCTTGACGCGCTGCGCCTCACCACCGGAGAGCGTGGTGGCGGACTGGCCGAGACGGATATAGGAGAGGCCGACATCCATCAGCGTCTGCAGCTTGCGTGCCAGCGCCGGGACCGCTTCAAAGAAGTCGCGCGCTTCTTCAATCGTCATCTCCAGCACTTCGTGAATGCTTTTGCCTTTGTACTTGATCTCCAGCGTTTCGCGGTTATAGCGCTTGCCTTTACACTGATCGCACGGCACATAGATGTCGGGCAGGAAGTGCATTTCCACTTTGATCACGCCATCACCCTGGCACGCTTCACAGCGTCCGCCGCGCACGTTAAAGCTGAAGCGGCCCGGATTGTAGCCGCGCGAGCGCGACTCCGGCACACCGGCAAAGAGTTCACGCACCGGCGTAAAAATGCCGGTATAGGTCGCCGGGTTAGATCGAGGCGTACGCCCGATCGGGCTTTGATCGATGTCGATCACTTTATCGAAGTGCTCAAGGCCGGCGATCTCACGATAAGGTGCCGCTTCACCGCTGGTTGCACCGTTAAGCTGCTGCTGCGCGATCGGGAAAAGCGTATCGTTGATAAGCGTTGATTTCCCGGAGCCGGAGACGCCGGTGATGCAGGTAAACAGGCCAACCGGCAGCGTCAGCGTCACATCCTTCAGGTTATTGCCGCGCGCGCCGGTGAGCTTCAGCACTTTAGCCGGATCGCCTTTCACCCGCTCGGCCGGCACTGCGATTTCGCGCTTGCCGCTCAGGAACTGGCCGGTCAGCGACTCTTCATGCGCCATAATGGCGTGTACATCACCTTCAGCCACTATCTGTCCGCCGTGCACGCCCGCGCCCGGACCGATATCAATGATATGGTCAGCCGCTCTGATCGCGTCTTCGTCATGCTCTACCACAATCACGGTATTGCCGAGATCGCGCAGGTGGATCAGGGTCGAGAGCAGGCGTTCGTTATCGCGCTGGTGTAACCCGATAGAGGGCTCATCAAGAACGTACATGACGCCAACCAGGCCCGCGCCAATCTGGCTGGCCAGACGAATACGCTGCGCCTCGCCGCCGGAGAGCGTTTCAGCCGAACGTGACATGGAGAGATAGTTCAGGCCGACGTTGACCAGGAAACTCAGCCTATCGCCGATCTCTTTCAGGACTTTCTCAGCAATTTTTGCGCGCTGGCCGCTCAGTTTAAGGTTGGTGAAAAACTCCATCGCATGACCAATACTCATTTCAGAGATGGTAGGCAGGTTAGTATCTTCAACAAACACGTGGCGCGCTTCGCGGCGCAGGCGGGTACCGTGACAGCTGGTGCAGGCGCGGTTGCTGATAAACTTCGCCAGCTCTTCGCGCACCGCATTGGACTCCGTCTCTTTATAACGGCGCTCCATATTATGCAGCACCCCTTCAAACGGATGACGCCGCACGGAAGTATCACCGCGATCGTTGATATATTTGAATTCAATATTCTCTTTGCCCGAGCCATACAGGATCACCTGACGCGCTTTGTCGCTCAGGCTGCTGAACGGCGCCTCCACGTCAAAATCGAGATGCTCAGCGAGCGAGCGCAGCATCTGAAAATAGTAGAAGTTGCGGCGATCCCAGCCGCGAATCGCACCGCCCGCCAGCGACAGCTCAGGGTTCTGCACCACGCGATCGGAATCAAAGTATTGCTGCACGCCAAGGCCGTCACAGGTTGGACAGGCGCCGGCCGGGTTGTTGAACGAAAACAGGCGCGGTTCCAGCTCACGCATGCTGTAGCCGCAGATCGGGCAGGCGAAGTTGGCGGAGAAGAGCATCTCTTCGCTGTCAGGATCATCCATGTCCGCCACGATCGCGGTGCCGCCGCTGAGTTCAAGCGTGGTTTCAAACGACTCCGCCAGACGTGTCGCGAGATCGTCGCGCACGCGAAAACGATCGATGACGACTTCAATAGTGTGCTTTTTCTGCAGCTCAAGTTTCGGCGGATCGGAGAGATCGCACACTTCACCATCGATGCGGGCACGGATGTAACCCTGTGCCGCCAGGTTTTCCAGCGTTTTAGTGTGCTCACCTTTGCGATCTTTCACCACCGGCGCCAGCAGCATCAGGCGGCGACCCTCTTCCTGCGCCAGCACCTGATCCACCATCTGGCTTACGGTCTGCGCCGCAAGCGCGACGTCGTGATCGGGACAGCGCGGCTCACCCACGCGGGCAAACAGCAGGCGCAGGTAGTCGTGGATTTCAGTAATAGTACCCACCGTCGAGCGCGGGTTATGCGAAGTCGATTTCTGCTCAATGGAAATGGCGGGCGACAGGCCTTCGATATGATCGACATCCGGCTTCTCCATCAGCGAGAGAAACTGGCGCGCGTAAGCAGAGAGGGACTCTACATAGCGCCGCTGACCTTCGGCATAGAGCGTATCAAACGCCAGCGATGACTTCCCGGAACCTGAGAGACCGGTGACAACGATCAGCTTATCGCGTGGAATGATCAGGTTAATATTTTTCAGATTGTGGGTGCGAGCACCGCGGACTTCGATCTTATCCATTCACCTTTCCCGGATTGAACTACACCCGCTATGCCAGCAAAGCATAACGGATAGAAACGCATCATTATGGCACAAAAAATAACCTGAATAAATATCCAGTAGTTTTATCCTTTGGTACACTAGAGGCGCAAAACTGGAAGCACGCTCCAAAGTATCCATCATAGATCAGGACGTGTTAAACTTTGTCGTTTAGACTTATAGCATCAACTCATCGGGAGAGAGCAACATGGCCAGTCGTGGCGTAAACAAAGTGATTCTTGTCGGGAATCTGGGTCAGGATCCGGAAGTGCGTTTCATGCCAAACGGTGGCGCTGTAGCCAACTTTACGCTGGCCACGTCTGAAAGCTGGCGTGACAAGCAGACCGGTGAAAACAAAGAGAACACCGAATGGCACCGCGTTGTGCTGTTTGGCAAACTGGCTGAAGTTGCCGGTGAATATCTGCGTAAAGGCTCACAGGTCTATATTGAAGGTCAGCTGCGTACGCGCAAGTGGCAGGATCAGAGCGGTCAGGAAAAATATACCACCGAGGTTGTTGTCAACGTAGGCGGCACCATGCAGATGCTGGGCGGACGTCAGCAGGGCGGTGCGAATGCAGGTGGCGCACCGATGGGCGGCCAGAGCGGCGGCGGAAATAACAACGGCTGGGGTCAGCCACAGCAGCCGCAGCAGCAGCAGTCTCAGGGCGGCAATCAGTTCAGCGGCGGCGCGCAGCAGCGTCCACAGCAGCAGAGCGCACCGGCGAACAACGAACCGCCAATGGATTTCGACGACGATATCCCGTTCTGAAGCTGACTGATCAGTCACCTTTAAAAATATGTGCGCAAGCCCCTGTTAATACAGGGGCTTTTTATTTTGTACTTTTGGCACTCATCAAATATCAATTCATATCCGTTTTTTGATCCAAAGATCCTGCATGACAGCCAGGAGAAAAAAGAGTGGCATATTTTATCTGTATGGACGCGCCAGCTAATGCAAAGCAGAAAAGACCAATATTAGCCTTAAACTCATTATTAGCTGCGCAGCTAATGATGCGATTACGACTAATATTAGCTAAGCTAGCTTTATTTTTGCACAGCTAATAACGGGCTGGAAACGAATGTCATGAGCCATTACCCACATTATTCAGAATTCGAACAACAGATGCTGGATGCACTGAGGGAAGCTATTGCTGAAGCCTTCGGCTCCGAAGCTTCTGTACTGAATGCCTCACACGAGCTTCCCGAAGCTGGAGTTGAACTTGATGGCAAGATTGTGATCAAGACTCCGGGTAAAACCCTGCAGGTATTCGTCGAGGTCAAAAAACAGGTCTACCCAAGAGACCTGAGAAATGCTGTCTACCAGCTTCGCAGAGGCATAGATGAAACCAGTGATTGTCACGAAGCGATTGGACTGCTTGCTGCAGGTGAGTTGAGTCCCGGGGCTAAACAGGAGCTCAGGAATCAAAATATCGCCTCATTCGAGCTGGGGGGTAGCCTTTATCTGAAGCATGAAGGCTGGCTCATTAACATCGAAAAGCCTTCCCACCGTACCAAAAAGAACACTCATGGCATTGAGCTTTTCACTGAGGCTCGGGAAAGTGTAATACATGCGCTTCTGATGAATAGCCATAAGTGGTTGACCGGCGCAGAACTGGCCGAAAAAGCCGAAACATCTCCATACACCTGCTCTCTCGTCCTGCAGGAGCTGACATTGCGTGAATGGGTGGAGTCTACTGGTAGAGGACCGGGCAAGCGCAGAATGCTCACTCACCCTGATAAGCTTTTGGACGCCTGGTCTGAGCAGTGGCAGGGACGTAAAGAAAAGAGGTCAAAGTGGTACACCTTTGTCGAAACGCCCGAGCATCTGCTGGCTCACCTGGCGGAAGAGATAGACCGTCAGAAAGTGGATTATCCGTGGGCATTTACGGGTGCTGCTGCAGCGAATGTTTATGCTCCACTGCTGACCAGTACTGAGGGAGCAGAAATTATTGTGCCCAGGGGCTACGCGGATAAGATGGCTGATAGATTAGGCCTGAAGCCAGTGAGCAGAAGGGCAAACGTTACGCTCATTGAGCGCGAACCTGCGAGTTTGCTTTATCGATATATGCGCTCGGATCAGCCTGTCTTTTTTGCCAGTCCTTACATTCTGTATCTGGACTTATTAGATGGTCGGGGCCGCAACAAGGAACTGGCGCAACATATCAGAGAACGATTGGAGTCTTTATGGCAACGGAATTGAAACCTCGTACAGCGGCTGGATACGATCAAAATGTCACACTGGCATGCGAGAGGACGCTGCTTACACTGTTAAGCGCCTTTGGAAATTTGAGAGAAACTCTGAGACTTGTCGGTGGTTTGGTCCCCCGTTGCCTATGCACGTTTCCATAGCGGGAACGATGAAGACGAAGATGAGCTTGTTAGCCGACAGCGTTTTGCTGCAGGGTTAGTCCAGAAGTTACTGACTGAGATTGAGAGGCAACGGACAGCCTGACGAAAACAGAAGTGCCGTAGCGTCAGCCCGGCAGGTTTACGCTGCGATATAGCCCGCCAGCAGTGACGCGCTTTTTACAGCCAGAGGCGTGCCGGTTTTGCTCTGCGTATTATGTCGCTAACAGCTTTTGCTGAGGTTTCCGGACTCTCTGTTCTTCACGCCTCCTCATTCTGTGGCTACGACCAGCGATGTTCAGGCAGCGTTGATCTGCAGCGTTATACCGACGTTTTTAAGAATTTAGCCCACCCGTTTTTGCCTGGTTTGCCCGTCTTACCGCCTGAACATTCGCCGCTATATGCTCCTGAGCAGGCAGACAGGTTGTCTTTTAATCACCTTTTGACATAACGCCCGGCTGCTATAGCGTGCTTACCCCGGTGATAGATGTGTCTTGGCGTCTGTTTTTTATGCAGAACAGAGCAGCAGTTGCATATTGATGAGACGAAATGAGAATAAAAATTGGCTGTAACCGCTCTGCGGCCCCCGGTTTTAATCAGAGAGTGGTCCTGTTTAGTGGTAAGAAAAACCATTCAGGTATCAAGCGAGGGCGCTGCGGTTAAGAATGATCCCGGTCACATTCCGCATAAAAATATTAAAACCCGCGACAAATAACCGAATGTTATTTATCGATCATATCGCTTTTTATCTTACATAGTTTAAAGCTCATTACGTTTTTGGGCGGGAAAATTCCTGGAGAAATTAAATCATAAATTGTTTATCCCACGCGACGCGCCGATTTTTAAGCGCAACCGTCAGGGCCAGGATAAATGAGAGGAGAAAAGTGGTGCAGCCGGAGGAGATGTTCAGTTGTGCTAACTAAAAACAACTGTGATTTAAGGTCAGCAACAGCGGCGTTAATGCAATAAACGAAGCGCCAATCTCACCGCAATGAGATTGGGCAACGTCTAAATGACTTAAAATAAAAGACTTTTGCTGGTGTGAATCAATTTTACCGCAAAAAAAGAAGCATTTTCCTGCCATTAATCATCAGGAAAAAGAGGTGCGAATTGTTATATTGTGAACGCCGGATTAAATGATCTTCATCTCTTCTGGTAAGAACAAATCTCAGCATTTAGTCAAATAACAGCGGCCTTACAACTATTAGCGATTTTCCGATCCTGACGGATAGTGGTAAACGCTGCGGCTGATGTCGAGCAAACGACAGCTGCGGCGGGTTCCAATATCAAAGGTTGTCTGCAAAAAGTTGACTGCCTGACGCTTTTCATTGGTGGTAAAGAAGTTTTTGAGCACGCTCTGCAGCATCTCTTTATCGGAACTCAGCGTTTGCAGTTCGCGGGTAAGGTTCTGTAGTTTGTCCTCTAACTCTTTGATCTTTCTTCCTTCTTCAGAAGAAAGGCCTGAAAATTTCTTCTTCCAGCTGTAGAAGGTAGCCTCTGAAATGCCGAGCTCTTCACAAATCTCCCTGACTTTTACTCCTGTTTCAGAAGCTTTAATGGCATTTGTGATTTGCTCTTCGCTATATCGTGACTTTCTCATAAATGCTCTTACCTTTCTTATCAATTAGTGGATGAGAATTACTGTATTAATATCTGGTACTGCAAAAACGGTATTAATGCAGTATTAAAGTGCGCGATTTGAATTGCGAGGGATAAATTAAGATATTTAGAATAAATATCATCATGGGATAAATCTTATTTTATTATGAATGCCAATGAACATCTTCCTGGTATTGGCTTTTTGATATAGATTCATTCCATCCCAAATGCAGAAAAATACGACAAACATTGGATATTCGGTACAGCTTTCTTGCAAAAAAGAGAGGGCGTGCCAGTAAACTTTTGTCTCGAATTCGGGTTGAAATCGTTTACATCCGCTGAAATTCGCACCAGATTTAATCAGAATTTTCCTGAATTTCTCTTCTAAATCCTGACGCGAGTCTCATTTTTCGGACCAGCCTGGTTTGAAGTTATTAATTTTTGTCAGGCCCACTGAGCGCTTGTTAATTCATTTCAAGGACGTTTTACCGCAAGGCAGTTGCTGTAAGTAATACTAAGGACCAGTCAATGAAATTGAGCGTAATGTCTAATGCCGTCTGGATGATGTCTGAAAAAGTCGTCTCGGTGTTCGGCGTCATCTTTGTCACCTCCTATGTGGCAAAATCGTTTGGCCCGACCATATTTGGCCAGATGGCATTTTCAGCTTCGCTATTCTCCATGGTGCAGACCGTGGCGATTTTCGGTACCGAAACCATCCTGTTTAAGCGCATCAGCAAAAGTGCGCCTAAAGGTCTGCGTCTGATGGCCGTGGCGCGCACCATGCGCCTCGCGCTGCTGCTGCTGACCTCCATTCCGGTCTTGATTTGGGTCTGGTACAACATGCAGGAGAATTTTCTCGCATTTGCGCTGGCCTCATTTATCTCCTCGGTATTTGTAACGCAGGACACTTTTAGCGTCTACAACAATGCGCGTCTCGCGTCGCGGCTCAATACGCTGGCTAACTCAGTGGGACTGCTGCTTGGCTTCGCGCTGAGCTTTACCATCGCGTGGCTGCATCTCAATCCGCTGTGGCTGACCGTATCCATCGTGGCGGTAACGCTGGTGCCTTATCTCATCAAGCGCATCAATTTTTACCGTGAGCATCAGGACATTGCGCCGCCGCAGCAGAAACGCACTACCTATCTGCGCTACCTGATGTATGCCGGTCTGCCGCTGGCTATCTCCAGCATTTTTATCTCCGTGCAGGTAAAAGCGGCGCAGATGTTTCTGGCCGGTATCGCTTCCGCCCGCGATCTGGGCCTGTTCGCCGCGGCCAACACCATTTCGGCTTCCTGGATTTTTATCCCGGTTGCCATCATCACTTCCTGCTTTTCGGAAATTTTCCGTGAGCGTGGAGCAGCCGCAATCAAACTCACCGCGCGGCTGAACGGCTATGTCATGGGAGTTTCATTGCTGTTATTGGCGGTGATCGCCATGTTTGGCGAGAAGATCATCATCGCGTTATATGGTCACGAGTACACACAATCGGGAAGTCTCGTTACGTTACTGTCGTTAGCAACCTGCTTTTCGGCAATGGGGACCGTAGCTTACCGCTACATGGTCAAAGAGGGCGGGTTTAACTATCTGCTGAAGAAGATCCTCTGCCTGATGGTTATCAGCCTGCCGCTCTCATGGTGGCTGATCCAGGGGTACGGCATTATGGGTGCCGCCTGGAGCGTCTTCATCACTGAGCTGCTCTCCCTTACCGTAATGAATTACTTCTTTAAAAACGGCGTCATTCAAAAAATTCAGGTTTCCTCACTCAACTACAAAACCTACAAATGAGGTCAGATATGCTCAGGTTGAAAGAAGAACTCAGAAGAAGCGTTCAGTATTTTATCAAGAAGATGCCCTGGGCTACGCAGGATCGCATCTACTACTTCCGTAAATTCCGTAAGCTGCCTAATCTGCGCGAGCCAAAGGTGTTTAACGAGAAGGTGCTGTATCGCAAATTTGTGTATGGCGACTATCAAATCTATGGTCGCCTGTCGGACAAGTATTCAGTACGTGAATACATTGCTGAGAAGGTAGGCAGTGAGTATCTGATCCCGCTGGTTTACGAGACCAGCGATCCGCATTCGCTTCACACGCTGTCGCAGTGGAAGAATACTGTGATCAAGCCTAACCATGGTTCCAACATGGTTGAGATCCTGCTGGAAGAGCCGGATGCGCTGAAGAAGCAGCAGATCATCAGCGACTGTCATCGCTGGCTGAAAACGGACTTCGCTAATGAAGCGCGTGAGATCCACTATCGCTACATCAAGCCGCGGATTCTGGTAGAGCAGTACATTGGCGATGGCAAAAGTGCGCCGATTGACTACAAATTTCACATGTTCAATAAGCGCGATGGCAGTTTTGAATATGTGCTGCAGGTGATCTACAACCGCTGCAACCCGCTGTTGTCGATGAACTTTTACGTCAACAATCTGAACGAGGCGTATCATAAGATCCGCGATACCGGTCTGGATGTTGAGCCTATTCTGCCGCAGCTGCAGAAGGCGCTGGCGCTGAGCAAGACGCTGGCCAGCGATTTCGACTATGTCCGCGTTGACTGGTATATCCACGGTGAAGAGATCTACTTTGGTGAGCTGACCTTCACGCCGGGTGCCGGACTGGTAACGGGTCTGGACCGCGGGCTGGACCAGATGATGGGTGATATGTGGATTCAGGATCGTCGCGGTACGAAGAGACCGGGCGTTTCGGTTGCGGAAGTCGGTATTCCCGCCGTGTTGAAGAAAATTTGATCGCACAGCAATATAAAGAACCCCGCAGCGCGGGGTTTTTTATGCATACTATTCAGGGAATTGGCCACTCAGTCGGCGCCTGACTCATCACATCGATAAAAGCCTGTTTGCCAATCTGCATAAAGTTGTGCACGTTCTCCATGCTCAGCGTAATACCCAGCAGTCCGGTCACAAACCAGCACGACATCCCCACGCCCAGACCGCCACACAGCAGCGCCATAATCGGATGGCTCTTTTGCCGCAGTTTTATTTTCATTGAGCTGGCGAGAAACATCAGAACGGCGCTCAGAATACCCCAGCGCATTACCAGTAAACTGGTTGTTAACGTAGCCATTAACGCAAAACCTCTTCGAATCAGTGATATCCCTGACATTAACCGGACATCACTGACGGCAAAGAGCGCGTCAGGAAACGCTCTCACGTCGGATTAAGTGTGATTTGGATCACATTATATCAGCGGATTTGAATTTTTGAACAAATTTTGTACCCGCGAAGGCGGGCTGGGACGCGCGGCTAAAGCTGGAAGAGAGCGCCTGAAGCAGGCGCGCTGATTACCGGACAGGGCAGCATTCACCGGTGGTGCGCTGGGCGAAGCTGTTCATATTGTCGCTGCAGTCAAAGCTAAGCAGGCGAGGCCGTTGCGCAATCGCCTGACGACGCATGGCGTGACGATACGCCGTAGGCGTCTGCGAAAACTGCCGGCGAAACACGCGCGAAAAGGTTTGCTGCGAATCGTAACCATACTGCATAGCGATATCAAAAACCGGTCGCTGCGTCTGCAGCAGCGCTTCTGCCGCCATCGTCAGACGCCGTTCACGAATATAGCCACCCAGCGTCTGTTTCGTCACGGTACGGAACATACGCTGCAGGTGCCATTTTGAGTAACCCGATTTTGCTGCCACATCATCAATCGACAGTGCTTTATCCAGATTCTGATCGATCCAGTTAGTCAGTGAATGAATGATTTCCTGTTGCATCATAGCCTCATCCTTCTGAAGGGGTATCACCCGGTGAGAAATTCGTACTTTTGATGGTGAGCGAGTATAGTTCCTCAAGTTAACTTGAGGTAAAGGCTGATGGTAAAAAAAGAGCGTAACTATCCAAAGCCGGTGCTGACGCCAGGAGAAGTGGCAAAACGTAGTGGCGTAGCGGTCTCGGCACTGCACTTTTATGAAACCAAAGGATTGATCTCCAGCACCCGTAATAATGGTAATCAGCGACGCTACAGCCGTGACGTACTGCGTCGCGTAGCGATTATTAAAATTGCGCAGCGTATCGGTATTCCGCTGGCGACGGTGAGTGAGAGCCTGATGCATGTCCCGGCGAATAAACGGATGTCGACGCAGGAGTGGGATGCACTGACGCAGCACTGGCGTGAAGAGCTGGATAAACGCATTGAGACGCTGACGCGGCTGCGGAACGATCTGGACGGATGTATTGGCTGTGGCTGTTTGTCGATGCGCGACTGTCCGTTACGCAATCCCGGCGACCGGCTGGCGCAGCAGGGTTCAGGCGCCGTGCTGCTTGACCCGGAGCAGGATGAGCAGGGGTGTTAATCCGCTATACTGGTGCGATACCTTTATCAGCAAGGAGCTGTACATGATCACCGTTCATCATCTGGAAAACTCCCGTTCGCATCGTGTGTTATGGCTGCTGGAAGAGCTGGCGGTGCCGTATCAGATCAAACGTTATCAGCGGGAAAATACGATGCTGGCACCCGATGAGCTGAAAAAGGTGCATCCGCTGGGGAAATCACCGGTGATAACCGATGGCAACCGCGTTATTGCTGAATCCGGCGCCATTCTGGAGTATCTGCAGCTGAAGTATGACAGCGAGCAGCAGCTGACGCTGAGCAATGAAGATGAACAGATTCAGGGACGCTACTGGCTGCATTATGCCGAGGGATCGCTGATGCCGCTGCTGATCATCAAGCTGGTTTTTGCGCAGCTAAGCAAAAAACCGGTTCCCTGGCTGCTGCGCCCGATCGGTGGTGCCATGCGTAAAGGAATGGAGAAAGCCTGGCTGAATAAGCAGCTGGCGTTGCATAGCCGCGTGATTGAACAGCATTTAAGTCAGCATGCGTTTTTTGCCGGTTCGCGTTTCAGCATCGCTGATGTTCAGATGAGTTTTCCGCTGCTGGCGCTTCAGATGCGCGGCGGCCTGCACAATCTGCCTGCCACCACCCGCTGGCTGGAAGAGATGCAGCAGCGCGCCGCCTGGCAGCGAGCGCTAAAGCAGGGCGGCCCGATTAAATTCAGCGACTGACGCCGGCCCGGAATCCGGTAATCGTAGGGGGCGCATTAATGCGCCCCGAATTGGTCCGCCGTCACCGCAGGCGTGCTTTCTCCAGTCCGGTGACGATTAACAGTTGAAAACGTCACCCCAAACGCCAGATAATCGCCTGCCATTTTATCTCCCCCTCTTTGACGGGAAGTACATAGCTGCGTAATCGTTTGCGCCTCTTTTCTCTTTGAGAAATCCCCACCAGGATGATGCGTAAGCGGCAGCTGTGCGGCGACTTACATCTAAAATATGCAGAGGAATAATTATGTCTGGCGACTCACGCCCGGCCAGTGGAAAACTGGACGCCTGGTTCCACATTTCAGCACGCGGCAGCAACGTGCGGCAGGAAGTGCTGGCGGGGCTTACCACCTTCCTGGCCATGGTCTACTCAGTTATTGTGGTACCGGGCATGCTTGGTAAAGCGGGCTTTTCTCCGACGGCGGTATTTGTTGCCACCTGCCTGGTCGCCGGGTTTGGCTCCCTGCTGATGGGACTCTGGGCCAATCTGCCGCTGGCTATCGGCTGTGCTATCTCGCTGACCGCCTTCACTGCATTCAGCCTGGTCCTTGGGCAGCACATCAGCGTACCGGTCGCGCTGGGCGCCGTATTCCTGATGGGATTACTGTTTACGTTTATCTCGGTAACCGGTATCCGCGCCTGGATCTTACGCAATCTGCCGATGGGCGTGGCGCACGGTACCGGGGTTGGTATCGGCCTGTTTTTACTGCTGATTGCAGCAGACGGTATTGGCCTGGTGGTAAAAAACCCGGCCGCAGGCTTGCCGGTGGCGCTGGGCGATTTTACCGCGTTTCCGGTCATCATGTCGCTGGTGGGTCTGGCGGCAATCTTTGGCCTGGAAAAACGCCGCGTACCTGGCGGCATCCTGCTGACTATACTGGCTATCTCACTGATTGGGCTTGTGTTTGATCCGGCGGTGACCTGGCAGGGGCTGTTTGCGATGCCAAGCCTGAAGGATGCCAGCGGTCAGTCAGCGATGTTCAGTCTGGATATCGCAGGCGCGCTGCAGCCAGCCGTACTGCCCAGCGTTCTGGCGCTGGTTATGACAGCGGTATTCGATGCGACCGGCACCATTCGTGCGGTTGCCGGGCAGGCCAATCTGCTGGATAAAGAAGGGCAGATCCTCAATGGCGGCCGGGCGCTGACCAGCGACTCCCTCAGCAGCCTGTTTGCCGGCCTGGTCGGTGCGTCTCCGGCAGCAGTCTATATTGAATCAGCAGCCGGTACGGCAGCGGGTGGCAAAACCGGCTTAACCGCTATCGTCGTAGGCGTACTGTTTCTGCTGATGCTGTTCATGTCGCCGCTTGCCGGTCTGGTGCCGGCCTATGCGACCGCGCCGGCGCTGATGTATGTCGGGCTACTGATGCTGAGCAACGTGGCAAAAATTGATTTCAGCGATTTTGTAGATGCCATGTCAGGCCTGCTGACCGCGGTGTTTATTGTGCTGACCTGTAACATCGTGACCGGCATTATGCTGGGCTTCGCCTCGCTGGTGATTGGCCGTCTGTTTGCCGGGGAGTGGCGCAAACTCAACGTGGGGACGGTAGCGATCGCTGTTGCACTGGTCACCTTTTATGCGGCAGGCTGGGCTATCTGACCACAGGTTCCAGTAATTTCCAGATAATCCCCTGACTTTGCCAGCGCCGCACATCGGGTCCCCCTATGTGCGGCGTTTTGTTTTACACTTTTTAGCGTAACGACCCTCGCTTTTAACCATTTCGATTCGCCTAAGGAAAGCATGGAAATCTTTTTTACTATTCTCATTATGACGCTGGTGGTGTCACTCTCCGGCGTCGCGGCAAGAATCCTGCCGTTTCAAATTCCGCTGCCGCTGGTGCAGATCGCAGCGGGTGCCTTACTTGCCTGGCCCACGTTTGGCCTGCATGTCGATTTCGATCCGGAACTCTTTCTGGTGCTGTTTATCCCGCCGCTGCTGTTTGCTGACGGCTGGAAGACGCCTATCAATGAGTTTCTGAGCCACGGTCGCGAGATCCTCGGGCTGGCGCTGGTACTGGTGCTGATCACCGTGGTCGGTATCGGCTACCTGATCTACTGGCTGGTGCCGGGTATTCCGCTGATCCCGGCTTTTGCACTGGCAGCCGTGCTGTCACCGACCGACGCCGTGGCGCTGTCGGGTATCGTTGGCGAAGGGCGCATCCCAAAGAAAATCATGTCGATTGTGCAGGGTGAGGCGCTGATGAACGACGCCTCTGGCCTGGTATCGCTGAAATTTGCGGTCGCCGTGGCGATGGGCACCATGGTCTTTACCTGGGGCGGCGCCAGCGTTGAGTTTCTTAAAGTGGCCATTGGCGGACTGATTGCCGGCGTGGCCGTTTGCTGGCTCTATGGCCGCTCGCTGCGCCTGCTGAGCCGCTGGAGCGGAGACGATCCGGCGACGCAGACCGTGCTGCTGCTGTTGCTGCCGTTTGCCTCCTACCTGATTGCTGAACATCTCGGCGTCTCCGGTATCCTTGCCGCCGTCGCGGCCGGGATGACCATCACGCGCTCCGGCATCATCCGTCAGGCGCCGCTGGCGATGCGCCTGCGTGCAAACAGCGTCTGGCAGATGCTGGAGTTTGTGTTCAACGGCATGGTGTTCCTGATGCTCGGCCTGCAGCTGCCGGATATCCTTGCGACGTCCGTTGAGCAGGCGAATGCCGATCCCAACGTCGAGCTGTGGATGCTGTTTACCGATGTCGCGCTGGTGTATGCGGCGCTGATGATTGTGCGTTTTGGCTGGCTCTGGATCATGAAGCGCGCCAGCATGCGCCTGCTGAAGAAAAAACCGCTGGAATTCTCAAACTACTCGCTGCGCGAGCTGCTGATTGCCTCTTTTGCGGGCGTACGCGGTGCGATTACGCTGGCGGGCGTGCTCTCTATTCCGCTGTTTCTCAGTAATGGCGAGCCCTTCCCGGCGCGTTATGAACTGGTATTCATCGCCACCGGCGTGATCCTCTTCTCGCTGTTTGTTGGCGTTATCCTGCTGCCTCTCCTGCTGCGCGGTATCGACAGCCATGATAAAGCAGGCCACCGTCATGAACTGCAGCATGCGCGAGCCGCGATGGCGGGTGTGGCGATTGAAAGCCTGCATAAGATGGAGCAGCGGCTGGAGAGTGATACCGAAGAGAATATCGATCCGGAGCTGCTTAAAGAGGTCAGCCTGCGGGTGATTGGCAACCTGCGCCGCCGCGTGGATGGCAAGGATGACGTGGATCAGGCGCTGTTTGCTGAGAACCTGGAGCGTCGTTTCCGTCTGACCGCGCTGCGCGCCGAACGTGCTGAAGTGTATCACCTGCGCGCAACGCAGCAGATTTCCAATGAAACGATGCAGCGCCTGCTGCGCGATCTCGATCTGCTGGAAGCGCTACTGATCGAGAAAGAGGAGTAACCTCCTTTGCATGCCGCCGCGTCTCACACCTGCAGACGCGGCGCATCATCCGGCCAGTGTGTGCGACAGCAGCTGATCCAGGCTTCCGCACTGCGCGACAGATAGCTCCCTTCACGCCAGATCAACCCGATACGCCACTCCAGCGCAGATGCCAGCGGCAGCCACGCCAGCGACTGCGGATCCAGCCGCTGACAGATAGGTTCCGGCAGTACGGCTACGCCCATCCCCGCCTGCACCATCGCAGCCAGAAAATCCCACTGACCGCTGCGCAGCGCAATCTGAGGCGTTACGCCTTCACGCTGAAATGCCTGCATCAGCTGGCGGTTAAGGGCAAACTCTTCATTCAGGATCAGCAGCGGATGCTGCGCCAGTTCTGTCAGCGTCAGATGCGGGCGGGCGTGCCAGGCCGCGCTGCGCGACACCAGCACGCAGAGCGGATGGCGCATCAGCTCCAGCGTGTTAAGCGGTAAATCGGGCTCAACCGGCAGGGCGGTAAGCGCAATATCCAGCGCGCCGCTCAGCACCGCCTGCTGTGCGGTCAGCCCGCCTGATTCTGCAATATGCAGCTGCACGCCGGGATAGCGGCGCTGAAATGCTGAAATTGAGCCGGCAATCTGCATGCCCACCATCGGCGGAATACCCAGGCGCAGCTCACCGGTTTTCAGCTGATTGATATCACCAATCTGCGCCTCCAACTGATGAAACTCCTGCAGGATCGCGAGACCGCGCTGGTAGACCGCCTGACCGCTGTCGGTGAGATGCAGACGGCGTCCCTCCCGCCGCAGCAGCGCGCACCCCAGCTCCTCTTCCAGCTGGCGCACCATTTTGCTGATGGTGGGCTGCGTAACATAAAGCTGCTCTGCTGCACGGGTAAAGCTCTGCTGCTGTACTACGGCGACAAAGTAGCGCAGGGCACGTATATCCATGATCATTCCTTAATGGCATAGTCCGGATGATTTTAATTCATTTCTTTCACGGTTAGCGGCAGATTTATACTGCGTTTCTCACATTCCTTACCGGAGATCGCCATGGCTGCCGCCATTAATCCGCGCCCCCGTCTGTTACAACATCTGATACTGCCGCTGCAGCTGCTGCTTTATATCGGGCTATTCAGCGTCTGCGATCTTCTGGTGCGCTGGCTGCACCTGCCGCTACCGGCAAATGTACTCGGCATGGTTATGCTGCTGTTATTGATTGTTTTGCGCGTATTGCCGCTGGGCTGGGTCCGGGCCGGGGCAAACTGGCTGCTGGCTGAAATGCTGCTGTTTTTTATTCCGGCGGTGGTGGCGGTGGTCAATTACAGCGATCTGCTGCGCAGTGAGGGATGGCGTATTTTTATCGTGATTGCGATCAGCACGCTGCTGGTGCTGGCGGTCACATCGCTGGTGGTTGATCGCCTCTACCGGTTTGAAATGGCGCGTGCGGCACGCAGGCAGAATATCCATGAGTAACGCCATCATCAGTCTGCTCTGTCTGGCACTCACCCTGCTGGTCTATTACCTCAACAAGCGTCTCTACCGGCGCTGGCGGCGGCTGATGCTGATGCCGCTGGTGCTGACGCCGCTGATACTGGTCGGGCTGCTGCTTATTACGCATGTCAGCTGGCAAAACTATATTGCGGAGAGTCACTGGCTGCTCTGGCTGCTGGGACCCGCCACGCTGGCGTTTGCCGTGCCGGTGTATGAAAACATGGCGCTCATCCGGCGTCACTGGCTGTCGCTGAGTGCGGGGGTTCTGTGCGCTACCACGGTTGCCGTGTGTAGCTCAGTCTGGCTGGCGCGATTACTGGCGCTGCCGGAGAGTATTCAGCGTAGTCTGGCCGTGCGTTCAATCACCACGCCATTTGCGTTGGCCGCCGCCGGTCCGATGGGCGGACAGCCCGATCTGGTCGCGCTGTTTGTGGTGATCACAGGCGTGTTTGGCATGGCGGCAGGGGATATTCTTTTTCTGCGCATCGCGATAAAACAGGGGGTGGCAAAAGGCGCCGGGCTGGGTGCTGCCTCTCACGGTGCCGGAACTGCGCGCGCCTATCAGATTGGTCAGCAGGAGGGGGTGGTATCCAGCCTGGTGATGATGCTTTCGGGCGTCGTCACGGTTCTGCTGGCGCCGCTTCTGAGCCATCTGCTGTGGCACGCATGACACGTTTATCGATAAATCGTTCCCATTGTAATTTAATTTTACGTAAAGGTTTCCAATAAAAGTTGTGTCTGACGACTATGCTAACTACTCTTTGCGCCGACTTATTTTTTACTTCATGGAGTGGATTAGCATGATCAAGCAACTTGTTACCGGAAGCGTTTTGGGCCTTGCACTGCTGAGCGGTAGCGTACAGGCGATTGAGGGCAGTGTTGACGTGGGTGAGCACAGCACCAACCTGAACCTTGGCCTCGGTACTACCTCTCCGGGTCTGTTTCTGAAAGGTAACTGGCTGCGCAGCGACCATGACGGCAGCACCTACGGTGCAGGTCTGGGCTATAACATCGATGTTGGCGATCTGCGCGTCGCGCCGACGGCAAAAGCGCTGTTTACGCACCCGGAAGATGGCCGTGATGGCTTCACCATCGCCGTGGGTGCAGGTGCACAGTACAGCTTCAACAGCATGTGGGGCCTGTATGGTGAATATTACTATGCGCCAGAGGCGTTTTCCGATCGTCTGGACAGCTATCAGGAAGCGTCAGGCGGCCTGAGCTTTACGCCAGTTTCACTGCTGAACCTGCGCGTGGGTTACCAGTATATCGAGCTGAACAATAAAGGCAGCCGCAAAGATAACGTGCTGGTAGATGGCCCATACGTAGGTGCCTCACTCCGCTTCTGATCTGCCGCTGCAAACCAGGGGCGCATAAATGCGCCCCCTACATCACCTCGCAGGGGCGCCATTAATGGCGCCCTGGTTGATATCCGCCCCGGTTCCGATGACATCATTAATGACGCCCTGGTCGATTCCCGCACCGGATCCGATGACGCCATTTATGGCGCCCCTGTCGAACCCGGTGCGGCTGCGATCAGTGCGATTTCCCCTGTGAAATACCGATACCGGTTTGCGAACGAATAAACTGTCCGCGGAACCGTGCGCGCTCCTGTGCACCCTGAGCGGAGTGATCGGTGATGGAAAAGAACCAGGTGCAGACAAAAGCGACCAGCATGGAGAACAGCGCCGGGTACTCGTAAGGATAGACCGGGGTAGCGTGACCCAGCACCTGAACCCAGACGGTAGGGCCCAGAATCATCAGCACCACCGCCGTCAGCAGTCCCAGCCAGCCGCCCACCATCGCGCCGCGTGTGGTGAGCTTCGACCAGTACATGGAGAGCAAAATAATCGGGAAATTGCAGCTGGCTGCAATAGAGAAGGCCAGACCGACCATAAAGGCGATGTTCTGCTTCTCAAACAGGATCCCCAGCGCAATGGCAACCACACCCAGCACCAGCACGGTAATTTTAGAGACGCGCAGCTCTTCACGCTCCGTTGCCTGACCTTTGCGGATCACGCTGGCGTAGAGATCGTGCGACACTGCCGACGCGCCCGCCAGCGTCAGCCCGGCGACAACGGCCAGAATCGTGGCGAAAGCCACCGCCGAGATAAAGCCGAGGAACAGGCTGCCGCCTACCGCATTCGATAGATGCACCGCTGCCATATTGGTGCCGCCAATCAGGGCGCCGCTGGCGTCTTTAAACAGCGGGTTTGCACCCACCAGCAGAATCGCACCAAAGCCGATAATAAAGGTCAGGAAATAGAAGTAACCCATAAAGCCGGTTGCCCAGAACACGCTTTTACGCGCCTCGCGCGCATCCGCCACGGTAAAGAAGCGCATCAGAATGTGTGGCAGTCCCGCTGTACCAAACATCAGCCCCAGCCCCAGCGACAGGGCGGAGATAGGATCTTTCACCAGTCCGCCGGGCTGCATAATCGCCGCGCCTTTAGGATGGACCGCCATCGCCTCCGTAAACAGCGTGTTAAAGCTGAAACCGGTAGCTTTCATTACCATAATCGCCATGAAGCTGGCACCAAACAGCAGCAGCACCGCTTTGATGATCTGCACCCAGGTGGTCGCGAGCATGCCGCCGAACAGAACATAGAGCACCATCAGAATGCCAACCAGTACCACGGCGATATGATAATCAAGGCCGAACAGCAGCTGGATAAGCTTGCCGGCCCCCACCATCTGCGCAATCAGATAGAGCGCAACCACCACCAGCGAACCGCAGGCAGAGAGGGTGCGGATCGGCTTCTGCTGCAGCCGGTAGGAGGCCACATCGGCAAAGGTATAGCGTCCAAGATTGCGCAACCGCTCAGCGATCAGAAACAGGATCATCGGCCAGCCGACCAGAAAGCCGAGCGAATAGATCAGTCCGTCATAGCCCGAGGTATAGACCAGCGCCGAAATACCAAGAAATGAGGCGGCGGACATAAAATCGCCCGCCATCGCCAGGCCATTCTGGAAGCCGGTAATATTGCCGCCTGCGGTGTAGTAGTCGCTGCGTGAGCGGGTACGCTTTGATGCCCACCAGGTAATACCCAGCGTGAACGCGACAAACACCACAAACATGATTATCGCTTCATAGTTGGTCGCCTGCTGCTGGACGTCGCCGGTCAGCGCATCGGCTGCCAGTACGCCCGCTGGCGCCAGCGCCAGCAGAATCGGGAGCGCGCGCTTCATGATTTTACCTCGCTGACGATCTGTTTAGTCAGGCGATCAAACTCGCCATTGGCGCGCCAGACATAGACGCCGGTAAGCAGAAAAGAGACCACAATCAGGCCCACGCCAATCGGAATACCGCGCGTCACATTGGTACCGGCATGCAGCGGCGTGCCGAGCCAGCCGGGCGCAAACGCGATCAGCAGGATAAATCCGACATACAGGACCAGCATAATAATGCTCAGCAGCAGCGCAAAAGACTGGCGCTTATGGACCAGCTCCTGAAAACGGGGGTTATTTTCTATTTGTTGCCAGACGGCTTCCTGTTGATTCAGGGTGTCATTCATCACAGTTTCTCCAGAGGCAAAGCAGACGGAAATCTCACATTAATGTGATTTAACGGATTGAATATTCTGGTTATCAGGGTTGTGCGATGGTGAACAGCATACGGCGTAAGGTGAACTAACGGAGAGAAGCCTGCCGGGGACAGGCTGATGCTCTCCGCTGATAAGGGCAACGATTACGGCATGGCGATCGACTGCTTCTCCTCCAGTAATTTCTCTACTACACCTGGATCGGCCAGCGTAGAGGTATCGCCAAAGTTGCTGGTATCGCCCGCTGCAATTTTGCGCAGAATACGCCGCATAATTTTACCGGAGCGGGTTTTCGGCAGCGAGTCGGTCCAGTGCAGCACGTCCGGCGTGGCGATAGGGCCGATCTCTTTGCGTACCCAGTTGCGCACTTCCGTATACAACTCCGCTGACGGCTCTTCGCCCTGATTCAGGGTGATATAGGCGTAAATAGCCTGCCCTTTAATGCTGTGCGGAATACCGACCACGGCCGCTTCAGCAATTTTCGGATGTGAAACCAGCGCGGACTCAATCTCTGCCGTGCCCAGACGATGTCCGGAAACGTTCAGGACATCATCCACGCGTCCGGTGATCCAGTAGTAGCCATCTTCATCGCGCCGCGCGCCGTCACCGCTGAAGTAGCGATGCTTAAACGTGGAGAAGTAGGTCTGTTCAAAGCGTTCATGATCGCCAAACAGCGTGCGCGCCTGACCAGGCCAGGAGTCATTAATAACCAGGTTACCCTCGGTTGCGCCCTCAAGCTGATTGCCTTCGTTGTCCACCAGCGCCGGCTGTACGCCAAAGAAGGGTTTGGTGGCCGAGCCCGCTTTCAGCTCGGTTGCGCCCGGCAGCGGCGTGATCATAAAGCCGCCGGTTTCGGTCTGCCACCAGGTATCGACGATGGGACAGCGGCTGTCGCCAATCTTTTTGTAATACCACTCCCAGGCTTCCGGATTGATCGGTTCACCCACGGAGCCCATGATGCGCAGGCTGCTGCGTCGGGTGCCTTCAATCGCCCGATCGCCTTCCGCCATCAGCGCGCGAATCGCGGTGGGCGCCGTGTAGAGCAGGGTAACGTTATGCTTGTCGACGACTTCCGCCATCCGGCTCGGCTTCGGCCAGTTGGGCACCCCTTCAAACATCAGCGTGGTTGCGCCACAGGCCAGCGGCCCATAGAGCAGATAGCTGTGACCGGTGATCCAGCCGACGTCTGCGGTGCACCAGTAAACGTCGTCGTCATGGTAATCAAAGACATATTTAAAGGTGCTGGCCGCATAGACCAGATAGCCGCCGGTGGTATGCAATACGCCTTTTGGCTTGCCGGTCGAACCGGAGGTGTACAGAATAAACAGCGGGTGTTCCGCTTCAACCGCCACCGCTTCGTGCTCTGCGCTGGCCTGGCTGACGAGATCGTGCCACCAGAGATCGCGTCCCTCATGCCACTCCGTGGTTTTTCCGGTGCGCTTAAATACGATTACCTGCTTCACGCTGGTCACCAGCGGATTTGCCAGCGCGTCATCAACATTCTTTTTCAGCGGAATGGCACGTCCGGCGCGGATACCCTCATCCGCCGTGATCACCAGTTTCGCATTGCTGTCGACCACGCGTCCCGCCACGGCTTCCGGCGAAAAGCCGCCAAAAATCACTGAATGCACGGCACCAATGCGCGCGCAGGCCAGCATGGCGACAGCGGCCTCCGGCACCATCGGCATATAAATGGCCACCACGTCGCCTTTTTTAATCTCAAGCTGCGTTAATACATTTGCCATGCGGCAGACGTCAGCGTGCAGCTCCCGGAAAGTCAGCGTTTTACTTTCACTGGCGTCATCCCCTTCCCAGATAATGGCCGGGCGATCGCCCCGCGTCGCCAGATGGCGATCCAGGCAGTTAGCCGCAAGATTCAGCGTGCCATCTTCATACCAGCGAATAGAGATATTGCCCGGCGCAAACGAGGTATTTTTCACCGTGCTGTAAGGCGTGATCCAGTCGAGAATCTTTCCCTGCTCACCCCAGAAGGCGTCAGGATCGTCCACGGACTGCTGATAGCGCGCCGCATACTCGTCGGCATTAATCAGGGCGTTTGCTGCAATGGCAGCGGGTACAGGATGCTTGTGAATTTGGCTCATGGCTGACCTCCTTGAAGATGTTAATCATATGTCAATCAAAGGTTAATTGAAGAGGGGGCAGGGGCTTTGTTTCGGTTTTGCAGTCTGGATCACGGCCTGCCAGCATGCGCTAAAGCGCGCAAAAACGGCGCTTTTTGCGGCAAAAAAGCAGCGTGCTGAAAGCGGCTGTCAGCAGGCAACAGAGGGTTTTGTGATTAAATGTTAAGCAAACGCGCCGGGCGATAAAATCGTCAGATCTGAATAGCTATGCGGAAAATTATCGAATTAACGCTTTTCATAACAGCGGGTTATAGCCACAGGATAACAGCAGCATTTTATGCTACTGAGCTGCGCACGATTTAAGCTATCGCGCCGGGGGTTGCATTTACCGTAGTGAAAATGGTACTTATCTGGCCGCTGTTCAGCAGGTATCAACTCAGGCTGTATCCTTGCGCTGGCGCAAACCGCCGGCAGAACAAAGCGGAATACAGCCCATTATAACCCTCTATTTTATCGGGCTTTTGCTCACTTCCCTGTGTGTACCATCTCCTGCACCTTCGCAGCAGAGCAAAGGGGTTTTAACTGAGGAAATAACGCGTTATGAAAGGTTTTAAACTCACCCTCGCCTGGCAGATCCTGATTGCCCTGATCCTCGGCATTATCGCAGGAACCGTGCTGCATAATCAGCCAGACGATCGTGAATGGTTAATCACCAATATTCTTACTCCTGCCGGTGATATCTTCATTCATCTGATCAAGATGATTGTGGTGCCGATTGTTATTTCCTCGCTGATTGTTGGCATTGCCGGCGTCGGGGACGCGAAAAAACTCGGGCGTATCGGGGTGAAAACCATTATCTATTTTGAAGTGATCACCACCATTGCCATTGTGGTCGGCATCACGCTGGCTAACGTATTCCAACCCGGCAGCGGCATTGATATGTCAACGCTGGCAACGGTGGACATCTCTAAATATGAAGCTACCACCGAAGCGGTTCAGGGCGCTCCTCATGGCCTGGTCAGTACCATCCTGTCACTGATCCCGCAGAACATCTTCGCCTCGCTGGTCAAAGGCGATATGTTGCCGATTATTTTCTTCTCAGTGCTGTTCGGCCTGGGTCTGTCGGCGCTGCCGTCGGAACATCGCGATCCGCTGGTCGGCCTGTTCCGCTCGGTATCAGAAACCATGTTCAAAGTGACTCATATGATCATGCGGTATGCGCCGGTGGGCGTATTTGCACTGATTGCGGTGACCATTGCGAACTTCGGTTTTGCATCGCTCTACCCGCTGGCGAAACTGGTACTGCTGGTTTATGCCGCCATCCTGTTTTTCGCCTTTGTCGTGCTCGGTGCGGTCGCGCGCTTCTGCAAGCTGCGTATTACGACCCTGATGCGTATTCTGAAGGATGAGCTGATTCTGGCTTACTCTACCTCCAGTTCAGAGACGGTGCTGCCACGCATTATGCAGAAGATGGAGGCGTATGGTGCGCCGAAAGCGATCACCAGCTTTGTGGTGCCTACCGGCTACTCCTTCAACCTGGATGGCTCTACGCTCTATCAGAGTATTGCCGCCATCTTTATTGCCCAGCTTTACGGCATTGACCTGTCGCTGACCGATGAGATCATCCTGGTGCTGACGCTGATGGTAACCTCAAAAGGGATTGCCGGTGTTCCGGGCGTCTCCTTCGTGGTGCTGCTGGCGACGCTGGGCAGTGTGGGGATCCCGCTTGAAGGGCTGGCGTTTATCGCAGGCGTTGACCGCATCATGGATATGGCGCGTACGGCGCTGAACGTGGTGGGAAATGCGCTCGCTGTGCTGGTCATTGCACGCTGGGAAAATCAGTTTGATGCTAAGCAGGCCGCCGCCTACGAGCTGCAGCTGCGTATGCAAAGCGCCACCTGATCCGCTACTAAGCAGAACAAAACCCGCCGCTGGCGGGTTTTTTTATGCCTGCAGTAAAAATAAAAAAATTCTGCGCCGCTGCACATGAATTAACAATTCTTTGTGATATAAGTTTTTCAGAATAAATTATTCATTTGCAGGAGCGTATTATGACCCTTGATCTCAACAAGATGATCACCGAGAGCCGCAATCCGGCCAGCCAGAATATTGACGAGCTCAGCACGGAAGCGATGCTGCGCGTCATTAATGACGAAGATAAAAAAGTGGCGCTGGCGGTAGAGGCGATTGTGCCGCAGATCGCACAGGTCACAGAGGCGATTGCGCACGCCTTTAGCCAGGGCGGGCGACTAATTTACTGCGGCGCCGGCACGTCCGGCCGGCTCGGTATCCTGGATGCCAGTGAGTGCCCGCCTACTTTTGGTACGCCGCGCGGTCAGGTGGTGGGGCTGATTGCCGGCGGGCATACGGCGATCCTGCAGGCGGTTGAGAACGCGGAAGATAACGCCGGACAGGGCGCACAGGATCTGGCGGATATCGGTTTCAGCCCCCGGGACGTGCTGGTCGGAATTGCGGCCAGCGGCCGCACCCCCTATGTGCTGGGCGCGCTCGCTTACGCACGTGAACAGGGCGCGTTTACTGCCGCGCTGACCTGCAATCCCGACAGCGCGATGGCGCAGGCGGCTGATGTCGCGCTGACGCCGGTTGTGGGGCCGGAGATCGTCACCGGATCGTCGCGCATGAAGGCGGGCACGGCACAGAAACTGGTGCTGAATATGCTGAGCACCGGCGCGATGATCCGCAGCGGCAAGGTGTATGGCAACCTGATGGTAGATGTGGAAGCCACCAACCAGAAACTGGTTCAGCGCCAGATAAACATCGTTAAGCAGGCCACCGAATGCGACGACGCCACGGCTCAGCAGGCGCTGACGGCGTGCGGCGGCCACTGCAAAACCGCTATCGTCATGGTGCTGGCGAGCCTGACGGCGGAAGAGGCGCGCGCGCTGCTGGATCAGAACCGCGGGTTTATCCGCGCCGCATTACGTGACTCAGGAGTACGCTGATGGCCGCAATCACTGAAACGCTGCTGCGCGATATTCTGCGGGCCGTGGGCGGGCCGGGTAACGTAGCGATGTGCGGCAACTGCATGACCCGCCTGCGCCTGACGCTGGTGAACGCTGCGCTGGCGGATAGCCCGCAGCTGAAACAGCTGCCGGGCGTACTGGGCGTGATTGTCAGCGACGCCCAGCTGCAGATTGTTCTGGGGCCGGGCAAGGCGCAAACCGCAGCGGAAAAGATGCAGCTATTGCTCAATGACGGCACGCCGGCGCAGGATCTGCAGGCGATCGCCCAGGCGCAAAAGCAGCAGTTAAAAGCGAAACAGAGCAGTGCGTTGCACCGCTTTCTCGCCTGCTTTGCCACCATCTTTACGCCGCTTATTCCGGGATTTATCGGAGCTGGCCTGCTGCTCGGTTTTGCCACCCTGACCGAGCAGCTGTTTCACCTTAATCAGCCGGGTGAGCACGCCCCGTGGCTGCTGGCGACCGTGGCCTACATGAAAGTGTTTGGCAAAGGACTGTTTACCTTTCTCAGCATTCTGATTGGCTATAACGCGCAGAAAGCGTTTGGCGGCACCGGCGTCAACGGCGCAATTATCGCCTCGCTGTTTGTGCTTGGCTACAGCCCGGAAGCCACCGTCGGGTACTACAGCGGGATGGAGAACTTTTTCGGGCTGACGATCGATCCGCGCGGCAACATTATCGGCGTGCTGCTGGCCGCGATATTTGGTGCCTGGACAGAGAAGCAGTTGCGTAAAATCATTCCCGATAACCTGGATATGATCCTCACCTCGCTGCTGACGCTGCTAATTACCGGCGCCGTGACGTTTCTGCTCATCATGCCGGTGGGGGGTGAGCTGTTTAAGGGGATGTCGTGGCTGTTTATTCACCTTAATAACAATCCGTTTGGCTGTGCCATTCTGGCCGGGCTGTTTTTAATTGCGGTGATGTTTGGTATCCATCAGGGCTTTATTCCGGTCTATTTCGCGCTGATGGAGACGCAGGGCTTTAATTCGCTGTTTCCCATACTGGCTATGGCGGGAGCGGGGCAGGTCGGTGCCTCGCTGGCGCTGTGGTGCAAAGCCGGAAAAGCGTCGCTGCTGCGCAGCCAGATCAAAGGAGCCATTGTGCCGGGGCTGCTGGGCGTGGGGGAACCGCTGATTTACGGGGTCACGCTACCGCGCCTCAAGCCTTTTATCACCGCCTGCTGCGGGGGTGCACTGGGCGGCTTCTTTATCGGTCTGGTGGCCTGGCTCGGCCTGCCGGTGGGGATGAATACGGTGTTTGGCCCCTCCGGCCTGGTGACGCTGCCGCTGATGACGTCAGCACAGGGCATTTTTGCCGGCATGGCGGTCTATCTTGCCGGTCTGCTGGTCGCCTGGACGGGCGGGTTTCTCTTCACCTGGTGGTGGGGCATGAAAAATATCGATTTGGGTTAACGCCCGCTGCGGGCGCTGCTGCGCCCGTAAATATTTACCGTTTCCTCCATTCTGGCTAAATAATGGTGTGAGCCGCAACGCATAATCCTGTTTTCATCTTTCAGTTTTTACCATTCAATACAGTTATTTATAAAAACTTCTCTTTTTTAGCAGCAAGAAATAAATCATCAGCGCTTAAGTCGTTCCGCTAATCAGCCGATAGATCCGGAATAACGTTTATCAGCCTGAATTGACCAGGGATCTCTGTATGCGCAATAACCAGCCCGTGACACAGCGTGAATTCGTTTTCAATGACGATGCGACGCTGATGTCGACTACCGATCTCAGCAGCCATATTACCTACGCCAACGACGCTTTTATTGAGGTCAGCGGCTTCACGCCGGAAGAGGTAAACGGTCAGCCCCACAACATGGTGCGCCATCCGGATATGCCGCCCGAAGCCTTTGCCGATATGTGGCATACCCTGAAGCAGGGGCAGCCCTGGAGCGCACTGGTGAAAAACCGGCGTAAGAATGGCGATCACTACTGGGTGCGGGCCAATGCGGTGCCGGTGGTACGCGAAGGATGCGTGCGCGGCTATATGTCGGTGCGGACCAAACCTTCAGCAGCGGAAGTGCAGCAGGCTGAAACCCTGTACCGCGATTTTCGCGAAGGGCGCAGCAAAGGACGCTGCTTCTATAAAGGATTGATTATCGGCAGCGGCTGGCGCCGCGCCACCTCACTGCTGAAAACGCTGCCGCTGCGCTGGCGCATTCGTTCAGCGCTGGCGCTGCTGCTGCCGCTGATAGCGGGCAGCGCCTGGGGGGCAGGCCTGACGGCGCTGGCACTCGGCGGCTTCAGCGTTGCGACGGCACTCTGCCTGCTGCTGGCGAGCCTCTGGCTGGAGCAGCAAATTTCACGCCCCATTGAGCGGATGTGCCAGCAGGCGCTGAGCGTGGCGACCGGCAACAGCCATAAAGTCGATCAGCCCGACCGCGTGGATGAAATCGGCATGACGCTGCGCGCTATTGGCCAGCTGGGACTGATGTTCCGCTGGCTGGTGGATGACGTCAGTGGCCAGGCGATCAACGTCCTCAGCGCCAGCGATGCGATGGCGCGCAGTAACAGTGAGCTCTCCCGCCGGACTGAACAGGCAGCCGCTAACGTGCAGCAGACGGCCGCCACCATGAATGAGATGACGGCCACCGTGAAGAGCAACACGGAAACCGCCAGCGAGGTCAATGCGCTGTCGGGCACCACCAGCCACGCTGCTATCAAAGGTGGCGAGGTGATGCAGGAGATGGCAGGCATGATGGGCGATATTGCCGACAGCGCGAAACGCATCGCCAGCATCACCAGCGTGATCGACAGCATCGCCTTTCAGACCAATATCCTCGCGCTCAATGCGGCGGTAGAGGCGGCGCGGGCCGGTGAGCAGGGTAAAGGGTTTGCCGTAGTCGCGGGTGAAGTGCGCAATCTCGCGCAGCGCAGCGCAAAAGCCGCCAGCGAAATCAAAACGCTGGTAGAGACCAGCGCCAGCCGCGTAGCGTCAGGCAACGACTATGCGGCAGCCGCCGGCCGCACCATGCAGGATATTGTCAGCCAGGTGCAGAACGTGACGACGCTGATTGCGCAGATCAGCGCAGCCACCGCCGAGCAGGCCACGGCGCTGAGCGAGGTCAGCACGGCGGTAGAAGATCTGGATGATATCACCCATCAAAACGCCGCGCGCGTGGCTGAAGGCGCAGAAGCCTCAACCCGCATGGCGCATCAGGCGAACCGCCTGGTTGAGGCGATTAGCGTCTTTCGCTAACGCTTATGCTACTTCCCGCCCGGCGCGCAGCGCGCCGGGTGACGTGCCCGTTATCCGTTTAAAGGCGCGGCTGAACGCAGCCAGCGATCCGTAGCCAAGCTCAAACGCAACGCTCTCTACCGCCTCGCCCTGATCAACGATACGCTCTTTCGCCAGCCGCATACGCAGTTCGGTAAGATAGCGCAGCGGCGTCATGCCGGTGGCGTTCTGAAAGCGGGCAGCAAATACCGAGCGCGAGCTGCCGGACGCACGCGCCAGCCGCTCCACCGTCCAGTTTTCTCCCGGCGCACGGTGCATCGCCGCCATCGCCAGGCTCAGGCGCGGATCGCGCAGCGCCTGGACCAGACCGCTGCCGGCGCCGCAGCCGTTCTCTACCCAGCCGCGCACAATCTGCGCGGCCACCACATCCGCCAGCCGCGACAGAATACCGGCGAAGCCCGCTTTGCGCTGGCGGGTTTCCCGCTCCATCGCATCCAGAATCGGCTGGATTTCCGGATACTGTCCCAGCAGGGTGCTGACCAGCATGACATCCGGCATGGTGTGTACCAGCGGCTGCATACCGCCCAGTTCAAACGCCATGCAGGCGCTGAACAGGATCACATCGCTATCCGCCGGACAGAGATCGGCATCTGCCGCATCGTTGATCGCGCAGACGCTGGGGCAGATGGGCTTACTGTTAAACGTGGTGATCGGTTCACAGTGCGCCGTCTCATCTGAGATCAGCGCATGCGTTTTTCCGTGCGGGATCAGTAACGCATCGCCTGCCTGCAGCGGATAGATCGTACCGGAAGCGGCGCGCAGCAGCAGCGTACCGCGCCCGACAAAATGCAGCTGCGCCCGGCCAGGCGCGTCGTCATACTGCAGGCCAAAAGGCGCATGCAGCGCAATACGCTGATATTTTACGCCGTACAGGCGCATGCCCATCAGCAGCTCGCTGGTTAAATCTTCATAACGGCTCATCGCAATCCAGACGAATTATCAACTAATAAACTTTCTGTATCATAGATCGTCTTACCGCAGCGCTCTATCCTTAGCGAAACTATTTTTTTGTGATGGGGATCGCAAATGAGTCTGGAAACTGAACTGACAGCTGCCCGCGCGGTGGCAGAAAAACCCGCGTGGGGCGCGGTATTTGCCATGGCATTTGGCGTGTTTGGCCTGATCACCGCTGAGTTCCTGCCGGTCAGCCTGCTGACGCCGATAGCCGCGTCGCTGCAGGTCAGTGAAGGTCAGGCGGGGCAGACGGTGACGGTAACCGCGCTGGTTGCGCTGCTCACCAGTCTGGTGATCGGCACGCTTACGCGGCGGTTTGATCGTCGTCTGGTGATGCTGGCATTTACCCTGCTGCTTATCGCCTCGGCGCTGCTGGTGGCGCTGGCGGACAGTCTGCCGATGATCCTGCTGGCACGTGTGCTGCTGGGTATGGCGATTGGCGGCTTCTGGACGCTGTCAACCGCCATTACCATGCGACTGGTGCCGGCGGAGCAGGTGCCGCGCGCGCTATCGATTGTCTTTAGCGGCATCTCGCTGGCGACAATTATTGCGGCACCGCTCGGCAGCTATCTCGGCGATGTGATTGGCTGGCGCAACATTTTTCTGATGACGGGGCTGCTGGGCGTGCTGGCGCTGCTGTGGCAGTTCTTCACGCTGCCGGCAATGCCGCCGGAAAACCGGACGCAAAGCGGCGGCGTGCTTGATCTGCTGCGCCAGGGCGTCATGCGCTGGGGCATGCTGGCGGTGATCCTGATGTTTACCGGACATTTTGCTTTCTTTACCTACCTGCGACCTTATCTGGAGGGCAGCACGCAGCTTAACGTTAATCAGCTGTCGCTCGCGCTGCTGGCGTTTGGAATAGCTAACTTCTTTGGCACCTCGCTGGCGGGCGTGCTGGTTACGCGCAGCGTCTCGCTGACGCTGACCGGCATGGCGCTGCTGATGAGCGTGACGGCGGTGGTACTCTCCGCAATGGCGCAGCTGCCGTGGCTGGTGGGAGCCGGCGTGGCGCTATGGGGACTGGCATTTGGCTCCATGCCCACCGGCTGGTCAGCATGGATTTCGCGTGCCGTGCCTGATGATGCAGAGTCGGGCGGCGGACTGCTGGTGGCGACCATTCAGCTGGCGATCACGGCGGGCGCGGCGGCCGGCGGCTGGATGTTTGACCTGCAGGGCGCGGGCGGCGTCTTTATGGCAAGCGGCGTCATGATGCTGCTGGCGGCGGTAACCATCTACACGCGCGTCAGGCAGCATGGCTAAGGTGCAGCGGCAGGGCTTTTTCTGATTCAGGGGCGGCGTGTGCCGCCCTTTGCATTTCCGCGCGTTGCTTTGACGGTTTTCTGCACAGATGCGCTACCTTTAGTGACAACTACACCAGGGGGAAAAAAGCGATGAGCCAGTTTTTTATGCATGAAAAGAACGATCTGATTAACGAAGCCATCGAAGGTATTTTACTCAGCACGCCGTGGCGTAACCTGCGTCGTCTCGATTTGGGCGATGATATCCGCGTTGTGGTGCGTTCAGACTGGGATAAAAGCCGGGTGGCGCTGATCTCAGGTGGCGGATCGGGCCATGAGCCGGCGCACGCCGGGTTCGTCGGCAAAGGGATGCTGACTGCGGCCGTCTGCGGTGATATTTTCGCATCGCCCAGCGTGGAGGCGGTGCTTAACGCCATTATCAACGTGACCGGTGACGCGGGCTGTCTGCTGATCGTTAAAAACTATACCGGCGATCGCCTTAATTTTGGTCTGGCGGCTGAGAAAGCCAAAAACCTGGGCTATCACGTAGAACTGGTCATGGTCGAGGATGATATTGCGCTGCCTGAAAACCCGCAGCCGCGCGGTCTCGCCGGCACCGCACTGGTGCATAAGATTGCTGGCTACGCGGCTGAGCACGGGCATTCACTGCAGGAGGTGAAGGCGCTGGCGCAGCGGGCGATTGAGTCTGTTTTCTCTATTGGTCTGGCGTTTGCGACCTGCCATCTTCCGGGTGAGAAGCGCGAAGCGCGCGTGGCGCCAGGCCACAGTGAACTCGGTATGGGGATCCACGGCGAGCCGGGGGTCATTACGCTGGATACGCAGGACAGCGGAAAAATCACCGCTCTGATGACGGATAAACTGGCGCAGGCGCTGCCGGACGGTAAGCTGGCGCTATTGCTTATCAACAATTTAGGCGGTTTTTCGCAGCTGGAGCTGGCGCTGCTGACGCGTGAAGTCCTGCGCACGCCGCTGGCCGCGCGTATTACCCATCTTATCGGTCCCGCTACGCTGGTCAGCGCGCTGGATATGAAAGGCTTTTCACTCTCCGTGCTGGCGCTGGAAGAGCCGTTCCTGCTGGCGCTGCAGGCACCGGTTCAGGTGCAGGGCTGGGTTGCGCCCTATGAGTTTGCGCCCATCAATCTGCAGACGGCAGAGAAAGTCAGCAGCGCGCTCGACTTCGATCCCTCTGAAAATGATGAGGTGGCGGGCTGGATCACGCGCGTTACGCAGACGCTCATCGATCTGGAGAGTGAACTGAATACGCTGGATGCAAAAGTGGGCGATGGTGATACCGGCTCCACGTTTGCTGCGGGTGCAAAACGTATTCAGCGCGCGCTGCAGGAGAAGCAGCTGCCGCTGAACGAGCTGCCGACGCTGATCGCGCTGATTGGCGAGCAGCTGGCAGGGGCGATGGGCGGCTCCAGCGGCGTACTGATGTCGATTCTGTTTACCTCCGCCGGACAGCATCTGGAAGAGGGCAGCTCACTGCCGGAGGCGCTGATGCAGGGGCTGGAGCGCATGAAGCACTATGGCGGCGCGCAGCCGGGCGATCGCACGCTGATTGATGCGCTGCAGCCGGCGCTGGAAAAACTGGTGGCGGGCGAATCGCTGACGGCGGCCGCGCAGGCGGCGGCGCAGGGCGCAGAGGCTACGGCGCAGATGAACAGTGCGAAAGCGGGACGCTCAGCCTATCTCAACCAGCAGAGTCTGGATGGGGTAAAAGATCCCGGTGCGTATGCGGTAGAGAAAGTGTTTCAGGTGATGGCAGGCTGAGTTGCCTGCCAGGGTGACACCGCACCAGGCTGCGCCCGCCTTCCCGGCCATGCAGAAGGCGGGCGCAGGATGCCGTTACTCGCCGGCTGGCTCTTTCGCCGCCTCGCGCAGCATCTCCTGATGCGGGATATCCTGCAGGATCTGCTCAAAGCTGCGCAGACGCTTGTAGATAGACATCAGCTCGACCAGCGTCGACCAGGAGGTGATCAGATACTGGAAGGAGGAGCGTACCTGGTCAAACACGTTGAGGATCTGATTCATCAGGCCCAGCGTCAGCGCACCGGCCACGATCGCCGGAAACAGCAGAAACACGCCAAAGACATTATCTACCTGCAGATAGAGAAAACGCGTGACGTTGAAATAGAGGTAGTGGAAGTAGAGCCGGAAATAGTTGTAGCGCACCCGGCTGAACAGCGCCTGCACCGTGGGCGGTGACGCGCGCGACGGATCGTCTTCGCCATAGACCAGCTCTTTACGGTAGGCCGCTTCCACCCGCTGATTGCGGAACTCCAGTCCCGGCAGCTTAATGCCGACCAGCGCCAGCAGCGCGGTGCCGAACACCGACCAGAGAATAGCGGCGATCACCAGGCCATAGGGTATCGAACCGAGAATCGGTATATCTTTCACATGTTTCGACAGCGCCAGCAGCACCGGCAGGAACGCTACCAGCGTCATGATCGCCTTAATAAAGCTGACGCCCCAGTCCTCCAGCGTGGTGGAGAAACGCATCGTATCTTCCTGCACACGCTGTGCCGCCCCCTCCACATGCCGCAGACGCTGCCAGTTGTGCATGTAGTAGCTGTTCATCGCGGTACGCCAGCGGAAAATCCAGTGGCTGATGAAAAAGACGTTGGCGACCAGAATCGTCACGGCGATAAGCGCGATGCCGAGAAAGTCGCTGATTTCGCTGTAAAACTGGTTAATTTGTACGGCACCCGCTTTGGTCAGCGCTTTCTGAATCAGATCGTAAAACGGCTCATACCAGGCGTTGACCGCCACGTTGACCTGGACGTTGAACCAGGTGACAAAGATGATGAGCGCCGTGCCCCAGACCGACCAGCGCTGCCACGGATGGCGATCGATTATCATCCACGCCAGGGCAAACAGCGCAACCGCAGACCAGTAGTAGCCGTAAAACCAGAGCTGGCTGGCGTGAATAAACCGGCTGGCATTGGTAGGCAGCGGCTGCTGCATCGCGGCCTGCAGTGCGGGCCAGCGCGCCGGCAGGTCGCTGAAAAAGCCAAACCAGGCAAAAATAACAAGCACGCTCCAAATCGCTGCCGAGCTGAAAAATGCGCCGGGCCGCGGAAAAAAGGATTTAAACATAAGCACTCCGCTGTGGTGTAGACACGTTTATACCGCTATTTCTGTTTATCTGTCTGTAGTGGGTTGTTTCCGGGCATGACAATTCCGTCGCCGGAATGTAAACCAGCGCGGGAAAATGTTAAGTATTTTGTGCGTAATTGTTTCGGAAAACTAAATTCGTTACCGTTTCGGTGTTACAATTGTCATCTTGTTACCGGTAACAAACGTGCTGTATCCCTTAAGTCAAGAATAAAAACCATTACAACGCAACTACTTAACCTTCCATGCCGCATTATATGCGGTACTGAGGCAATGTCATGTCAGAACAAAAAAAGGGTCATTCACGTCGTGATTTCCTGCTGAGGACGATCACCCTCGCACCCGCTATGGCGGTCGGTTCAACCGCCATGGGCGTGCTGGTCGCG
Organism: Pantoea sp. UBA7232; assembly: GCF_002473195.1. Taxonomy (NCBI): domain Bacteria; kingdom Pseudomonadati; phylum Pseudomonadota; class Gammaproteobacteria; order Enterobacterales; family Erwiniaceae; genus Pantoea; species Pantoea sp. UBA7232. Next base: position 110,794 of record NZ_DKTK01000005.1, read on the forward strand.
CCTGCTGCTGCCAGCGATGCAGCAGCGCCAGCGCAGCCGGCACGCGACTATCAGCCAGGCTGGTTTACCGCCGAAGAGTTTGCCTTCATCACCGCCGCCGTGGCGCGGCTGATCCCCAGCGACGAGCGCGGACCAGGCGCGCTGGAAGCAGGCGTACCGGAATTTATCGATCGTCAGATGAATACGCCTTACGCCACCGGCAGCAACTGGTATATGCAGGGACCTTTTCACCCGGATATGCCGAAAGAACTGGGCTACCAGCTGCCGCTGGTGCCGCAGCAGATTTATCGCTTAGGCATTGCCGACGCCAATGCCTGGAGTCAGAAACAGCATGGCAAGGTGTTCGCCAGCCTGAGCGGCGAACAGCAGGATGCGCTGCTGAGCGCCTTCGAAACCGGTAAGGCTGAGTTTGCCCAGCTGCCGGCAAAAACCTTTTTCTCTTACCTGCTGCAGAATACACGCGAAGGCTTTTTCTGCGACCCGATTCATGGCGGCAACCAGGGCATGGTGGGCTGGAAGCTGATTGGCTTCCCGGGCGCCCGCGCCGACTTTATGGATTGGGTAGAGCGCGGTGAACGTTATCCGTTCCCGTCAGTCGACATTCGCGGAGCGAGGGCGTAAGCGTGGCAAACGAATTAAAACAAGTTGATGCAGTGATTGTGGGCTTTGGCTGGGCGGGCGCCATTATGGCGAAAGAGCTGACCGAAGCGGGTCTTAACGTCGTTGCGCTGGAGCGCGGTCCGCATCGCGACACCTATCCGGACGGCTCTTATCCGCAGTCGATTGATGAACTGACCTACAACGTTCGCAAAAAGCTGTTTCAGGACCTCTCTAAAAGCACCGTGACTATCCGTCACGATGCGTCGCAGACCGCGGTGCCTTATCGCCAGCTGGCCGCTTTTCTGCCCGGCACCGGCACCGGCGGTGCGGGCCTGCACTGGTCCGGCGTGCATTTCCGCGTCGATCCGGTTGAGCTGAATCTGCGCAGCCACTATGAGCAGCGCTACGGTAAAAGCTTTATTCCGGAAGGCATGACCATTCAGGATTTTGGCGTCAGCTACGATGAGCTGGAACCGTTCTTCGACAAAGCCGAAAAGGTGTTTGGCACCTCCGGCAGCGCCTGGTCAATCAAGGGCAAAGTGGTCAATAACGCACACGGCGGCAACCCGTTTGCGCCGGATCGCTCCAGCGACTTTCCGCTGCCGGCACAGAAGCGTACTTACTCTGCGCAGCTGTTTGCGCAGGCGGCGGAGTCGGTTGGCTATCACCCTTATGATATGCCATCAGCGAACACCTCCGGACCCTATACTAATACCTACGGTGCACAGATGGGGCCGTGCAACTTCTGCGGCTTCTGCAGCGGCTACGCCTGCTACATGTATTCCAAAGCGTCGCCTAACGTCAATATCCTGCCGGCACTGCGTCAGGAGCCGAAGTTTGAGCTGCGCAACAATTCATACGTTCTGCGCGTCAATCTGACCGATGATAAAAAGCGCGCTACCGGCGTAACCTACCTTGATGGTCAGGGACGTGAAGTGGTGCAGCCGGCCGATCTGGTGATCCTCTCCGCCTTCCAGTTCCACAATGTTCACCTGATGCTGCTCTCCGGGATCGGCAAACCTTATAATCCGATCACTAATGAGGGCGTGGTGGGGCGCAACTTCGCCTATCAGAATCTCTCCACGCTGAAAGCGCTGTTTGATAAAAACACCACCACCAACCCGTTTATCGGCGCAGGCGGGGCGGGTGTGGCGGTAGATGATTTTAACGCGGACAACTTTGATCACGGGCCGCACGGTTTTGTTGGCGGGTCTCCTTTCTGGGTTAACCAGGCCGGCACCAAGCCTATCTCCGGCGTGCCGGTGCCAGCCGGTACGCCAGGCTGGGGCAGCCAGTGGAAAGCGGCGGTAGCCGATACCTATACGCACCATGTTTCCATGGATGCGCACGGTGCGCACCAGTCCTATCGCGCTAACTATCTCGATCTCGATCCCAACTATAAAGATGCGTACGGCCAGCCGCTGCTGCGTATGACCTTTGACTGGCAGGATAACGACATCAAAATGGCGCAGTTTATGATTGGCAAGATGCGCAAGATCACCGAGGCGATGAACCCGAAAACCATTATCGGCTCCGCCAAAGCGCCGGGAACCCATTTTGATACGACCTCCTATCAGACCACACATATGAGCGGCGGTGCGATCATGGGTGAAGATCCGCAGACCAGCGCGGTCAACCGCTATCTGCAGAGCTGGGATGTGCCCAACGTCTTTGTGCCGGGGGCGTCAGCTTTCCCGCAGGGGCTGGGCTATAACCCGACCGGTATGGTCGCTGCACTGAGCTACTGGTCAGCGAAAGCGATCCGCGAACAGTATCTGAAAAACCCGGGTCCGCTGGTACAGGCATAAGGAACATGACGATGATGAAATCAGTTTTGGCCCTGATGCTGGGCACCCTGACGTTCAGCGCGCTGGCTGACGATGTGGCCGCCGAATCACTGATCAAACGCGGTGAATATCTGGCGCGCGCCGGGGACTGCGTGGCCTGCCATAGCGCGGCCGGCGGCAAGCCGTTTGCCGGCGGACTGGCAATGGCGACGCCGATTGGCACCATCTACTCCACCAATATCACACCTGATAAAGCGACCGGCATTGGTGACTACAGCTATGACGACTTTCAGAAAGCAGTGCGTCATGGCGTAGCGAAAAATGGCGATACGCTCTATCCGGCGATGCCTTATCCCTCCTACGCGGTTGTCAGCGACGAGGATATGAAAGCGCTTTACGCTTATTTTATGCACGGCGTGGCGCCGGTCAGCCAGGCGAACAAAGAGAGCGACATTCCTTGGCCGCTCTCCATGCGCTGGCCGCTGGCGATCTGGCGCGGCATCTTTGCACCGGACGTGAAAGCGTTCCAGCCCGCCGCACAGGAAGATCCGGCGCTGGCGCGCGGACGCTATCTGGTTGAAGGGCTCGGACACTGCGGAGCGTGCCATACGCCGCGCAGCATTACGATGCAGGAGAAAGCGCTGAACAACGGTGACGGCAGCGACTACCTTGCCGGCAGCAACGCACCGATTGATGGCTGGACCGCCAGCAATCTGCGCGGTGACAACCGTGACGGGCTGGGCCGCTGGAGCGAAGAGGAGCTGAAGCAGTTCCTGCGCTTTGGCCGTAACGATCACACCGCGGCGTTTGGCGGTATGACCGAGGTGGTGGAACACAGCCTGCAGCATCTCAGCGATGAGGATATCAGCGCGATTGCGAAGTATCTGAAGTCGCTGGGCGCCAAAGATCCGCAGCAGGCGGTATTTACCCCGGATGATACGGTAGCGAAAGCGCTGTGGCACGGCGATGACAGCCAGCCGGGCGCGTCAGTCTACGTAGACAGCTGTGCTGCCTGCCATAAAACTGACGGTTCAGGCTATCAGCGCTTCTATCCGGCGCTGCGCGGCAACCCGGTCGTGATGGCTGACGATCCGGCTTCGCTGATCCACATTGTGCTGGTGGGCGGTACGCTCCCAGGCGTGAAAGGCGCGCCGACGACCATCACCATGCCGGCATTTGGCTGGCGTCTCAGCGACCAGCAGGTTGCGGATGTGGTGAACTTTATTCGCAGCAGCTGGGGCAACGGCGTTACCACCCGCGTAACGGCTGGCGACGTGGCGAAGCAGCGTAAGGATAAAACGGTACAGCCTTATCAGGGCAGCGCGGATATCCACGCATTAGAGAAGTAAGCGCGCCTGCGGAGCGTTAATTATCCGGGCCTGGTGCCCGGATTTTTTATGGGCGAAAAACAGCGACGGATCAGCCAAAGCCAGCGCGGGCGGGGGCTGAACGCGATCGTCTACACTTAGTGGTGAGTGCAAAAGCTCACTAACTGATAAGCGGAGGGAACGATGCAAGTAAGTCCTTATTTGTTTCTGTATGGTCGCTGTGAAGAAGCCATCGAATTTTACCTGCAGGCCACCGGCGGCAAAGTGCTGCAAAAAATGACCTTCGGCGATAATCCGGAGCAGGGAGAGCAGGTGGGCGATAAATCCGCACCGCCGCTGCCACCGGAAAAAATCATGCATGCACATCTGCAGATTGGTCAGGGCGAGCTGATGCTGAGCGACGGCGATACCAGCAAGCCACCGGCCTCTGAGCACGCGGGTTATGCGGTAAGCCTGGCAACCACCGATGAGAAAGAGGGCAAAGAGTGGTTTGATAAACTCTCTGCTGGCGGCAAAATCACGACCGAATGGCAGAAGACATTCTGGTCAGACGGCTTCGGCATGTTTATCGATAAGTTCAACATTCCGTGGCGCATCAACGTCGTGAAATCGCAGGATTAACGCCTCTGTTTTTGCCCCTCCGGCGCTGCATCCGGCGGGGCAAAACTGCCATGCTTAGAAGTTGTAACCTGCCACCAGATAGTAACCCCAGCCGGTTGATTTCACTTCAAACGGACCATTGCCGAAATTCAGCTCCTGACCATCCGCCCACTGACCGCCGTTATGGAAATAACGCGCAACGGCAGAGACGTGCCAGTGATCGTAGTTCAGCGATAAAATATGGCTTGAGGCAACAGAGTTGCTGGTGCGCGAGCGGTCAGATTTATCGCGCAGATCGGAGCCCCAGTCAAAGTTGGTAAAGCCGATATAGCTCAGCTTGCCGCCCCACAGGTCGGTAATTGGCACAAAATATTTTACCTTGAAGCGGTAACCATCCCAGCTGTTCTCGTTGGCCGCGCCGTAGTTTTCCCACTGATATTTGGCGTAAACGTTAAGCGAGAGACCGACATCGCTGTGGGTGTCGATATCGGTACCGAGACCCATATACCAGGTGTTCTGCCGGTTGTCGCTGTTGCGGCCCATATCGTAGATATAGTTGTTGGCAAAGAACCACTCTTTAAACGGACCGAATGCCAGGCTGGTGCCCGCCAGCTTGTCGAGCGACAGGCGCGGCTCAATTTCCATAAACAGCGGCGTGCCGTGATCGAAGATGCCATTGGCGTTGCTGTTGCCCGCACCGAAGAAGTTTGGCAAATCGATGTAGCCGTAAAAATCGAACCACTCCTGTTTGGTAAAGGCTTCATATTCCAGGTAGACGTCGTTATTAAACTGCGGCCCGAAACGGGTATGGGTGCTGCCCACCACGTTTACGCTCTGATGCCACCAGTCAGACAGATATTGCGGGTCGCTCTCTGCCTGCGCTGCGCCCATTCCGCTACCAATCAGTAATGCACCTGCTATCAACGATTTAAATTTCATTATTGTTTGACCACTTGCTGAGGATCGCCGCAGAGATGCCACGATCGAATGAGTACGTTCCCGGGTATTGAGCAGTATGCGGCGATAACGCGTGCTGACTGCCAGCCTTCAGGCCCGCGTAATGTGCCTGTAACAGAGCGTTAGAAAATAGATTTTCATCACATTTGTCAAAAAGTGTTGCAATAGGATTCAGTTATTTTGTGACAATTGTCACATATTCTATCTGCAGCGAACGGAACTCCGCAACCGTTTACGTGGTCGCGAAGAGATACGATTGGGAGTGGGGCGTGGACGCCGGTTCCGTTTGCTACGGGCACCGGTTCCGGGTTAAGCGCCGGTTCCGTTCGCCACGGAGGCGGTTCCGTTCGCCGTCAGCGGCGGCAGCAGCCTGTGCTCCGGTCCTGCGCCGGGGCGTATGTTAAGCGCCAATTCCGTTCGCTACGGGGCGCTGGGGCCGGTTCCGTTCGCCGTCAGCGCCGGCAGCAGCCTGTGCCCCGGCGCGGTGACCGGGCAGAGGACGCCTGGCCGCGCCCTCTGCACTCCCCGGCCCTGCGCCAGCCCCGTCCGCCGCTGCGCGGTTCCCTCGCTCACGCCCGCTTCCCCGGGACCGGCCGCCATTCGCTCCTGCTCACCGCGCCCTTTCGCCGACGTCCTGTCGGCTCATCCCGGAACCGTGCCCTCCCCCGGCGGACCCGGATGGCGCTTCCCGCCGCTGATTGTCTTTTTTCTTTATGTTGTTTTTTCATGGCTGGCAGTTCTGCGCCTGAGCTTCAGGTTTCGCTACTTTTAAGAATGAAAAAATAAAGGATTTGCAGGCGGGGAAAAGGGGCGCCATCCGCAGCGCCGGGCG
>NZ_DKTK01000005.1:116992-139881 GCF_002473195.1 Pantoea sp. UBA7232
CGCGCCCACCCGCCCCTTAGCAATCCGCGTGCGGAGATGCCGCTGAAACTGCCAGAAGCCTGGCGGGCGGAACCCCTCCGGTGCCGCGCACTGCTTAGCGCACCCCTGCGCTGGCGGGCGGAACCCCTCCGGTGCCGCGCGCTGCCGCAATCAGCCCTGCGCTGCTCAGCGCCAGCCCCTATGGCAACGTCACCCGCACCCGCAGTCCGCAGCGCTCGCCCTGAGGGGTAAGACAGTTAGAGAGCGCCACCTGCATCTGATGCTTCTGCGCCACGCTGCGCACAATTGACAGGCCGAGACCGCTGCCCTGCGCCTGCACGTCCGGCGAACGGGTAAAGCGGTCAAACGCCCGCTCAAGAAACGATTCCGGCATACCGGAACCGTTATCGACGATATCGACCACCGTACGATCGCCTGTGCGGTGCAGCAGCACATCGACCAGGCTTCCTTCTGGCGTATGCAGCATTGCGTTGCCGATGACGTTATCAAACAGAGTGCGCAGCTCAGAGCGGCTGGCCTGCAGCCGGTAACGCGTGCTGCCGCTATAGCCGATATCGATGCCGCGCTTATCGGCAACCACCATCAGCTGCTCAATACTCTCTTTCAGCAGATCGTCGAGTTCGATCGTTTCCGCGACCGGCACCGCGGACCGATCCTCCTGACGTGACACATCCAGCAGCTGCGTCACCAGATGACGGGTGCGGCTGACGCCCGCTTCCAGCTGATCAAACTGACGGCGCGCCTCGCCGGGCTGAATATGCTGGCGCAGATTCTCCAGCTGCAGCGTAACGGCGGTGACCGGCGTGCGCAGCTCATGCGCGGCATCCTCCAGAAACTGCCGCTGGGCGGACCAGGCGGCGCGCAGCTTATCCAGCAGCGCATTGTAGGCGGCGACCAGCGGCAGCACTTCGTCAGGCAGGCCATCCGGCGATACCGTATGCGGGTGCAGGCTCTCCTGCGCCGCGATCTGCCGGGATGCCACCAGCAGATTGCGCGTAATGGCGCGTACGATCAGCCAGATCAGCAGCAGCGACAGCGGCATCATCAGGATCAGCGGGATCACCGCCGAGAGCACGCGTTTCACCATCAGGCTTTTCATATAGCCGATATTATGCAGCACCTGAACCGTGCCGATTTCACTGCCCGCTTCGCCGGGGCGGGTATAGACGCGCCATTCACAATCGTCACCGCAGTCGCCAAGGCGTAAATCGGACCAGCCGTGCACCGCCTGCAGCGGGGCTTTCAGCGCCGGCCACGAGCTGGCACGCAGCTGATTATGCGTATCCCACAGCTGGACGATGTAAGCGCTTTTGAGCCGGTCCTGATCGAGGATCGTCGGGATCAGCGCGGGCATGGTCTGACTGGCTGACCAGACGTCGGCCACTTTTGCGAGCTGATCGTCCTTCATTGAGCCCATCATGTCGCCGTAGCAGTGGAAAAAGTACCAGGTCACGCCACCAATCATCGCCAGATGCAGCAGCACCAGGCTCATCAGCAGCTTATTGCGCAGGGAGCGCAGAAACGTAAAATTTTTCATTGTGCCGGTACCCGCCAGCCAAGGCCGCGCACGTTGCGAATCGCTTCGTTGCCCAGTTTGCGCCGCATGCCGTGGATCAGCACATCAACGGCGTTGCTGGTGACCTCTTCGCCCCAGCCATAGATACGATTCTCCAGCTGTTCGCGTGAAAGGATCGCGCCGGGCCGCTCCAGCAGCGCATAGAGCAGTGCATATTCGCGAGCGGTAAGCTGTTCACGCTGGCCCTTATAGAGCACTTCCCGCGTCATCATATCCAGCTGCACGTCGCCGCTGCCGAGCAGCGAGTCGGCGGCACCGTGGCGGCGTCGGGTGATAGCGCGCATACGTGCCAGCACCTCCTGCAGATCAAAGGGCTTGAGCAGATAATCATCCGCGCCGCTATCCAGCCCCTGAATGCGCTGGGCAACGCTGTCCCTGGCGGTCAGTACCAGCACCGGCGTCATATCACCGCGGGCGCGGGCACGCCGCAACACGTCGATACCATCCTCACGCGGCAGGCCAAGATCGAGCAGCACGCAGGTGTAATTGCTTTCCGACCAGGCGTGCGAGGCAAACCGGCCGTCGCGCACCCAGTCCACCGACCAGCCTGCGGCTTCCAGGGCCTGCTGCAGGTTGGCACCAATCATCTCATCATCTTCTACCAGCAGCACGCGCATGGAGTCTCCTTATCAGTGTGGGGCAGTGTAACGCTGCATTCTTAGTGAAAAATTATCACCGCTGAATTTTACCGCTGCGCGCTTTGCTAATTCTGCGCTAATTCTTCGCTAATTAAGGGATAAATCTCCTGCGCTACAGTGGCTCTTCAGGAACAGTCTGTTAAGCCGGAGGGTGCGATGAATCAGCGAGAGTTTATCCGTAGTTTACTGGAGTGGATTGAAGATAACTTAGGTCACGATCTGCATCTGGATGAGGTGGCGCGTCGATCGGGCTATTCACGCTGGCATCTGCAGCGTCTGTTTCGTCAGCACACCGGTTTTTCACTGGCTGAGTATATCCGCCAGCGCCGTCTGACTGAATCGGCATTAACGCTGCTTAACAGCGACGACGCCATTTTACAGGTCGCCATGAACTACGGTTTTGATACGCAGCAGGCCTACACCCGCACCTTTAAAAATTATTTTCGCATTACGCCAGGCCAGCTGCGTCGTCAGCGTCGCGTTGAGCCGGAGCGGCTGCTGCTGCCTTTCGCCGTCGCCGTATGACCGGCCAGCAGCGGAAAGAAAATCGGGTGCAGAACGGCGCAATACCTTTTAAGCTGCGGGTCATGTTTCTCTGACAGCCGGACCCATGAACCCTGGTGATAATCTGACAGCCATGCTGCTGTTTGCGCACGTGGCGGAGCGCCAAAGTTTCAGCGAAGCCGCGCGTATTCTCGGCGTCTCCAAATCCTATGTCAGCCGTGAAATTGCCCGGCTGGAGGTGCGGCTGGGGATCAAACTGCTGCAGCGTACCACGCGTCATGTTGCGCTGACCGGCCACGGGCAGGCGTACTACCCATTCTGCCTGCGCATGCTGGACGAGCTGCATCAGGCGGATGCGTTTGTGCAGCAGCTGCACCAGCTGCCGGCCGGCAATCTTCGCCTGCAGGCACCGGTAACCTTTGGCTGCCAGTGCGTGGCGCCGGTGGTGGACGCCTTTATTCGCCGGCATATTCATCTGCATGTGGATCTGGATCTCACCACCAGCGAAGACCCTCACCCCGATGCCGATGTCGCCATTGTGGTTCGCAGCCGCGCGCCGCAGGGAGGCACCTGGCGCGAACTCAGTATCATCGACTGGGGTCTTTACGCTACGCCCGGCTACCTGGCCAAGCATCCGCTGATTGATCATCCCCGCACTCTGACGCGCCACAACCTGCTGCTGTTTCACGGGCCGGCCCATACCGCCGCTCTGCCGTTCCGGCGTGATAAGCAGCGGCTGGCGCTGGAGGTACGCAGCCGCTTTCGCGCCAACAACAGCATGGCGCTGCTGAACGCGGCGCTGGCCGGCGGCGGCATTGCCTATCTGCCCTCCTATATGACGCGCGAGGCGCTGGCGCGCGGCGATATCCAGCCGGTGCTGAGCGACTGGCAAATGGACCGCTTTCACAGTTACCTGCTGCTGAAAGAGCAGCCGCAGCCCTCCTCTCCGGTTACGCAGCTTTGCGATGCGCTGATCACCGCGCTGCAGGTATCCTGACTGTTGCTCGCTGGCAACAGTGGCAGGCTGGCAGGTAACTCTCCGACGCCCTCTGTTTTCTCTCCCTCCGCGCAGGTAGCCTGATAAAAAACAGCCGGCGGGAGAGGGTATGTCACACGCTTCATTATCATTAACAGCTGAACAGCAACACTGGAAGTGCAACCTGCTGGTCTGCACTCTGGGGTCATTTACCACTATCGTCGCCATGACGCTGCTGCTGCCGTTTCTGCCGATCTATGTTCAGCAGCTTGGGGTTGAGGAGCCGGCGGCGATCGCCCGCTGGTCGGGTGCCGCCTATGCGGCCACGTTTCTGAGCGCCGCGCTGACGGCGCCGCTGTGGGGCCGGCTGGCAGATCGCTACGGACGCAAACTGATGCTGATCCGCGCCAGCCTCGGCATGGCGATAGCCATGTCGCTGATTGGTATGGCCACCGCACCCTGGCAGCTGGTGGCGCTGCGCCTGCTGGCCGGGCTGCTGGGGGGATACGCTTCCGGATCCACGATTCTGGTCGCTGCGCAGACGCCAAAAGCCCACACCGGCTGGGCGCTGGGTATCCTCTCAGCGGGCATTATGGCGGGCAACGTCGCGGGGCCGCTGCTGGGCGGAATATTGCCGCCGCTGATTGGCATCCGTCACACCTTCTGGCTGACGGGCGCGGCGATCTTCCTCGCGTTTCTCGGCACGGCGTGTCTGCTGAAAGAGGCACCGCGGCAGCCCAAAGGCGCAGCCACGGCAGGGCAGGCCGCTGATGAGCCGCCGGCGAATCTTCGGGTGGTGCGACTGATGTGGCTCACGGCCATGCTGATGATGTTTGCCACGATGTCAGTGGAACCTATTATCACGCTCTATATTGCGCAGTTTGTGCAGGGCGAGCACGCGATAACCGTCAACGCCGGGATTGTGATGGCGGCGGCGGCGCTGGGAAGTATTCTTGCTGCGCCGCTGGCCGGGCGGCTGGCGGATCGCATCGGACACGGGCGTGTATTGCTTGCCGGGCTCGCGGCCAGCGCGCTGCTGCTGATCCCGCAGGCGTTTATCAGCCACGTATGGCAGCTTACCGGCCTGCGTTTTCTGATGGGCGTGGCGCTGGGCGGACTGCTGCCCTGCATTACCGCGCTGATACGCCACCACGTCCCGCAGCAGCAGACGGGAAAAATGCTGGGCTATGCGACCTCGGCACAGTATGCCGGGCAGGTGACCGGACCGCTCTGCGGCGGGATCGTGAGCGGAGCGTTTGGCATGCAGCCGGTGTTTCTGCTCACCGCGCTGATGATGGCGCTGTGTGCTTTACTGGTACGCGGCGTGGTGCAGGAGAGACAGAGCGCATAAAAAAGGCGGGCCACCGGCCCGCCTGATTTATTCTGCTGTTACGAAAGGTTATTTCGTATCAGGCAGCGCATAGGCAACCACGTAGTCGCCCAGTTTGGTGCCAAACGAACCGTGACCGCCAGCTGCGATGACAACGTACTGCTTGCCGTTCGCTTCATAGGTCATCGGCGTTGCCTGACCACCGGCTGGCAGACGCGCCTGCCACAGCATTTCACCGGTGTTGGTATCAAACGCACGCAGGTAGTTATCTGCCGTTGCGCCGATAAAGGCAACGTGTCCCGCCGTGGTGATTGGGCCGCCCAGCATAGGCATACCCATCTTAAACGGCAGCGGCAGAGGCGCGCTGTCGCGCACGGTACCAATGCGTTTTTTCCACACGGTTTCGTTGGTTTTCAGATCCACCGCAGAAATATAACCCCAGGCTGGCTGTTTGCACGGCAGGCCGAAAGGTGACAGGAATGGATTCAGCTCAACGCCAAACGGCACGCCATACTGTGGCTGCACGCCGGTTTCAGTACCGGAGCCGCCTTCCGCACCTTTCGGTGGCTCAGCCGGGTTGCCCGGTCCGCGTGGGATCAGCTTCGAGACAAACGGCAGCGCCATTGGGTTAGCGATGGCAATCTGACGATGTGGATCAACGGCGATACCACCCCATTCAAACATACCGAGGTTACCCGGGAAGACCAGCGTACCCTGTTCAGACGGCGGCGTGAACGGACCGTCATAGCGCAGGCGCTTGAAGATCACGCGGCACACCAGCTGGTCGAACATCGTCGCGCCCCACATATCCTTGTCAGTCAGATTCTGCTTAGGACGGTAGGTCAGCTCAGAGTAAGGCTGCGTCGGTGATACGTGGTCACCTTTTGCTGCGCCCTGCGGAACCGGGGTTTCCGGTGCCGGTACAACCAGCTTGCCGTTGCGGCGATCCAGCACAAAGATGTTACCGGTTTTCGCCGGCGCGTAGATCACCGGAACGGTGTTGCCATCTTTGTCGGTGATATCAGCCAGCGTCGGCTGAGAAGGCAGGTCCATATCCCACAGGTCGTGATGCACGGTCTGATAAGACCAGACCAGCTTACCGGTGGTGGCATTCAGCGCCAGAACGCTGTTCGCATAACGCTCCTGCTCAGGCGTACGGTTGCCGCCCCAGATATCCGGAGTAGAGACGCCCATTGGCAGATAAACGATATCCAGTTTCGGATCGTAAACCGCCGGTGCCCATGAGTTCGGTGAATTCAGGGTGTAGGTGTGCTCATCTTCCGGAATCGCGTTAGGATCTTTCGCGCCCGGATCGAATGCCCACAGCAGTTTGCCGGTGTTGACGTCAAAGCCGCGGATCACACCCGATGGCTCACGGGTAGAGTAGTTATCGGTTACGGCACCGGCGATCACGATAGTGGTATCGGTGATAATCGGTGGCGAGGTCGGTTCATACTGACCAGGGGTGGTAACCGGCTGCTTGTGCTGCAGGTCCAGCTCACCGTTGTTACCAAATGCCGGGCAGCGTTCGCCGGTTTCCGCATCCAGAGCAAACAGACGACCATCGTTGACCGGCAGATAGATGCGACGTGCGCAGAGTGCCGGCTGAGTTGCCGCGCTATCCGCTGCTGCAGGGGTTTCATGATAGGAAACGCCGCGGCAGGTGATGTGCTGGAAGGTCGGATTCTGCTTCAGAGCCGGATCAAACTTCCACTTCTGCTTACCGGTTGTGGCATCCAGTGCAAACAGGATCTGATGCGGTGAGCAGAGATAGAGCGTGTCGCGGATTTTAATCGGCGTCACTTCATCAGTGATTTCACCCGGATCGTTAGCATTTTTCAGATCGCCGGTCTGGAACTGCCAGGCAACCTGCAGCTCTTTGACGTTGCTGGCGTTGATCTGCTTCAGCGGAGAAAAGCGGGTGCCCTGCTGATCGCGCGCGTACGCCGGCCAGTCAGCATCAGCAATATTGCTGATAGGCTGAGTCTGCGGGGTGGTCGCTGCAGCGGGCAGCTCGCCATTCAGCTCCTGCGGATCGTGGAAAACGGCCCACGCCAGAACCAGTACGCTGGCAATCAGCGCCACCAGCATCGCGCCTCTGCCGGCAGGATTAAACGTGCGATAGACGAAAGGCAGGATCAGCCAGATACCGAAAATCACCAGTACATCGGTGCGCGGTGCCAGCGCCCAGAAGTCAAAGCCGACTTCCCATACGCCCCAGATCAGCGTGCCAAGCAGCAGCAGCGCATACAGCAGCAGCGCGGCGCTGCTGCGACGCCAGAGCAGAACAGCGGTGATCAGCATCATCACACCGCCAATAACGTAGTACCAGGAACCTCCAATGGTGGCTAACCAAATGCCACCAACCAGCATAAACGCGCCCGTCAGCAGTGCGAACAGCACCGTGAGCAGGCGGATTACGCCAAAAGATGAGGAAGCTTTCCCCATAATATTGACCTCTTTCTTTGCCATAGAAAAACAAAGGAAACAACGCTTCAGGCTGTTTCCCGACATAGAGTACGAAGTGAGCAGAAATGTTCACGCAGCGTTCTTCCGTGACGCCAGATGATCCCTTTGCGTTAAATTTTATCTTAAAAACGTTAACGAGTTTGCTTTTTTTAGCGGTTTTAACTCTGTCGGACCAAATCACACGACATTTTATGGCGGAATAGCGGCGTTAATTCCGATCAAATCAGGTGGCTGCGCCGCGAAGTAGCAGATTGTGTAAACGGTTACCCTAAAAAAGCGTGCCGGGTGTGCGCTGCTGCTGCCAGCCGCTTAACTGCAGGCGCTGGTAATGTTCGCTATTCAGCGTCAGCTGTGCGGTGCGTAATATAACGTCTGCTTCTCTTTCTCTCAGAGACTCAATTAAAAACGGAAAGCTGAACTTGAGGTAATTATCGTTAAAAAAATCCTCGGATAAAACCACACCGCTAAATGGAAACGCCACGATCTTTTTCCACTCTGTTCCCGGCGGCGCGAGATCGCACAGCCAGAATGAGAAGTGGTGCGCAACGGCAAGCAGGGGGGCACCACCCTGTAGCAGCCCTGCATAATCAATTGCCAGACGGACGTGGGCAGCCTGCAGCATCGGATAATTTTCCGGGGCACGTAAAAATTCCATCAGGCTATTTCCCGCCAGCGGAATAATTATTAGTTCAGGGGTATCAGGCAGCTGATTATGCAAAGCAATTATGTTATGTCCATTAAGTAATGTATCAGCGTCCTGCTCGCAATGCATAAAGGGTGCTGAATAACACACGCCGCACAGCGTGTTGTCAAAGCGATGAATACGCTCAGTAACATAAGGATTATAAGTACTGTTTTTCATGTATCTCTGCAAAAAAATTATTAACCGGAAAGATATGTTTTATTATAAATGCGTGTTATGACTGAAATTTACCGGCGGCTAATATAGATCGAAAGAGAGTGTTAAATCACCTTTTTTTACCTGTCTCTGATACAGAGATATTCCTGGCGTTAAAAGGGATAATTAAGCTGTTAATTCAGTAATCAATAAATCAATACCGGTATTCAATCAATAACAATCACTCTCCTGATATATAGAGACCAATGTTTATCTGCCAGGCAGTTAAGTTTTTGTTTCAAAAGCGCACAACCTGCCATTGCCTGCCAGAGTGATATCACGCACCCTCAGAGAGACAAAACGATAACAGAAGTCACTGCCTGGCTTCTGACCAGATTAGTGCAATGACGCTAATCAGTTAATCATTTCAGGATGGGATCGCATGACAGGTATAAAAAGCTCTGCTGCAGAAGACTCTCTGCTGCGGCATCGACCGTTTGTGGCTTTCTGGCTGGCGCGCACCTGCTCGTCATTCGGCTTTCAGATGTTTTCAGTGGCGGTCAGCTGGCAAATCTATGCCCTGACACACAGTGCGCTGGCGCTGGGTATGATCGGTTTAATGCAGTTTTTACCCTCGGTACTGCTGGCGCTGCCGGCTGGTCATCTGGCCGATCAGCACGACCGTCGTCGCATTGTTCTGGTGGGACAACTGATTGAGTGGGCAGCGCTGCTTGGGCTGGTGGCGCTGACGCTGCTGCACTGGGCAGGAAGCGTTGAGATCTGGGGACTGGTGTTTCTGATCTCAGTGGCAAAGGCGCTGGAGTGGCCGGCTATCACCTCTATGCTGCCGGCGCTGGTGCCGCCGCCGGTTCTGGCCCGTGCGATGGCTGCCAGTTCAGTAGGCGGTCAGGCGGCGGTGATCGTCGGCCCGACGCTGGGCGGCCTGCTTTATGTCGCCGGGCCTGAAGTGGTGTATGGCGTTTCCGCGCTGTTCTATCTCTTCTCTATCGTACTGATTAGCCGCCTGCGCTACGCGCGGCCGCCGCAGTCGCGCATGCCGATGAACCTGACCAATATGTTCGCTGGCGTACGTTTTATTCGCGAGCGCAAAGATGTGCTGGGCGTGATCTCGCTTGATCTGTTTGCCGTGCTGCTGGGCGGGGCCACGGCGCTGCTGCCGATTTTTGCGCAGGATATTCTGCATACCGGGCCGTGGGGGCTGGGCATGCTGCGCGGCGCACCGTCAGTCGGAGCGCTGGTGGTGGGCGTCTGGCTCAGCCGTAATAAGCTGGAGAAGCACGTCGGTATGATTATGTTTGGCTCGGTAGCCGGTTTTGGTCTGGCGACGCTGCTGTTTGCGCTCTCCACTCAGCTCTGGCTGTCGCTGCTGGCGCTGGCTGCGCTGGGGGGATTTGATATGGTCAGTATGGTGATCCGCGGTGCGCTGGTCCAGCTCGATACGCCGGATGATATGCGTGGCCGCGTCAACGCCGTGAACGCTATTTTTATCAATACGTCCAATCAGCTGGGGGAGTTTGAATCTGGCCTGCTGGCCGCATGGCTGGGGGCGGTACCGGCGGCCGCGCTGGGCGGAATAGGTACGCTGATAGTGGTCGCCGTCTGGATGACGCTTTTCCCGCATCTGCGCAAACGGCAAAAGCTGGAGAATGAAAGCGGCGTGTAGATGAGGGTGCCCGGCGCAGCATCACGCCGCCGGGCACATCAGCAGACCGGCAGCCGGTCTGCCTGGCGTCGGCGCGTTATGCGACCCCGTTGACCAGGATAACGCGGTAGTTAGCGCCTTTCACGCGGTGCGCTTTCGCTTCCTGATAAGCCGGACTGTGATACCAGGCGCGCGCGGCGTCCATATCGGCAAATGCCAGAACGACAACGCCTTCGGCATCCCGGCCTTCCAGCACTTCCTGCTCGCCATAAAAAGCCAGCGGCGTGATCTGATGATCGCCACGCGCGTCGCCCGCTTTCTGTGAGTAGGTTGCCAGCTCATCTTTGTCCAGCGTCTCATCCTTAATCATTACCATGTAAGCGGTCATTACTTCTCTCCCCGTGCCTGACGTTTATCTTCGGTGTTGTGTTCAAAATCGCTGGCGTCATGCCGCTCCAGCAGCTGATCCTGCGGCTCAGCGCCAAAGGCGCGATTAACTTTACGTCCGCGTACTACCGCCGGACGCTCCGCGATCTCTTTCGCCCAGCGCACCACGTTGGTGTAAGCCTGCACATCCAGAAACTCTGCTGCACCATACAGGCCATTCAGCACCAGGTTGCCATACCAGGGCCAGGTCGCGATATCCGCAATGGTATAGGCGTCACCTGCGAGGAAGCGGTGATCCGCCAGCTGGCGATCCAGCACATCCAGCTGACGCTTCGCTTCCAGCGTAAAGCGGTTGATGGCGTATTCAATTTTCTCCGGTGCATAGTGGTAGAAGTGGCCAAAGCCGCCGCCAAGATAGGGTGCAGAACCCTGCAGCCAGAAGAGCCAGTTCAGGGTTTCAGTGCGGCCCGCCACATCTTCCGGAATAAAGTAGCCAAACTTCTCCGCCAGATAGAGCAGGATATTACCTGATTCAAACACCCGCTGCGGTGGCGTCACGGAGTGGTCGCTCAGCGCCGGAATTTTAGAGTTAGGGTTCACATCAACAAAACCGCTGGAGAACTGATCGCCTTCACCAATGCGGATGAGCCAGGCGTCATACTCCGCCTCTTTTACGCCCACCGCCAGCAGCTCCTCCAGCAGAATAGTGACCTTCTGACCATTTGGCGTACCGAGCGAGTAGAGCTGCAGCGGATGCTTCCCGACCGGCAGCGCCTGCTCATGCGTGGCGCCAGCGGCAGGGCGGTTCGTGCTGGCGCCGTTGCCTTTGGCTTCCGGTTCCCAGGTCCAGACTTTTGCGGGCTGATACTGATTATCTGACATCGTCATTTCACCTTATGGTCGTGAGCGTTGCGCTGCCACTGAGTGTAGCAGCGCAATTCCGCGCCGATTTAACCGCGCTGGCGGTGAGCGGGTTTGCGGGATCAGGTACAGTTCTCCTGGGTATAGAGCATAAAGTCGACTTTGCCCGGCGCGTAAGTATCAGGCTGCTCGCGCTCTTCCAGATGCCGCAGCAGCAGGGACAGAGCGAGTTCAGCGTGGCGCTGCGTGTTCTGATCGAGGGTCAGGGTCAGGATGCGCTGCTGCAGCAGCTGGCGCGTAGTTGCATAAAGTTCATGCGTCACATAAACCGTGCTGCCGCACAGCCGGTGGCGCGCCAGCGCTTCATAAATCTGGGTATTGCCCATGCCGGTGTTATAGAGTCCGGCGATCTGGCGCGATCCCGCCAGCGTTTTTTCCAGCAGCCGGCTGATGCGTTCGCGATCGTCCTGGCCGGCGAGGATCTCACGCAGTCGCAGCTGCGGAAAGCGCTCAGCCAGCACCTGCTGAAAACCTTCAATACGCTGCTGGTGCGCGAGGTAGTCAGCGCGACCGCTGATCAGCACCACATCCCCTGTACTGGCCGCCATGCTGCCGAGCATCAGGCCCGCCGTGCGTCCCGCTTTGTATTGATCGATACCGACATGGCAGAGCCGCGGCGCGTCAGGCAGATCGCTCACCAGCGTGATGACCGGCACGCCCCGCGCCTGGCAGCTGGCCAGCGCCTGATAAATCAGCGGGCTGGCGTGGGCAAAAACAATCAGCCCGTCCATTCTTTTACTACCGGCATCGATATGGGCCGCCAGTTTCTCCGGCGCATCTTCCGGGATAAGCGTGCGATGCAGCCGGACGCGCCGGTAGCCCAGCGCATCTGCCAGGCGGGCAAACTCCTGCGCCAGCTGCTGAAAGAAGAATGAGCCGTTGCCGCTCAGGATGACCTCAATCTGCCAGCTGTGACGATGCTCCTCCGGGAGAATACGTTTTAAGCCCGCCTCCCGGGCCGCCTGCAGCACTTTTCGCGTCATCGCGGGCGAGACGCCCCCGCGATCGTTCAGGACCCGATCCACGGTTGCGACGCCAACGCCTGCGCGCTTAGCCAGTCCGGCCAGCGTGGTTGCTTTCATTCGAGTGAATTCCATCAAAAAACTGCGTTCTGACAGCCTGCCAGAACGGGATATTTTGACAAGACAGGGCATTCTGAAGTGTGAGCTAAAGGAGGAGATCCGCAGCTTTGCTGTTGATATGGCGATGATAATAGTGCCGCTGCAGAAGGGCGCGGTGATGCCTGGCGCGATGTAAGCGGTGCGTTTCCCCCTGCAGGGCCCAGGGGGAGAATACTACCCGATGCGGCAATCAGAGGTTCAGCAGTTCGCGCTCAATCAGTTCGCGCGTCTCTACCGCTTGATAGCGCATCTTCTCCGGATAGCCGAACAGCGCCGCTGAGATAATCGACTCACCGCCGACTTTGAAGCTGCGCCGGGCAAAATCCATCTCGCGCAGCGCTTCAAACAGCGCATCGAAGTTGACTTCGCCTTCTCCCACCGCGACGTGCTGATGGATGGTTGCGTCCACGCCGGGCGGATTCACAATGTAGCGGCAGTGTTTGGTGTGGTTCATGGTATCGGCGATCAGCATATGCGACAGATCGTCGCCAGCGTAGTGCAGCATGTTTTTCACATCCCCTTTGCCTTTGTCATAATAGAAGGTGTGAGGCGCACTATAGATATACTTCACGTTATCGCTGCGAAACGACTTCACGATATCCGCTGTTTCATTGTTCTCTTCGCAGAAATCCCACGGGTGCGCCTGGATTTCAATGCGGATCCCTTCCCGCTCGACAATCGGCAGCAGCTCCTCCATAGAGCGGTAGAACATCTCTTCGCAGATCTCTGGCTCATTAGGGTTGCCGGAGAGTTCGGTATTGATAACCTGCACGCCCATTTCAACCGCAATTTCAATCATACGCTTCCAGTTTTTTACCGCCGCCTGACGCCGCAGCTCGTCGGGTCCCGACCAGCGATAAACCGTGATGAAGGAAGAGATTTCGGTGCCGGTGGCGTTCAGCGCATTTTTATATTCACGCAGGATTTCGCGGCTGGCTTTGGGGTGTTTATAAAAGGGATTGATCTGCGGATGGGGTGACTGCTCAATATATTTATAGCCCCATTCCGCCACCTGATGCACCATCCGGGTAATGCCGAGATCCCGGATAACGTCCACGTCAAAAGCAATTTTCATGCTGTCGCTTCTCCTGCGCTATTCCGCTGCCAGGGTTGTTCCGGACAGGCGGAAGCTGATGCAGAAACGCCAGGCAGACGGAGAATGTGTTTATCAGCCACTATAGGAAGGGAAGTCGGCGCGTTCTACGATTTTGCTGATGTAAAACCATCATTATGGCACCGGGTACGGTGCGGAAAGGCAGCAGGACAGGTGAAATGGACAACGCAGAAAAGCAAAAACCCGGCCATAAGGCCGGGTTTTCTGAATTGTGGTGCCCGAACCCGGAATCGAACCAGGGACACGCGGATTTTCAATCCGCTGCTCTACCGACTGAGCTATTCGGGCAACGGGGCGCATTAAACCTTAATGGCCGCAGATCGTCAACGGGTTTTAGCAAAAAAGCGCACTATCCGTGACTGACTGCCTGCTTTTCAGGCATGTCAGCCCGTTTTCAGGCGAGTGCGCCGTTCTGACGACAGAGCGCAATACTGAATACATCTTCCGCCAGCCGCCGGGCGGTCGCCACATCCTGAACGTTGCGTTTCACCAGCAGTTTGCTCAGGCAGCCCTCGAGGATCAGCTCCATCTGATCGGCTACCATCGCGGGATTGTCCAGCGCCAGCTCAACCAGGATCTCATGGGTAAACTGCCATGAGTGGCGCTTCTGCTGCTCCGCCAGCTGGTGCACCGGCTGGTCAGGCTGCGGATAGAAGCTGCAGGCCGCAATAAACAGGCAGCCGGGAAACCGGCCTTTACTGACATACTCTGCCAGCACGTCATAGCGCGCCATCAGCTTTTGCGCCGGAGTGAGCCGCTCATCCAGCTGTACCTGACGCCGCCAGCTGTCGATCTGCTGACCGTGATAGCGCAGTGCATCATAGAGCAGCGCATCGCAGTCGGGCCAGTAGCGGGTCAGCTGTTCAGTGCTGAGTCCGGTTTCACCTGCCAGCTGCGGCAGCGACAGGGTAGCCGCCAGGCCGTGTTGTTCGAGCACATTCAGCGCATGCTCCAGAATTTGTTCGCGTTGCACATGACTCTCCTCTGGAATATCGGCCCGCTCGTCGATGAGCGGGTAGTGGCTGAACCAGTGTCGTTTAACGCGGCAAATTCTGCAAATGCGCGCGAAACGCTGCCGCACGCAGAAAGCCGCTGATACGGGAATCGGGGATCTCCCGACCCTGCGCGTCAAAAAACAGAATGGTCGGCAATCCTGGCACCTGCAGCTGCTTCAGCAGGGCATTATCCTGCGCGCTGTTTGCGGTGACATCCGCCTGCAGCAGCTGCACGTCAGCAAGCGCGCTGGCGACTGCCGGATCGCTGAAGGTATATTTTTCAAACTCTTTGCAGGCGACACACCAGTCGGCATAGAGATCGAGCATGGTGATGCGCCCCGGTGCCTGCTGCAGCGCCTGCTCAAGCTCCGCGCTGCTGCTGATGCGCTTAAAGGGCAGGTGTGCCACGCTCTGGCTTGCCGTAGCGCCAAACGCCCATTCCTGCAGCGGCCGTGCCATAATCAGCGCTGCCCCTAACATCACCAGCGGCACGAAGCGCCACTTGCCGCGCGCGTTGATGCTGTGAATAAATGCCCAGCTGAAAAACGCTACGCCCAGCAGGCTCCAGAGCCGCAACCCCCAGGTGTCGCCGAGGATACGCTCCAGCAGAAATACCGGCAGCGCCAGGATAACAAACCCGAATGCCTCTTTTACCGTCTGCATCCACGGGCCGCTTTTGGGCAGTAGCCGATGGCCAAAAAGCGTGACGGCGATCAGCGGCAGCCCCATTCCCACGGCGTAGAGCCACAGCGTGCCGGCGCCGGCCCACAGGTTTCCGCTCTGTGCGATATACAGCAGGATCGCGCTGAGCGGCGCCGTGGTGCAGGGGGAGCAGATAAGCCCGGCCAGCGCGCCCATGACAAATACGCCAGGCAGCGAGCCGCCGCGCTGCTGATTGCTCCAGAGCGCAAGACGCGTCTGCAGGCTGGCGGGCAGCTGCAGCGAAAACAGGCCAAACATCGACAGCGCCAGCAGAATAAACAGCAGCGACAGACCCGCCAGGACGTATGGATGCTGCAGCGCCGCCTGAAAGCGCAGCCCGGCCGCCGCGACCACAACGCCCAAAAGCGTGTAGGTCAGCGCCATGCCCTGCACATAGACCAGCGCCAGCGCCAGCAGCCGGCCGACGCTGTAGCGGCGTGCGCCGCCGAGGATAATGCCGGAAATCAGCGGGTACATCGGCAGGACACAGGGGGTAAAGGCGACGCCGATACCGATCAGCAGCGCCCAGAGCGGCGAGAAGGGCAGCGGCGTGGCGGCAGGCTGCGCCGTAACCGGCGCGCTGCCGCTGCTGACGGCGCTCAGCGGAACGGTACGGCTCTCCGGCGGGTAGCAGAATCCGGCCGCGGCGCAGCCCTGATACGTCACCGTCAGCGTGGCGCCCGCATCCGCCCGCTGCAGCGTCACCGGCAGCGTCACCGCCTGACGATAAATCTCGCTTTTGCCATAAAATTCATCTTCATGCGCTTCGCCAGCCGGCAGCGTCAGCGGGGCCAGCTGCGCGTGCTGAGCCGTAATCTTCATCTGCTGACGATAGAGATAGTAGCCGGGCCTGACCTGCCAGTTCAGCGTCAGCGTTGAGCCCCGCTGAGAAAAATCAAACTGAAAGGCCTGATCGACCGGCACAAAGCGGCTGGTGGATTTCGGCGCAAAGAGATCGGCCTGAGCCGACAGGCAAAGCAGCAGCGTCAGGCAGAGCGTCAGCAGGCGGGAAAGAGATGCAGCCATAACAAATTAATCAACTCCGGTAGTGCAGAAGCGGTGAGCATAGCACGCCCGCTTCGGCACAGGATTTCACAATGTAACGGCGTCAGAGGATCAGACTGCCAAACAGAAAGCCAAACGCCACGGAAAAGGCGATGGCCAGTACGCCCGGAATAATAAAGGAGTGGTTAAAGACAAACTTGCCGATTCGCGTCGAACCGGTGTCATCCATTTCCACCGCGGCCAGCAGCGTCGGATAGGTAGGCAGGACAAAGAGCGCTGATACCGCCGCAAACGAGGCCACTGCCGCCAGCGGCGAGACGCCGAGCATCAGTGCTGCCGGCATCAATGCTTTGGTGGTTGCCGCCTGCGAATAAAGCAAGGTGGCGGCAAAAAACAGCACCAGCGCCAGCATCCAGGGATAGCGCTGCAGCATGTCGCCCGCCAGAGTCTGGATCTCGCTCAGGTGCGCTTTGACAAAGGTATCGCCCAGCCACGCCACGCCCATGACGCAGATGCAGGCGCTCATGCCCGATTTAAACGTGCTGGCACTGAGGATCTCACTGCTGTCCACGCGGCAGGTCAGACAGATCAGCGTAGCGACCGTGAGCATAAACACGACGATCGCTTCGTTACGCGGCAGCACCGGGCTGGCGATCAGGCCCACGCTGTCGCTGATGGCGGTGGCATAGAGCACCACTGCCACAATGCCGGTCAGAAACAGCAATACGGCGCGGCGCGCGCCGGGTCGGGTGGTATACACTTTCTCACCGCGCAGCGTCACGTCGCCTCTGGCAAGCCGCGCCTGATAGATTGCATCATCCTTTAGTTCTGTACCGAGAAAGTTGGTGATCACTGCCGCGCAGAAGATTGCCGCCATCGTTGAGGGCAGCGCCACACCCAGCAGCGCCAGATAGCTGACGCCGCGGGGTTCCAGTATGGAGGCAAAAAATACCACTGCCGCAGAGAGCGGAGAGGCGGTGATCGCAATCTGGGAGGCCACCACCGCGATAGAGAGCGGACGCGATGGCCTGACGCCCTGCTCTTTGGCAACTTCAGCGATAACCGGCAGGGTGGAGAACGCGGTGTGGCCGGTGCCGGCCAGCAGCGTCATCAGATAGGTCACCAGCGGCGCCAGAAAAGTCACGTAGCGCGGATGACGGCGCAGCAGCTTTTCCGCCAGCCCGACCAGGTAATCCATACCGCCTGCGACCTGCATAGCAGCAATCGCGGCGATAACGGCCATAATAATTTCGATCACATCAAACGGGATTGCGCCGGGCTTCATGCCGCACACCAGCGTCAATATCAGCACTCCCAGACCGCCGGCAAAGCCGATTCCGATACCGCCCAGGCGGGCACCGAGCCAGATCGCCACGAATACCACTGCCAGTTCCACTGCTATCATCCGTTTCTCTCCTCAGGCTGCAGAACGTGTCCCCTGAATGTTGTAGTCGCCACATATAAAAAAAGCACGCCGTATTGTATACAGGCGTGCCCGGGGCGACATGATCGGAAACAGATTACTGTTCGTTTTCGTCGGTATAGCGTTTCGCTTTATAGGTCGGATGCATCAGGTTCTGGACGGAGAAAATATCATCCAGCTCCGCTTCGGTCAGCAGGCCGCGTTCCAGCACCACTTCACGTACGCTTTTGCCGGTTTCAGCACAGACTTTACCCACAATATCGCCGTTGTGGTGGCCGATATAGGGGTTGAGATAGGTGACAATACCGATAGAGTTGAATACGTAGGCTTCGCAGACCGCTTTGTTCGCCGTGATGCCATTAACGCATTTTTCCAGCAGGTTATAGCAGGCGTTGGTCAGAATGCTGACGGATTCAAACAGCGCCTGGCCAATCACCGGTTCCATTACGTTAAGCTGCAGCTGACCCGCCTCAGACGCCATGGTCACCGTGGTATCGTTGCCGATAACCTTAAAACAGACCTGATTCACCACTTCCGGCACCACCGGATTGACTTTGGCTGGCATGATCGAGGAGCCCGCCTGCAGTTCCGGCAGGTTGATTTCGTTCAGGCCGGCGCGCGGACCGGAAGAGAGCAGACGCAGGTCGTTGCAGATTTTTGACAGCTTCACCGCCAGACGCTTCAGCGCTGAATGCACCATCACGTAGGCGCCGCAGTCGGACGTTGCTTCAATCAGATCTTCCGCCGGTACCACCGGCAAATTACTGACTTCTGCCAGGCGCTGCACGGCCAGCTGCTGATAGCCATCCGGCGTATTAAGGCGCGTACCGATTGCGGTTGCGCCAAGGTTCACTTCCAGCAACAGCTCGGCGGTGCGCAGAATATTGCGGGTCTCTTCATTCAGCAGCACGTTAAACGCGTGGAACTCCTGGCCCAGCGACATCGGCACCGCATCCTGCAGCTGGGTGCGGCCCATCTTCAGAATGTTTTCAAACTCCACGGCTTTGCGCTGGAAGCCTTCGCTCAGCTGGGCAATCGCATCCAGCAGCTTGAGAATAGAGGCGTAAACCGCAATCCGGAAGCCGGTCGGGTAGGCATCATTGGTTGACTGGCATTTGTTAACGTGGTCGTTGGGGTTGAGATACTGATACTCACCTTTCTGGTGACCCATCAGCTCCAGGCCGATGTTTGCCAGCACTTCGTTGGTATTCATGTTCACCGAGGTGCCGGCGCCGCCCTGGTAAACATCTACCGGGAACTGATCCATGCATTTGCCGTTGTTCAGCACCTCATCGCAGGCCTGAATAATGGTATTCGCAATGTTGCGCGGGATCGTCTGCAGCTCTTTGTTAGCCAGCGCGGCTGCTTTTTTAACCATCACCATGCCGCGGACAAATTCAGGAATGTCGCTGATTTTACTGCTACTGATATAGAAATTTTCAATCGCACGCAGAGTATGAACACCGTAATAAGCATCCGCCGGCACTTCGCGCATGCCTAACAGGTCTTCTTCGATACGAATGTTGTTCGCCATGATTACCTTCTTATTATTGCTGCTCTGATACCGCCACGCATCCGGCATGGATGGAGAGCGAATAACACGCAGGTGAAGCAATTATATTGTCGTGGAATACCAGTGCCGACATTTTATCCATCTTCGGGCTGGCGGGCACGATCATATTCTGTCACGGCAGAAATGCTCGTACACAGATCACTTTACGGACATTTGCCCGGCAAGTGGTAATAACGATATGTGATGTATCTCTCACTTTTATGTCAAAAGGAATTATTTGGCCGGTGCGGTTGAAATCCACCGCGCGGGTGCCCATCTCACTACCTATGATCGTTACGATCGCTCTGTTTCTGCCGCCTGGCCTGTCGCGAGGCGGCCCAACTCACAGGAGACACCAGTGCGCTGGTTACCGTTTTTACTCTTTTTTGTCCTGGCGTGGATTGAGATCACGCTGTTTATCCAGGTGGCACATGCGCTGGGCGTGCTGCTGACGATGCTGCTGGTAATTTTTACCTCCTGTATCGGTGTGTCGCTGGTGAAAAATCAGGGCATGAAAAACTTTATGCTGATGCAGGAGAAGCTTGCGCGTAACGAAAGCCCGGCAGCGGAGATGATTAAAAGCGTCTCGCTGATCATCGCCGGTGTGCTGCTGCTGCTGCCCGGCTTCTTTACCGACTTTCTCGGCCTGCTGCTGCTGCCGCCGCCGGTGCAAAAGCTCCTGACGCTGAGGCTGATGCCGCATCTGCGCGTCTGGCGCGGTCCTGGCCAGGGACCCGACAGCGGCGTAACGATGGATGGTGAATTTGAGCGTAAAGATCAGGATCGCATCGGCCACGATAAAGATCGCTGAGGTAAGCGAGGCGGCGCAAGCCGCCTTATTTGTATTCTTTTTAAGCGTTTGTAGCACAAACAAAAATTTTTTTATTTTTTTCCCCTTGAAACTCTCTTGTCTGCCCCTATCTCTTCCTGCACGAGGCCGGAACCCTCAAGCCCGGCGTTCAACCCAAAAATGAATGATTGGACTTCTCAAAGGAGAGCTACCAAATGAAAATTCGTCCGTTGCACGATCGCGTTATCGTCAAGCGTAAAGAAGTTGAAGCTAAATCAGCAGGCGGTATCGTTCTGACCGGCTCTGCAGCTGGCAAATCAACCCGTGGTGAAGTTCTGGCTGTTGGCAATGGCCGCATCCTGGACAACGGCGAGATCAAGCCGCTGGACGTGAAAGTGGGTGATCTGGTGATTTTCAGCGAAGGCTACGGTGCAAAAACCGAGAAAATCGACAACGAAGAAGTTCTGATCATCTCTGAAAGCGACATCCTGGCGATTGTCGAAGCGTAATTTACGCGTAATTCACTGAACGAAACGAATTTAAGGGAAATTTGAAATGGCAGCTAAAGACGTAAAATTCGGTAATGACGCACGCGTAAAAATGCTGCGTGGCGTGAACGTACTGGCAGATGCAGTAAAAGTTACCCTGGGCCCGAAAGGCCGTAACGTGGTTCTGGATAAATCTTTTGGTGCACCGACCATCACTAAAGATGGTGTTTCTGTTGCGCGTGAAATCGAGCTGGAAGATAAGTTCGAGAACATGGGTGCGCAGATGGTGAAAGAAGTCGCGTCTAAAGCAAACGATGCAGCAGGCGACGGCACCACCACCGCAACCGTACTGGCACAGTCTATCGTTAACGAAGGCCTGAAAGCCGTTGCGGCCGGCATGAACCCGATGGATCTGAAGCGCGGTATCGATAAAGCCGTTGTCGCTGCTGTTGAGCAGCTGAAAGCGCTGTCTGTACCTTGCCAGGACACCCGCGCAATCGCGCAGGTTGGTACTATTTCTGCTAACTCCGATGAGAGCGTTGGTACCCTGATCGCCCAGGCGATGGAAAAAGTGGGTAAAGAAGGCGTTATCACCGTTGAAGAAGGCACCGGTCTGCAGGACGAGCTGGACGTAGTGGAAGGTATGCAGTTCGATCGCGGCTACCTCTCTCCTTACTTCATCAACAAGCCAGAAACCGGCGCAGTTGAGCTGGAAAGCCCGTTCATTCTGCTGGCTGACAAGAAAATCTCCAACATTCGTGAAATGCTGCCAGTACTGGAAGCCGTTGCGAAAGCGGGCAAACCACTGCTGATCATCGCGGAAGATGTGGAAGGTGAAGCACTGGCAACGCTGGTGGTGAACACCATGCGCGGTATCGTGAAAGTGGCTGCGGTTAAAGCGCCAGGCTTTGGCGACCGTCGTAAAGCGATGCTGCAGGATATCGCTATCCTGACCGGCGGTACCGTGATCTCTGAAGAGATCGGTATGGAGCTGGAGAAATCCACGCTGGAAGATCTGGGTCAGGCCAAGCGTGTCGTGATCAACAAAGATACCACCACCATCATCGATGGTGTGGGCGATCAGGGCGCTATCTCTGGCCGCGTATCGCAGATCCGTCAGCAGATCGAAGAAGCGACCTCAGATTACGATAAAGAGAAGCTGCAGGAGCGCGTAGCGAAACTGGCAGGCGGCGTAGCCGTACTGAAAGTAGGCGCCGCTACTGAAGTGGAAATGAAAGAGAAGAAAGCCCGCGTTGAAGATGCCCTGCACGCTACCCGTGCTGCGGTAGAAGAAGGCGTGGTAGCGGGCGGCGGTGTCGCGCTGGTTCGCGTTGCGGCTCAGCTGACCGATCTGCGTGGTCAGAACGAAGATCAAAACGTCGGTATCAAAGTTGCGCTGCGCGCAATGGAAGCTCCGCTGCGTCAGATCGTTTCCAACGCCGGTGAAGAGCCTTCCGTTGTGGCAAACAACGTGAAAGCGGGCGACGGTAACTACGGTTACAACGCGCAGACCGAAGAGTATGGCAACATGATCGACTTCGGTATCCTGGATCCAACCAAAGTAACCCGTTCTGCGCTGCAGTACGCGGCCTCTGTAGCTGGTCTGATGATCACTACCGAGTGCATGGTTACCGATCTGCCTAAAGGCGACGCACCTGATTTAGGCGCGGGCGCAGGCGGTATGGGTGGCATGGGCGGTATGGGCGGCATGATGTAATTGTCCCCGACAGCGTAAGCTATCTGCGAAACCCCCGACCGGAAACGGTCGGGGGTTTTTCTTTTGCTGGCGAACAGGGTATAAGTAGGGACGCGATCTTTCGGCTTTGTGGGTTCAGGGCAATGAATGTTCAGAAAAAAAGTGCGCTTTTCTGCTACGCTGCCGCCCGACACTGATGATAATAAAATGGGGATTACAATGCGGATTAACCTCTTGCCCGGACTGGCAGCGGGCATCATGCTGCTGGCGGGTTGCAGCAGCTCAAATCAGCTGAGCGCCGCTGGCGAACGCGTCACGTTTGTCGATGAGCAGCCAGCAAGTCAATGTCAGCTTCTGGGCAACGTCACCGGCTCACAGAGCAACTGGCTGAGCGGGGCGGGCGGCGAAAATAGCGCGCTGCGCGGTGCTGCCAACGATCTGCGCAACCGGGCGGCTGAAATGGGCGGCAACGTTATTTATGGTGCCACCAGCCCGACGCAGAATCTGCTTTCTGCGTTCGCGCCGCTCGACAGCAAAATGACCGGCCAGGTTTACAAGTGTCCGTAATAGCAGAGCAGCAATAAAAAAAGCCGCGAGAGCGGCTTTTTTTATTTGCAGCGGAATGTGGGGGTTACGAGCCGCTGTGGTCGCCATTAATGGCGACCCTACATAAGCACGCCGGGTGCGCATCAGTTGCGGCA
>NZ_DKTK01000005.1:140158-280261 GCF_002473195.1 Pantoea sp. UBA7232
TTGCGGCACGTCTGTTTGCAGAGTGCGCATCAATTGCGGCACGTCTTTGTAGGGTGCGCATTCATGCGCACCGGAGAGCGAGCGTTACTCCTGACGCAGCTGAAGGTCCAGCGGGGTTTTGCTCGGCTCACCGCCAATCTCACGCGCCAGTCTGGGCACCATATAGCCGGAGACCCGGCTGAGCAGCTGACGCATCAGCGTGCGCGCTTCGGCGTCTGAAACAAAGAAGTGGGCAGCGCCCTGAACTTTGTCGAGTACGTGGAGATAGTAGGGCAGAATGCCGGCATCAAACAGCGCATTACTCAGCTCAGCCAGCGTATCCGCATTATCATTAACGCCGCGCAGCAGCACGCTCTGATTCAGCAGCGTCACGCCCGATCGCTTCAGCAGCTGAAGACGCGCGCGCAGCGCCTCATCAATCTCCTGCGCGTGATTGATATGGCTTACCAGCAGCACCTGCAGGCGGGTGCCAGCCAGCAGCTGGCACAGCGTTTCCGTAATGCGCGCCGGGATCACCACCGGCAGCCGGCTGTGAATACGCAGTCGCTTCAGATGCGGGATCTGCTCCAGCGCCGCAATCAGCCAGGCCAGCTCATGATCTTTAGCCATTAGCGGATCGCCGCCGGAAAGGATAATCTCATCCAGCTCCGGGTGCGCGGCAATATAGTCGATCGCCGCCTGCCAGTTACGCTTGTTGCCCTGATTATCCTGATAGGGAAAGTGACGACGGAAACAGTAGCGGCAGTTTACCGCACAGCCCCCTTTGACCAGCAGAAGCGCGCGGTTTTTATACTTGTGCAGCAGGCCCGGCACCACGCTGCTCTGCTCATCGAGCGGATCGGTAGTGTAGCCCGGCGCATCGGTAAACTCCTGGCGGCTGGTCAGCACCTGCAGCAGCAGAGGGTCACCGGCATCGCCGTGGCGCATGCGCTGAATGAAGGCGCGCGGCACGCGCAGGGCAAAAAGCTGGCGTGCAGCGTGGCCGGCAGCTAATTCCTGATGATGTTCGAGGCCTAAAAGTTGCAGTAATTCAGCAGGATCGGTGACAACATCAGCAAGTTGCTGCAACCAATCTTCTCTGACAGGGGAATTTAGGGTTACAATGTGTGCCATTTTTTTGGCTATTACCAGTTAATATCTACAGAGGGCCTTTATGGCGACTTATCTTAGCAACGATTTTCGTTCCGGTCTTAAAATCATGTTCGAAGGCGAACCGTATGCCATCGAATCCAGTGAATTCGTAAAACCGGGTAAAGGCCAGGCTTTCGCACGCGTTAAAATGCGTCGTCTGCTGACCGGTTCTCGCGTTGAGAAGACCTTCAAATCTACCGACTCTGCCGAAGGCGCAGACGTTCGTGATATGACGCTGCAGTACTCTTACAACGACGGTGACTTCTTCTACTTTATGCACCCTGAGTCTTTTGAACAGTACCAGGTTGAAGCCAAAGTACTGGATGACGTGACCAAGTGGCTGCAGGACAACGCAGAGTGTATCGTAACCCTGTGGAACGATAAACCGATTGCCGTTCAGCCGCCAAACTTCATCGAAGCAGAAATCACTGAAACCGATCCGGGCCTGAAAGGCGATACCGCCGGAACCGGCGGCAAGCCAGCGACCCTGTCGACCGGCGCAGTCATCAAAGTGCCACTCTTCGTTCAGATTGGCGAAGTGGTGAAAGTTGACACCCGCTCGGGTGAATACGTTTCCCGCGTAAAATAAGCACTAAATCAGGCGCAT
Source organism: Pantoea sp. UBA7232 (assembly GCF_002473195.1). NCBI lineage: Bacteria > Pseudomonadati > Pseudomonadota > Gammaproteobacteria > Enterobacterales > Erwiniaceae > Pantoea > Pantoea sp. UBA7232. Next base: position 141,897 of record NZ_DKTK01000005.1, read on the forward strand.
CTGTGATGCGCCTTTTTTTATGCCCGCGAAACGCGCCGGCGGCGTGAATTTTTCAGGGACTTAGCTACCAGGGCTGCAGAAGCGGACTATGCTTTAAAAGCTGTACTTTTACTGCAACCAACAAGGATATGGCTATGTTTAAGAAAAGTATTGTCGCAATTTTCTCTGTGCTGGTGCTCTCTTCGGTACTGAGCGGCTGTAACACCACGCGCGGCGTCGGTGAAGATGTCGAAGCGGGTGGTCAGGCAATTCAGCGCAGCACCCAGTAAAATCTGCCGGTGCGAAAGCTTTCGCACCGCTCTTCTTTTCCTCTGATCTGCCAGCTTCTCTTCCGCTACGCCTCGTTGTTTGCTGCTTCTGTTCCGGGTAGACTTCCACCCCTTATTTGTATGAGGAGTCATCACCATGAGCGAAACGGCAAGCTGGCAGCCGAGCGCACCCATTGCCAATTTGTTGAAACGCGCCGCGATTCTGGCGGAAATCAGGCGTTTCTTTGCCGATCGCGGCGTGCTGGAAGTGGATACCCCGGCGATGAGCCAGGCCACCATTACCGATATCCATCTGGTGCCGTTTCAGACGCGTTTTGTCGGACCCGGCGCCAGCGAAGGCCGCGATCTCTGGCTGATGACCAGCCCGGAATACCATATGAAACGGCTGCTGGCCGCTGGCAGCGGGCCGATCTACCAGATGGGTCGCTGCTTCCGTAATGAAGAGGCGGGGCGTCATCACAATCCTGAATTCACCATGCTGGAGTGGTACCGCCCGCACTACGATATGTATCGCCTGATGAACGAGGTGGACGATCTGCTGCAGCAGGTGCTGGAGTGCGACACTGCAGAATCCCTTTCCTATCAGCAGGCGTTTATCCGTCATCTGGAGATTGATCCGCTCTCTGCGGATAAAACGCAGCTGCGCGAAGCCGCGACAAAGCTCGGCGAGGGGGAGCTGGCGCAGCGTGAAGAGGATCGCGATACGCTGCTGCAGCTGCTGTTTATGCTGGGCGTAGAGCCGAAAATTGGCAACGACAAACCCTGCTTTGTCTATCACTTCCCGGCAAGTCAGGCTGCGCTGGCGGAGATCAGCACGGAAGATCATCGCGTTGCTGAACGCTTTGAGGTCTATTACAAAGGGGTTGAGCTGGCGAACGGTTTTCGCGAGCTGACCGACAGCCGTGAGCAGCGTCAGCGTTTTGAACAGGATAACCGTCGTCGTGCGGCGCGCGGGCTGCCGCAGCATCCGATTGACCACTATCTGCTGGATGCCCTGGCGCATGGTATGCCAGCCTGTTCCGGCGTGGCGCTGGGCGTGGATCGCCTGATTATGCTGGCGCTGAAAGCCAGCGCGCTGAGCGATGTGATCGCGTTTCCGGTCGACAGAAGCTGAGAACGTCAGGTTAAGCGCGGCGCCGGCTGGCGCCGCGGCTTACTGGGCGGTGGTGACGGGTGCGGCAGCTTCCGGAAACTCCTGGATCGTAACCGGCAGCGTCATTTTTTGCTCATTGCGCAGCACCTGCACATCAATCACTGAACCGGGGCGGATCTCCGCCACCTGATCCATCGTCTCCTGCGCGGAGAGCGCAGGCTTGCCATTAACCTGCAGCAGCACATCGTTGGCCTGGATCCCGGCGCTATCGGCCGGACCGCCCGGCGCGACGCTGTTAACAATAATACCCTGTACGCGATCGAGATTGCTGCCCTGGCCGTGCAGCGGCGGCAGTTCACGTCCGGTAATGCCGATATAGCCGCGGATCACCCGCCCGTCGCGGATCAGCTTATCCATGATTTTGGCCGCCAGCGCGGTAGGAATAGCGAAGCCGATGCCTTCCGGTGTTTCTCCGTCGTTGCTTTTATCAAAGGTCAGCGTGTTGATACCCATCAGCTCGCCCAGCGAATTGATCAGCGCGCCGCCTGAGTTACCCTGATTAATTGAGGCATCGGTCTGGAGAAAATTTTGCCGGCCGGAAGAGCTCAGGCCGACGCGCCCGGTCGCGCTGATAATGCCCTGTGTGACCGTCTGCCCGAGGTTATAAGGGTTACCAATCGCCATCACGACGTCACCAATGTGCGCCAGCCGCGCAGGGTTAATGGGGATAACCGGCAGGCCTGAGGCGCTGATTTTGAGCACGGCTAAATCGGTCATGGCGTCGGAGCCCACCAGGGTCGCTTCAAAAAAGCGGCCATCCTGAAGCGCCACGATGATCTGATCGGCGTTATTGATAACGTGTTTGTTGGTAAGGATGTACCCTTTCGCGTTCATGATCACACCCGAGCCGAGCGTGGTGATACCGCGATTATTGTTACCGTGGGCGCTGCGGTTGTAGACATTGACTACGGCGGGCACGGCGCGGCGCACCCCCGGATTAAAACTGAAAGGGGTTTCGTCAGCGCTGCTTTCATGATCAAAAGTGACGTCGCTGCCCATCCGCAGCGCCGGGATCGCAACAAGCAGCAAGCCTGCTACGATCAGGCCCATCACCACTGCACGCAAAAGTTTAAGAAACATGGTGTTATTTCAAGCCAGGTGAGATCGCAGGGCAGAATAACATGAGAAAGGCGGACACACACCTGCTTGTCCGCCTGTCGGGGGGATTATCTCAGCAGCAGGTAGATACTCTCGTCGCCGCGTACCACATTCAGCGCCAGCACCGGCGGTTTGCCCTCCAGCACTTTACGCATCTCGGCAAGGCTCTGCACCCGGGTACGGTTTACGCCCACAATCACATCATCTTTCTGCAGACCGACCTGCTCAGCCGGCGTGCCTTTTTCGATGGCGTCGACTTTAACGCCTTTATCGCCTGTTTTGGTGGTGCCGTCGCTCAGCTGCGCGCCCTGCAGGGCAGGAGACATCAGCTGCGCGCTGGCGGTGCTCTGCGCGCTCTGCTCCAGCGTAACGGTCACGCTGACCGGCTTACCGTCGCGCAGCAGACCGATTTTCACCTGCTGGCCTGGCGGCGTGGTGCCTACTTTAACGCGCAGCTCGGCGAAGCTGGCGATCGGCTTATCGTTGATAGAGGTGATGATGTCGCCCGATTTTATCCCCGCTTTCTCCGCGGCCGATTTTGGCAACACTTCAGAGACAAATGCGCCGCGCTGCGCGTCAACGTTAAACGCTTTCGCAATATCCGCCGTCATCTCGGTGCCTTTGATACCCAGCTGACCGCGCTTCACTTCGCCGAACTGAATCAGCTGCTGCGCCAGGTTAATCGCCATATCACTGGGGATGGCAAAGCCGATACCAATATTGCCGCCGCTTGATGCCAGAATCGCGGTATTAATACCGATAAGCTCACCGTTCAGGTTGACCAGCGCGCCGCCGGAGTTACCGCGGTTAATCGCCGCATCCGTCTGAATAAAGTTCTCCAGTCCTTCAAGATTAAGACCGCTGCGGCCGAGTGCCGAGATGATCCCGGAGGTGGCTGTCTGACCCAGACCAAACGGGTTACCGATGGCTACCGCAAAGTCGCCGACTTTCAGCGCATCAGAATCGGCGATTTTCACCTGCGTCAGGTTCTTAGCCCCTTCAACCTGAATCAGAGCGATATCTGTCTGCTCGTCGTGGCCAATCAGTTTGGCATCATATTCGTTGCCGTCGCTGAGCTGGACGCTGATTTTGTCCGCGCCGTTTACAACGTGATTATTCGTCAGAATGTAGCCTTTTGCCGCATCGATAATGACGCCTGAACCGAGGCCTTCAAACGGCTGGGGCTGTGACTGACCGGGCGCCTGGCCGAAAAAACGCTTCAGCGGTTCCGGGATCTCCTGCGCCTGCTGACCACTGTCGCTGCCCTCAACGTGTACGCTGACCACCGCCGGCAGCACTTTCTCCAGCATCGGTGCCAGGCTTGGCAGCGCCTGCCCCTGAATCTGTGCCGGAAGCGCGGCCATCGCGCCTGACGTTGCGGCCAGGCTCATGCTGATACTCAGCGCCAGTGCGCTTAATAGTTTTGTTTGTTTTTTCATGGGTTATCAGGCTCTCGCTGCGAATAGGGGAGTACAGAAAGTGTGACAATCGTTTACTGCAAGTGTTCGAAACAAAAAGGGCACCGCATGAGGCGGTGCCCTGAAAAGATTAACTGCGGGGCGGGGTAGTGCGATCGCTGCCGCGCAGTAACCCGGAAGCGCCTTCAGAGTAGTCGCGCGGGATCTGCACCGGCGCCTGATCGTTATCCGCTTCCGCTTCCGTCAGCTGATAGGCGAACGGATTTTTTTCACCCGGCAGATTAGGCAGCAGATCGTTGGATCCTTTTGCCATGTGCTGATAAAGCTGGCGGTAATCGCGCGCCATATTGTCCAGCAGCTCTGCGCTCTGGGCAAAATGGTTGGTGAGCTCTTCGCGATAATCTGCCAGCTCCGCTTTTGATTTTTCCAGTTCATACTGCATGCTGCGCTGTTCGCGCAATTTTTTGTTGCCAAAACGCATAGCGACTGCGCCGACAATAATGCCAATCACTAAACCAATCAGCCCGTATTCCCAGGTCATAATAACTCCCGTGTAATTTCCGTTGCTTCGTAGGGCATTGCTTCAACTTCAACTTCAGCTTCACTATAAGTCACTATACCCGTTAATCTGCAGGAAGTGGAACTATCGGACTGTATCGCTTAGTGTAGAGCGGCCTAATTTTCAGCAACCGACACGTGAATCGGACTTTTCAGGGATTCTGAGAGAACAATGCAAACCTCATCTCCGCTTGCGCGCTATGAGCAGGCGCTGTCGCAGGGCGAGTTCCGCCCGGACGACGTACAACGTGAAGCTATAACCCGCTTAGACGCTATCCAGCAAGGGCTGATTGCCCGTCAGCAGCCGCGTGAAAACAGCGGTCGCGGCCTGCTGGGACGCCTCTCCCGACTGGTCGGCAAAGAGAAGGCAGCGCCGGAAGCACCGGTACGCGGTCTCTATATGTGGGGCGGCGTCGGCCGGGGAAAAACCTGGGTCATGGACCTGTTTTTTCAGTCAATTCCTGGCGATCGCAAACTGCGGCTGCACTTTCATCGTTTTATGCTGCGGGTACATGAAGAGCTGACGCAGCTGCAGGGACAAAGCGATCCGCTGCAGATTGTGGCTGACCGTTTTAAAGCAGAGACCGATATCCTCTGCTTTGATGAGTTTTTTGTCTCCGACATTACCGATGCCATGCTGCTGGGTACGCTGATGGAGGCACTGTTCGCACGCGGTATCGCCCTGGTCGCCACCTCCAATATTCCGCCGGACGATCTCTACCGCAACGGTCTGCAGCGCGCGCGCTTCCTGCCCGCTATTGAGCAGATTAAACAGCACTGTGAGGTGATGAACGTGGATGCCGGCATCGACTATCGCCTGCGTACGCTGACGTCAGCACATCTGTGGAACCATCCGCTTAATGACGCCACACAGGCGGAGATGACGCGCATGTTTCGTGCGCTGGCGGGCGGAGCACCCGATGATGCACCGGTGCTGGAGATCAATCACCGGGAGATGCCCACCCGTGGAGTACATGAAGGCGTACTCGCCATTGATTTCCTGACGCTGTGCGGAGCGGGGCGCAGCCAGCACGACTACATTGAGCTGTCGCGGCGTTTCCATAGCGTGCTGCTGTTTGATGTACCGGTGATGATTTATAAAACTGAAGATCAGGCGCGCCGCTTTCTGGCGCTCGTGGATGAATTTTATGAACGCCACGTCAAACTGGTGGTGGCAGCGGAAACCTCGCTGTTTGAAATTTATCAGGGAACCCGGCTGAAGTTCGAGTATCAGCGCTGCCTGTCACGCCTGCAGGAGATGCAGAGCGAGGAGTATCTCCGGCTGCCGCATCTGCCGTGACGCCCGGCCAGAAATCGTGAATTTTGTCGCAAAAAGGTTCGATTTTTAAATCTGACTTCTCTATAATCTTGCGACCCCACGTTACAGCACAGCATTTCTTTTCCCGGAAAGCTGTGTGATCCGGTAACTCTACCTGAGGGGGTGGGCTTGCTGGGCGAAATGGTCGCGTGAGCCTCAATCGTTAACTTAGCGTTTGGGATTTCACCAACGTGTAACTTTTATTTGGGTAAGCTTTTCAATGAAAACTTTTACAGCTAAACCAGAAACCGTACAGCGTGACTGGTATGTTGTTGACGCAACTGGCAAAACCTTGGGTCGCCTGGCGACTGAACTGGCGCGCCGTCTGCGTGGTAAGCACAAAGCGGAATATACTCCGCACGTTGACACCGGTGATTACATCATCGTTCTGAACGCGGACAAAGTTGCTGTAACCGGCAACAAGCGTACCGACAAGATTTACTATCACCACACTGGTCACATCGGTGGTATCAAGCAGGCGACCTTCGAAGAGATGATTGCCCGCCGTCCTGAGCGTGTGATTGAAATCGCGGTTAAAGGCATGCTGCCAAAAGGCCCACTGGGTCGTGCTATGTACCGTAAACTGAAAGTTTACGCAGGCAACGAGCACAACCACGCGGCGCAGCAACCGCAAGTTCTTGACATTTAATCGGGATTATAGGCAATGGCTGAAACTCAAAACTACGGCACTGGTCGCCGCAAAAGCTCTGCCGCTCGCGTCTTTATCAAGCCGGGTAGCGGTAACATCGTAATTAACCAGCGCTCTCTGGAGCAGTACTTCGGTCGCGAGACTGCACGCATGGTCGTGCGTCAGCCGCTGGAGCTGGTTGATATGGTTGGTAAACTGGATCTGTACATCACCGTTAAAGGTGGTGGTATTTCTGGTCAGGCTGGTGCGATCCGTCACGGTATCACCCGCGCTCTGATGGAATACGACGAATCTCTGCGTGCAGAACTGCGCAAAGCGGGCTTTGTTACCCGTGATGCTCGTCAGGTTGAACGTAAGAAAGTCGGCCTGCGTAAAGCACGTCGTCGTCCTCAGTTCTCCAAGCGTTAATTGCTTACTGCTTCGGCAGTGTCAATTGGCTCAAAAAACCCGCTTCGGCGGGTTTTTTATTGGCTGTTATCCCGGTAAAGCAGTGTAAAAACGCGAGCTTTCCCGGCTATTTGCCCGCAAATGCGCAACCCCGCCCCACAAGCTGCTTAAAATCTGGTAAACTCACTGACACTTTGCGCCCGCGAGCCGCGGCCTGAACTGACGCTCCGCTCCGGACATGAGCCGGATATCAGCGCTGCCCGGCAGTGTGCGAGTCTGATGATCGGGTGAGTCGCCGTGTGGTTGGCTATTCGCAGTATATTTTTGTGAACAAACTTGGAGGTTTTCATGGCTGTCGCTGCCAACAAACGTTCGGTAATGACGCTGTTTTCTGGTCCGACTGACATTTTCAGCCATCAGGTACGTATCGTACTGGCTGAAAAAGGCGTCAGCGTGGAGATCGAGCAGGTTGAACCAGATAATCTGCCGCAGGATCTGATTGACCTCAACCCGTATCGCACCGTACCTACGCTGGTCGACCGTGAACTGACGCTGTATGAATCACGCATCATCATGGAGTATCTGGATGAGCGTTTCCCGCATCCTCCGCTGATGCCGGTTTATCCGGTTGCGCGTGGTGAAAGCCGCCTGATGATGCACCGCATTGAGCAGGACTGGTATAGCCTGCTGCGTACCATCGAAACCACCAGCGGCGCTGAGGCAGATGCCGCGCGCAAACAGCTGCGTGAAGAGCTGCTGGCGATTGCGCCGCTGTTTGCGCGCACGCCGTTCTTTATGAGCGAAGAGTTCAGCCTGGTGGATTGCTACCTGGCGCCGCTGCTGTGGCGTCTGCCGCAGATGGGCGTTGATCTGAGCGGTGCCGGCTCGAAAGAGCTGAAAGGTTATATGACACGCGTATTTGAACGCGACTCCTTCCTCGCCTCACTGACGGAAGCTGAGCGGGAAATGCGCCTGCAGGCTCGGGGCTAAGTATGGAAATGTCGCAACTCACCGCGCGTCGCCCCTATCTGCTGCGGGCATTTTACGACTGGCTGCTGGATAATCAGCTGACGCCGCATCTGGTGGTGGATATCAATTTGCCTGGCGTACAGGTCCCGCTGGAGTATGCGCGCGACGGACAGATCGTGCTGAATATTGCGCCGCGTGCGGTAGGCAATCTCGATCTCTCCAATGACGAAGTGCGCTTCAACGCGCGCTTTGGCGGCGTGCCGCGTCAGGTTTCCGTGCCGATGGCTGCTGTAATGGCAATCTACGCGCGTGAAAATGGTGCGGGCACCATGTTCGAACCGGAGCCGGTCTACGATCAGGCGATGGACGATCAGGAAGCGGGTCAGGAAGAGACGGTCATGTCCGTTATCGATGGCGATCGTCCGGATGATGCTCAGGATGAGGATCATTCCCCTGATGACGAGCCACCGCCGCGCGGCGGACGTCCTTCACTGCGCGTCGTTAAGTAATCTTTTCGCGCAGAAAAAACGGGCCTGATGGCCCGTTTTTTTATGCTGTCACTCAGTAGACGTCGCGCAGATAGCGTTTTTCTTTCTTCAGCTGGTCGATATACGCTGCGGCACGTTCACCGGACAGACCGCCAGCCTGGCGTACCACTTCATACAGCGCGGCGTCGACATCTTTCGCCATGCGCGATGCATCACCGCAGACGTAAAAGTATGCGCCTTCCTGCAGCCAGGCGTAGAGCTCAGCGCCTTTCTCCAGCATCCGGTTCTGAACATAGATTTTCTCTTCCTGATCGCGCGAGAAGGCGAGATCGAGGTGCGTCAGCAGACCGCTCTGCTGCCAGCCGTGCAGCTCATCACTGTAGATATAGTCATGCTCCTGATGCTGATCGCCGAAAAAGAGCCAGTTTTTGCCTTTTGCTTCCGTTGCCTGACGCTCCTGCAGAAACGCGCGAAACGGCGCAATACCAGTACCCGGTCCGACCATGATCAACGGTGCATTGCCATCAGCCGGCACGCGGAACGCTTTATTAGGCGAAATAAAAATAGCCGGCTTCTCGCCACGGCGTACGCGCTCTGCCAGATAAGTGGAACAGACGCCTTTACGCTCGCGTCCGCCGCTGTGATAGCGCACAGAGGCGATGGTCAGGTGCACCTGATTGGGATGCGCTTTGGCGCTGGAGGAGATGGAGTAAGCGCGGTGCTGCAGCGGCCGCAGCATCGCCACAAATTCCGGCACCGACAGGCTGCGCTTCAGCTCCAGCTGCAGCAGATCGAGGCTGTCTTTGCCCCACAGCCAGTTGGCCAGCGTATCTTTATCGTCGTGCTGCAGCACATGCAGCAGCTCCTGGTTGGCGGTGTGCTGGCCAATCCACTCAATGAGCTTGCGTGACGGCTCGGCGATCTCAAACTGATAGGTCAGCAGATCGCCCAGATTGCGATCGAAGCCCGGTACCGGTGTTTCATAGTCCGCTTTCAGCTCAGTCAGCAGCAGCGTGACCAGCGCGGCGTCGTTGACCGGAATAATCCCCAGCGCATCGCCCGCTTCATATTTCAGACCGCTACCGCTGAGATCAAATTCAAAGTGGCGGATATCTTTAGCCGACTGTTCGCCAGAGAGGCGTTTATTGGTGGTCAGCGCAGCCGCATAAGGATTCTGCTTATTGCTGCCGGGGATCACCGGCGCTTCCGGTGCGCTCTCCAGCACGGTGCCGCTGCTGCCGGCGCTGGCGGCAAACTGCGGCATCGCGCTGCCAATCCAGGCATCGGATGGCTCTTCAAAATCGATATCGCAGTCGATGCGATCCACCACGCGGCGCGCACCCAGCTGTTCAAGACGCATATCGATGAATTTACCCGCCTGGCAGAAACCGTCGTAGCCGGTATCGCCAATTGCCAGCACGGCAAAGTGCATCTGCTCCAGGCGCGGTGCGGTGCTGGCTGAAATCGCCTGCCAGAACAGCTGCGCGTTGTCAGGCATCTCACCTTCACCATAGGTTGAGGTCACAATCAGCACATGACGCATGGTGGTGAAGACTTCGAGATCGACCTCACCCAGCGCCTGCACCACCGGGACCAGACCTTTGGCACGAGCCGCTTTAGCCGCGGTCTGGGCCAGCGCTTCGGCATTGCCGGTCTGGGAGCCGTACAGAATGTGCAGCTGCGTAGTTGCGCTGGCGCCAGCGGCAGGCGCCGTCTGCTTATCTTCCAGCACTAACAGGCGCGAGTGGAGACCGGCGAGAAAACCCGCCAGCCAGTATTTCTGCTCACCGTTAAACGGTGCGTCTTCAGGAATGTAAGGAATCTTCATGATACGGGTACTCAATCCTGTTAGTAATGTTCACTCTTAAGGCTCAAATGCCGGGCTGACGCGATCAGGACAGTTTTCCGACCGCAGCGGCAATTTCCGGCAGCGCCGCACGCGCAAACAGCTCTTCAAAGTCCGGCAGGTGGCCCAGCACCTCGCGATGGCGCGCATCCTGATAGATGATCCAGCCATAGGTCGCCAGGCTATCCATAGAGCGGATATTACGCTGCGTTAATGCCGCTTTGTAATCAGCCATGCGTTTTGCCGCGATCAGGCTTGCCAGCTCATCATCGCTGTAGCTCTCAATTGCCGCGCGGGCGTGCCGCTGCAGCTTACTGACCAGCGCAAAATCCTCGGTCATCAGCAGATTGCGTACCGCTTTTTCAACCGCCGGATCTTCCACTGCGGTGCCTTTCGGCAGCTTGCCCAGCGCCAGCTGCTGCGCAAAGCTCAGCACGGTGTAGTTGTTAAGCAGGATAAACATCTCCTGCGTATCGGTCGCACCGTAGGCGGGTACGGCCCCGTCAGCAATGGTTTTGCCGCTGCGCCACGCCGCTTTAAATTTGGCTACCTGGTGTGCAGCCAGCGAGGTTGAAAGCTCTTCCAGCAGATCTTTGCGCGATTTTGCTTTCAGGATCTCACCACCATCCTGGTAGAGCAGCAGCGAACGCGGCATAACATACACAAAGTGCTGACATTCGCTCTCCCAGTTCGCCAGCAGCCAGGCGGCGCGTGGCGAGCGGGTCGCTTCCAGATGCCAGTTCAGCATGGTCAGTACCGCCTGCTTATGCACGCGCGCCATCTCGTTATCATCCGCAATGGAACCAAAGAGTACGGAGTCTCCCGCCGCATGGCCGGCAAGGTTGCCGTACGGGTCATACTGATAAGCGAAGCCGCCGCTCATGCCGTTGCCAAAGCCTTTGCCAAAGGTGCCGAGGTTAAGGATGGCGCCGTTGGTCATATATTCACAGCAGAAATCGCCCACGCCTTCCACCACGGCGGTGGCGCCGGAGTTACGTACCGCGAAGCGATCGCCCGCCTGGCCCTGCACAAACAGCCGGCCGCCGGTGGCACCAAACAGCGCAAAGTTGCCGATCAGCACGTTGCCATCGCTATCCTGTGCGCCGCCGCCTGGTGACATCACCACCAGCTCACCGCCGCACTGACCTTTGCCTACGCCATCGTTACAGGTGCCGTAGTGCTGCATCAGCATGCCGTCGTTACAGAACGCCCCGAATGATTGTCCGGCTGCGCCCTGGGTATGGATTTGCACCGTGCGTGGCGCCAGGTAGTGGCGCCCGCGATCGTCCTTCAGCACCGCCGGCAGCAGGAGGCGCTGCTCAGCCGGTAGCGTATGGTTCAGCAGGCGCTCGATATCGATAGCCAGCTGTCCGCCAACGCTTTTATTGCGGTTATTCAGCGTCACGCCGTTGCCCAGAGTAACCTCACGGCCCGCCTGCTCAACCAGCTGCGCCGTCACTTCCGTTACCCAGCCGTCGTCGAGCGTAAAATCTTTTTCCAGATAGACCGGATGCGCGATTTTCTGTTCCGGTACTACCGTCAGCATGGCGCGCAGATCGAGTTTGCCCACTTCCAGCGGATGATCCATCAGGTGCAGCAGATCGGCCCGGCCGCGCGCCTCACGCAGCGAGCGCAGGCCGAGGCGGGCGAGAAACTCGCGCACTTCCTGCGCCACGTTGATGAAGTACTGCGCCAGCTGACGCGGATCGCCATCAAAGGCTTCGGCATTGGTGGTTAAGCCCGCCGGGCACTTCACGTTGCAGTTTTTCGCCATCACGCACTTCAGCATCATCAGTGCCGTGGTACCAAACTCAAAGCTATCGCCGCCCAGCAGCGCGGATTTAATCACGTCGCTGCCGGTCTGCTGCGCGCCGGAGCAGCGGAGCTGTACTTTGTCACGCAGGCCATTGGCGCACAGCGCCTGATGAACTTCAGCAATACCGATTTCTGCCACGCGGCCGGTATATTTCAGGCTGGTTACCGATGCCGCACCGGTTCCGCCGGTGTTGCCCGCCACGTTAATGACGTCGGCGCCGGCTTTGGCTACGCCCACCGCAATGGTGCCGATACCTTCTGAAGAGACCAGTTTGACAATAACGCGCACGCGCGCGGCTTTGCAGTCGTGGATCAGCTGTGCCAGATCCTCAATGGAGTAGGTGTCATGGTGAGGCGGAGGCGACACCAGCTCCACACCGGGCGTGCCGCCGCGTGCGGCAGCAATCTCTACCGTGACTTTAGGCGCCGGCAGCTGACCGCCTTCGCCAGGTTTTGCACCCTGACCAATTTTGATCTCCAGCTCTTCCAGCATCGGATCGGCCAGGTAGGCCGCCCAGACACCAAAACGTCCTGAAGCCAGCTGTTTAATGCGCGAGGCGCGGATGGTGCCGTGACGCGAATAGTGCTCGCCGCCTTCACCGCAGTTACTCATGCCGCCCACCATATTGGTGCCGTGCGCGACGGCTTCATGCGCAGGCGCAACCAGCGCTCCGTGGCTCATTGCACCGGAAGCGAAGGTGCGGGTGATTTCGTGTGCCGGCTGAATCTCCTCCAGCGGCAGCGAAGGCTGCGCCGTGAAAATTTTTGCCAGGTACTCTGCGGCCTTACCATAGGCGGTAATGCGCAGCACGCTCTCTTCCACGCTGCTGCTCTCAATGTCATCCCGGAAGCGGGTGCTGAGCGCACGCGCCAGCGCCGCCAGACGCTCCTGCTCCGGTTTCAGACCGGCAATCGCGTCGATCAGGCGCAGTTCAAACTGGTTCAGGCTGCCCGCCACCGTCTGACACTGCAGGCCACGGATGGCGAAACCATTGTTCACCAGCGAATAGCGGCCCAGCTTGCGGCCAAACTCCGCTTCACTGTCAACGTGGGTCAGATCGCAGGGCAGGGCAAGAATGTCACGCAGCGCTGCCGGACGGCGTTTGCGCTCAGCATGCATCAGGCTGGAGAACTGACGGTAATCCGGCGTAATGGCAAAGGTATCGATGACCGCATTCGGGATCCGTTCAAAGCTGCTCTCTTTGAATGCGTCCGCTTTAATACCAAACGCGTTTTCCAGCCTGGCGAGCGTCATCAGACGGATAAAGTTATCCTCTTCGCGCGCCTTATCGGCAAAGCGGATCGGCTGTTCAGTCATATCGATAAAGGTTCGCACGGCGATGGTGCCGTAGGAGTGACCGGCACCTTCCGCACGCTCTTTGAACAGGCCAAGCAGCGGCACTTCCGCTTCACCCTGGATTTTCAGCGCGCTTTGATGCCAGTCTACTGCCATCTGGGCGATCGCCGGGAAGCCTGCGCCACCCACCGGGGTTTTGATATTCGGAAAATATTTTTTCAGCACCGGATCTTCAGTATCGAGAAAATTAGGCTCAAAAAACTCACCGCAGCTGTAGCTCTCGACGGTGCAGAGGCCCACTTTACCCATGGTCTTCATCAGCGCTTTCTCAGCGGCTTTGGCATAGCGCCTGAACGCCTTATTACCCTCTTCGCCTTCACCAAATTTCTCTTCTGCGCGCATCTGTACGCCCAGCGGATAGACGGCGGAAGCACCGAAGCCGAGCGTGGCAGCGATATGGTGCGACGAGATGCTCTGACCGCTCTCAACCACCAGAGAGACATCCAGACGCAGCCCTTCCTGCACCAGACGCTGGTTAATGGCGGAGATCACCAGCAGCATCGGCATGGCGGCATGCGTGGTTGATACGTGACGATCGGTGATCACGGCAATGCCGCCCTGCGTACGGGCGAAATCCACCACCTGCTGAGCCAGATTATCTATCGCTTTTTCCAGCGCGCTGGCATTAGCGGCGCGGCTGACGATATCTTTGCCGGTCACCGGCTCATAGAGCATTTCAAAGCGCGCGTAAGGTGCCACGTTCTGCTCGCGCAGGCGCAGCATATCAAGGTGGGTCAGGATCGGACTGGGAACAATAATTTGCTGCCCTTTGCTACGGCCAAGGTGGGGTTTTGCGCCCAGCGCCACGCGCAGCGTCATGCCGTCAGCTTCACGGATAGAGTCGAGCGGCGGGTTGGTCACCTGCGCAAAGCGCTGCGAAAAGTAGTGCGCCATGCCGCCTTCATGATCGGAAAGGCCGTTGATGGCGTTGCCGTAACCCATTGCGGAGATCTTCTCCGCACCGGTCTGCAGCATCGGATCCATCATGAACTTGAAGCTTTCCTGGTTGTAGTAGTAGGCGACAAAACGCTGGTAGGTTTTGAGATCGCCGCGATAGCGCAGCGGAGAGCCAAGCTTCTCGGCCGGAATTTCCGGCAGCTCATGCAGCTCGACGCGCGCCGCCTGCAGCAGGGCACGATAATCTTTTGCGGCCGCCAGTTTTTCCAGCGCTTCGGTCGTGGTATAGGCGCGCTTCTCTTTGTGATCGTAATAGAGCATACCGCCCGCTTCGATGCGGCCGCGACGCAGTACGCTTTCTGGCGGAAAGGCAATCTGGCCCGCTTCTGACATGGCACCGATATAGTCGGCAGTTTCCACTGAACGCAGCGGACGCAGGCCCAGGCGATCCAGACGGGCACCGATGACCTCGCCGTTGCCGAAAATCAGCGCGGCCGGACCATCATTTTTCTCTTCATACAGCGAAAAGTACTCCAGCATCGCACGCACGTCAGCGGAGAGTGAACTGTCGTTCTCCCACGCCGGGGGCATCATGGAGACCACGGCGGTGATCAGGTCGAGATCGTCTTCCATCAGGCGGCTGTGGATGCTCTGGTCAAGACGCGAGCTGTCAGACTGGCCTTTAGGGCGGACAATTTTTTTACCGCGCGCCAGCATCAGCGCCGCTTCAGCAATGCGGTTTTTACGATCGGTATTCAGCTCGCCGTTATGCGCCATCAGGCGGAACGGCTGTGCCATAGTGGTATGGGGATCGGTATTGGTCGAGAAGCGGGTATGGAAAAAGAGTCCGCGCACCTGGTGATCGCTGTCGGTGAGGTCTTTAAAGTAAGGGATCACTTCATTCGAGTTCAGACGCGCTTTAAACACCTGCGTGCGGGAAGAGAGTGAGAGCGGATAGAGGCCGCCAAACTCACTTTCGGTGAACGCGCGCGCTTCGATATCCAGCAGCGCCCGGTAGATCTGACGTTCGAAGTCAGTCTGATTCGTCAGCGCAGGCGGAGCGGCAAACACCCACTGCACAATCGGCAGCTGAAACGCCACGGCGGCAGGGCGGGTTACGCTATTATCCAGCGGCATATCGCGCTTCAGCAGCACCGGGAAATTCCATGCGGCCAGCGTCTCTTCAACCAGACGTTCGGCATTAGCCCGCAGCGCGGCATCTTTCGGGACAAAAAAGTTGCCTACGCCAAACTGGCCAGCTTCCAGCGCCTGGCCGGTTAATTTACGGAAAAAGTTAAGCGAGAGATCGACGTTAACGCCGGCACCATCACCGACACCCTCTGCGGACATCCCGCCGCGATGCGGCACGGTGCAGAGTGCGCTGTGCGCCATCTGCAGAATGTCATGTGTCTGCTCGCCGTCCTTGCGGGTAATAAAACCTACACCACAGCTATCGCTGCCTGCGGCCGGGTCGTACAAACCATAGGAATGAGGTTTTTGCGTGGACATTGAGAGTCTCCTTAAACTGCTTTAGACATTGCCTGTTCTGTTTCAGGCACAGAGCGCTGACGCGTGCTGTTTCACTGGTTTTTTCCGCGCTGTACGCGGGCGTCGCCACACCGAGCAATGACTCTCAGGATCCGGGTATAACGTCCTTGATGAGTTGCTCTTCAATCCGGTCTCTAACGGGAGATAACTTGCATCCAGAGGGAGTCTTCTTGCTGCATAGATATGTCGAGACACAGTCCCGACTGGAAAGCATCCAGCGGAATTTCAACTTATCGGGAAAGCGCACAGAGGTCAAATAGAGAGCGCTGAGCCCTATATCTGCAGAAAAAAGAGGTTAACCTTATGAATTTTATATTTTTTAACAGTAAATTTATGTCAATAAGCGCCGATTTAAACCCCTGCTAAGTGTGAGCCGTCTCACTATCTGCAGGCGGCGATATTACTTTACCCTGCTGGCAGTGCTGCTTATAGCAGCATAAAATATCGTAGCTGTGCAGACCGGCATGTCATGTATCTGTTTTTCTTATGGCGTCTGTTTTGAATTAAATATAGGTCTGTATAAGCAAAACTAATCAGAAGGTAACTGAGTAAAATTTCGTTAAATGTGAATCAGTATGCAATAAGGAGGGGTGGCAGTATGCTGAGAAATCAGCTGCCACAGGCGAAAGAGAGCAATAAGGTCTGACGCTTAGCTGCGCGCAGACGGCCTTTCAGATTATTCACCTGTGCAAATTAGTCAAGTGCTTTACTCAGCGCGCGCCAGATAACGTTCAAGCCGGGCGCGGATGCACTATGATGGGGCGTCAGGCGGGCGCAATATCCCGGTCAGCCCGGGCAGACGCAGGCTAATTACGTTATGATGGCGCCATTCGTTCAGGGGATCTGCCATGAAACAAATTCGTCTGTTAGCTCAATATTATGTCGACCTGATGGTCAAACTCGGTCTGGTGCGCTTTTCACTGCTGCTGGCGTCGGCGCTGGTGGTGCTGGCGATGATTGTCCAGATGGCGGTCACTATGGTACTGCGCGGGCATGTGGAAAGTATCGACGTGGTGCGCTCGGTCTTCTTTGGTCTGCTGATTACGCCCTGGGCGGTCTATTTCCTGTCAGTCGTGGTCGATCAGCTGGAGGAGTCGCGTCAGCGGCTAACGAAGCTGGTTGATAAGCTGGAAGAGATGCGCACGCGCGATCTCGAGCTTAATCAGCAGATGAAACAGACCATCACGCAGCTGAATCAGGAGATCAGCGATCGCATCAGCGCAGAAGAGGCGCGTAAACAGGTGATGGATAAGCTGCGTGAAGAGATGGCGCGCCGCGAGCAGGCGCAGATTGAGCTGGAGCAGCAATCCTCTTTCCTGCGCTCATTTCTGGATGCATCGCCCGATCTGGTCTTCTACCGTAATATCGACAAACAGTTCTCCGGCTGCAACCGCGCCATGGAGCTGCTGACCGGCCTAAGTGAAAAACAGCTGATCGGACTGACGCCGCGCGATATTTATGATGATGAGGCAGCGACCAAGGTACTGGAAACAGACGAAAAGGTGTTTCGCCATAACGTATCGCTCACCTATGAGCAGTGGCTGCAGTATCCGGACGGGCGCAAAGCCTGTTTTGAAATCCGTAAAGTGCCCTATTACGATCGGGTGGGCAAGCGCAGCGGCCTGATGGGATTCGGACGCGATATCACGGAGCGTAAGCGCTATCAGGATGCGCTGGAGAACGCCAGCCGGGAGAAAACCACCTTTATTTCAACGATCAGCCACGAGCTGCGCACGCCGCTGAACGGCATCGTGGGTCTGAGCCGTATTCTGCTGGATACCGAGCTCAGCCAGGAGCAGCTGAAGTACCTGAAAACGATTCACGTCTCAGCCATTACGCTGGGCAATATCTTTAACGATGTGATCGAAGTGGACAAAATCGAGCGGCGCAAAGTTCAGCTGGATAACCAGCCGCTTGATTTCACCGGTTTCCTTGCCGATCTCGAAAACTTATCCGGCCTGCTGGCCCAGCCGAAAGATCTGAAGTTTGTTATGCAGCCCGCGCTGCCGCTGCCGCATAAAATTCTGGCTGACGGCACGCGCTTACGGCAGATCCTGTGGAACCTGATTGGAAACGCCGTGAAATTCACCCGCGAGGGAGAGATTGTCGTGCGGGTCGCGTACAGCGCGAATGAAACGCTGCGCTTTGAAGTGCAGGATTCAGGAATGGGTATTCCGCAGGAGGAGCAGGACAAAATCTTTGCCATGTATTATCAGGTTAAAGATCAGCACGGCGGCAAACCCGCGACCGGTACCGGTATCGGGCTGGCGGTATCGCGCCGCCTGGCGCAGGCGATGGGCGGAGATATCACCGTCAGCAGCGCGCCGGGTAAAGGCTCCTGCTTTGTGGTTGAGATTAACGCGCCGCGCGTGGCTGACGAAGTGGAAGATACCGGCCTGGATGACAGCCTGCCGCTGCCGGTGCTGCACGTACTGCTGGTGGAAGATATTGAACTGAATGTGATTGTCGCCCGCTCGGTGCTGGAGAAGCTCGGCTGCAGCGTTGAGGTCGCCATGAATGGCCATGACGCGCTAAGCCTGTTTGATCCGCAGGAGTTTGACCTGGTGCTGCTGGATATTCAGCTGCCGGATATGACCGGACTGGACGTTGCGCGCGCTATCCATCAGCAGCATAAGGGCGTGCAGCTGCCGCCGCTGGTCGCGCTGACGGCCAACGTACTTAAAGATAAAAAAGAGTATCTCGATGCCGGAATGGATGAAGTACTCAGTAAACCGCTGGCGGTACCGGCGCTGACGGCGGTGATCAAAAAATTCTGGGATTATCAGGGCGAGGAAGAAGAGACAGATATGCCTGTCGCGGATACGCAGTCGCGCATGCTGCTGGATGTGGCGATGCTGGAGCAGTATATCGAGCTGGTCGGGCCTGGCCTGATCACACAGAGCCTGACAATGTTTGAACAGATGATGCCTGGTTATCTTGATGTACTTGATTCCAATATGATGGCGCGCGATCAAAAAGGCATTGCCGAAGAGGGGCACAAAATTAAAGGTGCCGCGGGATCGGTAGGCTTGCTGCATCTGCAGCAGCTGGCAAAACAGATCCAGTCACCGGAACTGCCGGCCTGGTGGGACAATGTGCAGGAGTGGATCGATGAACTGAAGCAGGAGTGGCGACAGGATGTTGCCGTACTGCGTGAATGGGTTGCCGGGCGGGAAAATCAGAAGCGCTAAAAAAAATGACCCCGGTCGAAACCGGGGTGCGCGAATACTGCGCCAACACCAGGGAAAAAGTGACTGCTGCTGTTATGGTTAATTGAAGTAAAAAGCAGCAGTCAGGTATTGGTTAACGTTACAAAATCACCTTAGCAAATTTGCCAGCCTGCGCGACAAGATTCATTAAATTGTGTGATGTTGAACAACGTTCCGCTACAGAAAACATTAATTTGACAACACTGTCAAGCGGGGAGTCAATTTCCCCGCTGATTTGTTTGTTATTTAATCGATATTAACCGGTTTTGACTGATTTTTCGCCATCATGATTGAGTGAAGCGGCGAAAGACCTGATAGCTATAAGGGGGCGGATTGTTATCAGGAAAATAGCCTTTATGCTATTGTTTTGTAATAAAAATAGCCGTACTGCGTCACATTTATCCGAAACGTTTTGGAAAGCAGGCGGTTAAACTTCCAGAACGGTCATTCTGAAAAACAGGCCGGTCAGAGTGTAAAATTTGATTTACGGACAATTACCGGGGGATTCGGCTTTCTGGCAGCATAATATGTGTCTGAAACCGATCTCATAGCAGACGATAGTCAGGAAACGCTAAGCTATTCTTTGCAAATGTTAAGCTATATGAAAGTCTTATTAACATGACTATTAGTGCAGGTTAACGGCGGTCTGAAGTTTGCTTTGCGTGTTTTTTATGCATGGAACCGATTCCTTAAAGATGGAAGTCTTTGATGTTTCAGGTTATCAGCACAAGAGCCGCTGCTGGCCTGAACGCTTTTTCAGCTCCGGAAACCGGCTGGCTGCATGCAGGCAGGTATAACAATGCGCACTGGACGCAATCATGACCAGAGTGATTAATTAATACAGGGAAGGGATACAGGAAGACGTAATGAAAAAATACAGAGGGAAAGGGTTCAGCCTTTTCAGGTCGCTGATGGTTAAATGTCTGCTGGCATGGGCAGTACTCTGGATCGGAGGAATTGCCGTTTTCGCTTTTTTACCCGTGCCTTTTTCCGCGGTTATGGCGGAACGTCAGGCAGGCGCCTGGCTGCACGGAGATATCAGTTATGTCGCACATTCAGAGTGGGTCAGCATGGATAACATCTCCCCGTGGATGGCGCTGGCCGTGATTGCCGCCGAAGATCAGAAATTCCCTGAGCACTGGGGTTTTGACGTTGGCGCTATTCAGCAGGTGCTCGACAACAGCAGCGGCGAGCGCATGCGTGGCGCGTCAACGCTTTCTCAGCAGACCGCGAAAAATCTCTTTTTGTGGGACGGACGTAGCTGGCTACGTAAAGGGCTGGAGGCGGGGATGACGGTTGGCATTGAAACCGTCTGGAGTAAACGTCGTATTCTGACGGTCTATCTTAATATCGCTGAGTTCGGTCCCGGTATTTTTGGCGCTGAAGCCGCAGCGCAGCACTATTTCCATAAGCCCGCCAGCCGCCTGACTATCGCAGAGGCTGCCCTGCTGGCTGCAGTATTGCCTAATCCGATCCGTTTTCGCGCGGATGCGCCTTCAGGCTATGTTCGCCAGCGTCAGCAGTGGATCATGCGTCAGATGCGCCAGCTGGGAGGGGAGGGTTTCCTGAATCGCTACCGGCTACACTAAAACCTTTACTCTTCGTCAAAGCCCGATTCAAACAGCTCAATAACGGCGGCAAGCGCCGCAGTTTCCTGCGGTCCGCTGGCTTCAATTTCAATATGACCGCCTTTTGCTGAATCCAGCATCAGCAGCGCAATAACGCTGCTCGCCTCAGCCTCGGTGCCCGCTTCATTGCGCAGCAGAACATCCGCGTCAAAGCTCTGCACCAGCTCAAACAGCTTCATCGCCGGGCGCGCATGCATACCCAGCTTGTTACGGATTTCGACAGTTTGCTTTACGGTCATGATTTACGCTTTTCCAGTGTGCGATGACGCGACTGCACGTTTTTACCGCGCGAACGGAAATAGTCAGCCAGCTGCTCGGCGATATACACGGAACGATGTTTGCCACCGGTACAGCCGATCGCCACAGTAAGGTAGCTGCGGTTGTTGGTTTCCAGCATCGGCAGCCATAGCTCAAGATAGCTGCGCGTCTGGTAGATAAAATTATGTACTTCTGTATGCCGATCCAGGAACGCCGCCACCGGTCGATCGAGGCCCGTCATCGGACGCAGCTTGGGATCCCAGTGCGGGTTAGGCAAAAAGCGCACGTCAAACACGTAGTCGGCATCGATCGGGATACCGTGTTTGAAACCGAACGACTCAAACACCATCGTGAGTTCGCGTTCGCGCTTGCCCAGCAGGCGGGTGCGCAGCATCTCAGCCAGCTCATGCACTGACATCTCTGAGGTATCAATAATCAGATCGGCACGCGAGCGCAGCGGCTCCAGCAGATCGTTCTCTTCATCAATGGCGCTTTCCAGCGACAGGTTTTTGCTGGAGAGCGGATGCAGGCGACGGGTGTCGCTGTAGCGCCGGATCAGCGTATTGCGATCGGCATCCAGAAACAGCAGCTGAGGAGAGAAAGAGTCAGGCAGATTATTTAACGCCAGCTCAAAGACTTCCTGCGACTCCGGCATGTTGCGTACATCAATACTTACCGCCGCCGAAATATTCCGCTCTGTCAGCGTATTCGCCAGCTCAGGCAGCAGAACTACCGGCAGATTGTCGACACAGTAAAAGCCCATATCCTCCAGGGCACGCAGCGCAACTGATTTACCTGAGCCTGATCGACCACTGACGATCATCAGCACCATCACTATTCTCCCCTGTTTTATCCGGCCTGCAGACCGGTAACGCTATGTACTGATTACGAATGCGCTTCCTGAGCTTCTGTGATAATGGCGTAGAGCTCTTGATCACTCTGGGCCGCACGCAGGCGACGGCAGACCGTCTTATCTGCCAGGCGTTTTGCGACCAGCGACAGGGTATGAAGGTGCGTCTTACACTGATCGGCAGGCACCAGCAGAGCGAACAGCAGATCGACCGGCTGATTATCCACGGCGTCAAAAGCAATAGGCTGATCGAGGCTGATAAACACTCCCACTGCCCGCAGCGTGTCCTCTTCCAGTTTGCCATGCGGAATAGCAATGCCGTTGCCAATGCCGGTACTGCCCATACGCTCGCGGGTCAGAATCGCTTCGAAAAGCGTCTGGTGCGGCAGATTGAGCTGCTTAGCCGCCAGTTCGCTGATAATCTCCAGCGCGCGTTTTTTACTCTGGCAGTGTACGCCGCTGCGGGTGCAGTCAGGCGTCAGAACCGAGCTCAATTCCAGTGTCAGATCGTTGTTCATCGTGGTTTCACTTGCGAGTTCACATAGCCACAGAGCGAAAAGCCCTGCTGGCGCTTGCGCAGATGATAAAACGGGGCGCTCTTCCGCCCCATTTTTCCCTGAGCGCTGAACGGGTCAGCGCTCTGCAAACGTGAAGGTTAGTGTTTTTTCAGTTTGTCTTTATGTTTGGTCAACTGACGTGCCAGCTTATCAACCAGCCCGTCAATGGCCGCGTACATATCTTCCGCTTCCGCTGTGGCGTGCAGCTCACCGCCGTTAACGTGCAGAGTTGCCTCTGCAATCTGAGTCACTTTCTCCACTTTCAGAACAATATAAACCTGATTGATGCGATCGTAATAGTGTTCAAGTTTGCCAAATTTGCTGTTCACAAATTCGCGCAGCGGGTCAGTGATTTCGACATTGAGTCCGGTAAGGTTTAGCTGCATAGGTCTTCCTTCTGAGTTCGGTCAGACCAGCTGTTTACGCTGGTTTGATGGCGGTATAGATAAAGACTCGCGATACTTCGCAACCGTACGTCGCGCTACCATAATACCCTGTTCAGATAACATGGCGGTCAGTTTGCTGTCGCTCAAGGGCTTTGCGGGATTTTCTGCCGCGACCAGTTTTTTTACCAGCGCACGAATGGCCGTAGACGAGGCTTCGCCGCCGCCTTCCGTGCTGACATGGCTGGAGAAAAAATATTTCAGCTCAAAAATACCACGCGGACTGTGCAGATATTTTTGCGTGGTCACGCGTGAGATGGTGGACTCGTGCATATCGACCTGTTGCGCGATATCTGCCAGCACCATCGGACGCATATACTCTTCGCCCTGCTCAAAAAACGCCTGCTGCTGCGCAACGATACAGCGGGTAACCTTGAGCAGAGTGTCATTACGACTCTCCAGGCTTTTAATGAGCCAGCGCGCTTCCTGCAGATTATTGCGAATAAACTGGCTGTCGCTATCGCTGCGCGCTGAACCGCCCATGGCGGCATAGTGCTGGTTGATCCGCAGACGCGGCAGGCTTTCAGCGTTCAATTCCACTATCCAGCGTGCGCCCGCTTTGCGCACCAGCACATCCGGAATAACGTATTCCGGTTCACCCGTATTAATCGATTGTCCGGGGCGCGGATCGAGCGACTGTATCAACAGCATCGCCTCTTTCAGCACCTCTTCTTTCAGGCGGGTCACCCGCATCAGGCTGCGGAAGTCGTGATTAGCCAGCAGATCGAGATGTTCACTGACAATCAGGCGCGCCTCTTTTAGCATAGGAGCGTCAGCCGCATATTGCGATAGCTGAACCAGCAGACAGTCGCGCAGATCGCGCGCGCCTACGCCAACCGGATCAAACCGCTGGACGCGCTTGAGAACCGCCTCTACCTCATCCAGCGTCAGCTCATCGTCACCGATACTGTCGCAAATTTCCTGCAGCGTCACGGTGAGATAACCGGTCGTGTCGATCGCATCAACAATCGATGTCGCAATAGCGCGATCGGTATCGGTAAACGGGGTCAGCTCCACCTGCCACATCAGGTAATCCTGCAGCGACTGCGTGGTTTCTCCCTGATACACCGGCAGTTCATCATCCTGATAATCTGTTCCGGTGCCGGAAGGGGTGCCGGCGGTATAAATTTCATCCCACGACGCATCCAGCGGCAACTCGTCAGGCATCTCTTTCTGTTCCAGCGCCTCACGGGTATCTAACGTATCGCTTTCCTGCGTTTCGCGTGCGTCCACTTCATCATGAATATCGGTCTGCTCAAGTAGCGGATTGCTCTCCAGCGCCAGCTGGAGCTCCTGCTGGAGTTCAAGCGTAGAGAGCTGCAGCAGGCGAATGGCCTGTTGCAGCTGGGGGGTCATCGCCAGCTGTTGGCTGAACCTGAGTTGCAAACCTTGCTTCATAATCCGGCTTGAATGTCCTAAGCGAATATCGGGTTAATCGACACCTTATCAGAGTCTGAACTCTTCGCCCAAATAAACCCGCTTAACCTGCTCATCTGCCAGAATTTCATCCGGCGTGCCGTGTGCAATCAGATTGCCCTGGCTGACAATATAGGCGCGTTCGCAGACGGCCAGCGTTTCACGCACGTTATGGTCGGTGATCAGGACACCGAGGCCGCTGTCGCGCAAATGTTCGATGATCTTTTTGATATCGATAACGGAGATGGGGTCAACCCCGGCGAACGGCTCATCCAGCAGAATGAACTTTGGATTCGCTGCCAGCGCGCGTGCAATTTCAACGCGGCGACGTTCTCCCCCGGAGAGCGCCTGGCCCAGGCTGTTGCGCAGATGCTCAATATGGAACTCTTCCATCAGCTCATTGGCGCGATCCTGGCGCTGCTCTTCGGTCAGATCGTCGCGGATCTGCAGCACGCCCATCAGATTGTCATACACGCTCAGCCGCCGGAAAATAGAGGCTTCCTGCGGCAGGTATCCGATACCACGACGCGCACGGGCGTGCAGGGGCAGGATACTGATATCCTCATCATCGATAATAATGCGGCCCGCATCGCGCGGGACAATGCCGACCACCATATAAAATGTCGTGGTCTTACCGGCGCCGTTAGGACCCAGCAGTCCGACAATCTCGCCCGATTTAACCTGCAGGCTGACATCTTCCACTACGCGGCGGCCTTTATACGCTTTGGCCAGATTTTCAGCGACTAAAGTTGCCATCGGTCAGTTACTCTTTTTAGGGCTCGCAGCGGAACCGTTTTTATCCTGCAGCTGTGAAGGAACCAGCACCGTGGTGACGCGTTTGCTTTGACCCTGACTATAGGCCTGCATTTTCTGCTCTTTCACCAGATAGGTGATGCGATCGCCTTTGATGTTGCTGTCCTGCTGTTCAATGAAAGCATTACCGGTCAGCTCGACAAAATCGTTGGCCAGCTCATAGTGCAGCTTAGCGGCATGGCCTTTAACCGGCTTGCCGTTGTCCTGCATCTGATAAAACGTAGCCGGATTGCCATAGGCATCAACAATAGTTTTGTTGCTGTCGCCGCCGGGACGGGTCACCACGACTTTATCCGCTGTAATTTTAATCGTGCCCTGCGTGACAATAACATTGCCGGTAAAGGTCGCCACGTTGCCCTGCAGATCCAGCGCCTGATTAACGGAGTCGATATTAACCGGTTTTTCTGAGTCGCCGGTGACAGCCAGCGCGGGCAGGCTGCCAATCAGCAGCGATCCCAGCAGCAGCGCGTTAACGCTATTTTTGTTCATTTTGAATTTCATAAGAGGTTTTGACCTTTTCAAGCAGTTCGGCGTTTTTTGTCCGCAAATTGCCGCGCATCTTCATGCCCGTGGAGTTAAAACTGCGGCCAAATAGCGTCACCTGGTCGTCAGACATGACATCCTGGGTCACCAGATTGACCTGCGCGTTATCAGTGATAATGCGTTCCAGCTGAGAATCCTGCGTCAGCGTATGCACTTCAACGTGGCCATACAGATAAAGCATACGATCTTTCGTTAGCTTTGCTTTGTCCGCCCGTACTGACCAGGTTGGCACTTTGTTTTCATCAAAGGTTGTCATAACGGGACGATCAAACCAGCTGACTTCATCAGCTGAAAAATAGGTCACTTTATCGGAGACAAGCTTGTAGGCCAGTGCACCCGTTGGGTTGTATACCACGGTATTAGAGTTCGCGCTGGTGTAGGTTGGCTCCTGATCGTTTGAAGCCAACGGCGTGGCACTCTCATCCTGATTCGTCAGGTTCCAGCCGATCAATATCAGCGCGACCAGAGCCAGAATCAGCGTTATCCAACGCCTGCTTTTACTCATACTGATTGCCCTCTGGCATCCTCAAATTTATTCTGCGCCAGTAATATCAGGTCGCATATTTCGCGTACCGCACCGCGTCCGCCGCCGATGCGTGTGACATAGTCTGCACGCGGCAGCAAGACCGGATGTGCATCCGCTACGGCAACACTCAGACCCGCCTGCGCCATGACCGGCCAGTCGATCAGATCGTCGCCAATATAGGCAACCTGCGTGCTGTCCAGTGACAGTTTATCCAGAAGTTCGCGCCACGCCAAAAGCTTATCTGATTGTCCCTGGTAAAGATGCGTAATGCCCAGCGTTTCACAGCGATCTTCCAGCAGCTTAGCGCGACGGCCGGTTATAATAGCGACTTCGATGCCGGAGGTCAGCAGGCAACGTATGCCGTAGCCATCCCGCACATTAAACGCCTTCAGCTCTTCACCGCTGTTTCCCATATAGATCAGGCCGTCTGACATGACGCCATCGACATCACAAATCAGCAGGCGGATTTGCGCTGCCCGTGCCATGACTTCAGCTGATACCGGACCATAGCAGGTGGCAACCAGCGCATTTTCAGCGTTCATTTACATTTCCTGTTCAGACTACGCCAGCGCGCAGCATGTCATGCATGTGGACGACGCCCAGCAGCCGATCTTCATCGGCTACCAGGACGGCAGTGATATTTTTATTTTGCATCAGATTTAAGGCCTCTACCGCCAGCATATTTGGCCGGACGCGGATGCCGCCACGCGTCATGACGTCCTGAATACGCGCTGACTGAAAATCGACGCCCATATCAAAAATACGGCGCAGATCGCCATCGGTAAAAATCCCTTCAATTTTCATTAAGTCATCGACGATCACCGTGAGACCGAGGTTTTTGCGCGTGATCTCCAGCAGGGCATCACGCAGCGACGCCTCGCGCGTGACGTGCGGAATTTCATCGCCGCTGTGCATAATGTCGCTGACGTGCAGCAGCAGTTTACGACCCAGCGCGCCGCCAGGATGCGACAGCGCAAAATCCTCTGGCGTAAAACCGCGCGCCTCAAGCAGCGCCACCGCCAGCGCATCGCCCATCACCAGCGTTGCCGTGGTGCTGGACGTTGGCGCCAGTCCCAGCGGGCACGCTTCCTGCGGCACTTTCACACACAGGTGAACATCTGCCGCGCGGCCCATGGCGCTCTCCGGGCGGCTGGTCATACAGATCAGCTGCACTTTCTGTCGCTTCAGCACCGGGATCAGCGCCAGGATCTCTGCCGACTCGCCGCTGTTCGAGATGGCGATAACCACATCGCTGGCGCTCACCATGCCGAGGTCGCCATGGCTCGCCTCGCCCGGATGCACAAAAAAGGAGGCGGTGCCGGTGCTGGCAAAGGTCGCGGCCATTTTCTTACCGATATGTCCTGACTTGCCCATGCCCATCACCACGACTTTTCCCTGGCAGGCATAAAGCAGCTGGCAGGCGCGGCTGAAGTCGTCATTGATATACTGATCAAGCTGTTCAAGTCCTTCACGTTCGATGCGCAGAACCTTTTTACCCGCCTGCTGAAAATCAAACTCTGCATGCTGCTGTGACATATCAGTGCATCCTTAATAGCCAGTAAGAAGGGTGGGGCTGAGCCACAGCCATAGCACCCAGAGAAGAAATCCGCTCAGTAACAGCGCGCCGGCTATCCGGCCGACGCGCCGCTTACGCAGCAGACAAAACAGGGCAAACACTACGCTGACGCCGAGCATGACCCAGTAATCACGGCTAAACGCGAGCGGATTGACCTCGCCCGGATGAAACAGCGCGGGCAGGCCAAGAACAATCGCCAGGTTGAAAATATTGGCGCCGATCAGATTACCAATCGCCATATCATCTTCACCTTTCAGCGCACCCGCGACAACCGTGGCCAGCTCCGGCAGGCTGGTCCCTACCGCGATAAGCGTCAGCCCCATCACCAGCTCGCTTACGCCAAAGTAATCAGCAAAGACGGTGGCATTGTCGATGACCATACGGGTCGACATCGGCAATATAATCAGCGCGACCGCCAGCCAGAGAAAGGCTACCGTGTTACCCGCTTCATCGCGCGGCAGTTCTGCCAGCTGTTCCCGGGTGAGTGTATCGCTGTTGTCATGTCCGGCGCGGCGGGCAATGCGGATCACGATCAGCAGATAGAACAGCGCCATCAGCAACAGCGCCACACCATCCAGCCGGCTCAGGTAATTATCAAACAGCATAATGCCGCTCAGCAAAGAGACCAGCAGCAGCAGCGGAAGTTCGCGCCGAATCAAATTGGAGTGTACGGTTAAAGGATGAAGCAGCGCGGCGCCACCCAGAATTAACAGGATATTCGTAATGTTTGAGCCCAGCGCGGTGCCTACGGCCAAATCCATCTGTCCATGTTGCGCAGCTGAAAACGAAATAATCAGCTCCGGTAGCGATGTGCCGATACTGACTACCGTCATGCCGATAATCAGCGGCGGAATACCGAATGAGCGGCACAGAATGGCGGCGCTGAAGACCAGTCGATCGGCCCCGTAAACCAGTAACAGCAATCCGATAAACAACAGGGCGGTAGCTACAAACATGAAAAATCCTTGATGGATACGGTGCCGGCGGACCCTGGCCGGCAAAAAAACCTGAGATGCGGGGAGAGTCAGCCGCTGATTTTGACTCTCTGAGCGACAAAAGTAAATTTAATGACCGTTTTCGCCACACTGAACCGGTAAGTTTCTGTAAAACTATCGTGAATTGCGGTTTACCAGGCTACCATCCACCCCATTTAGTACGCCCGACCCGCTTAACGAGGTAATAATGACTCAGCAGCAAACGAATCTGGTCGAGGTGCGCGGTGTGAGTTTCACCCGTGGCGATCGCACGATATTCGATGATATTTCACTTACGGTTCCGGCGGGCAAAGTGACCGCGATTATGGGACCTTCCGGCATCGGAAAAACAACGCTGTTACGCCTGATTGGCGGTCAGCTGCAGCCTGACCACGGCGAAATCTGGTTTCAGGGCCAGAATATTCCCAGCCTGTCACGGCGCAAGCTCTATGAAGCCCGTAAGAAAATGAGCATGCTGTTTCAGTCAGGCGCGCTCTTTACCGATCTTAACGTCTATGAAAACGTCGCCTGGCCACTGCGCGAGCACACTCAGCTGCCGCCGGAACTGCTGCACAGCACGGTGATGATGAAGCTTGAAGCGGTCGGACTGCGCGGCGCGGCAAAACTTATGCCGGCAGAGCTCTCCGGCGGGATGGCGCGACGTGCTGCGCTGGCACGTGCCATTGCGCTGGAACCGGAACTCATTATGTTTGATGAGCCGTTTGTGGGGCAGGATCCAATAACTATGGGCGTGCTGGTCAAGCTGATTGATGAGCTGAACCACTCGCTGGGCGTGACCTGTATTGTGGTATCGCATGATGTGCCTGAAGTCCTGAGCATCGCCGATCACGCCTATATTGTTGCCGGGCAAAAAATCATTGCTGAAGGCAGCACCCGGCAGCTGAAGGAGAACGCCGATCCGCGCGTACGCCAGTTTATTGATGGGCATGCTGATGGTCCGGTGCCGTTTCGTTTCGCCGCCGGCGACTATCTTAGTGATTTGACCCGGACAGGGAGAGAGTAAACTCATGGTGTTACAGGCACTGGCGTCGCTCGGGCGTCGGGGAATAAACAGCTGTGCGACCTTTGGTCGGGCCGGTCTGATGCTGTTTCATGCGCTGGTGGGAAAACCCGCTTTTCGCCGCCATGCTCCATTGTTGATCAGGCAGCTGTACAGCGTTGGCGTACTCTCGCTGCTGATTATTGTGGTTTCTGGTCTGTTTATCGGCATGGTGCTGGGACTGCAGGGATATCTGGTGCTGACCACCTACAGCGCGGAGACCAGCCTTGGCATGCTGGTGGCGCTGTCGCTGCTGCGTGAGCTGGGGCCGGTTGTCACGGCGCTGCTGTTTGCCGGACGAGCCGGCTCGGCGCTGACGGCAGAGATTGGTCTGATGAAAGCCACAGAGCAGCTCTCCAGTATGGAGATGATGGCGGTGGATCCGCTGCGCCGCGTGGTCTCGCCGCGCTTCTGGGCGGGTTTTATCAGTATGCCGCTGTTAACGCTGATTTTTACGGCCGTCGGTATTGCCGGTGGTGCACTGGTTGGCGTTGGCTGGAAAGGTATCGATCCCGGCTTTTTCTGGTCCGCGATGCAAAGCGCGGTAGATTTTCATAATGATGTCCTTAACTGCCTGATCAAGAGCGCAGTTTTTGCCATTACGGTAACCTGGATTGCGCTGTTTAACGGCTACGATGCGATTCCGACGTCGGAAGGTATCAGCCGGGCAACAACGCGTACCGTCGTACACGCTTCACTGGCGGTGCTTGGGCTTGATTTTGTGCTGACCGCACTGATGTTTGGGAACTGATGCAATGCAAAGCAAGAAAAATGAAATTTGGGTAGGGGTATTTATGCTGGCGGCGCTGGTGGCGCTGCTGTTTCTCAGTCTGCGCGTGGCCGATCTCAAATCGCTGGGCACCGAGCCCACGTGGAAGCTCTACGCTACCTTTGACAATATTGGCGGCCTGAAAATCAGTTCACCTGTGAAAATTGGCGGCGTCGTCATTGGCCGCGTAACGGATATTTCACTGGATGAGAAAAGCCTGTCGCCGCGCGTGACCATGGATATCAGCGAACAGTATGCCGATAAAATCCCGGATACCAGTTCTCTGGCTATTCGTACGCAGGGTTTGCTGGGCGAACAGTTTCTGGCGCTGAATCTGGGCTTTGACGATCCGGATCTCGGTTCAGCTATGCTGAAAGATGGCGGAACGTTGCGCGACACCAAATCTGCCCTGGTGCTTGAGGATTTGATTGGTCAGTTCCTTTACAAAAGCGGCGACGGCAGCAAAGAGAATCAGTCACAGGATGGCGAGCGTGCACCTGCGCCTGCCACAACGGAATAATCCAGAGAGGTAAAACACGATGTTGAAACGTTTTCTGATGGTTGCCCTGCTGGCAATCGCTCCCCTGGCCGCCACAGCAGCGGATACGGATCAGAGCAACCCGTATAAGCTGATGAATGAAGCCGCAGCCAAAACTTTTACCCGGCTGAAAAATGAACAGCCGAAAATCAAGCAGGATCCCAACTATCTGCGCGATATTGTGCGCCAGGAGCTGCTGCCCTATGTGCAGATTAAATATGCCGGCGCGCTGGTTTTAGGCCGCTACTATCGTGAAGCGACGCCGGCACAGCGCGACGCCTACTTTGCCGCATTCGGTGACTACCTGGCCCAGGCTTACGGGCAGGCGCTGGCGCTGTATCACGGTCAGACTTACCAGATTCAGCCGGAAAAACCGCTGGGCGATGCCAATATTGTGGCTATTCGCGTCACCATTGTTGATCCTAACGGCCGTCCGCCGGTGCGTCTCGATTTTCAGTGGCGTAAAAACAGCCAGAGCGGAAAATGGCAGGCTTACGATATGATTGCCGAAGGGATCAGTATGATCACCACCAAGCAGAATGAGTGGAGCGATCTGCTGCGCACTAAAGGCATTGATGGCCTGACTGCACAGCTGAAAACCTATGCGGCACAACCTATTACACTGGATAAACAGCAATAATGAGTGAATCGTTACGCTGGCAGCGCAGTACTGATACGCTGGTACTGAGCGGCAAGCTTGACCGGGATACGCTGCTGACACTATGGCAGCAGCGTGAAACGGTTATGCAGAATATAAACGTCATTGATGTGGCGGCTCTGGAGCGGGTCGATTCGGCCGGGCTGGCGCTGCTGGTGCATCTGCGCGAGATGGTACGCGCGCAGGGAAGTACGCCGCTGTTCACGGGTGTGACAGATAAACTCCATTCTCTTATTACGCTTTATAATCTTCAGCAGATTATTGTTTCTGCGGAGAAAAGCGTCTGATCTGACGGCTGAAAAACCAGGCCCCTGATGCGTTCAGGGGCTTTTGCATATTTAAGACTCAGCCGCTTTCCTCTAAGATATCCGCCTTATTATTATCAAGTGAAGTTATAAACCATGGAAAATAGTGAAGTTCAGGCAGTCCTGATGCAGGCGCTGTCATTAGATGAAGTCCACGTGATGAGCAACGACGGCAGCCATTTCCAGGTGATCGCCGTGGGCGAAATGTTTGGTGAACTGAGCCGGGTAAAAAAACAGCAGGCTGTTTATGCGCCGCTGATGGAATACATTGCGGATAATCGCATTCATGCGGTTTCCATCAAGACTTATACTCCCGCCGAGTGGGCTCGCGACCGTAAACTTAACGGATTCTGAGTACCAGTCTGGTTGTTTTGTTGATAGATAATTGAGAGCCGTGTTAATGGACAAATTTCGTGTGCAAGGCCCCACCCGCTTAAGTGGTGAAGTGACCATTTCCGGCGCAAAAAATGCAGCGCTGCCGATTCTGTTTGCCGCGCTGCTGGCAGAAGAGCCGGTAGAAATTCAGAATGTCCCGCAGCTGCGTGATATTGATACCACCATGAAGCTGCTGAGCCTGCTGGGTGCACGCACAGAGCGTAACGGTTCGGTGCATGTTGATGCGCGCGAAGTTAACGTCTTCAGCGCTCCTTACGATCTGGTTAAAACGATGCGTGCTTCTATCTGGGCGCTCGGGCCGCTGGTGGCACGATTTGGTCAGGGTCAGGTATCACTGCCGGGCGGCTGCGCGATTGGTGCCCGTCCGGTCGATCTGCATATCACTGGTCTGGAACAGCTTGGCGCGGAGATTAAGCTGGAAGAGGGCTATGTTAAAGCCTCAGTCAATGGCCGCCTGAAAGGCGCGCACATCGTCATGGATAAAGTCAGCGTCGGCGCTACCGTAACCATTATGAGTGCGGCAACGCTGGCAACCGGCACCACGGTAATCGAGAACGCGGCGCGCGAGCCGGAGATTGTTGATACGGCAAACTTCCTCAATACGCTGGGTGCAAAAATTTCTGGCGCAGGCACGGACAAAATTACGATTGAAGGTGTGGAACGTCTGGGTGGCGGTGTCTATCGCGTGCTGCCGGATCGTATCGAAACCGGCACCTTCCTTGTGGCTGCGGCTATCTCGCGCGGCAAAGTCATCTGCCGCAATGCACAGCCGGATACGCTGGATGCGGTACTGGCTAAACTGCGCGACGCGGGTGCAGAGATTGAAACCGGTGATGACTGGATTAGTCTTGATATGCACGGCAAGCGGCCAAAAGCGGTGAATATCCGCACTGCACCGCATCCGGGTTTTCCAACCGATATGCAGGCGCAGTTCACTCTGCTGAATCTGCTGGCGGAAGGCACGGGCGTGATCACAGAAACCATCTTTGAAAACCGCTTTATGCACATCCCGGAACTGATCCGTATGGGTGCGCATGCGGAAATCGAGAGCAACACGGCGATTTGTCACGGTGTGGAAACGCTCTCGGGTGCACAGGTTATGGCGACCGATTTACGTGCTTCGGCGAGTCTGGTACTGGCAGGCTGTATTGCTGAAGGCACTACGGTTGTTGACCGGATCTACCATATCGATCGCGGCTATGAGCATATCGAAGATAAGCTCAAAGCGATGGGCGCGAACATTGAGCGTATCAGCGGCGAATAAGCCAGTCAGTATGATGGACCAGAACCAGTCACAGCAGCGTGGCTGGTTTTTTTTTATTTTTTTTCCGGGATCTTTTTCAAACTATCGGGCGATCGGATCCGTTTTTTGCGATCCAGCAAAAGCAGGGTGTCAGGATCGTAATAGCGGCTTGGCCAGATTTCTGCCGGATGCACCTCAAGCGCCATAGCGATAAGCCACTCGCCTTTGGGCCAGGGGCGAGACAGCGCATTGGCGAGCGTTGAGGAGCAAAGCCCTGCCGCACGTGACAGCGCCGCCAGTGAAGTACCACGTTTGCGTAGCGCTGCGATAATATCTGCAGGATGCCAATCCTCTTTCCTTGTCTGCATAACTTGTTCTCCATATCCATGTAATGCGTAATCGCTGCCGCGGCAGTGAAGGGTAAAACTGGAAATTAACGGCTCTATATAGCAAAAAGGTTCCATTAATTTCCAGTAATTGTTACACCCAGGTAGCAAAATCTGGCGGGTATTCGCAAAAAGCGTGCAAACTTATGCAAACGGCGCAGGAAACGGCGGGGAAATGAAAAACGGAGCCGGGCGGCTCCGTTTGGGATTAAAAGTCGCGCTGCACTGACATATGCGCCAGCGCTTCAAGCGCAGTACGCCACGGACTCTCAGGCAGCAGCTGTAGCGCAGCAATCGCTTTATCCGCTTCTTCTTCAGCGCGTTTGCGCGTCCACTCCAGTGAACCCGTCTGCTGCATAGCGGCCAGCACCGGCTCCAGCAAATGGCGTCCATTGCCTTCCTCAATCGCGCTGCGGATCATAGCGGCCTGCTCGGGTGTGCCATGGTGCATGGCATGCAGCAGGGGCAGCGTCGGTTTCCCTTCGCTGAGATCGTCACCGGTATTTTTACCCAGCGTCTCGCCATCTGCGCTGTAGTCGAGCAAATCGTCAATTAACTGGAAAGCGGTGCCAAGGTAGCGACCATAATCCTGCAGCGCTTTCTCCTGAGCAGGCGAAGCCTCTGCCAGAATCGCTGAGGCCTGAGAAGCAGCCTCAAACAGACGCGCCGTTTTACTGTAGATCACACGCATGTAGCTCTCTTCAGTGATGTCAGGATCGTTACAGTTCATCAGCTGCAGCACTTCGCCTTCTGCGATCACATTCACCGCTTCTGACATCAGCGCGAGGATCTTTAAGGATCCGAGGCTGGTCATCATCTGAAAAGCGCGCGTATAGATAAAATCACCTACCAGCACGCTGGCGGCATTACCAAACGCCGCATTCGCAGTCGCTTTGCCGCGACGCATGTCAGACTCATCCACCACATCATCATGCAGCAGCGTTGCCGTGTGGATAAATTCAATCAGCGCTGCGTTCGTGACATGCAGCGAACCCTGATAGTTGAGCGCACGCGCTGAAAGCACGGCAATCATCGGACGAATGCGTTTACCTCCGCCGCTGACAATGTAGTAGCCCAACTGGTTGATCAGTGAGACATCTGAATTCAGCTGGTCGAGGATGGTCTGGTTGACGGCCGCCATGTCCTGCGCGGTTAGTTCGTTAATTTGTTCTAGGTTCATTCGTCTGTTCAGCTTTGACTCGTTTTTTGCATGGTAGGCGCTTTTACCCAGCGTGAGTTCAGGTAATCTGTTACTGATTGTACTTGAAAATTCAGGATGAGAAACGGTTGCATTCACTCTGCGCTTTTTTTCTGCAGGAGAGTGCAAAGTGCGCTTGTTTTCTGCTGGATATTTGCGTAGAATTCGCGCCCTATTGTGAATATTATCGCGCCGCCTGATTACACAGAAAGGCAAGCGCAGAAGCGGAGTTTTATATGTACGCGGTTTTCCAAAGTGGTGGTAAACAACACCGAGTAAGCGAAGGTCAGACCGTTCGCCTGGAAAAGCTGGACATCGCAACCGGCGAAACCATTGAGTTCGACCAGGTTCTGATGATTGCAAATGGCGAAGACGTGAAAATCGGCGCGCCACTGGTTTCAGGCGGAATGATCAAGGCAGAAGTTGTTGCTCACGGTCGCGGCGAAAAAATCAAGATTGTTAAGTTTCGTCGTCGTAAACACTACCGTAAGCAAGCTGGTCACCGTCAGTGGTTCACTGATGTGAAAATCACGACGATCAGCGCGTAAGAGGAGATCTGACAAATGGCACATAAGAAGGCTGGTGGTTCGACCCGTAACGGTCGCGACTCCAACGCAAAACGTCTGGGTGTTAAGCGTTTCGGTGGTGAATCTGTTCTGGCAGGTAGCATCATTGTTCGTCAGCGTGGCACCAAGTTCCACGCCGGTACCAATGTAGGCTGTGGTCGTGACCACACCCTGTTTGCTACCACAGACGGCAAAGTTAAATTCGAAGTGAAAGGCCCGAACAACCGTAAATATATCAGCATCGTTGCTGAGTAAGGTTGTCGTGCTGCAGACGATAATCGTCTGAACACACGAAGGAAAGGCCCCGCAGCTTTGCGGGGCTTTTTACATTCTGCCGCCGGTTATCGAATCCCCGCTAACTGAGCTGCGCGGTTTGTTGTACACTTTCTGTACATCTCATATTACCAGATTTGCATTATCCGCCGCCGGTCAGCACAGAAGACCCTGGCGGACCCGTCTGCCGCTCTCTGCAGCGACAGACGACAGTGTGACGGAGAAATAGAATGAAGTTTGTTGATGAAGCGACGATCCTTGTGGTCGCAGGCGATGGCGGCAACGGTTGCGTTAGCTTCCGCCGCGAGAAATATATTCCTAAAGGCGGCCCGGACGGCGGTGACGGCGGTGATGGCGGTGACGTCTATCTGCTGGCAGATGAAAACCTCAATACCCTGATCGATTATCGCTTTGAAAAAGCGTTCCGCGCTGAGCGCGGTCAGAATGGTCAGAGCCGCGACTGCACCGGCAAACGTGGTAAAGATGTCACCATCAAAGTGCCGGTCGGTACGCGCATAATCGATCAGGGCACCGGTGAAACGCTGGGCGATATGACGCGCCATGAGCAGAAGCTGATGGTAGCGAAAGGCGGCTGGCACGGTCTTGGTAACACGCGTTTTAAATCCTCGGTTAACCGCACCCCGCGCCAGAAAACCATGGGTACGCCAGGCGAGAAACGCGATCTGCAGCTGGAGCTGATGCTGCTGGCCGATGTCGGCATGCTGGGTCTGCCGAATGCGGGTAAATCGACCTTTATTCGCGCCGTTTCTGCAGCGAAGCCAAAAGTGGCGGACTATCCGTTTACCACGCTGGTTCCCAGCCTGGGCGTTGTGCGCATGGACAGCGAAAAAAGCTTTGTCGTGGCCGATATCCCGGGGCTGATTGAAGGTGCAGCGGAAGGCGCCGGGCTGGGCATTCGCTTCCTGAAGCATCTTGAGCGCTGTCGCGTCCTGCTGCACCTGATCGACATTGCGCCTATCGACGAAACCGATCCGGTTGAAAACGCCCGCATCATTCTTGGCGAGCTGGAAAAATATAGCGAGAAGCTCTATCAGAAGCCGCGCTGGCTGGTGTTTAACAAAACTGACCTGCTGAGTCAGGAAGAAGCTGAAAGCCGCGCTAAAGCGATTGCAGAGGCGCTCGGCTGGGATGACAAATATTATCTTATCTCTGCCGCCAGCCGTACCGGCGTGAATGAACTCTGCTGGGATGTGATGAGCTTTATCATCGCTAATCCTAAAGAAGCGGAACTGGAAGAGAAGCAGCCTGAGAAGGTCGCGTTCATGTGGGATGATTACCATCGTGAAGCGCTGGAGACCGCTCAGGAAGTGGAAGAAGATGATGACTGGGATGACGACTGGGATGATGAAGACGACGAAGGCGTCGAAATTATCTATCAGCGTTAATCGCAGCTAAAAGCGGCCTTCGGGCCGCTTTTTTTATCTGCAGAGCTAGCCGTTGAGCTGATACGGCAGCGTACAGCGGGCAATCAGTCCGCTGCGGTCTTCACGGTTTTCCAGCGTCAGCGTACCGCGGTGCATTTGTACAATACGCAGCACAATATTCAGACCCAGTCCGCTGCCGCCGTAGCGCTGATCGCGACGGCGAAAGGCCTGGGTTAACTCCTCTGCGGCTCCGGCATCAATACCCGGCCCTTCATCCCATACCTCTGCCGTTACCTGCTGCGCATCCCGGTATAGCTTAACCTGCACCTCGCTGTTTTCCGGGCTATAGCGCGAGGCGTTCTCCAGCAAATTGCGCAGCATCAGGCGCAACAGCACCGCTTCGCCCTGTTGCGGGATATCACTCCCCTCTGGCCAGCGCAGCCGCTGCTGACGCTGTAGCAGCAGCTCGTCCATCTCTGGTTTCAGCGGCTGCATGATATCCTGCAGCCACCACAGCTGCTGATAGTGTCCGCCCGCCAGCGCCTGGCCGGCACGTGACAGCATGAGCAGCTGCTCTACGGTGTGCATCAGCTGATCGATACGGCTAATCAGCATTTCACTCTGCGGCACCTGCTGCTGCAGCAGTTCCAGATGCAGCCGCAGCCCGGCGAGGGGCGTACGCAGTTCATGGGCAGCATCGGCAGTAAAAAGCCGCTCCTGCTGCAGCGTGTGGTCCAGACGGGAGAAGAGCTGGTTGATGGCGCCGGTGACGGCAACGATTTCATCCATATCTGAATACACCGGCAGGGGAGTGAGGTTGTCGGCGGAACGATGCGCCAGGCTATCCTGCAGCAGCTTAAGCGGGCGAATAATCCAGTTAATCGCCCAGAACGAGAGCAGCAGCGTCAGGCATACCATCACCAGTGAAGGCAGCAGCAGCGAAGCGATCGCTTCGCGGATCTCATTCTCGACCCGCTGATTGCGCGCCTGAGCTGAGAGCGTCTCATTGACAAGAAAGCTGATCTGCTCCCGGCTCTCGTGCCAGAGCCAGATCACGCTCATGACCTGACAGATAAGCAGGATCAGCGCCAGCATGATCAGTAAGCGCTGCCGCATACTGTTCATTCGCGCAGTTCCAGCCGGTAACCCACACCGCGAACCGTTTTAATCCGATCTTTTCCCAGCTTGCGGCGCAGATTATGAATATGCACTTCCAGCGTGTTCGATCCAGGATCGTCGTTCCAGCTATAAAGATCCTGCTGCAGCGTTTCGCGATGCACATTTTGTCCGATGCGCATCAGCAGGCGCGTCAGCAGCGCAAACTCTTTAGGCGTAATATCCACCGACTGATTTTCAAGCAGCACCTGCTGCGTGCTGAGATTGAGCGTCAGATCGCCCTGTTGCAGCTGGTTATCGCTCTGCCCCTGATAGCGGCGGATCAGCGCCCGAACCCGCGCCTGCAGTTCTGCCAGTGCAAAAGGCTTGATCAGATAATCATCCGCACCGGCATCCAGGCCCTCCACGCGATCCTCCAGCGCATCACGCGCCGTAAGGATCAGCACCGGGATCGCAACGCCCTCGCGCCGCCACTGGCGCAGCAGCGAAGCGCCGTCGCGATCCGGCAGGCCAAGATCCAGCACGATCAGCGTATACTGACCGCTGCGCAAGAGCGCATTGCTCTCTGCGGCGCTGCTGGCGCAATCTGTTGCATAACCCTTAGCGCCCAGCGCCTGTGCCAGGCCCGATTGCAGCAGCGCATCATCTTCAACAATCAACAATTTCATTAGTTGTTCTTGTTAATGTCCGTGTAGAGGCGGCTTTCAAAGCGAACCAGCGGAATACGCCGCGTTTTCTGATTTTCCGGGGGCACGGCATAGCCTGACAGAAACTGCACAAAGGCAACGCGCGCACCGCTGGACGTGGTAATAAACCCTGCCAGATTATAGACGCCCTGCAGAGAACCGGTTTTTGCTGAGACTTTGCCATCGAGGCCCGCTTCATGGAGCCCGCCACGGTACTGCAGCGTGCCGTCGTAGCCAGCCAGCGGCAGCATAGAGATATAGTCGAGCGTGGCGTCGTTTTTAGCAATGTACTGCAGCACCTGCATCATTGTCTCTGGCGAGATCAAATCGTGACGCGACAGGCCGGAACCATCAACCTGAATGCTGTTGCCCATATCAATACCCGCTTTTTCGCGCAGAATACGACGCACGGCGTCAGAGGCGGCACGAAACGTACCCGGCACGTTAAAGTAGTGATGGCCGATGGTGCGGAACACGGTGTCCGCAATCATGTTGTCCGACTTTTTCAGCATCATGCGCAGTAGCGTATGCAGCGGCGCGGATTGGGTCGAGGCGAGCACGGTACCCGGCGACGTAACCTGCGTCTGGCGTACCAGATGACCGCTATAATCAATATCAGCCGCACGCAGCATCCCTTTCAGGATTTCACCTGACCAGGCGGCATCATCCTGAACCGCAAAGGCGAGCGGCAGCGGTTCTGCCCGCTGGCGCATACAGCCTGTCAGCGTATAGCGGTTAAGCTCACCAGGCACCACATCCAGCTCGCAGTACTGACCTTCGCCGCTGTTAGGGGCAAGCGTCCGGACCTGGCTGAACATATGGGCCGGATAGTAAGACGCAATACGCACAAAGGCGGTTTCACCAGCGGTTTTGCCACTGTAAAGCGAAACCGAGAAACAGTTTTTGTCGACAATCGCCGCGCCAGGTGGTGCGCTGAAGCACTGGGTCAGATCGTTCCATGGCCAGCCGGGAGCCATATCGTGGCTGGCAAATACGGAGGTATCAATCACCAGGTTGCCTTTGATGTGCGTGATACCCTGCTGCTTCAGCGCGGCGACCATATTGCGCAGATTCTGCCTGCTCAGCGTAGGATCGCCGCCAAAGCGGGCCACCAGATCGCCGTTCAGCGTGCCGTCGGTAATAGCACCGCGTGTCTCAAGCGTGGTCTGAAAGCGGAAGTCGGGTCCCAGCTCCAGAAGTGCCGCCAGCGCCGTGATCACTTTCATGGTGCTGGCCGGTAAAGCCATCTG
The DNA here is from genome assembly GCF_002473195.1 of Pantoea sp. UBA7232. NCBI lineage: Bacteria > Pseudomonadati > Pseudomonadota > Gammaproteobacteria > Enterobacterales > Erwiniaceae > Pantoea > Pantoea sp. UBA7232. The sequence continues at coordinate 182,289 of NZ_DKTK01000005.1, forward strand.
TTTTCCGTGGTAGTCAATAATAGGGGTTGATGCGCCCACTTTCTGTACCATCAGCGCCAGGTTCGCGCCGTCAGGTAAATACTGCATGTATTCTTCAACGGGGGCCGCTTGTGCCTGCAGCATTACCGCGCAGGTTAATCCGGTAACAAGTCGTGAAAATCGCATAATCTCGCGGTAACTGACGGATGGGGCGTCAATACTACGTCCCCGGGCAGGGCAAAGTAAACGATGACCCACAGGGAACTCTGGGGTAAAATACGTATCAAAATGCAAAACCGATCCCTGACCCGGAAAGCTTTCCGGGTCAGGGTTCTTTTGCTTTTGAAAAGGGGCCGTGTGCCGCAGAAGCGATTATTCTGCTGTCACCAGTCAGGATGACACCGTTAACCAGGATAGAGACGAGGAGCCAAAATGAATCAGATTCCGATGACGTTACAAGGCGCTGAGAAGCTGCGTGAAGAGCTGAACGAACTGAAAACCGTAAAGCGTCCGCGCATCATCGCCTCCATCGCTGAAGCTCGTGAGCATGGCGACCTGAAAGAGAACGCCGAGTACCATGCTGCGCGTGAAGAGCAGGGGTTTTGCGAAGGGCGTATTCAGGAGATTGAAGCTAAACTTTCTAATGCGCAGGTGATCGACATCACATCTATGCCAAAAACCGGTCGCGTCATTTTCGGTGCCACGGTAACTGTGCTGAATGTAGATACCGACGAAGAGTTTACTTACCGCATTGTGGGTGACGATGAAGCAGATTTTAAACAAAATCTGATCTCGGTTAACTCGCCAATGGCGCGTGGTCTGGTGGGTAAAGAGGCCGATGACGTAGCCATTGTGAAAACGCCAGGCGGTGACGTGGAGTATGAAGTGCTGAAGGTTGAATATCTGTAAGCACCCGCTGCTGTAATGCCGGGCAGAATGTAAAGAAAGGAAAAAGGCCGCATGGCGGCCTTTTATCGCATGCGTGAGCGTGGCACTTTCTCTGCCCGCTGCGCCGCGCTTAGTATAGAGCTTAACGAGGCAGCGTGATTTTGCGCTCTTTCGCCGGGCGGTACAGCACCAGCACATTGCCGATAACCTGCACATTGCTGGCCTTGGTTTCACGCACAATGGCCTCGACGATCAGCTGCTTGGTTTCGCGATCTTCTGAGGCAATTTTCACCTTAATCAGTTCGTGATGGTCAAGCGCCTGTTCGATTTCGGCGAGCACGCCTTCAGTAAGGCCGTTGCCGCCCAGCATGACCACCGGCTTTAGTGGGTGGGCCAGGCCTTTCAGGTGCTGTTTTTGTTTGGTACTCAGATTCATCGTATTTTTTGCTTACTCAGGGATTGAAAACGGGTCATTCTACCGCCATCTCGGGTATATCGCCAAATCATCGCTACCCATTGCGCGCTGATTTATCGCTACGATGACGATTTAACTGGAAAAATTATGACGGGTAAAAAGCGTTCGGCCAGTTCCAGTCGCTGGCTTCAGGAACACTTTAGCGATAAATATGTGCTTCAGGCACAGAAAAAAGGGCTGCGTTCGCGCGCCTGGTTTAAACTTGATGAAATTCAGCAGGGTGACAAGCTGTTTAAACCCGGTATGACCGTGGTGGACTTAGGCGCGGCACCCGGCGGCTGGTCACAATATGTGGTACAGCAGATTGGCAATAGCGGGCGGGTGATTGCCTGCGACCTGCTGCCGATGGATCCGATTGTCGGCGTGGATTTTATGCAGGGTGACTTCCGTGACGAGGCCGTGCTGAAAGCGCTGCTTGAGCGGGTAGGGGACCAGAAAGTTCAGGTGGTGATGTCAGATATGGCACCCAACATGAGCGGTACGCCAGCTGTGGATATTCCTCGTTCAATGTATTTAGTTGAACTGGCGCTGGAAATGTGTCGGGATGTACTGGCTCCCGGCGGCAGTTTTGTTGTGAAAGTGTTTCAGGGAGATGGCTTCGATGAATACCTCCGGGAAATTCGCTCCCTATTTACGAAAGTGAAAATTCGTAAGCCAGACGCTTCGCGGTTACGTTCACGTGAAGTGTATATTGTGGCGACAGGGCGCAAACTGTAGGCCCGAATACCGGCGTCAAAGCAAGCTGAATAGTACGTTTATCCCGGCCTGATTCTGAGTTTCAGGGTAAACCAGCAAATTCATCCATGCTGCGATTCCAGGTATGAAGGATATATAGTACCCTACGCTGTCTGTTAACACCGTTGTAATATGAGGTTAATCCCTTGAGTGACATGGCGAAAAACCTGATTCTCTGGTTAGTCATCGCGGTCGTGCTGATGTCAGTATTCCAGAGCTTTGGGCCCAGCGAGTCGAATGGCCGTAGGGTTGATTATTCAACCTTCCTGTCGGAAGTGAACCAGGATCAGGTCCGCGAGGCACGTATTAACGGGCGTGAAATTAACGTAACCAAAAAAGACAGTAATAAATATACCACCTACATTCCTGTCAACGATCCCAAGTTACTCGATAACCTGCTGACCAAAAACGTCAAAGTAGTGGGTGAACCACCTGAAGAGCCAAGCCTGCTGGCTTCTATCTTCATTTCCTGGTTCCCGATGCTGCTGCTGATTGGCGTATGGATCTTCTTTATGCGTCAGATGCAGGGCGGCGGCGGTAAGGGCGCGATGTCCTTCGGCAAAAGCAAAGCCCGCATGCTGACGGAAGACCAGATCAAGACCACCTTTGCCGACGTCGCTGGCTGTGATGAAGCGAAAGAAGAGGTGGGTGAGCTGGTAGAGTATCTGCGTGAACCAAGCCGTTTCCAGAAGCTGGGCGGTAAAATCCCGAAAGGCGTCCTGATGGTGGGTCCGCCGGGTACAGGTAAAACGCTGCTGGCTAAAGCTATCGCCGGCGAAGCGAAAGTGCCGTTCTTCACTATTTCCGGTTCCGATTTCGTAGAAATGTTTGTCGGCGTGGGCGCATCCCGCGTGCGTGACATGTTCGAACAGGCGAAAAAAGCTGCGCCGTGCATCATCTTTATCGATGAGATCGATGCGGTAGGACGTCAGCGTGGTGCCGGTTTAGGCGGTGGTCACGATGAGCGTGAGCAGACGCTGAACCAGATGCTGGTTGAGATGGATGGTTTTGAAGGCAATGAAGGCATTATTGTTATCGCCGCAACCAACCGTCCGGATGTACTCGACCCTGCGCTGCTGCGTCCGGGCCGTTTTGACCGTCAGGTTGTCGTTGGCCTGCCGGACGTGCGCGGTCGTGAACAGATCCTGAAAGTGCATATGCGCCGTGTGCCGCTGGCAACCGACATCGATGCGGCTATTATCGCACGCGGTACACCGGGCTTCTCGGGAGCTGACCTGGCAAACCTGGTCAACGAAGCCGCACTCTTTGCCGCTCGTGGCAACAAGCGCGTAGTGTCGATGGTCGAGTTCGAAAAAGCCAAAGACAAAATCATGATGGGTGCAGAACGCCGCTCCATGGTGATGACGGAAGCGCAGAAAGAGTCAACCGCTTACCATGAAGCCGGGCATGCGATTATCGGCCGTCTGGTGCCAGAACACGATCCGGTACATAAAGTTACGATCATTCCGCGCGGCCGTGCGCTGGGCGTGACGTTCTTCCTGCCGGAAGGTGATGCTATCAGCGCCAGCCGTCAGAAGCTGGAAAGTCAGATCTCCACGCTCTATGGGGGTCGTCTGGCTGAAGAGATCATCTACGGCGCAGAACATGTCTCTACCGGTGCATCTAACGACATCAAAGTGGCGACCAATCTGGCTCGTAACATGGTGACGCAGTGGGGCTTCTCAGAGAAGCTTGGCCCGCTGCTCTATGCGGAAGAAGAGGGTGAAGTGTTCCTTGGCCGTTCCGTAGCGAAAGCCAAGCATATGTCAGATGAGACTGCGCGCATCATCGATCAGGAAGTTAAACACCTGATCGACAGCAACTATCAGCGTGCACGTCGTATTCTGGGCGAGAACATGGATATTCTTCATGCGATGAAAGATGCGCTGATGAAGTATGAAACCATTGATGCTCCGCAGATTGATGACCTGATGGCGCGCCGCGATGTGCGACCGCCAGCTGGCTGGGAAGATCCCGGCAGCAACAACTCTGACAGCAACGGTACGCCAAAGGCGCCACGTCCGGTTGATGAACCGCGTACGCCGAATCCGGGTAATACCATGTCTGAGCAATTCAATAAATAAGAGGCCATCACCTCAGCAAAAACCCCGGCCAGTCCGGGGTTTTTTACATTTAACGTTTGACCATTTCAGGACCATACCTGCCATGAAACTCCACGCGCGTGATTCGTTTCTCGATCTCTCCTTCCCCCATGTAATGGGTATTCTGAACGTAACGCCCGACTCCTTTTCTGACGGCGGCGCGCATAACTCTCTGGTAAACGCGCTGACGCATACCAATGAGATGGTAAATGCGGGCGCGACAATCATCGATGTCGGCGGCGAGTCGACCCGGCCCGGAGCGGACGAGGTCAGCGTTGAGGAGGAGCTGGAGCGGGTTATCCCGGTCGTGGAGGCCATTGCACAGCGGTTTGAAGTCTGGATCTCAGTAGATACCTCAAAGCCTGACGTCATCCGTGAAGCAGCGAGAGCGGGTGCTCACATCATCAATGATATTCGCTCGCTTTCAGAGCCTGGCGCGCTCGATGCGGCGGCAGAGAGCGGTTTACCGGTTTGTCTGATGCATATGCAGGGTGAACCCCGCACCATGCAGCAGACACCCACGTATAACAATGTGATCAGCGAAGTGGACGCTTACTTCGCTGCGCAAATTGCGCGCTGTGAGGCGGCGGGCATCAAAAAAGCGCAACTGCTGCTCGACCCGGGCTTTGGTTTCGGTAAGAATCTCAGCCATAACTATGAGCTGCTGGCCCACCTGAGCCATTTTCATCATTACGGCTTACCGCTGCTGGTGGGAATGTCGCGTAAATCGATGATTGGTCAGTTGCTTAATGTCGGCCCGGCACAGCGTCTTACCGGCAGCCTGAGCTGCGCAGTCATTGCTGCGATGCAGGGCGCCCAGATTATTCGCGTGCATGATGTGAAAGAGACAGTTGAAGCGATGCGCATCGTGGAAGCGACCCAGAGAGCAAAAGGATAACAGGCATGAGTGAGCGTAAATATTTTGGTACAGATGGCATCCGCGGCAAAGTAGGCGAAGCGCCGATTACGCCCGATTTTGTACTGAAGCTGGGTTTTGCCGCAGGCAAAGTGCTGGCGCGTTCAGGTTCAAGAAAAGTACTGATTGGCAAAGACACGCGCATTTCTGGCTATATGCTGGAGTCGGCGCTCGAAGCGGGGCTGGCAGCAGCAGGCCTCTCGGCAGCTTTTACCGGACCGATGCCAACCCCGGCAATCGCCTACCTGACGCGAACGTTTCGTGCGGAAGCGGGGATCGTGATCTCCGCCTCTCACAATCCGTTTGATGATAACGGCATTAAATTTTTCTCAGCCGAAGGCACCAAGCTGCCGGATGATGTGGAAGAAGCGATTGAGCGCGAGCTGGAAAAACCGCTGACCTGCGTGGAATCTGCTGAACTGGGGCGTGCCAGCCGTATCGTGGATGCCGCCGGTCGCTATATTGAATTCTGTAAAGGCACTTTCCCCGGCGAGCTGAGTCTCAACGGTCTGAAAATTGTGGTCGATTGCGCGAATGGTGCCACCTATCACATCGCCCCTAACGTGCTGCGTGAGCTGGGTGCGCAGGTCATCGCGATTGGCGTGCAGCCGGACGGCATGAACATCAACAAGGAGTGCGGAGCGACTGACCTGCGTCAGCTGCAGCAGCGCGTCCTGGAAGAGCAGGCTAACCTTGGTCTCGCCTATGACGGAGATGGCGATCGCATCATGATGGTGGATCATCTGGGACAGAAAGTGGATGGCGACCAGATTCTCTATATCATTGCGCGCGAAGCGCTGCGTCAGGGACAGCTGCGCGGCGGCGTGGTCGGGACGCTGATGAGTAATATGGGGCTGGAGCTGGCCCTGAAACAGCTGGGCATTCCGTTCACCCGTGCCAAAGTGGGCGACCGCTACGTACTGGAAAAAATGCAGGAGAAAGGCTGGCGCATGGGGGCTGAGAACTCCGGGCACGTTATTCTGCTGGATAAAATCAGTACCGGCGACGGAATTGTAGCCAGTTTGCAAGTGCTTACTGCCATAGTGCGCAACCACATGAGTCTGCACGATCTGTGCAGCGGTATGAAAATGCTGCCGCAAATCCTGGTTAACGTGCGCTTTACCGGCAGCCACGATCCGCTGGAGAGTGAAAGCGTGAAAGCTGCGGCTGCCGAAGCAGAGCAGGCGCTGGCAGGGCGCGGGCGGGTACTGCTGCGTAAATCAGGCACGGAGCCGCTGATCCGCGTGATGGTGGAAGGCGAAGATGAAGCGCAGGTAACCGCGCTGGCGCATAATATTGCCGCAGCGGTAAAAGCAGTTTAAACCCGGCCAGGCGGCAGGTGGGATGCCTTTTCGCCTGGTAAATCATCATGCTGGCGCTTTTTTCTGCAATTGAATTTTATGGCTAAAATTGCACTTGCAGAGCCAGGCGCCTTTGGTTAGTATTCACACCCGCTTCTGATGGGTAATGACGAGACTACCCGTCTGTATTGGTTGAAGCTTTAACTGTGCGGTTACGCGCAAGGAAACAGGTTGATTATGTACGAAGCTCTGTTAGTTGTTTTCCTTATTGTGGCGATTGGCCTGGTTGGTCTGATCATGCTGCAGCAAGGCAAAGGCGCTGATATGGGAGCCTCATTCGGTGCAGGCGCTTCCGGTACGCTGTTTGGTTCAAACGGGTCAGGTAACTTTATGACACGTATGACCGCGATACTGGCTTCGCTGTTCTTCATTATCAGTCTGATTCTGGGTAACCTGAACAGCAATAAGACTTCCAAAGGAAGCGAGTGGGAAAACCTCACTGCGCCAGCTCAGTCTGAACAGCAGACTCAGCCAGCTAAACCGGCAACCCCGGGCAATGATATCCCGCAGTAAGCAGTAAATCGTCAACGCTTAAGCGACTATACTATCGTCGCAGTCAGTGCAGTACCGAGGTGGTGAAATTGGTAGACACGCTACCTTGAGGTGGTAGTGCTCGAAAGGGCTTACGGGTTCAAGTCCCGTCCTCGGTACCAATTCTCAGTAAAACTTGCTATTTTCGCAAGATCGGCGTAATATTCGCCACGTTTTCGGACGCGGGGTGGAGCAGCCTGGTAGCTCGTCGGGCTCATAACCCGAAGGTCGTCGGTTCAAATCCGGCCCCCGCAACCACTTTCCCTTAGAGTTCTTTTTCAAATATACTGTATGCATCGACGGACGCATTATCAGTGAGTTTTTGAAAAAAATTCTTCTGGATTGTGCGCCGAAGCCGCACTGCGGCATACAGGGTCCAGTCATAAAAAGCCCCGATTTTTCGGGGTTTTTTGTTATCAGGAAATCGTAACACTGGGCTTTAGGCCCTTTTTTTATGTCTTGGGGGTGGGCTTGTCCACATTAGAGCAAAAATTGACAGAGTTGATCTCTGCTCCGGTAGAAGCGCTTGGCTACGAACTGGTCGGTATTGAATTCGTTCGTGGTCGCACATCAACCTTGCGCATCTATATTGATAGCGAAGAGGGTATCAATGTTGATGATTGCGCCGATGTTAGCCACCAGGTGAGCGCTGTGATGGATGTGGAAGATCCAATTACGGTGGCTTACAACCTTGAAGTTTCCTCGCCGGGTCTCGATCGTCCACTTTTCACTGCAGAACACTATGCGCGCTTTGCGGGTGAGGAAGTCAGCCTGGTCCTGCGGATGGCGGTACAGAACCGTCGCAAATGGCAGGGCATCATCAAGTCGGTGGAAGGCGAGATGATCACTGTGACCGTCGAGGGTAACGATGAAGTGTTCGCACTGAGCAATATTCAGAAAGCGAACCTGGTCCCCCACTTTTAAAAGTCCGGATTGAGGCTAACCAGGATGAATAAAGAAATCTTAGCTGTAGTAGAAGCCGTTTCTAATGAAAAAGCTCTGCCGCGTGAGAAAATCTTCGAAGCGCTGGAGAGCGCTTTGGCCACTGCGACCAAAAAGAAGTATGAGCAGGAAATCGACGTGCGCGTCAGTATCGATCGCCGCAGCGGCGATTTCGACACGTTCCGTCGTTGGGTAATCGTTGATGAAGTTACTCAGCCTACGCGTGAAATCACGCTGGACGCGGCTCGCTTCGAAGATGAAGCGCTCAATCTGGGCGATTACGTTGAAGATCAGATTGAATCTGTCACCTTTGACCGTATCACTACACAGACTGCGAAGCAGGTTATCGTTCAGAAAGTACGTGAAGCTGAGCGCGCAATGGTTGTGGACCAGTTCCGCGAGCAGCAAGGCGACATCATCACCGGTCAGGTGAAGAAAGTGAATCGCGACAACATCACGCTGGACCTGGGCAGCAACGCCGAGGCGGTGATCGTACGTGAAGATATGCTGCCACGTGAGAACTTCCGTCCGGGCGACCGTATTCGCGGCGTGCTGTATGCCGTGCGTCCTGAAGCGCGTGGTGCTCAGCTGTTTGTTACCCGTTCCAAACCTGAAATGCTGATCGAACTGTTCCGCATTGAGGTGCCGGAAATTGGTGAAGAAGTTATCGAAATTAAAGCGGCTGCCCGCGATCCGGGTTCACGCGCTAAAATTGCGGTAAAAACCAACGATAAACGTATCGATCCGGTAGGTGCCTGCGTCGGTATGCGCGGCGCACGCGTGCAGGCTGTTTCCAGTGAACTGGGCGGCGAGCGTATCGATATCGTGCTGTGGGATGATAATCCGGCACAGTTTGTAATTAACGCCATGGCGCCTGCCGATGTGGCGTCAATCGTGGTGGATGAAGATAATCACACCATGGATATCGCTGTTGAGGCCGGTAATCTGGCTCAGGCGATCGGCCGTAATGGCCAAAACGTGCGTCTGGCTTCCCAGCTGAGCGGCTGGGAGCTGAACGTGATGACCGTCGACGATCTGCAGGCTAAGCATCAGGCTGAAGCCCACGCAGCAATCGATATGTTCACGAAACATCTCGACATCGACGAAGAGTTCGCCACCATACTGGTGGAAGAGGGCTTCTCTTCGCTGGAAGAACTGGCCTATGTGCCAATGAACGAGCTGCTGGAAATTGACGGCCTCGACGAAGAGACCATTGAAGCCCTGCGTGAACGAGCCAAAAATGCGTTAACCACCCTGGCATTAGCGAAAGAAGAAAGCCTTGGTAATCAGGAGCCCGCTGAGGACTTGCTGAATCTTGAAGGCCTGGATCGTGCGCTGGCCTATCGCCTGGCGTCAAAAGGCGTTTGCACGCTGGAAGATCTCGCTGAGCAAGGTGTTGACGATCTGACAGATATTGAAGGGCTGGATGATGAGAAGGCCGGTGCGCTGATTATGGCTGCACGTAATATCTGCTGGTTCGGCGATGACGCGTAATAACAGGAAGGAACAGCATGACAGATGTAACCGTAAAATCGCTGGCCGCCGAAATTCAGACTCCGGTCGATCGCCTGGTACAGCAATTTGCTGATGCGGGGATCCCTAAGTCTGAAAACGACGCGGTGTCCCAGCAAGAGAAAGAGACCTTACTGTCCCACCTGAACCGTGAGCACGGTCAAACCAGTTCAGGTAAACTGACGTTGCAGCGCAAAACGCGCAGCACCTTGAATATTCCGGGCACCGGGGGTAAAAGTAAATCGGTGCAAATTGAAGTTCGCAAAAAGCGCACATATGTGAAGGGTGATGCAGAGGCTGAGCAGCAGGCTCAGGCAGAAGCGGAAGCTGAGGCACAGCGCGTAGCGGAAGAGCAGGCGCGTCGCGAGGCGGAAGAACAAGCCCGTCGCGAGGCTGAATTAAAAGCGCAACGTGAAGCCGAAGATAAAGCCAGGCGCGAAGCCGCTGACAAGGCTAAGCGTGAAGCAGCGGAAAAAGATAAAGTGACAAACCAACCTACCGATGAAGTGACCAAGGCTGCGCAGTCTGATAAAGCCCGTCGCGAAGCTGAAGCGGCTGAACTGAAGCGTAAAGCTGAAGAAGAAGCCCGTCGTAAGCTCGAAGAGAGCGCACGCCGCGTAGCGGAAGAAGCACGCCGCCTGGCAGAAGAGAAAGGCGCGGAGTGGGACAAACCTGAGGAAGAAGATAAAGGTGACTATCACGTCACAACTTCAACTCATGCCCGTCAGGCAGAAGACGAAAACGATCGTCAGGTTGAAGCGGGTCGTGCACGTGCACGCACCACGGCTAAAGCCACGCGTCCTGCCAAAAAAGGCAACAAGCACTCCGAAGCTAAAACCGATCGTGAAGAAGCGCGTGCGCAGGTTCGCGGTGGTAAAGGCGGTAAGCATCGCAAACCTAGCGCACTGCAGCAGGGCTTTAACAAGCCAGCGCAGGCCGTTAACCGCGACGTGATTATCGGCGAAACCATCACCGTAGCTGAACTGGCGAACAAGATGGCAGTGAAAGGTTCACTGGTCATCAAAGCGATGATGAAGATGGGCGCGATGGCGACTATCAACCAGGTTATCGACCAGGAAACTGCACAGCTGGTCGCGGAAGAGATGGGTCATAAAGTGATCCTGCGCCGCGAGAACGAGCTGGAAGAAGCGGTAATGGACGATCGTGATACTGATGCAGCGCAGGAGAGCCGTGCGCCGGTCGTGACCATCATGGGTCACGTTGACCACGGTAAAACCTCCCTGCTGGATTACATCCGCTCAACGAAAGTCGCCTCTGGCGAAGCGGGTGGTATTACCCAGCACATCGGTGCCTATCACGTTGAAACCGAAAACGGCATGGTCACCTTCCTGGATACCCCGGGACACGCCGCGTTTACCGCAATGCGTGCTCGCGGTGCGCAGGCAACGGATATCGTTATCCTGGTCGTTGCTGCGGATGATGGCGTGATGCCACAGACCGTCGAAGCGATTCAACACGCAAAAGCGGCCGGTGTACCGGTTGTGGTTGCAGTGAACAAGTGCGACAAACCAGAAGCCGATCCGGATCGCGTGAAGAACGAGCTGACTCAGTACGGCATCATTCCGGAAGAGTGGGGCGGCGAAAACATGTTCGTCAACGTTTCTGCGAAAGCGGGTACCGGTATCGACGATCTGCTGAACGCCATTCTGCTGCAGGCGGAAGTGCTTGAGCTGACCGCTATTCGTGAAGGTATGGCAAGCGGTGTGGTTATCGAATCCTTCCTGGATAAAGGTCGTGGTCCGGTCGCTACCGTGCTGGTACGTGAAGGTACGCTGAACAAAGGCGATATCGTACTGTGTGGCTTCGAGTATGGCCGCGTACGTGCGATGCGTGACGAACTGGGACGCGAAGTACAGGAAGCAGGCCCATCGATTCCGGTTGAGATCCTGGGTCTCTCTGGCGTACCGGCAGCGGGTGATGAAGCGACTGTGGTCCGTGACGAGAAGAAAGCGCGTGAAGTTGCTCTCTATCGTCAGGGTAAATTCCGCGAAGTGAAACTGGCGCGTCAGCAGAAGTCGAAGCTGGAAAACATGTTTGCGAACATGACTGAAGGCGAAGTCTCAGAGCTGAACATCGTTCTGAAGTCTGACGTACAGGGCTCGGTAGAAGCGATCTCCGATTCGCTGCTGAAACTCTCCACCGACGAAGTGAAGGTGAAAATTATCGGTTCTGGCGTGGGCGGTATCACCGAAACCGACGCTACGCTGGCGGCCGCTTCCAATGCGATCATCCTCGGCTTTAACGTCCGTGCTGACGCTTCTGCGCGTCGTGTGATTGATGCTGAAAACGTCGACCTGCGTTACTACTCCGTCATCTATAATCTGATTGACGAAGTAAAAGCTGCGATGAGCGGTATGCTGGCGCCGGAATTCAAACAGCAGATCATCGGTCTGGCCGAAGTACGTGATGTGTTTAAATCACCGAAATTTGGCGCGATCGCGGGCTGTATGGTTACCGAAGGCAACATCAAGCGTCACAACCCAATTCGTGTCCTGCGCGACAACGTGGTTATCTATGAAGGCGAGCTGGAATCCCTGCGTCGCTTCAAAGATGACGTCAACGAAGTGCGTAACGGCATGGAGTGTGGTATCGGTGTGAAGAACTACAACGACGTTCGCGTTGGCGATATGATCGAAGTGTTCGAAATCATTGAAATTAAACGCACCATCGCATAATTCACTTATCGATGTACTGCAATTTGGGAGGCCACTGGCCTCCCGAATTATTTGGGAGATATCATTATGGCGAAAGAATTTGGTCGCCCGCAGCGGGTTTCTCAGGAGCTGCAAAAAGAGATCGCGATTATTCTGCAGCGCGAAATCAAAGATCCGCGTCTGGGTATGATGGTGACGGTCTCTGGCGTTGAAGTGTCGCGCGATCTGGCCTATGCCAAAGTATTTGTGACTTTCCTGAACGATCAGGATGAAGAAGCGGTAAAAAATGGTCTGAAAGCGCTGAAAGAGGCGTCAGGCTACATCCGCATTCTGCTGGGCAAAGCGATGCGTCTGCGCATTGTGCCGGAGCTGACCTTCTTCTATGACAACTCACTGATTGAAGGGATGCGCATGTCAAATCTGGTCTCTAACGTGATCAGAAACGATGCAGAACGGCGCGGTGAAACCCCGGCGGAAGATGACAAGGAGGACTGATGAGTCGTCCTCGTCGTCGCGGCCGCGACGTACACGGTGTCTTCCTGCTGGATAAGCATCAGGGCGCGTCGTCCAATGATGTGCTGCAAAAAGTTAAGCGCCTGTTTAATGCTAACAAAGCGGGTCATACCGGTGCGCTGGATCCCCTTGCCACCGGTATGCTGCCGATTTGTCTGGGCGAGGCCACCAAGTTTTCGCAGTATCTGCTCGACTCTGATAAGCGTTATCGCGTTATCGCCCGGCTGGGCGAACGTACCGATACTTCAGACGCAGATGGCAACATTGTGGAAACCCGCCCGGTGACCTTCAGCCAGCCTGAGCTGGATGCGGCGCTGGAGAGTTTTCGCGGTGATACGATGCAGGTGCCGACTATGTTCTCGGCGCTGAAATATCAGGGTCGCAAGCTCTATGAGTATGCGCGCGAAGGCGTTACCGTGCCGCGTGAAGCCCGACCCATCACCGTATTTGAGCTGCAGTTTATTCGCCATGAAGGTGATGAGCTGGAGCTGGAGATCCACGTCTCCAAAGGCACCTATATTCGTACCATCATCGACGATCTGGGTGAGAAGCTGGGCTGTGGCGCGCATGTCATTATGCTGCGTCGTCTGCAGGTCGCACGCTACCCGATTGCACGAATGATGACGCTGGAGCAGCTGCAGGCGGTGGCAGCAGAAGCCACCGCGGCTGAAACGCCTGACTACAGCGCGCTCGATGCGCTGCTGCTGCCAATGGACAGCCCGGCGGAAGATTTTCCGGTGGTCAATCTGCCCGTTACGGTTGCCGCCAGCTTTAAGCAGGGTATGCCGGTCCAGGCTGCGGATACGCCGGCAGCAGGTCTGGTAAGGGTCACGGAAGGTGAGGCACAAAAATTCATCGGCATGGCTGAAATCGCCGCCGATGGACGGGTAGCGCCACGCCGGCTGGTGGTGGAGTTTCCTGGCTGACCGTGCTGCTCATCTTTGCTGCAACAGCGCATTTGCGTTGCCTGCGGGCGCAGAGTAGAATAGCGCGGCTTTAAAAGCGGGCTGCTGAATTAGAGATCGGCACCCATACATTCATTTTTTTACTGGAGTTTATTATGTCTCTAAGCGTAGAAGCTAAAGCAGAGATCGTTGCTAAATATGGTCGTGGCGCTAACGACAGCGGTTCAACTGAAGTTCAGGTTGCTCTGCTGACTGCTCAGATTAACCACCTGCAGGGTCACTTCTCTGAGCACAAGAAAGACCACCACAGCCGTCGCGGTCTGCTGCGCATGGTATCCCAGCGTCGTAAGCTGCTGGACTATCTGAAGCGTAAAGACGTTGCTCGCTACACCAGCCTGATCGAGAGCCTGGGTCTGCGTCGCTAAGTCTGAAGAATCTGATCAAGGATGTAGCGCATGCACTATGCAAAAAAACGCATCTGACGATCAGATTTGTGCGAGTTTCGCGAAAAGGGGGCCTTTAAGGCCCCTTTTTTCGAGCAATCCGCAGCAATCCAGACCAAACTCATGTATTGTTGCTGAGTGTGATCTTTGTTTGCAGAGGTTCGCGCGGCTAATGAGAGGCTTTGCCGCAGGGGCGGTTGAGGGTTGTCATTAGTCGCGAGGATGCGACAAAGATCGGTTATCACTGGCGAGCCGCAATGGCTCTGCCCTGAATTTAAGGATGTTAATTTTGCTGAATCCGATCGTACGCAAATTCCAATATGGTCAGCATACCGTCACGCTGGAAACCGGCATGATGGCACGTCAGGCTACCGCTGCTGTTATGGTAAGCATGGATGACACAGCGGTATTTGTAACCGTTGTTGGCCAGAAGAAAGCGAAACCAGGCCAGGACTTTTTCCCGCTGACCGTTAACTATCAGGAGCGTACCTATGCTGCTGGTCGTATCCCGGGCAGCTTCTTCCGTCGCGAAGGCCGGCCAAGCGAAGGCGAAACCCTGATTGCGCGTCTGATTGACCGCCCGGTGCGTCCGCTGTTCCCGGAAGGCTTCGTTAACGAAGTGCAGGTTATCGCTACTGTCGTTTCTGTTAACCCTCAGGTTAACCCGGACATCGTGGCAATGATTGGTGCCTCTGCTGCGCTGTCACTGTCAGGTATTCCGTTCAACGGTCCAATCGGTTCTGCTCGCGTTGGTTACATCAACGACCAGTATGTCCTGAACCCGACCGCAGATGAGATCAAACAGTCACGTCTGGACCTGGTGGTTGCCGGTACCCAGAACGCGGTACTGATGGTTGAATCGGAAGCCGATATCCTGACCGAAGAGCAGATGCTGGGCGCCGTGGTATTTGGCCACGACCAGCAGCAGGTTGTTATCGAAAACATCAACGCGCTGGTCGCCGAAGCGGGTAAACCGCGCTGGGACTGGAAGCCAGAAGCGACTAACGATGCACTGATTGCACGTGTTGCCGCGCTGGCGGAAGCGCGCATCGCTGATGCTTACCGCATCACCGATAAGCAGGAGCGTTACGCACAGGTTGGCGTGATCAAAGATGAGACGATCGCTGCGCTGCTGGCTGAAGATGCTGCGCTGGATGATGCAGAAATCGGCGATATTGTGCATAGCCTCGAAAAGAATGTGGTTCGTACCCGCATCCTGAGCGGCGAACCGCGTATCGACGGTCGCGAAAAAGATATGATCCGCGGTCTGGACGTGCGTACCGGCGTACTGCCGCGTACGCACGGCTCTGCGCTGTTCACCCGTGGTGAAACGCAGGCGCTGGTTGCTGCTACGCTGGGTACCGCACGCGATGCGCAGAACCTGGATGAGCTGATGGGCGAGCGTACCGACAGCTTCCTGTTCCACTACAACTTCCCTCCATACTCAGTGGGCGAAACCGGCATGGTTGGCTCACCGAAGCGTCGTGAAATTGGTCACGGTCGTCTGGCGAAGCGTGGCGTGCTGGCAGTTATGCCTAAGCAGGAAGAGTTCCCGTACACCGTACGCGTTGTATCAGAAATCACTGAATCAAACGGTTCTTCTTCTATGGCTTCCGTTTGCGGTGCTTCACTGGCACTGATGGACGCAGGCGTACCGATCAAAGCAGCCGTTGCCGGTATTGCTATGGGTCTGGTGAAGGAAGATGAGAAGTTTGTCGTGCTGTCTGACATCCTGGGCGATGAAGATCACCTCGGCGATATGGACTTCAAAGTAGCGGGTAGCCGTGAGGGTATTACCGCGCTGCAGATGGACATCAAAATCGAAGGCATCACCCGCGAAATCATGCAGGTTGCGCTGAACCAGGCTAAAGGTGCGCGTCTGCATATCCTGAGCGTCATGGAGCAGGCTATCAGCACGCCGCGTCAGGAGATCTCTGAATTCGCACCGCGCATTTACACCATCAAGATCAGCTCTGACAAGATCAAAGATGTGATTGGTAAAGGCGGCTCGGTAATCCGTGCGCTGACCGAAGAAACCGGCACTACCATCGAAATCGAAGATGACGGCACCGTAAAAATCGCTGCGACCGACGGTCAGAAAGCGAAAGAAGCGATTCGTCGTATCGAAGAGATCACCGCTGAGATTGAAGTGGGCCGCATCTACTCCGGTAAAGTTACCCGTATCGTTGATTTCGGTGCGTTCGTGGCTATCGGTGGCGGTAAAGAAGGTCTGGTTCATATTTCTCAGATCGCCGACAAGCGCGTAGAGAAAGTGACCGACTACCTGCAGATGGGTCAGGAAGTACCGGTTAAGGTGATGGAAGTTGACCGTCAGGGCCGCGTACGTCTGAGCATCAAAGAGGCAACTGAGCAGAAGCCGGCAGAAGCTGCTACTGCTGTGGACGCTTCTGACGCTGAATAAGCGTGTCCTGATTAGCCCCTTTCTGCCCGGCAGAAAGGGGTGTTTGTATACTCTGGTAGCGTCAACTCACGGTCGCTGTGCCGATAAGTTGACACCGCCGGAGTATCATCGCGAGGGCGGGAACCCTTGTGCATAGCAGGCGGATGACAGGATGGTTATCCCAATGTTTGTATCGGGAGTGGGAAATGAAGCCTTTTTTGCGCTGGTGTATTGTTGCGACAGCTATTTCGCTGGCAGGATGCAGCAACTCCAATTGGCGTAAGAACGAAGTTCTGGCAGTACCTTTGCAGCCCACACTGCAGCAAGAGGTCATTCTGGCGCGAATGGAACAAATTCTTGCCAGTCGGGCCCTGACCGACGATGAACGCGCACAGCTGTTATATGAGCGCGGAGTGTTGTATGATAGTTTGGGTCTGAGGGCACTGGCGCGGAACGATTTCTCGCAAGCGCTGTCTATAAGACCAGATATGCCAGAAGTGTTTAACTATCTTGGTATATACTTAACGCAGGCTGGCAACTTTGATGCCGCCTACGAAGCGTTTGATTCTGTACTTGAGCTTGATCCAACTTACAATTATGCGCATTTAAACCGCGGTATCGCTCTCTATTACGGTGGTCGATACAGGTTAGCGCAAGATGATCTGCTGGCGTTTTATCAAGACGATCCTAACGATCCGTTCCGCAGCCTCTGGCTTTATCTCACTGAAAGCGAGATAGACAAAGACCAGGCTAAAGTAGCGCTGAAACAGCGTTATGACAAAGCGGCTAAGGACCAATGGGGATGGAATATTGTCGAGTTCTACCTGGGCGACATCAGTGAAAAAACATTGATGGAACGTCTCAAGGCGGACGCAACGGATAACACCTCGCTCGCTGAACATCTCAGTGAAACCAACTTCTATTTAGGTAAGTACTACCTAAGTCTGGGGGAGAAGGACGACGCGAAAGCGTTGTTCAAACTGGCGGTGTCTAACAACGTTAACAACTTTGTTGAACACCGATACGCATTGTTGGAACTGGCGCAACTCGGCCAGACACAAGACGATTTATCAGAATCTGACCAGCAATAGCTGACGAACTTTTATTGCCTGTTGTACCTGTAAAGTCATCATCTCCAGAGGTGAGGGCTTTTCTGTTCGTCAAAACTTCTAATTTGAGCCGGTTCACACTTTTTGATGAAAATGACTGAAAATTTTCACGACGAGTTATGTAGACTGGCCGCCGCAATCTAAGAGGCACGTGTACTACATGACTGATATTCAAACCACTTTTGCTGATCTGGGCCTGAACGCCGACATCCTCGAATCTCTGAACGGTATGGGCTACGTTAAGCCTTCCCCAATCCAGGCTGAGTGTATTCCTCACCTGCTGGCGGGCCGCGATGTTCTGGGTATGGCGCAGACCGGTAGTGGTAAAACCGCGGCGTTCTCACTGCCGCTGTTAAACAACGTTGATCCTTCTGTCCGCGCACCACAGATTCTGGTGCTGGCACCGACCCGCGAACTGGCGGTGCAGGTGGCTGAAGCGATGACAGAATTCTCTAAACATATGCGTAACGTCAACGTCGTGGCCCTGTATGGCGGCCAGCGTTATGACGTACAGCTGCGCGCCCTGCGTCAGGGACCACAGATCGTTGTGGGTACCCCGGGCCGCCTGCTGGACCACCTGAAGCGTGGTACTCTGGACCTCTCTAACCTGCGTGGTCTGGTTCTGGACGAAGCTGATGAAATGCTGCGTATGGGCTTCATCGAAGACGTTGAAACCATCATGGCGCAGATCCCGGAAGGTCATCAGACCGCACTGTTCTCTGCAACTATGCCAGAAGCGATTCGTCGTATTACCAAACGCTTCATGAAAGATCCACAGGAAGTGCGTATCCAGTCAAGCGTAACCACGCGTCCGGATATTTCACAGTCTTACTGGACCGCTTACGGCCGTAAAACTGAAGCGCTGGTGCGTTTCCTGGAAGCAGAAGACTTTGATGCAGCCATCATTTTCGTGCGTACCAAAAACGCAACGCTGGAAGTGGCTGAAGCCTTAGAGCGCAGTGGCTACAACAGTGCCGCGCTGAACGGCGACATGAACCAGGCACTGCGTGAGCAGACGCTGGAGCGCCTGAAAGATGGCCGTCTTGATATCCTGATTGCAACCGACGTTGCGGCGCGCGGTCTGGACGTTGAGCGTATCAGCCTGGTTGTTAACTACGATATCCCGATGGATGCGGAGTCTTATGTTCACCGTATCGGCCGTACCGGTCGTGCGGGCCGAGCTGGCCGTGCGCTGCTGTTCGTTGAGAACCGCGAGCGTCGTCTGCTGCGTAACATTGAACGCACCATGAAGCTGACTATTCCGGAAGTAGAACTGCCAAACGCAGAGCTGCTGGGTGAGCGTCGTCTGGCCAAATTTGCAGCAAAAGTACAGCAGCAGCTGGAAAGCAGCGATCTGGATCAGTATCGCGCGCTGCTGAGCAAAATGCAGCCGGAAGAAGAGCTGGATATCGAAACGCTGGCGGCTGCCCTGCTGAAAATGGCTCAGGGTGAACGTCCGCTGATCGTACCGGCTGACGCACCACGTCCGCAGCGTCGTGAGTTCCGCGATCGTGATGACCGCGCTGACCGTCCGCGTCGTGACCGCGACAGCCGTGGTGAGAGCCGTGATGGCGATCGTCCACGTCGTGAGCGTCGTGACGTAGGCGACATGCAGCTTTACCGCATTGAAGTGGGTCGCGATGACGGCGTTGAAGTTCGCCACATTGTGGGCGCTATCGCTAACGAAGGCGATATCAGCAGCCGCTACATTGGTAACATCAAGCTGTTTGGCACGCACTCCACCATCGAACTGCCAAAAGGCATGCCGGGTGAAGTTCTGCAGCACTTCACGCGCACGCGTATTCTGAACAAGCCGATGAATATGCAGCTGCTGGGTGATGCACAGCCACACGAGCGTACTGAGCGCCGCAGCGGCGGTCGTGATTTCGGTGGTGAGCGTCGCAGCAGCGCACCGCGTGGTGATGCACCACGTGGCGAAGGTGCACCGCGTCGCTTCTCCGAGCGTCGTGAAGGTGGCCGCGAAGGCGGACGCTTTAGCCGCGAAGCGGGCCGTGGCCCACGTCGCGACGAAGGCACCTCACGTCGTCGTGATGCATAATCGCTAAACGTTAAGCAATAAAAAGGGACGCCATGCGGCGTCCCTTTTTTTATCTCTTTTACTCAACCTGCTACAGCGTGCCGGCAGCTTCCATCGCCAGCGCAAATGAGCGCAGCCGCGCTTTGGGATCGAAGATCTGACCGTTGACCATGATCTCATCCGCCTGCGTTTCGCGCTGCAACGCTGCCAGACCGTGACGCACCTTTTCGCTATCGCCCACAATCGACATGCTCAGCGCCTGCTGCACGCCATACTGCTCTGACGGCGACCAGAGGCTATCCATATTTTCCACCGGCGCAGGCAACGGGCCCGGCTTGCCGCGGCGCAGGTTGATAAACTGCTGCTGCATGGAGGTAAACAGGAAGCGCGCGTCGCGCTCACTCTCTGCCGCCACAATATTCACACAGACCATAGCGTATGGCTTAGCCAGGCGCGCCGAAGGCTGGAACTTCTCACGGTACAGATGCAGCGCCTGCAGCAGCAGATCCGGGGCGAAGTGCGAGGCAAAGGCAAACGGCAGCCCGAGCTTCGCCGCCAGCTGAGCGCTGTAAAGGCTTGAGCCGAGCAGCCACACCGGAATTTTCAGGCCGAGGCCCGGCACTGGCTGTACCGGATGATGCTCGCCTTCTTCAGCATCAAACCAGCGCAGCAGCTCAGCGACATCTTCCGGGAAGCTGTCGGCCTGGGCGCTGGAGAGATGACGGCGCAGCGCCATCATCGTGCGCTGATCGGAACCCGGTGCACGGCCCAGCCCGAGATCGATGCGACCAGGGTAGAGCGACTCCAGGGTACCGAACTGCTCGGCAATCACCAGCGGCGCATGGTTAGGCAGCATAATCCCGCCGGATCCAAGCCGCAGGGTTTCGGTATTTGCCGCGAGATACCCGATCAGCACCGAGGTCGCCGCGCTGGCAATACCGGTCATGTTGTGATGCTCAGCGAGCCAGTAGCGGTGGAAACCCAGCGCTTCCGCCTGACGCGCCAGCGCCAGTGAATGGTGAAAGGCGTCGCGCGCAGACGCGCCTTGCGGAATAGGAGCCAGATCCAGCACGGACAGGCGAACAGGTTTTTTCTCAGACATGAGTACTCCAGCAAATGATGGCGCAGGCGTTGAACAGCCTGCTGCCATAAGTATTACGCAACATTACCCATATTAAAACTGCTATTAAGGGCAGGGATGTAGCCGGATTGTGCCTTTATTAACCATTTTTCCGGAAGGTATACCCCTGCCGCTGCGCTATTTTCCTGACGCGTAATAGCAGGCTTGTTGATCTCAGCAGGGAGGACTGCGCGACAGAGATGGCATAATTGATAACCTGTTATAAATACGCAGAGCCACACCGTTCGTAACCGTACGCCGCCGGTTAGGGGAAAAAGCCTGCTGAATAGGCGTATATTGCGGGCAAAGCGAGTGCGGAGATGGAAAAAACTCTTTTGCAACAACTCTTAAACGCGCAATTTCGTCATGTTTTCGCTGAAGGTGAGTTAGACTTTCTGCAAGGGCGCGGCCTGGGCGATCGGATTGCTGCGAGTCAGTTTTGCCGCATCGCCACGCTGCAGGAGGCGTCTGACCGTTTCACGCGACGCCGAAGCAGATGCCGGGTTTCGCGGCGAAGCCAACGACTTGCTGCTGGTAGCTGCTCGGGCTAAGGCAGAAGGGAAACAAAAGGCGCAGGCTTATGCGTCACGCACGGGGATGCCATGTTAATTCGTACTGAGATTGGCGTTGATGCTGCCGGCATCGACAGCCTGTTAAAACGCAGTTTTGCGACCCCAGCTGAAGCTGAACGGGTACAGCAGCTGCGCGAAGATGGATTGCTCACGCTGGGCGTGGTGGCAACCGATGATGAAGGTCAGGTGCTGGGCTATGCTGCTTTCAGTCCGGTAACGCTGCAGGGTGAAGATCGTAACTGGGTGGCGCTGGCTCCACTGACCGTTGACAGTTCGGTACGCGGGCAGGGCCTGGCAAAGCAGCTGGTTTATGAGGGGCTCGATTCCCTGAATGAATTCAGCTACAGCGCGGTCGTGGTGCTGGGCGATCCCGCATTTTACCAGCCGCTGGGCTTTGAGCCGGCGGCCCATCATGGGCTGCACTGCCGCTGGCCTGACAGCGAGGCGACATTCCAGATTTACAAGCTGGCAGACGATGCGTTCAGCGGCGCAGAAGGGTTAGTGGTATTTGCTGCGCCTTTTAACCACGCTGAGTAAACCAGGTGGTCAGACACGCCGGCTGTTGCGCTATCAGCAGCAGTTTGTGGGTACGGGCGAGTTGTTTGACCTGATACTCCAGGCGTGAAGCCGCAGCGCGGTCACCGGCAGGGCAGTGAAACATCAGAGTAAGCGGCCCTTTGCCGCGCAGCGAGCGGGCGCCGCGTCCCTGCTGATGCTGCAGCAGCCGGCGCGCCACATCGGTGGTAATTCCGGTATAGATCATCCCGGCAGCGGTTTGCAGCATATAAAGCTGCCAGTTCTGTTCCATTTCTCAGACCTCAAAACAAAGCACCAGCAGTGTAACGTGCCGCCGCGTTCACGGCTATGTGCAGGGAGCGACCTTTGTCCGATCTGTCTCATTTACTGCGCTACCTGAAGAAACAGCATGTGCTTTCGCTTTGCGCCAGCGCACCGGAAGAGCTGTGGTGCGCTAATTGCTACTATCTGTTTGATGAAGCACAGATGGCATTCTGGCTGATGAGCGACACCGCCACGCGTCACGGTGCCATGATGCTGCATAACCCGCAGGTCGCAGGCACCATTAATGGCCAGCCGAAAAGTGTTCAGCTGCTTAAAGGGGTCCAGTATCGCGGACATATCCGGCTAAGCGAGGATGCGCAGGCGTTAAGCGCCTATCAGCGCCGTTTTCCGGTCGCAAAAAAAGTCACCGCGCCTCTCTGGCAGCTCACGATAGATGAGCTGAAGATGACGGATAACACACTGGGTTTTGGCAAGAAAATCAGCTGGCAGCGTATCGCATCATAAATACACCAGGGGCGCATGAATGCGCCCCCTACAGATCGTGCAATCACAGGGGCGGCATTCATGCCGCCCTGGGGCGGGTATATCGCAAAAACCAGGGGCGCATAAATACACCAGGGGCGCATGAATGCGCCCCCTACAGGTCGTATAATTGTAGGGGCGGCATTCATGCCGCCCTGGGTCAGATATATCATGCCGCCCTGGATACTACGGGCGGCCGGGATATTATGATGCGCTCAGGATGCGCAGCGATTCGCGGTTAAATGCCGGCAGATCTTCCGGGGTGCGGCTGGTGACCAGCTTGTCATCATCCACGACCACTTCTTTGTCGTAAAAATCGGCACCCGCGTTACGCAAATCGATCGCAATCGCTTTCACACAGGTCATCTTGCGGCCGCGCACGCCGTTGGCGCTGATCAGCAGCTGTGGACCGTGACAAATAGCGAAAATCGGTTTGCCGCTGGCAACAAAATCTTTGGTGAACTGCACAAAACGATCGTCACCGCGCAGGGCGTCAGGGGAGTGACCGCCCGGCAGCAGCAGCGCATCAAACTCCGCTGCACTGACGTGATCGATATCTTTATCGATCTTCACTTCCGCTTTGCCCTGTTTACCTTTAACCGTTTTTCCTGCCTGCATCTCAATGGTGACCACGTCATGGCCCGCCTGGGTGTAAGCATCCGCTGGTGAGGTAAATTCAGAATCCTCAAAATCATCGGTGATCAGAACCGCTATTTTCTTGCCCATCTTCTCTTCTCCATGTGGTTCGCGAACCCAGGGTTCGTTGCATGAGTGACCTGACAAGTCTGGACGCTAATCACTGAAACGCAAGCCGGACGGCGTAATGTCTTCTGCAGGCGGCGTCAGCGGCAGCAGACGCAACCACCAGATTGTCTGGTTCCGGCTGCCCCGCCACTGCAGCTTTGCATCCTTTTCAGCCTCAACAAAGCGGCCATCAACCAGTACATCAATAGCGTCGAGTATTACCCGCTGGGCGGCAGAAAGTTCAGCCAGCTCATAGCCGGTCCAGAGCCAGATATCTTTACCGGGGCAGTCGCGGCGTACGCGGCGCACCAGCCGGCGAATATGCGGCACATTGTGCGGATGCAGCGGATCGCCCCCGCTGAGCGACAGGCCCTGACGCGGCACGCGGGTATCGTTGAGATCGGCAATCAGCTGCTCTTCCATCTGCAGCGTAAAGGGTGTGCCCGCATCGAGACGCCAGGTGCGCGGGTTATAGCAGCCCCGGCACCGATGCTCGCAGCCCGCGACAAACAGCGTGCAGCGCGTGCCCGGCCCGTTCACCACGTCAATGTCATAATAGCCATGAATACGCATCATTTCGGCAGCCCGCTACTCATGTGCTTCACGCGTCGCTGCACCTCCTGCTGTTTACCGGCATTGAAGGGGCGGGCGTCCGGGCTGCCAAGATAGCCGCAGACGCGGCGCGTGACGGAGACCCGGGCGGGGTCGCGATTGCCGCAGGCGGGACAGGTAAAGCCTTTGCTGGTGCAGCTGAACTCGCCGCTGAAGCCGCAGGCGTAGCACTCATCGATCGGCGTATTGGTGCCGTAGTAGGGCACGCGGTGATAGCTGTAGTCCCAGACATCTTCCAGCGCTTTCAGGTTGTGCTGCAGGCTGGGATATTCGCCGTAACAGATAAAGCCGCCGCTGCTGATCGCCGGATAGGGCGCTTCAAAATCAATTTTGTCGTACGGATTCACCTTCTTCTCTACATCGAGGTGGAAGCTGTTGGTGTAGTAGCCTTTATCGGTCACGCCCGGAACCACACCAAATTCCGCTGCATCGAGGCGACAGAAGCGATCGCACAGGTTTTCGCTCGGCGTGCTGTAGAGGCTAAAGCCGTAGCCGCTCTCCGCTTTCCACGCGCTGGCCGCTGCGCGCAGGCGGGAAACAATCGCCACGCCTTTTGCCTGCATCGCGGGCGAATCGTAAGGGTGCTGCGCATTACTGCTCAGCGCATTCAGCGTCTCATGCAGACCAATAAAGCCAAGCGAAATCGACGCCCGCCCGTTGCGGAACAGAACGCCAATCTCTTCATCCGCCTGCAGCCGTATGCCGCACGCTCCCTCCATGTAAAGAATCGGCGCCACGCGCGCTTTGGTGCGTTCAAGACGCGCGATACGCGTCATCAGGGCCTGCTTTGTCAGCACCAGCCGCTTATCGAGCAGTTGCCAGAAGCGATCGTCATCTCCCTGCGCCTCCAGCGCAATGCGCGGCAGATTGATCGTCACCACGCCGAGGTTGCAGCGCCCGTCATGAACCGGCTCTCCCTGCACGTCATAGCGGTCGAGAAAGCTGCGGCAGCCCATCGGCGTTTTAAATGAGCCGGTCACCGCCACAACCTGGTCATAATTGAGGATGTCGGGATACATGCGTTTAGCGGCGCAGCGCAGCGCCAGCTGTTTGATATCGTAATTAATGTCGCCCGGTCGACGGTTAATTCCTTCGCGGATGGCAAAAACCAGCTTGGGAAATACCGCCGTTTTATGGTTTTTACCCAGCCCGGCGATGCGGTTGTGCAGAATCGCCCGCTGGATCATGCGTGCTGCTTCGCAGGTGCCAAGCCCGAAGCCAAAGGTCACAAACGGGGTCTGGCCGTTGGCGGTGTGCAGCGTATTGACTTCATATTCCAGCGACTGAAACGCGTCATAGCACTCTTTTTCAGTGCGTTCCCGGGCATACTCCTCCGCACGGGCGATCTGCCACGCCGCTGCGACCTGCCGATGCTTCGCCATGCTTAATTCCACAAACGGTGCCAGCACTTCATCAATCCGGTTAAGCGTGGTGCCGCCATAAATATGGCTGGCGACCTGCGCGATGATCTGTGCGGTGACGGCGGTGGCGGTGGCGATCGATTTCGGCGGCTCGATCTCCGCATTGCCCATTTTGAAGCCCCGGGTCAGCATGCCGCGCAGGTCGACCAGCATGCAGTTGAACATCGGGAAAAAGGGGGCGTAATCGAGATCGTGATAGTGGATCTCGCCGCGATCGTGCGCCTCTGCCACCGCGCGCGGCAGCAGATGCCGCTGCGCATAATGTTTTGCCACGATGCCCGCCAGCAGGTCGCGCTGGGTCGGGATGACATTACTGTCTTTGTTCGCATTCTCATGCAGCAGCGCGGTGTCAGTCTGCTCCACCAGCCCCCTTATGGCGTGATGCAGCCGGCTGCGCTGCTCGCGCGCCCGGTCCCGGTCGTGGCGATACTCAATCCACGCGCGCGCCACCGCCGGTTTACCGGCATGCATCAGCGCCTCTTCAGCCGCCAGCTGGATCTCATGGATATCGACTTCCGCGCGCGCGGCCAGCTGCTGACCAATCTGCTCAGCCAGCGCCCGGCACCAGGCGGGATCGCACTGCGCCACTGCCTCTGCCGCCGCCGCGATAGCCTGTTCAATACGCTGTATATCAAAGGGGACTCTGCAGCCGTCGCGTTTTATAACCGTCGTCGCCATTTATCACTCCTGAGCTATATATAGATATTTCAGGTAGTGTAATGACTATATGTTGTGTTCTGGCGGGATTAATTGCGTATGGCTTGATATGCCGCAAGGAAGTGGTGAGTCCCCCCTCCCGGCCGGGAGAGGGGCAGGGGATCAGCGACGTACGGCGATCGCTTCAATCTCAATTTTGACATCTTTAGGCAGGCGGGCGACCTCGACACAGGAGCGCGCCGGGAAGCTGGCCTGATGCTCAGTAAAAAACGCCTCGTAAGTGGCGTTAACCGTGGCAAAGTCGTTGAGGTCTTTGACAAAGACCGTGGTTTTGACAATGTCGCCAACCTGCAGACCGGCTGCTTCAACAATCGCTTTGACATTCTCCAGCGACTGGCGCGCCTGGGCTGCCACATCATCGGCGACCGCGCCGGTTGCCGGATCGACCGGGATCTGTCCGGAGGTGATAATCATGCTGCCGAGATCCACGCCCTGCACATAGGGACCGATAGCGGCGGGAGCCTGTTCCGTACTGATTTCGCGAGACATCGTTTCTCCTCAGAAGTGCGCGGCCAGCGGGGCGCTCGCCGCGTAAGCAAGGGTTCCCATTATAGGGAGCGGTCAGATGATTACCAGTGACCCAGCACCACATGGCGGGCAAACGACTTCTCGCAATATTTACACTGCAGGTGGATATCATCTTCACGCTGCTTTACCGCAAAGCTGGAGAAAACCGGCTCGCTGCGGCTGATACAGTTGCTGTTCGGGCAGGTCAGCACCTGCTCAATGCGCGCCGGCAGTGTTGGGGTAATTTTGGCCACCACCTCATACTCTTCGATACGGTTTACCGTAGCGTGCGGCGCATAAAACGCCAGCTGATTGATCTGATCTTCAGTAAGAAAAGTGTTCTCGATTTTGATCAGATCTTTACGTCCCATCTCGCCGGAAGGAAGGTTAAGGCCGATGGTAATGCGCTGATCGGTTTCCGTCAGGCGGAACAGCGACAGCAACGTAAATCCCGTCTGGGCCGGAATATGATCGATTACCGTGCCGCGTTTAATCGCTTCTACCTGCAGTTTATTATCCTGGGTCATGATCGTCGGCTCCTTAGTCTGTCAGTTCGCTATTCAGTACCAGCGCCAGAAGCGCCTGGCGGGCAAAAATGCCGTTCCCCGCCTGCTGGAAATACCAGGCGTGGGGCGTGCTGTCGACGTCGGTGGCGATCTCATCCACGCGCGGCAGCGGATGCAGCACCTTCATATTGCCGCGCGCGCCGTGCAGATCGGCGGCGCGCAGAATGAACTGTGCCTTAACATTGGCGTACTCTGACGGATCGAGACGCTCTTTCTGCACCCGCGTCATATAAAGAATGTCGAGTTCAGGCAGCACCTCTTCAATGCTGTCATGCCGCGTCCAGACGATGTTCTGTTCATCCAGCATATCGGTGATATAGGCAGGCATGGCGAGTGCTGACGGGGCGATAAAGTAGAAACGGTTGCCGGTGAATTTCGCCAGCGCCTGCGTAAGCGAGTGCACGGTACGGCCATATTTCAGATCGCCGACCATCGCGACGCTGAGGTTATCAAGCCGCCCCTGCGTTTCACGGATGGTAAAGAGATCGAGCAGGGTTTGCGTCGGATGCTGATTCGCACCATCGCCGGCGTTGAGGATCGGTACGCCGCCGGAAAATTCCGTGGCCAGACGCGCCGCACCCTCCTGCGGATGGCGCATTACGATAGCGTCAACGTAGGTGCCGATGACGGAAATGGTGTCGGCCAGCGTTTCGCCTTTTTTGCCCAGCGAGGTGTTACCGCCGTCGGCGAACCCGACCACCGATGCCCCCAGGCGATGCATCGCCGTCTCAAACGAGAGGCGGGTCCGGGTGGAGGCTTCGAAAAAACAGCTGGCAATCACATTATGCTTCAGCAGCTCAGGCTGCGGCTGCGCCTTAAGCCGGGCAGCGGTATGCAGCACCAGCTCCAGTTCATCGCGATTGAGATCGTTGATGGAAATGATGTGTTTGCGATATAGCGGGTTAGCCATAGCTTTCTCCTCAGTGCTGCCGGATAGCGGACAAAAAAAAGCCCCTTTACAGGGGCTTTATAACGATCGGTGAATAGCGGAAAGAAACAGCGGTGCCGCCTGCGTTCAGGCGGACGGGAGCGGCAAAATGTGGCTGGCGCTGTGGCATATTTCCTCCGGCAAATTGTGGCGCATTATACGCATTCGCGGGCGGGCAGCAAGCGCTAAGTAAACGTTTGCCTGGCGTTAATCAGCGCTGGGCCAGCGTGGCTACCATCACCGCTTTGATGGTATGCATGCGGTTTTCCGCCTGATCGAATACCACGCTGTGCGCCGACTCAAATACCTCGTCGCTGACTTCCATTCCGGCTTCCAGCCCGTACTGCGCCGCCAGCTGCTGGCCCAGCGTGGTTTTGTCATCGTGAAAAGCGGGCAGGCAGTGCAGAAACTTCACCTGCGGATTACCGGTCAGCGCCAGCATCGCGCTGTTAACCTGATAGGGGCGCAGCAGAGCGATACGCTCTTCCCACACCGATTTCGCCTCGCCCATAGAGACCCAGACGTCAGTATAGATAAAGTCTGCCCCCTGCACGCCTTCGGCGATATTCTCCGTCAGCGTAATTTTGCCGCCGGTTTGCGCCGCCGCTGCGCGGCAGGTCTCCACCAGTTTGCTCTCCGGCCAGCACGCTTCAGGCGCTACCAGACGCAAATCCAGCCCCGTCAGGGCGGCGGCTTCCAGCATGCTGTTGCCCATGTTATTGCGCGCGTCGCCCACATACACCAGCGTCATGTCGCTCAGCGCTTTACCTGGCAGCTGCTCCTGCATCGTGAGCAGATCGGCCAGCAGCTGCGTAGGGTGAAACTCATCGGTCAGACCGTTCCACACTGGTACACCGGCGTGTTCAGCCAGGGTTTCCACCAGCGCCTGACCATAGCCGCGATACTGAATACCGTCATAGAAGCGTCCCAGCACCCGGGCGGTGTCTTTCATCGACTCTTTATGCCCAATCTGACTGCCGCCCGGCCCGAGATAGGTCACGTTTGCACCCTGATCGTAAGCGGCAACTTCGAAAGAGCATCGGGTACGGGTCGAGTCTTTTTCGAAGATGAGCGCAATATTTTTGCCGGTAAGGTAGCGCGTTTCACTGCCGCTTTTTTTGGCCTGCTTTAATTCAGCGGCCAGCGACAGCAGGCTGGCGATCTCTGCCGGAGTAAAATCCAGCAACCGCAGGAAATGTTTCGAATATAACTGGCTCATGCTTTGCTCCGTAAGCTGCTTAATAATGAATTAAAATTCAATTTAATGGTATGAATATTCATTTTCAACCCCGGCGCAAATAAACTTTCTGTTTTGTGTAGTGGCGCGCGAGGCAGTATGGGAAAATAATTGCATTCACTGCCACCATTTTGAGGACTCACACATGGCATACGAAGCATTGCTGGAAGAACAGCGCGAAGAGACGCGTCTGATCATCGAAGAGCTGCTGGATGACGGAAGCGATCCGGACGCGCTCTACACCATTGAACATCATCTCTCCTGCAACAACTTCGACTCGCTGGAAAAAGCGGCAGTTGATGCGTTTAAGCTGGGCTATGAAGTCACCGAGCCGGAAGAGCTGGAGCTGGAAGATGGCACCACGGTAATGTGTGTGGATATCCTCAGCGAATCTGCCCTGAAACCTGAACTGATCGATGCGCAGGTTGAGCAGCTGGTGAACCTGGTGGGCAAATACAACGTCGATTATGACGGCTGGGGTACCTACTTCGAAGATCCCAACGCGGAAGATGACGAAGACGAAGATGAAGAGATGGACGACGACGGCGAGGATAACGGCGTCCGTCACTGATTGTACCGGGCGGCGCCTGTCGCCCGTTTCACTTACCTGCCTGTAAAGACCACCGATGAATTACGCCCCGCTATTAGCACCCATCCACCAGTTCCTGCACTGTCGCACGCCTGAGGCGTGGATCGCAGAGGCGCGCAAACCGGAAAATCTTACGCTGCTGCTGACCGATCACATGGTATGTGAGCTGAAAGCGGCACAGACCGCCGTATGGCTGATCCGTAAATATGTGGCAGATAAACCGAGCGGTGAGGCGATTCTGGCGTGGCTCGAACCTTATGAGGCGTTTGTCTTTGGCGAAGCGCACAGCAGCGACTTCATCAATGCGCATAAAAATCTGACCAAAAGCGTTATCGTGCGCAACGAACTGCCGTGGGCGGATGAGATGGTGGAGAAGATGGTGCTGCTGATCAAAGAGGAGCTGCACCACTTTTATCAGGTATGGGAGATCATGCAGGCGCGCGGTCTGATTTACCGCAAAATCACCGCCAGCCGCTATGCAAAAGGGCTGCTGCGGGAGGTCACCACCCATGAGCCCGATACGCTGGTGGATAAGCTGATTTGCGGCGCCTATATTGAAGCGCGCTCCTGCGAACGGTTTGCCAGCCTGGCACCGCATCTGGATGCGCAGCTGGAGAAGTTCTATATCTCGCTGCTGCGTTCAGAAGCGCGTCACTATCAGGACTACCTTGCGCTGGCAGCGCAGATCTCACCGCGCGATATTACACCGCGCGTGCAGGCGATCGGCGCAGCGGAAGCGCGCCTGATCGGCGAGCCGGATACGGAGCTGCGCTTTCACAGCGGCGTGCCCGCGTTCTGAGTGCGGGCTTCTACGCCAGCGTTTTAAGCATCCGCACTTCGCAATCGACGTGACCGGTACAGCCCATGGCGCGGTCAATGTGCGTAAATCCCAGCGCTTCATAAAGCGCAATCGCCCGCGTCAGGCTGGCGGTGGTCTCCAGATAGCAGCGGCGGAACCCCTGCGCCTGGGCAAACGCCAGCGCGCGCAGCGCCAGTTCACGCGCCAGGCCGAGCCCGCGCACCTGCGGCAGAAAATACATCTTCTGGAGTTCGCAGATATCGGGTGCGCTGCACGCCAGCGGCGCAATGCCGCCGCCGCCCACGACGCTGCCTTCCAGCTCCACAATCCAGTAGGCGCTCCCTGGCGTGCTGTAGAGTTCAAACAGGCTATCAAGCTGGGGATCGGCGACGGTATAGCCTTTATCCGCGGTCAGGCCAAACTCGGCTGACACCGTGCGGATCACCTGTGCAATCGGCTGGTTGTCCGCGGCGCAGATCGGGCGGACCTGCAGATTCAGTGAGGTGAGGGTGCTCATGGCAGAATTCCGGTAATAAAAAAGCCAGGCAGAGCCCGGCTTCAGTTAACGAACAGGTCTTAAGCGCTTACAATGCCGCAATCACGCCCTGCTGTTCAATCAGTTTTGCTTTTGACTGCTCCATCTCCGCCACGCGCTCGCGCTCTTTCGCGACCACCGCTTCCGGGGCGCGCGACACAAAGCCTTCGTTCGCCAGCTTGGTCTGGATCTTCTCAATCTCAACATCCAGCTTCAGCAGCTCTTTTGCCAGACGCTCCAGCTCCGCCTCTTTGTTGACCAGATCGGCCATCGGGATCAGCAGCTCTGCGCCCTCGACGATCTTGGTCACAGAGACCGGGCCTTTGTCGCCCGCCGGCAGAATCGTCAGGCTCGCGAGACGCGCCAGACGGGAGAGGAAGTTGCGGTTCTCTTCTACGCGACGCTGTGCGTCAGCGGAACAGTCGCGCAGCAGCACATCCAGCGGCTTGCTCGGCGCGATGTTCATCTCAGCACGGATATTACGTACCGCGACAATCGCCTGTTTCATCCACTCAATGTCTGCCTGCGCTGCGGCATCCTCATTCGCCGCGTCATACTGCGGGAACGGCTGCAGCATAATGGTGTCATGATCGGTGTTTTTCAGCACTTTTACGCGCTGCCAGATAGTTTCCGTAATAAACGGAATAATCGGGTGTGCCAGACGCAGCAGGGCTTCCAGCACCGTTACCAGCGTGTTGCGCGTGCCGCGCAGCTCCGCTTCGCTGCCGCTGTTCATCACCGGCTTGGTCAGCTCCAGATACCAGTCGCAGAACTGATTCCAGGTGAAGTCATAGAGAATATTGGCCGCGATATCGAAGCGATAGCTGTCCAGCGCCTCACGGTACGCTTTCACCGTGCGGTTAAACTCGCTCAGGATCCAGCGATCCGCCAGCGACAGCTTCAGTTCGCCACCCTGCTGACCGCAATCCTGATCCTCGGTATTCATCAGCACAAAGCGGCTGGCGTTCCACAGCTTATTACAGAAGTTGCGATAGCCTTCAAGACGCTTCATATCCCAGTTGATATCGCGTCCGGTTGAGGCCAGCGCGGCCAGCGTAAAGCGCAGGGCGTCAGTGCCTGATGGCACGATGCCGTCCGGGAACTGCTTCTCGGTGCGCTTGCGGATTTTTTCCGCCAGCTGCGGCTGCATCATGTTGCCGGTACGTTTCTCCAGCAGCGCTTCCAGCGAAATCCCATCAACCATATCGAGCGGATCGATGACGTTGCCTTTCGACTTCGACATCTTCTGTCCCTCTTCATCGCGGATCAGACCGGTCATATAGACGGTCTTAAACGGCACCTGCGGCTTGCCGTTTTCATCTTTGATAAAGTGCATGGTCAGCATGATCATGCGCGCGATCCAGAAGAAGATAATGTCGAAGCCGCTCACCAGCACGCTGGTGGGGTGGAAGGTGCGCAGCGCTTCGGTGTTCTCTGGCCAGCCAAGAGTAGAGAAGGTCCACAGGCCGGAGGAGAACCAGGTATCCAGCACGTCATCATCCTGACGCAGCGCCACGTCTGCAGCCAGATTATTTTCCTGACGCACTTCTTCTTCGGTGCGGCCGACATAGACGTTGCCGTCGTTGTCATACCACGCCGGAATGCGATGCCCCCACCAGAGCTGGCGTGAAATACACCAGTCCTGAATATCGCGCATCCAGGAGAAGTACATATTTTCATACTGCTTCGGTACAAACTGGATGTCGCCGTTCTCTACCGCTTCTACCGCAACTTTCGCCAGCGGGGCGGTACGCACGTACCACTGATCGGTCAGCATCGGCTCAATCACCACGCCGCCGCGATCGCCGTACGGCACCGTCAGGTCGTGTGGCTTGATCTCATCCAGCAGGCCCGCTTCATCCACGGCAGCGACAATCGCTTTACGCGCGGCAAAGCGCTCCATACCCTGAAACGCCGCCGGGATTTCATCGGAGCAGGCGGTGCTCGCTTCACCGTTGGTGTCAAACACCTCGGCACGGCTGCGGATATCGCCGTCAAAGGTCAGAATGTTGATCATCGGCAGCTTGTGACGACGACCCACTTCATAGTCGTTGAAATCGTGCGCCGGGGTGATCTTCACGCAGCCGGTGCCTTTTTCCATATCGGCGTGCTCATCACCCACGATCGGAATGCGACGATCTACCAGCGGCAGGATCAGCTCTTTGCCGATCAGATCTTTATAGCGTGGATCTTCCGGATTGACGGCAACGCCGGTATCGCCCAGCAGGGTTTCCGGGCGGGTGGTAGCGACAACCAGATAATCTTTGCCGTCTGCCGTGGTCGCGCCATCCGCCAGCGGATAGCGGATATGCCACATCGAGCCTTTGCTTTCGCGGTTTTCTACTTCCAGATCGGAGATAGCGGTGCGCAGTTTAGGGTCCCAGTTTACCAGGCGTTTGCCACGGTAGATCAGGTTCTCTTTATAAAGGCGCACAAAAACTTCTTTCACCGCATTTGAGAGGCCGTCATCCATGGTGAAGCGCTCGCGCTCCCAGTCCACGGAGTTGCCGAGGCGGCGCATCTGGCGGGTAATAGTGCCGCCTGATTCCGCTTTCCACTCCCAGATTTTATCGATAAAGGCGTCACGACCATAATCCTGGCGCGTTTTCCCCTCTTCGGCGGCGATCTTACGCTCTACAACCATCTGCGTCGCAATACCGGCATGGTCAGTGCCCGCCTGCCACAGGGTATTTTTACCCTGCATGCGCTGGTAGCGGATCATGGTATCCATAATGGTCTGCTGGAAGGCGTGACCCATATGCAAGCTGCCGGTGACGTTCGGCGGCGGGATCATGATGCAAAAGCTTTCCTGGCTGGTGTCGCCATTCGGTTTAAAGTAGCCCTGCTGTTCCCAGTGCTCGTAGAGCGGCTGCTCGATATCTTGCGGGTTATATGTCTTGTCCATTTCTGCTATGTCGTTTGCGGCGGGGGTGGTGGCGCCGTTTTCAGTTGGAAACCAACGCTACGATAGGCTTTATAGCGATCGCGCGCCGGTTGTTTCAGGGATTCTTCATACGGTACGAAGTCTATCACTTCATGGAAAGCGGTGGCAAAATCTGCGAATGCCGGCAGCAGGCTGATCAGCAAATCGCGCGGCGCACTGCTGCGGCGCTGCGGCCAGGCAAGCTCTACCGGCGCACCGTAGCGCGGGCCTTCACCCGCCAGATTATGCGGCACAAAGGCGTTAGCCGGGCGCTGCCAGAGCGCCTCGTCCAGCCGGTTCGCCTGCGCTTCGCTTTCACAGGCGATCAGGATACGTTTGCCTTCACGCCAGCGGGTAGCAGCCAGATCGCACACCAGCGCTTCAATAGCGCTAAGGCCATCACTGGCTTTTTCTGACTCTAAAACATAGAAGGTGGCGTTTTTCATGGCGGGCTAAATTCCATCAGTAACAACAGAGAGCATTGTGCGTCAGCGCGCGGCGTGCGTCCAACATTAAGGCCGATATCAGCAGCAGGAATGTTGTTGATGGCGTCATCACGTCCCGTACGCGCGTCAACCCGGGCGCCATGAATGGCGCCCCTGCGGGGAAAAATGCCGCCACAGGGGGCGCATTTATGCGCCCCTGGTCAAACACCGCGCCGTCCCGAGGTTTATCGCGAGGATATACCACCGTAGGGGGCGCATTTATGCGCCCCTGGTCAAACACCGCGCCATATTGAACGTTATCACGTCTCGCGCGCGCATCACCCCCGGGCGCCATGAATGGCGTCATCACGTTCCGCACGCGCATCAAACCGGGCGCCATGAATGGCGCCCCTACGGGGGAAATGCCGCCACAGGACGCGCAATACCGATTAATCGTCGCCGTTCAGACCCGCACGGTTCAGCAGGAACTGAGAGAGCATCGGTACCGGACGACCGGTAGCGCCTTTGGCTTTACCGGAGCGCCATGCGGTGCCGGCGATATCGAGGTGCGCCCAGTTATATTTGCGTGCAAAACGCGCCAGGAAGCAGGCGGCCGTAATCGCACCGCCCGGACGTCCGCCGATATTCGCCATATCGGCAAAATTCGACTCCAGCTGCTCCTGATACTCATCGGCCATCGGCAGCCGCCACGCGCGGTCGCCTGACTGTTCAGAAGCGCTGATCAGCTCATGCGCCAGCGGATTGTGATTCGAAAGCAGGCCGCTGACGTGATGACCCAGCGCAATTACGCAGGCACCGGTCAGGGTCGCCACGTCAATCACCACTTCAGGCTCAAAACGTTCAACGTAGGTGAGGGCGTCGCACAGCACCAGACGACCTTCAGCATCGGTATTCAGCACTTCCACCGTCTGGCCTGACATCGTGGTCAGAACATCGCCCGGGCGCATTGCGCGGCCATCCGGCATGTTTTCACAGCCCACCAGCACGCCCACGACGTTCAGCGGCAGATTGAGTTCTGCCACCATGCGCATTACGCCATAGACCGAGGCCGCGCCGCACATATCATATTTCATCTCATCCATGCCTTCAGCAGGCTTGATAGAGATGCCGCCGGCGTCAAAGGTCAGCCCTTTACCCACCAGCACAATAGGACGCGCGTCCGGATCGCTGTTGCCTTTGTACTCAATGACCGACATCAGCGACTCATTGTGCGAACCGGCGCCGACCGCAAGATAGGCATTCATGCCCAGCTCTTTCATCTGCTGTTCGCCGATAACACGGGTCGTGACGTTTTTGCTGTAAGCGTCCGCCAGCTGGCGTGCCTGCGAAGCGAGATAGGCCGCATTACAGATATTTGGCGGCATGTTGCTGAGATCTTTTGCCGCTTTCACGCCGGCTGCTACGGCAAGGCCATGCTGAATAGCGCGCTCACCGCTGGTGAGTTCGCGACGCGTCGGGACGTTGAACACCAGCTTGCGCAGCGGACGACGCGGCTCAACTTTATTGCTTTTCAGCTGATCAAAGTTGTAGAGCGCCTCTTTCGAAGTTTCGATAGCCTGGCGCACTTTCCAGTAGGTGTTGCGGCCTTTAACATGCAGTTCGGTCAGGAAGCAGACCGCTTCCATGGAGCCGGTGTCATTCAGCGTGTTAATGGTCTTCTGGATCACCTGCTTATACTGACGCTCGTCCAGCTCGCGCTCTTTGCCGCAGCCAATCAGCAGAATACGTTCAGAGAGAATATTCGGCACATGGTGCAGCAGCAGCGTCTGGCCGACTTTGCCCTCCAGTTCGCCGCGGCGCAGCAGCGCACTGATATAGCCGTCGCTGATTTTATCCAGCTGTTCGGCAATGGGCGATAAACGGCGCGGCTCAAAAACGCCTACAACAATGCAGGCGCTCCGCTGTTTTTCCGGGCTGCCGCTTTTTACACTGAACTCCATGCACTCTCCTGAATCTTAAAGACAACGGCCGTAGCTGTCGTTAGAATGTAGCGCGTTCGTCACCCATTATTTGGCGCGACGCCATGACAATTTAACGCCGCTGGTCATAATGAGTGGGGTGACAATATGATGTTTTTTCACCACCCTGACGCATTAACAGACCATTTTAGCGACCAATACGGCCATTGATGAAGAAAAATGGCTGATAAGCGTTGAAACTAGCGATTTTCCTGCAAAAAGACAAGTTTTCACAGGCGTACTAAGCGTGATCATTATTAGATATCTGGTTCGGGAAACGCTCAAAAGCCAGCTGGCTATCCTGTTTATCCTGCTGCTAATCTTCTTTTGTCAGAAGTTAGTCAGGATCTTAGGGGCGGCGGTGGATGGCGAAATCCCCACAAATCTGGTTCTGACCTTGTTAGGACTCGGTGTGCCTGAAATGGCGCAACTTATTTTACCCTTAAGTCTGTTTCTGGCGATTTTAATGACGCTGGGCCGGCTATACACCGAAAGTGAAATTACGGTGATGCACGCCTGCGGCCTGGGTAAAGGGTTACTGGTTAAAGCGGCGATGATCCTGATGCTGATGACCTCGCTGGTGGCGGCGGTCAACGTGATCTGGCTCGGCCCCTGGTCATCGCGTTACCAGGATGAGGTTACGCAGAATGCCAAAGCGAACCCGGGCGCTGCTGCGCTGGCCGCAGGCCAGTTCCAGACCTCCAGCGACGGCAATACCGTGCTGTTTGTCGAGGATGTGAAAGGCAACACCTTCGGCAACGTGTTCCTCGCGCAGCTGCGGCCTAAAGGCAACGCGCGTCCGTCGGTGGTGCTGGCGGACAGCGGCCATATGGAGCAGCGCAAGGATGGCTCGCAGGTGGTGACGCTGGATAGAGGCACCCGCTTTGAAGGTACCGCGCTGCTGCGTGATTTCCGCATCACTGACTTTGTGAACTATCAGGCGGTAGTCGGCTATAAAGAAGCGACGCTCGATCCTAACGATGCCGATCAGGCCGATCTGCTTACGCTGATCAACACCAAAACGCCGCAGTTCCAGGCTGAGCTGCACTGGCGTCTGACGCTGGTTTTCTCGGTGCTGATTATGGCGCTGATGGTGGTGCCGCTTAGCGTGGTCAATCCACGTCAGGGCCGCGTATTGTCGATGCTGCCTGCGATGCTGCTCTATCTGATCTTCTTCCTGCTGCAGAGTTCGCTGCGTTCCAATGCGGCCAAAGGGCGCTTCGATCCGGCTATCTGGATGTGGACCGTTAACGTCGCGTATCTGGCACTGGCGGTGGCGCTTAACGCCTGGGATACCGTGCCGATGCGTCGTCTGCGGGCGCGTTTCAGCCGCGGAGGGTCGGTGTGATGTTTAAGGTTCTTGACCGCTATATCGGTAAAACCATTTTTAACACCATCATGATGACGCTGTTCATGCTGGTGTCGCTGTCGGGCATTATCAAGTTTGTCGATCAGCTGCGCAAAACCGGGCAGGGCGCGTATTCCGCGCTGGATGCGGGCTACTACACCCTGCTGAGCGTGCCGAAAGATATCGAGATCTTCTTCCCGATGGCGGCGCTGCTTGGCGCGCTGCTTGGCCTCGGCACGCTGGCTCAGCGCAGCGAGCTGGTGGTGATGCAGGCGTCCGGCTTTACCCGTCTGCAGGTGGCGCTGTCCGTCATGAAAACCGCGATCCCGCTGGTGCTGCTGACCATGGCCGTCGGCGAGTTTGTGGCGCCGCAGGGCGAGCAGATGGCGCGTAATTTCCGCGCGCAGCAGCTTTACGGCGGGTCGCTGGTCTCCACGCAGAACGGCCTCTGGGCGAAGGATGGCAACGACTTTATCTATATCGAACGCATTAAGGGCGATAACGAGATTGATGGGGTCAGCATCTACCGCTTTAACGACGCCCGCCGTCTGCAGAGCGTGCGCTATGCGGCCACCGCGACCTGGGATCAGGCGCGTAAGCGGTGGGAGCTGGCGCAGGTGGATGAGTCAGACCTCACCGATCCAAAACAGATCACCGGTTCGCAGAGCCTGAACGGCGAGTGGAAAACCAACCTGACGCCAGACAAGCTGGGCGTGGTGGCGCTGGATCCGGACGCGCTCTCTATCAGCGGACTGTATAACTACAGTAAATATCTGAAGCAGAGCGGGCAGGAGTCGGGCCGTTATCAGCTCAATATGTGGGGTAAAATCTTCCAGCCGCTTTCGGTAGCGGTCATGATGCTGATGGCGCTCTCCTTTATCTTCGGACCGCTGCGCAGCGTATCGATGGGCGTGCGCGTGGTGACGGGTATCAGCTTCGGCTTCCTGTTCTACGTGCTGGATCAGATTTTTGGTCCGCTGAGCCTGGTCTATGGCCTGCCGCCAATATTAGGGGCAATCCTGCCCAGCGGCGCTTTCTTCGCTATCAGTCTCTATCTGTTGCTGAAACGACGTTAAGCGGGAGAGATCCAGGGGCGCATGAATGCGCCAGGGCCTCATTAATGAGGCCCCTGCACAATAACGTAGGGGCGCCATTCATGGCGCCCTGGTTATTTATGGCGCCCTGATTTTTTGGTGTTCGGCCTGGACCAGGGGCGCATGAATGCGCCCCCTACAGGATAACGTAGGGGCGCCATTCATGGCGCCCTCGGTTAATGATGGCGCCCTGGCTCAGCCTCGGCGGGTCAGGGCAGCGTCTGCAGAAGCGCGGGCAACTGCGACAGCAGATAGAGCAGCAGGCCGATGGTGCCGCCGACCAGCGTGCCGTTGATGCGGATAAACTGCAGATCGCGGCCAATATTCAGCTCAATCTGCTGTGACATATCGCGTGCGTCCCAGCTTTTTACCGTATCGCTGATATGACGCGTCAGAAAAGCAGCAAACTCCGGTGCCACGCTGCGCGCCGCATCCTCCAGATGCTGATTCATCGAACTGCGTAACGCCTCATCGGCCAGCAGAGTCTCTCCCAGCCACAGCGCCGCCAGCCGTACCCGCTCCTGTACGCGGGAATCATCGCTGCTGAGATCGCGCTTCAGCCAGGCGCGCAGATCCTGCCACAGCTCACCGATATAACGATTCAGCGACTCATCCTCTTTCAGCCACTGCTTAACTGACTCTGCGCGCGCCGCCATCTCCGGATCGTTTTTCAGCTGGTCAATCAGCCGCTGCACCGCGCGATTAAAGCCGAGACGCAGCTCATGCCCCTGATCGCGCGCCACTTCGTCGAGAATGGAGTCCACCGCGTTAGCTACCAGCGTGGCGCTGTGCTCGCCCAGCCACTCGGTCGGCAATACTTTGGCTTTAACCGGATGTTCACGCTTCAGCCAGCGCACAATCTGCAGGGCGATAAACTCACGCGTGCCGGGTTTGTGCAGCAGCTGCAGCAGCTGTTCAATCGCCGCATCCAGCAGCGCCTGATGGCGGTTATTTTTGGTCAGGCTGTCGAGGATCATCGCACTGGACTGCGTCAGATCGACCTTATCCAGCGCGCGATGCACGGCGCGCCGCATAAACTGCTGAATGCGGGCATCGTCAGTGAGATCGAGAAAACCGCGCATGACCTGCAGCAGATGACGCCCTGTGCGATCGGCGTTGCCCGGCGCGTTCAGCCACTGCGCCAGCAGCTGTGCCGGATTGTTGCGGCGGATCAGCGCCAGCAGCGAATCGGTATCGAGAAACTTCTCCTGCACAAAGCGACCAAGATTTTCGCCGATGCGATCTTTGTTACGCGGAATAATCGCCGTATGGCGCGCAATCAGCGGCAGCGGCACGCGACGAAACAGCGCAACCACCGCAAACCAGTCGGCGAGTGCGCCGACCATAGCCGCTTCAGCGATCGCTTTAACGCCCAGCACCCAGAAATTAGCGGGCAGAAACAGCGTAACGATAAAGGTTGCCGCTGCCGCCAGCAGCAGCGCCAGCGCCAGCTGTTTGCTGCGCTTCAGTTGTTGATATTTATCCATTATCCGATCTTAGCAGAGAGTCCTTAACGGCGGCGCCCGCCGAGCAGGCTGCCCAGCATGCCGCGCACGATCTGGCTGGTGACCTGGCGCGCTGCGCTGCGGGCCACGCTCTGAACCACGCCGTCGCGTTTACCGCCGCGCGGTCCGGTGGTGCCAAACAGAATATCTTTCAGACCGCCAAGAATGCCGCTGTCTACCTTCACATCGGCGCCTTTAACGTCCGGCGCCGCTGACTGCTGCGGTGCGGCGGCAACACCCTGCTGCAGGCGCTCAAACGCCGACTCGCGATCGACCTCCTCATCATATTTGCCATAAAGCGGCGAATGGTTGATCAGGTCGTTGCGCTCATCCTGCGTCAGCGGCCCCATGCGTGAGCCGGGGGCGATCACCATAGCGCGTTCCACGATGGATGGACTGCCTTTCTCATCGAGGAAAGAGATCAGCGCCTCACCGGTACCGAGCGCCTGAAGCGCCGTTACGGCATCGAACGCCGGATTAGCGCGCAGGGTTTCAGCGGCACTTTTTACCGCTTTCTGATCGCGCGGCGTAAAGGCGCGCAGGGCGTGCTGCACGCGATTGCCAAGCTGGCCTAATACCTTATCCGGAATATCTGACGGATTCTGCGTCACGAACCAGACGCCCACGCCTTTGGAGCGGATCAGGCGGATGACCTGCTCGATCTTTTCCAGCAGCACGGGCGGTGCATCACTGAACAGCAG
The DNA here is from genome assembly GCF_002473195.1 of Pantoea sp. UBA7232. NCBI lineage: Bacteria > Pseudomonadati > Pseudomonadota > Gammaproteobacteria > Enterobacterales > Erwiniaceae > Pantoea > Pantoea sp. UBA7232. The sequence continues at coordinate 223,459 of NZ_DKTK01000005.1, forward strand.
ATGCGCCTCATCAAAGAAGAAGACTATTTTCGGCTTATCCAGGTCGCCCGCTTCCGGCAGCTGCTCATAGAGTTCCGCCAGCAGCCACAGCAGGCTGGTGGCGTAGAGTTTAGGCATCTGATAGAGCCGTTCTGCTGCGAGAATATTGATATAGCCGCGGCCCTGCTCGTCGCAGCGCATCCAGTCGCGGATATCGAGCATCGGCTCACCAAAAAAATGCTCCGCTCCCTGCTGCTCCAGCGCCAGCAGGCCGCGCTGAATCGCACCCACTGATGCGCTGCTGATGTTGCCATACTGCGTCTGAAACGCTTTGGCGTTGTCGCCGATATACTGCGTCATCGCGCGCAGATCTTTGAAATCGAGCAGCAGCAGCCCCTGATCGTCTGCAATGCGGAAAATAATCTGCAATACGCCCGACTGCACCTCATTCAGCCCCAGCAGCCGCGCCAGCAGCAGGGGGCCCAGATCGGTAACGGTGGCACGTACCGGGTGGCCCTGCTGACCGAAGATATCCCACAGCATCACCGGGTTGTCATGCGGCTGCCAGTCGCTGACGCCAATCTGTGACAGCCGCGCCTGCAGCTTCTCAGAGGCGCTGCCGGGAGTGGCAATGCCGCTTAAATCCCCTTTGACGTCAGCCATAAATACCGGCACGCCGGCCTGTGAAAAGGATTCTGCCAGCTTCTGCAGCGTAACGGTTTTGCCGGTACCGGTGGCGCCAGCGATCAGCCCGTGGCGATTGGCCATCGCCGGGAGCAGCGACAGCCGGATATCGTGGGTTTGAGCAATCAGCAGTGGGGTGGTCATAATCTCTCGCTCTTCAGCAATGCGTTATGACACCAAGGATAGCAAGCGCAGCCTGCGGTAGCGCAACTGATTGCCTGAAAAAGCAGAGGCCACCGGAAGGTTACAGGCAAAGATGCGGGCGCTGGGATCGACGTCATCCTCCCGGCAAATAAAGACAGACGGTACCACATCAATAAGCCGGTTTATGCTGAGCATTGCCAGAATATAAAATTAATACCCGAAATTAATTATTGTGCCTGATTTTTCTACGCCAGCTGGATAAATAAAACGCAGATAGAGAGAAATCTGGCTCAAAGTTAACAAAGGTGAATATTTACGCTCACAATAACTGCATGTTAAGCGTGATTTATTTTCAACAGTTGCGCCAGGCGATTATTTCTTTAATACAGCGCTTTCAGCGTTATACCAAGATAAAGCGCCAAAAACCCCTGCTTTTAGCGGGTTTAAACCACAATTTCAGTTAATAAATGGCACTGTTGCACGCGTATGACACTGCAAAAAAATAACCATCCTTCACTTAAACACATTTTAAATTTACTTTTTACATCCTGAAATATTTGTATCCATAAGATTGCCCGCTTGTTTGCCGATTTATAACGTCATTAACAAAAATATAAATTATCTTTCTTAGCTAGTGAGAACTGTCGCGCCATGCTGTTAGAAAAACCCACCACCAGACGTAAATTTTTACTCGGGGCGCTGCTGGCTTTGCCGGTCAGCGACCTTTTATTAAAAGGCGTTACCGCCGCGCAGGCGGCAGAAATGGCTGCGCCGGAACTTGCCGATTATAAACCGATCTTTTTCAGCGCCAGTGAATGGCAGTTTATCCTGGCGGCAACTGACCGTCTGATCCCGGCTGGCGGCAGCGGCAAGGCGCCCGGCGCGCTGGAAACCAACGTGCCAATTTTTATCGACCAGCAGCTGCACACGCCGGAGTTCGGTGCAGAAATCTATCTGCAGGGGCCGTTTGATGTGCACGCCCCGGCGACCATGGGCTATCAGATCCCGTTTACGCCGCAGCAAATGTACCGCACCGCCATCAAGCTGGTGGAGCAGTGGACGCAGACGACCTATCAGAAAGCCTTCCACGAGCTGAGCACGGAAGAGAAAGATGCCGTGCTGACCCGTATCAACAAGAATGATGGCCTCGATTTTGCGGCGCTGGGCGAGCCGTCGCTGAAAGCCTCACAGTTCTTCAGCCAGCTGCTGGCTGATACCAAACATGGCTATCTTGCCGACCCGATGTACGGCGGTAATAAAGGTATGAAGGCGTGGATCGCTATCGGCTTCCCGGGTGCCCGCGCCAGCTTTACCGAATGGGTGAAGCAGCACAACGTGCCGTATCCGCTCGGACCGGTCAGCCTGCTGGGCCAGCGCGCCTGAATTTCCCTATTTGGTATATGAGACAGAACTAACATGGCACAGATTACAAAAAAAGAAGTCGATGTCGTTGTATGCGGCCTCGGCTGGGCCGGCTCGCTGATGAGTATCGAGCTGGCGCTGGCCGGACTTGAGGTGCGCGCGCTGGAGCGCGGCGGCGAGCGCGACTATCCCGACTTCGCCTACCCGAAACCGGCCGATGAATACGCTTACAACGTGCGTAATAAAGTCTTCGCCACGCCGAAAGAGGTGGCGGTGACGGTGCGTTACAATATGGACCAGACCGCGCTGCCGACCCGCAAATGGGGCGCCTTTGCACCTGGCACCGGCGTGGGCGGCGCAGGCATGCACTGGACGGCAGTACTGATCCGTCCGACTCCGACCGATATCAAACTGAAAACCTATGTTGATCAGGCGTATAAGCCGGGCATTCTGCAGGATGATATGCGCGTTATGGACTTCCCGTTCAGCTGGGAAGAGATTGAGCCTTACTTCTATAAATTTGAGCTGATCTGCGGGCAGTCCGGCACCACCGGCAATCTGCGCGGTCAGATCCTCGAAGGCGGCGATCCGTTTGAAGGGCCGCGCTCAGAGCCTTACCCGCTGCCGGCGCTGGACGATACGCTTAACAACGTGATGTTTAAAGAGGCGGCGAAGAAGCTCGGCTATCATCCGTTCCCGAACCCTTCTGCCTGCGTATCGCGCGCGTGGAAAAACCCTTACGGCAACCAGATTGCACCGTGCAACTACTGCGGCTACTGCTCAAAATATCCGTGCCTGAACTACTCCAAAGCGTCACCGCAGACGGCGGTGATGGATGCGCTGAAGCGTCTGCCGAACTTCTCTTACGAAGTGAACGCTGAAGTGGTTAAAGTCGTGCTGCACGAGGATGGCAAAACCGCAAAAGGCGTGATCTACTACGATACCGACGGCAACGAAGTATTTCAGCCAGCCAAAATTGTGGTGCTCTCCAGCTTCCAGCTCTACAACGTGCGTCTGATGCTGCTCTCCGGCATCGGCAAGCCGTATAATCCGATTACTGAAGAGGGTGTGGTAGGGCGCAACTATGCGTTTCTCTCCAACGGCGGCGCCACGCTGTTCTTTAAAGACAAGAACTTCAACTCTTACGCCACCGCCGGTGCGACCGGCCAGATGTTCAATGACATCTCGCCAGGCAACTTCGACGGCCCGGGCCTCGGCTTCCTCGGCGGCGCCAAGATCCACAGCTCGCAGGCGACCGGTACGCCGATGGCCGCTGCGCTGCCGAAAGGCACGCCTGCCTGGGGCATGGGATACAAAGAGGGGCTGGAGCAGTGGTACAACCATTCGATGAAGATCAGCATCACCACCACCTGCCAGTCCTATCGCGATATCTATCTCGATCTCGATCCGCACTACACCGATCATCGCGGCAACCCGCTGCTGCGTATGACCTTTAACTGGAAAGAGAACGAGCTGAAGCTGCAGCAGCATCTGAAAGGCATCGTGGGCGATATTGCCAAAGAGCTGAACCCGGACAGCATGAGCATGAGCTTCCTGCCGATGGGCGCCGATTTTGACCTCACCAAATATGTCTCAACCCACAACGTGGGCGGTGCGGTGATGGGCGATAACCCGAAAACCTCGGCGCTGAACAAATACCTGCAGAGCTGGGACGTGCATAACGTCTTTGTGCCGGGCGGCAACGCCTTCCCGCAAAACTTCCAGGCGAACCCGACCGATACCATCGGTGCGATCACCCTGATGGCGGCGCAGGCGATCAAAGAGCAGTATCTGAAGAACCCCGGCCCACTGGTACAGGCATAAGCAGATGAAAAAACTAACATTACTGGTAGCGCTGGCGCTGAGCGGCGTGGCGCTGCAGGTGCAGGCGGAAGATGAAGCGGCCCTGATTAAGCAGGGTGAGTATCTGTCGCGGCTGGGTGACTGCATGGCGTGCCACAGCGTCGCGGGCAAAGCAGCCTACGCGGGCGGGCTGGCGATTGAATCGAACCTGGGTACGATCTACTCCACCAACATCACGCCGGACAAAGCGCACGGTATCGGTAACTACAGCGAACAGCAGTTCTCTGACGCGGTACGTAAAGGGGTGCTGCCGGATGGTTCACGCCTCTATCCGGCCATGCCGTATCCGGACTATGCGAAGATCAGCGATGCTGATATGCATGCGCTTTGGGTCTACTTTATGAAGGGCGTAAAGCCGAGCAGCGAGCAGCCGCAGGAGACGAAGCTGAGCTTCCCGTTCAGCCAGCGCTGGGGTATGCGCTTCTGGAACTGGGCGTTTACCTCCGACAAGCCGTTTCAGCCGATTGGCGGCGCCTCTGCTGAAGTGAATCGCGGTGCCTATATCGTCGAGAGTCTTGGCCACTGCGGCAGCTGCCATACGCCGCGCGGTCTCGGCATGAATGAGAAATCGCTCGACAGCAGCGACAAAACCTTCCTCGCCGGCGGCAGCCTGAATAACTGGGATGTGCCGTCGCTGCGCGGTATGCCGCACTGGAGCGAGCAGGAGGTGATCGATTACCTGCAGACCGGGCGGAACGATAAAGCTGCCGTAGGCGGTGAGATGAAGTCGGTGATTGAGCACTCCAGCTCCCACATGACCGACGCCGATCTGAAAGCGATTGCTGCTTACCTGAAGTTCCTCGGCGGTAACCCGCCGCTGCAGGCCTACAACGTGCAGGCGCAGCAGCAGACCGAAGCGAAACTGACGGCCGCGAAGAACCTGAGCGAAGGCGAGCGTCTCTATCTCGACAACTGCGGCGCCTGCCACTTCGTAACCGGTAAAGGTGCGCCGGGGATCTTCCCCGAGCTGGATCAGGCAACGATCGTGAACACAGGCGATCCGACGGGGCTGATCCACACGATCCTCGTTGGCGCGCAGCAGCCTTCAACGGCTAAAGCGCCGTCGACGCTGGCGATGCCGGGCTTCGGCCAGCGCCTGAGCGACGAAGAGGTCGCACAGCTCGCCACCTTCGTTCGCCAGGGCTGGAGCAACCGCGCCCCGGCCGTGACCAAAGAGCAGGTCGCCGACGTCCGCAAAACCCTGCATTAACCGTCACCCGGATTCAACCAGGAGCGCATAAATGCGCCCCCTACACCGCCCCCGTAAGGGCGCCATTAATGGCGCCCTGGCCGATACCCGCACGACATTCCATAACGCCCGGATTTAACAAGGGGCGCATAAATGCGCTCCCTACACCGGCCCCGTGGGGGCGCCATTAATGGCGCCCTGGCCGATGCCCGCACAACATTCAATAACGCCCGGATTCAACCAGGGGCGCATAAATGCGCCTCCCTACGGGATTCATACGACATTCGATAACGCCCGGATTTAACCAGGGGCGCATAAATGCGCCCCCTACACCGGCCCCGTAGGGGCGCCATTCATGGCGCCCTTGCCGATGCCCGCACCAAACTCAATGAAACGTGCGCACCACTTCCAGCACGCCGTTGATCACGAACTGCACGCCCATACAGACCAGCAGAAAACCCATCAGGCGCGAAATCGCTTCAATGCCGCCTTTGCCCACCAGCTTCATAATCGCGCCGGAGCTGCGCAGAGAAATCCATAAAATCAGGGCTACCACCAGAAAGGTCAGCACCGGGGCGACCATCACCACCCAGGCGGGGAAATCGACGCCGGCTTTCACCGTTGAGGCTGAACTGATGATCATCGCAATGGTACCCGGACCGGCGGTGCTCGGCATCGCCAGCGGCACAAAGGCGATATTCACCGTCTCGCGCGGATCGTCACTGGCATCCTGCTCATCTTTTTTATGGCGCGCCTCTACCGAATGACCGACCGGTTTTGCCGGAAACAGCATGCGAAAGCCGATAAAGGCGACAATCAGTCCGCCCGCCATGCGCAGGCCGGGAATCGAGATGCCAAAGGTGTGCAGCACCGCGTTGCCGGCGTACCACGCGACCATCATGATCAGAAACACATAAACCGACGCCTGCAGCGCCTGACGGTTACGCTCCTGAAAATTCATCTCGCCCGCCAGCCCTAAAAACAGCGCCACGGTCGTCAGAGGGTTGGCCAGCGGCAGGATCACCACCAGCCCGAGGCCTATCGCTTTGAAGAGTTCCAGCATCATGCATCTCCGCAGGGCAGGGCCGCGTGCGCAGCCCTGTGACAGGATGTATTACTCAGTGCTTCGGCGTATCGAGCGCTTCGATCATCTCGGGGAAAAAATCTTCCAGCAGCTCGGGCGTCATCAGTTCGGGATAGTTAATGAGGTGTTCGCGGATGCGCTCATTGACCTCCGGCAGCAGGCGCTGCGCGGCATCATCAGCGCTGATTTTTTTCTGCTTCATCAGACGCAGCACGTTATCCGGCAGGCTATCTTCATCCTCCACCTCATCCACGCCTTCCAGCGCGTCGAGCTCATCCAGCAGATCCATCAGCGCTTCGATCTGCGGCGTGCGCGACTCATACTCCGCCGGGCGCTCGCTCTCGAGATAGCGCAGCAGGGCGCGCACCGGCGATCCATCCGGCGTAGCGGGCGGCTCGCTGGCGAACCAGCTCAGCAGGTCATGCTGGCTCACCTGATGGACGTGATAGCCGTTATCAGTCAGCTCATCGGCGAGGATATCAGCGGTGTCGTGCTCAATCAGGCAGATATGGGTGCGCTTTGGCGTGTACTGTTCCAGCCACTGATAGATCTCTTCAATGACGCTGTCGTCATACTGAAAGGTCTGGTTGAGGTAGCTGTCATCCTGCTCATGTACGCAGAGCCGAATCAGATCGGGATCGAAGTAAATCGCTATGTTGATGCCTTTCATGCGCGCTGTCCTGTTTGCTGCAAAATCTCACTATAGCGTCAGGGCGCACAGAAAAACATGGGGAGGCCAGCAGCGTGCGCATCTGGCCATAAAAAATCTCATTCATCAGCACGATAAGGCCGGGAGAGCGCCCCGGAACACGGCGCTGATTACATGCCGATATATTTTTTGCCCTGCTTCAGCACCACATCACACGCTTTGGTTTTAAGCTTCTCGCCCATTGGCGAGTTGCTCAGGCTCTGCAGGTTAAGCTGCTGGCCGTTACCGGTATTGAGCAGACCCGCGATACCCTGCTGATAATCAGTTTTCTGCTCCTGCGCCGCCGGCGTGCTCAGGCCGAGTTTGCTCAGCACCTGCTCTTTCACCGACTTCACGTTGTTATCCACCACGTTGTGCTGCACGCAGTACTCCATCACGCCGGCCGCGTTGGTCATATTGCTGGCGCTTACCGCTTTATCGCCGCCGTTCAGCAGGCCGGTCAATGTGGAGAGCGAGAGCCCTCCGCTCTGCGCGCCATTGCTGCTGGTGGTATTGCTGTTTTGCTGCTGCGAGAGCTGTGAAGCGGCGCTGCTCAGCTGATCCTGCCAGCTCGCCGCCGACGCGCTGCCCGCGACCAGTGCTGCCGCCATACCCCATGCCCAAACGCCGCGTTGCATTGATTTACTCATGTATAACCTCATGGTTCCGTCTTTCAGACGCCGATAATGCAGGATATGAGGCACAGGATCTCAGAAAGTTCCGGAGAAGCGGGCAGGGCCATGCAGATTGAGAGTGTTCTGGTTTCTGATGAGATGATGACGCTGTTTTTTTCAACGCTCAGCGCACGCGCTACTCAATAGCGGTTGCACACCCCACGGGTAACGGTATAATCGCCAGCGTTTTCCGTATCCTTATCCATGCCGGAGTGGCGAAATCGGTAGACGCAGTTGATTCAAAATCAACCGTAGAAATACGTGCCGGTTCGAGTCCGGCCTTCGGCACCAAAAGCATGCAAATGGACCTCAATTGAGGTCTTTTTTTATGCCAAAAATCCGCGCCACACAAGGCCTTAACCGCTTTTTCCCTCAACTGAAATCAACCTGAGTCAACCCACATCAATAAGCTTGTGAGTATACTAATGAGTATATTTGTCGATTCGATATTGCTTGTATACTCACGATATACCAATGGAAGGAGGACCACTATGGCCCTAACGGATACTAAAGTTCGTTCTGCGAAACCTGAGGAGAAAGAGTATTCACTTGTTGACGGCGACGGCATGTCCTTACTTGTAAAACCTAACGGCTCAAAGTATTGGCGATTTCGTTTCCGTTTTGGCGGTAAACAGCATTTGATGGCGTTCGGCGTTTACCCGGATGTTTCGTTGGCTGATGCCAGGAAGAAAAGGGAAGAGGCCAGAAAGCTGGTAGCTGCTGGTATCGATCCTCGTGAGCATAAACGTGCCGTGAAAGAAGAGCAGGCGAAAGAGATTATTACTTTCGAGAAGGTTGCCAGAGTGTGGCTCACTACCAATCAGAAATGGTCGGAAGATCATGCTAATCGCGTAAAAAGGAGCCTTGAGGAGAATATCTTCCCGGCAATTGGTACTCGCAATATTGCTGAACTGGGTACCCGCGATCTGTTAATTCCCATTAAAGCCGTCGAGACATCTGGCCGTCTTGAAGTGGCCTCCCGTCTTCAACAGCGCACCACGGCCATCATGCGTTATGCGGTGCAAAGCGGGTTGATTGATTACAACCCGGCGCAGGAGATGGCGGGGGCGGTTGCTTCCAGTAATCGACAGCATCGTCCGGCGCTGGAGTTAAAGCGTATCCCTGAGTTACTCCAGAAAATAGATGGTTACACTGGCAGGCCGCTAACCCGTTGGGCAACGGAACTTACCCTGCTTATCTTTATTCGGTCCAGTGAGCTGCGTTTTGCTCGCTGGTCAGAGATCGATTTTGAAACGTCAATGTGGACCATCCCGCCTGAGCGAGAGCCTATTCCCGGCGTGAAACATTCTCAGCGAGGATCAAAGATGCGTACACCTCATCTGGTGCCGCTTTCAAAGCAGGCGCTGGCGATCCTGAAGCAGATAAAACAGTTCTGCGGGGAACATGAGCTGATTTTTATTGGCGATCACGATCCGCGTAAGCCAATGAGTGAGAACACGGTAAACAGTGCGCTACGGGTGATGGGTTATGACACTAAAGTTGAAGTTTGTGGTCACGGTTTTCGTACGATGGCCTGTAGTTCGTTAATTGAGTCAGGGCTATGGTCGAAGGATGCGGTGGAGCGCCAGATGAGCCATATGGAACGTAACTCGGTGCGGGCGGCGTATATCCATAAAGCGGAACACTTGGATGAGCGCAAGCTGATGTTGCAGTGGTGGGCGGACTTTCTGGATGCAAATAGGGAGAGAGCGATTACGCCGTTTGACTATGCGAAGATCAACCGGGGGAATGGCTATTGAGTTGAATGCCATATTAGTTTAATTAAAGTTAATCGACACGCCTTAAGGGGGTAGCCGGTTGGTAATTTTACCCAATGGCATTATCACTAAGAGCAATATGCTCACTGATTTCATCGGCAAGAGCGATCCACGAGATCTTTCAACAAGTAGATAATCAATAAGATTACTGAGCTTCACGCTCAATTAACTAGGGGGGCTAATGTATAAACGGCTGAGTACGAAACGCTGTTGCCGCTAGCGTGAATTTCCACAGTAGATTCATACGTATCATCCAACTTAAACTCTAGGGGTACAGGGAAAAGTACCCCTTGTTATTTATTCCTTGTAACACAAAGATTAACCTTGCAATTGAACATTTGTCACTATTTTATTTAAGTATCATGCTTTCTTTTCTTTAATTTTTTGATAAAATTGGTTGTTGAAGAAAATATTTTTTGAGATGCGATGATACATCTTATTAATGTACGCACAATAAAGTCAAGTATTTTTAAAAGGATAAATTTAACTCTACGTTTTTCAGTTATGCCACGATTCTCTAAATTGCCTATTTTTGTCATTACATTGGCAATTTTCCCACCAATAAAAAAAGACATAGCAATAAACCACATCCATCTATAATGAGGGGCATTTTTACTTAAGGATAATCGAGCTTGTTTTTTCAATAAACCTTGGCGGTACATTAATAATGATGTAATTACACATTCATTGGCGACAGCGAAACGGTCTGACATGCCTGTTTTAAATTTCCCCTCTTGAATGGCATTACAGTACGCTGGAGGGGGAGTTTGGCACCATCGGGAAGGTGGTGGCAATTGTGTTATTGCTTTTGAAAGAGCCTTATTTGGACATAGTTTTTTATTGTAGTTTTGAAATTCCTGTCTGATTTTATCCGGAGATACTTGATCGCCATAGTACTCAGGAATTCGATAAAAGGTGTCAAGATTTTCAGGCATTACATATTCAATAACAGATGATTTCGTACTGGCAATATTTTCTAGCGTTTCTTGAATGTACGATGCCCACTGACAAGATGACATTTCGGAAAGCCCGCTATTGTCACACATGCGGCTGTAGTCTTTCACCTGAACAAGAAGATATTTGGCAGCATCATTAATATCTGTAATTGTTTCCTCATATGCTGTTTTACCGACAGCCACCTCTCTGTCTGATACCCAGAAAATACCGTTACCAACCGCTGTTAAGATGAGGAAAATATCTGTCCACTGTCTGAATTTCTCTCCTGTAGCAAAAACATCACTAATGATTATTGCCAATATCCATCCGCACAATAGTCCTATAAAACTCAGACTTGCGAGTCCAGCTGCGTTACCCGTTACACCTGTCCCCCCTATTGCATAGGTCAATGGCAACCACTGAATAGCAGGAAGAAGGTGACAGAGTGATAGTAGTCCTGGGGTTATAAGAAGCATAAAGGAAATGATAAGCCCCTTTTTTCTGGCAAGTATCCATGAGCTCAAGAAAACGAAGGGTAATAATAAAATAAAGAGCTCAAGAAAACCGCCTCCTAAGACAACTGCAACTTTATTGGGAGACCAGTAGCTGCTCAAAAGAGCACCTTGTGCGTTCGTTTCTACAAAGTTGGTACTAATCACTCCCATCCCATCCAGTGTTTGCAATAAGGCGTATCCAGCGCTGTAGCAAAGCATTATGTAGGGATAAAAGAATAGGATCATAATTTACTCTCTTTTCTTACTTTTTCTATCGTTTTTATAGCATATTCGATTCGTTCTTTAATATGGCTAAAGTCGAACATTGTCAATTTTCAGCCCTATTTAGAACCAATAACAACTAAATCTGCCATCGTTGTTTTTTTGATAAACAGCGCTGTGCTGCCAAGTAGCTTAAGGCCTTCTTCATTAATTTTACTTACTCTAAGCCCTGGTTGAACAATAACAACTTGAAATTTAAGAGGTGTGATTCTGGAGCGCTCTTTCATAGCAGCAAGGTCTTTTATAGTGCCTTTCAGAAAGCGAGAATGACCACGCGATCGCCATTGTTCCTCGCGACGCTTAATGTGGTGGTATAGATAGGAAAGATTTAGGTGTTTCCAACGAATGCATCTCTGTGCCTGCCCACATACTTCGTAAAGGTCTTTAAGTCTGGCTCCTGCTTCTTCTGAACCTGAATATTTGCAATGGATTAAGGAGAGAACAATACAGTCATCAACTATTCTCAACCCCACTAAATCTGCTGATTCACCTTTCCCATCATCATTAATAATGACATCGTAATTATCTTTAATTTCACAGTACCAACGCCATTGGATGGATGATGGATCACGAGTATAGCCCATTGATTCCACCCGAACATCAGTTCCTTGCCAATCAAAAGCTACAATTTCGTCTTTGTCATAAAGGCCAATATTTTGGCTTACATGGACTATATGAGCGTTGTATGAAAATGAACCATCGGAGTAATGAATCATTACTGGATCAATTTCCATATACTCTGATAGTGATACCGGTTCAGATTCACCACGCTGTACAAAAACTTCAGGGCCAGATATCAACTGATAGGCATAACCTTTTGCTGTAGCACTTCCCGTGAGAGATAATTTATATTCAGATGACGTTTCATCTGTAGAGAAAATGAGTCGTACATTACCATCGTCAAACTTTCCAGCAGTCCTAACCTCTACTAAATATAAATGCGCAGATACAGCATCAAAATGAAAAATAACTTTATCTTCGAACGCAGTAAGCAAATACTCACCCCATTGAGCTGATATTGGATATTCATTATAGGGTTCAAGTAATGGGACTGGACGCAAAAAGTTACGCGTAAGATTGTTTGGATCCGGTTCAGAACTAAAAATCTTGTCCCAGGCTTTCTTAACCCAGTTGCACCAATCAGCAATGCTGCCACCTTTTTGTGGTGACCAGACTTTACCTCTGCGTTGCGAGCATCCCCAGATTACACGGTTTCCGGATTCATAACCTAATGCTGCAATATTGCTTAAGCTTGATTGAGATGCTTCAATTAGTGATAGCCCCTCAGTGACATTTGGGCCAAAGTATTGAGTAAAGCTGATTGCCCCAATTTGGGATGCGCCTAAATTTCTTGCCAAAGGATATTCAATACCATTAAATACATTAAAGACTTTTTCACCACTGACAACTTCAAATTTATCATCACAAATAGTACTGACTAGATTCTCAACTCGGAATGCTTTATAGTCATTTGAGAATACAAACAAGGCGGATCTGTCTTGATCCCAATGAGCAATTAGAATTTTATAATTGGTATCTTTAAGATCTTTGTAGTTTCCCCATCGGACTGAAGTTGCCTGGACAGCTAGCACAACAAGCAAATTCTCATCTTCAGCTATTGCATGCCAGGATTCATCGAATCTGGGCAGTTTATCCTTGTATCTTTCAGGCTCCCAATTGTCACAGTACGTTTTAAATAACATGACAGAACAACTTGGCTCAATATTCCAGAGAGAAATCTGATCGTGTAAATCACCTTTCCTTTTTAAGGCATCCACAACCTCTTGCAACCTAATCTCTCTAGCAATTCGTCCTTCAGAGAGTCGCCTTAATACGTTATCCCAATCGGCATCTGTTGAATATAGATGCTGTAATTCACCTTCAACATTAGGGTCCGCAACATTCATGACTACACTGGCTTGACCAATTTTCTGTGCTTTATTGACACGAGTAAATCGGCCAATGAACTGCAAAGTTACTGCAAGAGACTTATGATGATCATGCAAAGCGGCAATTTTCAGGTTGGGTAGATCATAGCCTTCTCCCAACATGTCTACGCAAATAACGATTCTTGATTGTCTTGATAATAATTTATTAAGACGTTTTTTTATTTCCGTTTTAGGATAATCAGAATGAACAACGATTGGATTAAAATTCGGTACAATATTCTGATAAATAGTAAATATTTGTTCTGCTCGCTGCTTATTGCTGGTACGGGCCATAATCAAATGATCAAGGCCATTATTTAAGTCTATGCGCAGTTGACCTACAGCTGTATCCGCGATTGCATGATCCATAAGGTCAGAGTAATACTCTTCTACAGGCAGCAAATTTACATTTGTAAAATAGCCAGCTCGTTGGGCTTCCCCCATCGTGTAGTTATAGATAATTTTTCCACCAAGGGACTTCTTATCATTCCTAAAGGGGGTAGCTGTAAACTGCACAACACGTTTGTCTTTAAATCGTTCACGAATTGTCTGCCATGATGAGGCTGAGATATGATGAGCCTCATCAACAAAAAGATGGCTACACGACTCGCAAAGTGTATTTAATGCTGCTTCGGAGCAGGCAGACAAAACGCTGGTCGTAGCAACCAAGACGTTTGATTCTAAAGCTAATTGCTTAGCCTCTTCCGCTACCTGAATTCCCTTCTTAATAATAGCTACATTAGGGAGTGCAATGTTAGGCGGAACGACTGTTAGCTCTGGTAAATATCCTAAATCCATGAACTTTTTGGATATTTGTGTTCGGAGGGAGTCAGATGGGACTATGAGCAAAATTCGCTCGCATCGCTGGTATATCATGGTAGCCAGCATTGTTTCCGTTTTTCCCGTTCCAGTGGGCAGTACGACGGTAGCTGGTTCTACCTGCAAATCAGTAGCGAAATAGCCTGCGATTGCATGAAGTGCACCCAGTTGGGGTTTTCTAAGACCTGGATAATGGCGCTCTGGATCGTCTTCTCTAAACTGAAATTGATGATGCCATTGTTCATTAATTTCATCAGGTGAAGTGCTAAATACCTGCTCTGGAAATTGCTCCCAGATTAATTCAGTATCTTCTCGCCATTTTTCGAATGTAAATGGTTCCTTAGCTTTAAGAGAAGCTACACCATCTGAGCATTTCCCTCTGGAATTTGGATCTTTCAAATAGATATAGTCTAGAGGAGGCTTTAGACCCGTAACAAGTTCAAAATATCCTGGGAAACTTGCATTTCTGACTTGAGCCGATACTGTTGTTGAGCGGCAAAGTAACTTATGAACTAAATTCCCACCCACTTTTCTTGCAGGTGCAGCTTTCGCGGGAAAGGTAAATTTAATTGTTAACAGGTCAAATAAGTCCATATGTACTTACCTCTTAAGATGTCCTGAAAAAGCCTGCTGACTTAACTTAGATAAAAGAGCGTCGCTACTAATATCGCCTGATGCCATTTTATTTAAGCTATTATTGATTGTTGATGCAATCGAATGGAATTTATCCATGAGTTTGTCGGGTGGAATTAAAACTTCAAAGTTTTTAAGTTCAACTGGAGATATATGTGGCACCGTTGTTTCTGTTGGGCAGCAATGGTTTTCGAAAGCAGGCGATTTAATGCAACTATAAATATAATTTACATAAGATTCACTGCGAGGACGTAACCTAGCTACACGCTGAACTAAGTACGTTTCTCGCTGACTTTCAGGAAATATGCATACTTTTAACCCATTGGATATCCACGGACGGTCCATAGCAAGGATAATATCACCTGCCTTAATTAAATAGTTATCTAGTTTTTCTAGTTTATTTTTTGGCCAGAATTTTGTATCAGCCCAATCTAAATACCCCGTAAGCGTATTTGCCCCTCTGCAAAGCCGTACCGATTCTGATGAATCACCAACGTAATCATTACTTTTGAATGCAAATCCTGTGATGATATCAGCCAATTCAGTAATAGGGGATTTTTTTAATTTTTTTGGGTTTTCAACAGGATCGCCAAACATATCCAAAAACGTAGCACGTAAAAAATCATCAGCCAGTTTAATAGCTTGCTCGCGTTTTTGGCGTATACCATCGGCTTTATCAAGAATAGATACGATACGTTTTTGCTCACTTAGCTGTAACGGATACTTAATATTATTTTCTTTCAGGAATTTAAAGTGCCTACTATATCCCGCTGACGGAATATCTAAATTTTTTAAAAAATAAAAAAGATATTTTTCGCTTAATCCCTTTATTGGCTTCAGAACTTTTACCCCATCAGCTCCAAGAGCAAATGGGGTATCAACATACTTTAATACTCTGGTATGATCTCCAAAAATGATACATGGTAGCTCTATATTACATAAAAGCTCTTTAGAGTTTGTATAACCACTGCAAAAGTTGCTTCCTTGATCAATTATTGGAAATCTTCCTTCTGTAAGGTAATCTTTACTTCCTATCTTAGGATTTCCTGAAGTAAGGTCTTTTACAACACTACAAAAATCTTTCTCGACAAATTCTACTAATTTACTGTCAATCACAGCATCCCCTCCAGCTCATCCAAATCCGCCAGAATTTCTTTTTCCAAATCTTTTAACCGCTTTAGTATCACCTTCGGATCTTCATATACCTCAGCCTGATACACCACCTCTTTATAACGATTAATAGAGAGATCGTATTTCTGCGCCGCAATATCCTCTTTCGGTACTACAAACGCCGCCTGAGTGCGATCTTTAAAATCAACACCAGCATCAATCCCTTCCGGATATTGCTGCTTAAGCAACGAGGCTGATCTCTCGCCCATAAAGTTATCAACTGGTAGCCCGCGCAAAGTACGATAATGCTTCCAGCTTGCCAGTAGATGCGGCAGATCGTTGTCTTTTACCGGGTTACGTTTGTCATCCAGACTGTAGCCGTCATTTTGTAGATCGTAGAACCAGACCTCATCCGTCTGGCCGCCTTTGGTAAAGATCAGGATCGCCGTTGCCACACCGGCATAAGGCTTAAATACACCGGAAGGCAGGTTGATCACCGCTTCCAGCTGGTTATCTTCCACTAGCGTCTGACGCAGTGACTGATGCGCCTTGCTGGAGCCAAATAGTACCCCCTGAGGCACGATAGTGGCGCTGCGTCCGCCTACTTTCAGCATTTGCAGAATACGCGCCAGGAACAGCAGTTCGGTTTTTTTGGTTTTCACCATTGCCGCCAGCGAGGAGTCGATATCTTCCTCGTCCAGTGAACCGGTAAATGGCGGGTTCGCCAGAATCAGGTTGAAAGCGTTTTTACTGGCCTGCGGGAAGTTGGTGCTGAAACTCTGGCTCATGGTGTCCTGATAATGAATATCCGGCGCTTCCACGCCGTGCATAATCAGGTTCATGGCGGCGATACGCAGCATGGTGGTATCGAAGTCGTAACCGTGGAACATGTTGTTATCCACATGGTCACGCCACGGCGTCAGCAGATCGCCAGTAAAGATTTTTTGCTCTTCCAATTCACCACGTTCATTGGTACCAATCTCAGTATGAATCGACTCCAGTGAGCTGTATTTTTCAAGCAGATATTCATAGCTGGTCGCCAGAAAACCACCCGTACCACAGGCCGGATCGCAGATCGTTTCGCCACGCGCCGGATTCGGTTCCATCATTTCAACCATCGCGCGGATAATGTGGCGCGGTGTGCGGAACTGACCGTTGATCCCGGCAGTGGTCAGCTTGCTTAATAAGTATTCGTAAAGATCGCCTTTAGTGTCGCCACGATCCAGCGGCAGGTTTTTGATCACCTCCACGGCTTTGGTTAGCAGTGACGGTTTAACAATCTCCAGGCGAGCATCTTTCATAAAGTTGCCCAGCAGCGTCACTTTGGTATCTTCAGCTTGCCCAAGCTGGCGGAAATGCTGGAATACGCCGTCGCGCACTACTTCCATCATTTCGTCCGAGCCAAGGTTGCTGTAGTGGCTGAAGCGGAACTCCTGCTGCTCAGGCGCAAAGCGTGGTTTAAAATCAACGCCTGCGATTTGCTTACGCTTCTCGTCCCGCTGTTCTTGGGTATCCAGCATCCGGGAGTACATCAGGTAGGTGATTTGTTCGATTACGGTCAGCGGGTTAGTGATGCCACCCACCCAGAAATCTTCCCATAGTCCGTCGATTTTACTTTTTAAGTCACCGGTAATCATTGTTAACGTCTATACCCTGTTATAAATACAAAAGCCCCGCTGCCGGGGCTTGTCATGTGTGTATTATACCGTCGCTGCGTCGGTCACAACACCCAGCTCTTCGACTATCTTTTGCAACCGGACGATCTGCTCTAGATCCGGGAATACGCCAGTAACGCCTTCGTTGTGGATATGCGTAAACGGCTGTTCAAAGAGTTGCCGCATTTCAATGGTGCCGTAATCGCGGATGTGGTTTTTCAGCAATGATAGGAAGCGCAGTTGCTGGCTGGTCAGGCTGTTGTCAGCGGCGAACTGGGCAAAGCGCACTTCAACCGCGTCGCTATCCATGCCGATGATAGTACGTAAAAGTTTATCCAGGCTGGCGGTCGCCTGCGGATAGAACTCTTTCAGCGCACGGATATCAACGTTAGGGTTCTGGATCAGCACTAGCTTCGCCAGCTCATCCAGCTCGCTTTGCGTGACTGGCTCGCCGTTACGGATTTTCTTCAACACCGGATTTTGCTGGAACAGCGGTTCCAGCGCCCCCTGAACCTGCTGACGATACAGTTTGAAATCAATCGAGCGGATATTAGTTTTGCGTGTTTCCGTCTGGATCAGGTTCGCATCTTCGGTAATATCCACCTGTATTGAACCAAATTTCGGTGTCGCGTCTTTTTCCATCAGGTGCATGATGCCGCGCAGATGAATGCGGATATCTTCCAGTTCTTCCAGACTGGCCTGCTTCCACCAGCCTAAATCACGAAGCTGATTAATCCGCTGTCCTTGCTGTTGCACCTTTGCCAGATGCGGCGGCAGACGTTCCACTTTCTCGATGATGACCGGCCAGAGCACATCCAGCTCTTCCGGGTTGGTATAACGGGCAGTTTGCGCCGCCAGAATATCCATATCAAAGCGCATGGCATCGCTTTGCCCGCGAACGTCCAGCCACTGCATCAGCGGGGCCAGGACAGATAGCAGATCCTGTTGTGTTTTCGGGGAAAGCTGGCGCAGCACTTTTTCATCGCTGTACTGCGCTTTTTGCTGCCACTTTTCCTGCACGGCAATCGACTTTTCATCCAGCGCGTTAATCTGTTCGCGGAGCTGGTGAGCGACTAAATCCACCGCCTGTTTGTCGAACTTACGCTGCGCGGCAGCCCCCAGCATAACCCACGCTTCGAAGCGTTTTTGCGCCAGCGATTTTGTCGCAGTGACTTCGGCTTCTTCGGTATGCAGCTCGTGATACTCAAAATTACCCCAGTGATCGAAGATGCGGAATTTTTGTTTATCCAGCGGTTTGCCGTTGCCATCATAGCCGTACAGACCCGCGCAGAGGCGCGTACCACGGCCAATCATCTGCCAGAACTTCACTTTCGATTTGACCGGCTTGGCAAAGACCAGATTCACAATTTCCGGGACATCAATACCGGTATCGAGCATGTCAACCGAGATAGCGATGGTTAGCTCTTTGTTAGTGCTTTCATCCAGCCCTTTAAAATCGTCGATCAGTTGCTCGGCGCGAGGATCGTAGTTGTCGATGACCTGACAAAAGCGTCCAGCAAACTGCGGGTACATGTCGTCGAACAATTCATTCAACAGCAGCGCGTGTTTGTGGTTACGGGCGAAAATGATGGTTTTACCGGGCAACTGGCCGTCCTGATCTTTCAGGCCATTTTCCATCAGGTTACGCAGAATATAGCGGTTGGTGTCTTTGTTATAAATTGCTTCATCAAGCGCCTTGCCGTCAAATTCCAGCGTATTGGGATCGATACCCTGTTCTTCCAGCTCGCGGATTTGAGCGTCGCTTAATCTCTCCCGTTTTATGCCTTCACGCAGGAATTCCGTGGTGTGCGTAACCACCTCATAAGGCACTAGGTTGTTATCAACAATGGCATCTTCAAGACTGTAGTTCGCCGTAGGAATGCGTCCTTCGCAACCAAATAGACCAAAGGTGGTCTTACTCACCATATCAATCGGCGTTGCTGTCAGGCCGATTTGAAGCGCATCAAAGTACTTAAACACATCGCCATAGACGTTATAGATAGAGCGATGGGATTCGTCGGCAATGATCAGATCGAAATAGCCTACATCGAAATGATCCATAATTTTCATCATACCGGGATACGTAGCGATGTAGATCCTTGCATTCTGTCTATCTTCTTTCTTCGACTTGCCAACTACATACAGTGGCTCGTTGGTAAACTGATTGAAGGCATTTGCTGCCTGTTTACGTAACTCTCTACGATCACAAAGGAATAAGACTCGTTTTACCCAGCGGGCATCAATCATTAACTTGCTAAGTGCAATCGCCACTCGGGTTTTACCAGTACCGGTGGCCTGAACAATCAATGACTGACGATACTTGTTGGTGAAACGTTCACTGACGCGGGCAATGGTTTCAAGCTGGTATAGGCGGCCTGCAACTGCCTTACCTTCGTTGTCTTTAACGTGCGGTATACTGTTTAATGGTAAACGTGTTTCACGCTGTTGGATAAGATATTGCAGGCTTTCCTTGCTATAGAAACCAAATATCCGACGCGGTGGGTATCCATGGGTTTTATTGTCATCCCAAAGCCAGATATCGTAACCATTGGTGTAGAAGATAACTGGGCGCTGTCCATATTCTTTCTCCAGCCAGTCTGCATATAGCCGGGCTTGAATTCGACCTTGTTCGGCGCTCACACTGGCTTTTTTTGCTTCCACAACTGCCAGTGGTTTGTGTGCTTCATCCCACAATACATAGTCAGCATAGCCATCACCGGTTGAAGTGGGCTGCTCTTTAACTAGATGTTCCTGGGTGACCTGATCGGTATTCTTAAGTTCATCCCCAACATCCCAGTCAGCAGCAAGCAGACGAGAATCAATCAGACGGCGGCGGGTTTCCGCTTCATCAATAGAGAGGATATCAGCAACATGTTGGTTACGCGCCCTGGCTTCATTCAGGCGCTGAGTAAGGTGTTCGGCCTTTTCCTGCTCCTGTTGTAATGCGCGTTGTAATGCCAATTCGCGCTCACGGCTTTCATCTTGAGCCCTGATTGCATCTTCCAGACGTTTTTCATCTGCACGACCTGAAGATTGCGTTAACGGAGGGAGAGAAAATTTGGGGCAGTTATCAACATTACCGTGGGCGTAACGAACATATAGCCAGACACCTAATAAATACGCTTCCTTAAGCAGCCAGTAGGTATCTTTGGCTTTGATACGTCCACCGTGCGCGGCGCGGTTGCCGTGGATACGCAGCGCATCCATTTTCATGATGATGGCTTCCGGCATCATGCTGGTAAACACATCGGCGTTCATTAAATCGTACAGATTTGCTTTGATGCCTTCAGGCAGCCGTTCCTGACGGTATAACCAACGCACCATCAATTCGGTGTAGTTGCGCAGCTTGACCAGACAGCTTTCCGGGTCGGAATGAACATAGCGTTCCGCCATACACGCGAGTTCAGCCAGTTCCGGCCACTGGCTGCGCAACATTTCAAAATTGAGAGACTGCTCCATCAATCATCGCCTTATGTCGTGGATACAACAGGAATTCTGGAAAGAATATCACACTATTTGGGCTGACGAAGTGAGCCGGATGGCATACGGTGGCTTTGAATAAACTGACGTAACAACTTTAAAGAGATCAAGCATCTATTAATTACAGTCAATAGCGTGATTTTTTTATACATTGGGCACAGAATAGCCCTAAATACAGTAACGGTTCAGGAGCATTTCACCCTTATGACTACTCTCGTTTTTTCCTACTCTCATGCGGATGAAGCACAACGCAATGAGCTAGAGAAACATCTGTCCCCGCTGAAGCGAATGGGGAAAATCACCACATGGCATGATCGCCGAATCGTTCCTGGGCAAGTGTTTGAACATCAGATCGACCACTATTTTTCGCAGGCAGATATTATCCTATTGCTAATTAGCAGTGATTTCATCGCTTCTGATTATTGTTATCAGGTGGAGATGACCAATGCACTGGAGCGGCATAAAAAAGGCGAGGCGGTGGTCATTCCGGTGATTTTAAGAGAGTGTGCTTGGCATCAATTGCCATTCGGCAACATCATGGCAGCCACAATCGACGGTAAAGCCATAAGCAGGTTTGCCAGTCACGATGAGGGTTACGTTCAGGTTGCCGATGCTGTCTCCCGAGCCATTGCCAATTTGGAAGCGAAAAAGCCGCAGCAGATTGTGCACGCCCCAGCTCCGGCTAATCCGATGCTTCAGACAACGGATACCGTCTTTACACCGCGTTCGAGCAATCTTTCTCTGCCAAAGAGTTTTACTGACCTTGATAAAGATCGTGCCCATCGCGAGGGTTTTGAGTATGTCGCTCGTTACTTTGCTAACTCGCTGGACGAACTCAAAAAGCGCCATGCAGGGCTAGACGTTGATTTCCACCGACCTGATAACGATTCCTTCACATGTGCCGTGTATATCAACGGTGGCAAGGTTGGTCAGTGCGGAGTCTGGTGTGGCAGTCGTAATATGGGATTCGGGGATATCTGCTACAGTCAAAGCGGGGTGACTCGCAATAGTTGTAATGAAAGTCTTAGTGTTGCGGATAATGGGCAGACGCTTGGGTTCCGGGCTCTTATGGGGTTTGGCTACGGCGATTCACGCGAATCTCTGCTCACCAGCGAAGGTATGGCTGGACACCTTTGGGATATGTTCTTCAATTCCATCAAACAGCGCATGTCCTGAGACCAGAGATTTCAATGGTGCAACTCAATCTGGGGAGAGTGCTGTTATTGTATAATGAACGTAACGGTTAAACCCGCTATGAGATCTTCTTGAAAGAATGTGAGGACCTCAATCACGCAGAAAAAAATAATTGTTTATCGTGATTGCGCCATTGGCGAGCATGGTGAATGCGGTTGGCTCAAAACTAATGATGAAGTCAGTCTGGAGAACCTGGGATTTCAGCCCGGAGGGGGATTCTAAAGAGCAATCACTTACCACATGCGACCCTTGCGGGATATGGCTTAAGCAATTGGGAACGCCGCCGACGACATTAGGAAAAGCACAGTTTTAAGTAATGGCTCAGCTGAATCCTCATTAAGTGGATGAGTCATTTCACCGTTTAATAATTACTGCTAACTATTCTTACTGATAGAGGTTTACACGATAACAATTACCTCATTCCGCAAAATTCACCGGCATTGTCAGGGTTCAGGATTATTCATTTCCGTTTTATAGATATGATGCCCACAGTGCGTTAACCTGCGTTCTTCAACATATTCCAGATTATGTTCGATATAACCGCTATTCTCTGCATCCAGTGCCAAATAGAGCAATCCCTGCCGTCACCCGCAATATAGATCGCAGCATCTGGAGGAGGGCGATCTTCCTGCGATCAGTGAGGCGAATATCCTCAGTACTTTTGAGCAGTTACATTTGAACAAAATGGATGTCTTTGAGCGCGGGATCATCAACGTGTTCAAAGGTCTGTCATGGGATTACAAAACCAATAGTCCCTGCTGCTTCGGTAAGAAGATCATCATTAACAATCTGGTGACGCATAACCGCTGGGGCTTTAGCCTTAACTGGGGTTGGCGACGGGATCAACTGGCGGATCTGGAGAGAATGCTGTTTCTACTGGATGGCAAACCCATCCCTGACAACCGTGGTGATATCTCTACCCGATTGATGGAGCATATTCGTGATAATCCGGCTAAGAATGTTTACGAAGATGAGTTATTCAGCATTCGTTACTATCAAAAAGGTACGGCGCACTTGACCTTCAAGCATCTGGAGTTGATTAAACGTATGAACGATATCATAGCTAAACACTATCCGGGAATGCTGGCTGCAAGGTAAGTTAGTTGTCGTATGTTTGCTGTTAAAAGTGTCGTATGTTTGCTATGATGAAGAAACGAACAAAGGAGGATGACATGACCATAAAAGCTCGAATTCAGTCACGGCTGAAGCGCTCAAAGCGTTATGTTTTCACTCGTGACGATTTCAAAGATCTTGCTGGCTACGATCAAATAGGCAGAGCACTGCGTGAGCTAATGAAGGAAGGGCAGCTACTGAAAGTAGGCTATGGCGTCTACACCAAAGCGCGGCAAAATGCGATTACCGGTAAGCTGATGCCTGCTGCTCCCGGAGGTTCTGCTGCGGTAATGATTGAGGCGTTGGAACGTCTGAAAGTGGATTACCGTCTGGCAGGCGCAACAAGCGCCTATAATAGCGGTAAATCCACCCAGATCCCTGCGTTAGTGGAAATCAAAACCTCACCACGTTTTAAGAGAACATTGTCAGTAGGGAACAGCAAATTAAATGGATGATTTGACAAAGCTATTCCCGGACGTTGCTGATGCTCTGGGCATTGAATCAGTTGCAATTGTAGAGAAAGATCATTACATCGTTGAGTTATTGCGATTGCTCCAGCCTCTGTCCTTTGATACACATCAGCTGGTTTTTGCCGGTGGAACAGCATTGTCTAAAGCGGGTATATCTTTGAACAGGATGTCGGAGGACGTGGACATTAAGCTTGTTCCTGTCACCGGCTTTTCCCTGCAATATTCCAGAAATCAACGTAAAAATATCCGTAAAGATATTATTAAGACCATCACCGAAACGATTTTAGCTTCAGGTATGTTTAGCATGGATGAGGAGTACCCAAAGGTTACTCGTGATGAAAACCGCTATAATGAAATTCCGGTGCGCTACCCGCAGGAATATGTACAAATTCCCTGTTTAAGGCCATTTATCAAACTGGAACTGATGGAAACGGATTTGCTTGAGGCTGCGGAAAATCGTGCTATTAGCTCACTGGTAATGGATCTAACAAAGAAGGGCGAAGTAGTGAGGGCTTTTCCCTGCGCAACTATCGGTAGCACGCAGGCTGAAAAACTGATCTCGATGATGCGCAGAACGGCTGCAAGCGTGCGTAATGTGGAACGTGCAGTGGATGAGTCACTGGTGCGTCATATCTACGACAACTTTTGTATTGTCAGAGAAAAAGGTGCTGACGTTCCTGTTTTGAAGCGCTTTGTGCAGGAATGCATTGAGCAGGATATCCAACGTTACGGTGCTCAGTATCCTGAATTCTGCGAGTCGCCTGTTGAAGAACTAAAAATGGGGTTGGAAGAACTGGCGCGCAACCCTGTTTATAAGGAACGTTATCTGCAGTTTGTTACACCAATGGTGTTCGGTGAAAGCCACGTTTCCTGGGAAGAGGCCTATGCCTGTTTTCGCATAACGGCATTGGATGTGATTGATACATAGCACAAGAGATACGCTCGGTGGTGAGCATCTTCCAGGTAACATTTGCCCCGATTCAAGTGCTAAAATTAACGATTCAATGTGTTGATATTGATGTTGGTACATTATCTAAATGTTATTTTTTATTTATTTTAAATCAAAGAATTAACTATTATATATGCGTCCAGCCTCCGTACTAAAGGTTAGAGTTGAGTCGCTTATAAGAAGTTTTTTTGTCTGAGATTCAGCATTTCCGCGCTATTGCTTTACATCATTGAATAGCAATACTCAGCTGCCAACAGCAACATACCGCTACTCTCCGGATACCCCATCCGCCTCCCACAGCAGAAAGCCACAAACCTGATCCGGATCAAAAAAAGCCGCTTTTTCTCTTTGCCGCGCTGCGCTTTTAAGAATCTGTTAAGAACCCGCCGTATAATAAGCGCTTTACTCTACCTTCAGGATGAAACCATGAAAAAAACAGCGATTGCACTGATTACACTGGCAGCAGCGCTCTCTGCCACCGCCGCGCAGGCTGCCGGCGGCTGTCAGCAGAAACAGCAGTCGATCCAGCAGGAGCTGGAGATGGCGCACGAATATGGCAATAAAGCGCGCATTAATGGGCTGGAGAAAGCGCTGCGCGAAAATCAGCAGCACTGCACTGATGCGGCTCTGCTGCAGGAGCGTCAGGAGAAAGTAACGGAGAAGCAGCAGAAAGTGTCTGAGCGCGAAGCGGATCTGCAGAAAGCGCAGGCCAGCGGCCGCCGCGATAAGATTGAAAAACAGCAGCGCAAACTCACTGAGGCGCGTGAAGAGCTGGCTGACGCGCAGGCGGAACTGAGCCGCTAAGCGCTGAGCGGCAGAGGTGCGTGCGCCTCTGCCGCCGTAAAAATTCACTTCTCCTGCCTGCAAAAAATCCTCACACTGCTGCTTTATTCTGATGGAAAACATGGCATGAAGATACGGTTGCTGCTGGCGCTCCCTCTGCTTAACGCCCTGATGTTACCGGCGATAGCTGAAGAGGGCGTCTCGTTTGCTCACAAAGAGTGGGAGCTGGCGTGCGATAACACGCTGACCTGTCGTGCGGCAGGCTATAGCGCGGAAGAGGGCGCAGGGGGATCGGTGCTGCTGACGCGGGCGGGCGGGCCGGATACGGCGACGCATGGCCGGGTGGTGCTGGCGGATACCGGCGATGATGACTCAAAGCAGGTCGATACGCTGACGCTCTGGATCGACGATCGCCCGCTGGGTGAACTGGCAAAGGCTGATAACGATGAGTGGACGCTGACCGATGCGCAGACCCGGTCGATTATCACTGCCATTAAAGGCAGCGGCAGCGTGGAGTTCCGTGGCGGTGCCGAGCCGTTTGATCTCTCTGCAAACGGCGCTTTTGCCGTGCTGCTGAAAATGGATGAGGCGCAGGGGCGCATCGGCACGCCGGGTGCGCTGGTGCGTAAAGGCAGCAAGCCGGAAAGCAGCGTGCCGCCCGCCGTACCCATGCCGGTGATTATCCAGGCCAGAACCGTTGAGGCAAAGCCGCGTCCGCTGACGCCGCAGGAGCTGGCGCGGATCAAGCCGGCGCTTATCGCTACGCTGACGGATGATGACAGCTGCGATAATCTCGCACCGGCAGACGATCAGCCGGAAGAGGGCGCAGAGCCGCCGACGCTGACCGCTGTGGATGCGGACCACGTGCTGATCGCCGCCCTCTGCTGGCGCGGCGCCTATAACGAAGGGTATGGCTACTGGCTGATGGATAGCGCGCTGCAGGGGTCACCGCAGTTGATCACTGACTCCGGCTCCGATTATCACGCCGGAGCGATCAGCGAAGCGCAGAAAGGCCGCGGCATTGGCGACTGCTGGAGTACCGCCGCATGGGTCTGGGATGGCCGCAGTTTTGTACAGAGTAGCGATGCTACCACCGGCATGTGCCGCGCCATCCGCGCCGGCGGCGCCTGGCAGTTGCCGGTATTAGTCAGCGACGTCAGACCCGCTCCCTGATTGCAGAACGCACGGTACCAGGGCGCCATAAATGGCGCCCCTGTGGCGGCGTTTGTAGGGAGCAGGTGCGCGATGTGGCCAGGGCGCCATGAATGGCGCCCCTACGGATACCAATGTAGGGGGCGCATTTATGCGACCCGAGATAAAATGGAGCGCGATACCCGTAGGGGCCGCATTAATGCGGCCCGGGGTGGATTGAGCGCGATACCCGCAGGGGTCGCATTTATGCGACCCGGGTTGGATTAGGCGCGGTGTGGCCAGGGCGCCATGAATGGCGCCCCTACGGGTATTATTGTAGGGGCCGCATTAATGCGGCCCGGGGGCATGTGCCGGATGTGGCCAGGGCGCCATGAATGGCGCCCCTACGGGTATTATTGTAGGGGCCGCATTAATGCGGCCCAGGGTCAGGTGCGCGGTGTGGCCAGGGCGCCATAAATGGCGCCCCTACGGTGGCATTTGTAGGGGCCGCATTTATGCGACCCCAAGGCAGGTTATTTATTCAGGCAGCACTGCTTATATTTTTTGCCGCTGCCGCACGGGCAGGGATCGTTGCGTCCGGTTTTGTCACCGGCAAAGAACGGCAGCTGTGGCTCGGGATCGGGCTGCGCCATGCGCTCGGCCTGCCAGTATTCGTGCAGTTCCAGCGCCGCCGGGCGGATCGCCTCCATGCTCGCTTCGAACGCGTCCGGATCGAGCGCCTCGCGCGCTTCGCGCTGCTCTTCGCTGCCGTGCAGGGCAATCGCCTGCAGCTGCGGCTGCAGCGATTCAGGCAGCTGTGACCAGTCGGCGTCCAGCGCGACGCCGCGCATATAGCCGTAACACCAGTCTTCGACCACGGTAAACTCCTGGCCCTCCATCTCCTGCAGGCCAAACAGCGGGTCAAACTGCTCCGGAAAATCGGCCAGACGCTCAGCAATATCATTCAGGTGCTGAAAGGTCAGGGTCATAAAGCGATCCATCTCGCGTTCATTAGCCCATTTGGGGATATGCTTCTGGCCGCCCCACATCGCCACCAGCCACTCGCTGGGTTCAATATCATTCGGGCCGGAGAGCAGGGCGGTCAGCATCCCATCCAGCTCGGCCGTATCTACCACGGAGTGCGCATTGCCATACTTCTCCAGCATATCATCCAGCCAGTTCAGCTCTTTTTCCGTTAACGGCCCCTGATTCATCAGTTCTCTCCTGCACGTAATATTCTGTACGGGCCAGGCCCGCATCTCATGGCGCGATTATAGCGGCATTATCACGATTATTTGCAATTTTAGCGCGCCTGAATCGGGCCAGGCTGAGGTATGCTGTGGCATGACGCGACGAGCGCCGCACGGCAGCGGGAACCATTGGCCCGGTGCGCTTGTCAGTAAATGGACATCAGACTATTAATCAGAGTGGGAATCACCAATGCGCAGGACACACGTAACCCTTTTATCTGCCGGCCTGTTTCTGGGCGCGCTCAGCCTGACGCCAGCTGCACTGGCAGCGGATGAGCAGACCAATAGCGTGCCGATGCCGCCTCAGGTAGAGCAGCCGGATGTGCAGGCCCCTGACGCCGCGCCGGTGCCAGACGCCGATGCGCCAGCCGCTCAGGCACCTGCTGCATCAGGCGACGACGCGCCGGTTCGCCCGTCTAACAACGGCACCGGCGAGCAGCCTTCCGCCGCCAACAACTACAATCTGCACACCATCATTATCGACTACAAAGAGCACAAGGTCGGCGATGTGGTACCGGAAGAGTATCGCAAAAAAGAGTACACCATCACTGACTGGCAGGCGCGTCATCTGCCCGCTCCGCAGGCTGGTGCACACTGGGCTTACATCAACGCCAACTATATTCAGATCACCGATGACAGCGGCAAAATCGTGATGGGCAAATCGGGCGACATCTTCTTTAAAGGATAACGCCAGCAGGCGGGCCACCGGGTCCGCCTGTTTTATTTCAGAGGCAGAAAAGATGGCCCCGACCGTTAATGAGTTTGGCCAGCCGACGGGGAGTGCGTTGCCTGACTGGCAGCCGCGTCCGCGTCCGGAGCGCGTCACGCTTCAGGGGCGTTACTGCCGCCTTGAGCCGCTGGATGCGTCACGCCACGCGTCCGATCTCAGCGCCGCGCATGCGCACGCCGCGGACGATAGCAGCTGGACCTGGCTGCCCGTGGAGCGTCCGGCATCGCAGCGTGAGTGGCTGACGTTCGCCGCCGCCTGCCAGCACAATCCCGATTACCTGCATTTTGCCGTGATCGATCTGCAGCGCGGGCAGGCGGTAGGTACGCTCGCGCTGATGCGTATCGAGCCGCAGCACGGCGTAATGGAAGTGGGATATGTGGTGTTTTCACCGCTGCTGCAGCGTACCCGCATGGC
Organism: Pantoea sp. UBA7232; assembly: GCF_002473195.1. Classification (NCBI taxonomy): domain Bacteria; kingdom Pseudomonadati; phylum Pseudomonadota; class Gammaproteobacteria; order Enterobacterales; family Erwiniaceae; genus Pantoea; species Pantoea sp. UBA7232. Next base: position 252,275 of record NZ_DKTK01000005.1, read on the forward strand.
TACTGAGGCGCACTTTCTGCTGATGGCGTATGCGTTTGACCAGCTCGGCTATCGCCGCTACGAATGGAAATGCGACAGCTGCAATCAGCCTTCGCGCCAGGCGGCGCTGCGGCTCGGTTTTCAGCCCGAAGGCGTGTTCCGTCAGGCAATGGTGTATAAAGGCCGCAGCCGCGATACCTGCTGGTTCTCTGTTATCGATGGCGACTGGCCGGTATTAAAGCTCGCCTTTGAGCGTTGGCTGGCGCCGGATAATTTCAGCGCCGATGGTGCGCAGCGGGAGCGGCTGGAGACGCTGCGCCCGCGCGACTGAGCCCGCTCTCAGGGGCGTGGCACGATGCGGATCTCCGCCATGCCAATGCCGAGCTTGCGCGGCGCCTGACCCACAATATTGTCCTGATTCGACAGCTGCGGCGCCGGTGGCACAATCACCAGATTATGGCTGCCGTCGCGATTGCTGAAGTGCAGCGTGGTGGTGGAGAAGCTATCGTCCAGCCGCAGGACCTGCTCCTCGCTGCCTACGCGTACCGGAATCGGCTGCTGCGCATTGGCACCAAACGCGCGCGCGGTGATCACCAGATCGAACCGCGACGGCAGCGGTTCGGCATACTCAATATTCACCTCCGGAGCCAGATTGGCATTGGACCAGCGCCCCCAGCTCTCCGGGCGCGAGATGCCGCTAAAGCGCCGGATGCTGTGCGGAGCGCCCGGCACGTTCAGCACAAAGCTGTCGGCATCGTAGCGAATGTCATTATCCTCAATGCGGATCTGCTGCTGATTGAGCCGCCAGGTTTCCGGGCTGACGCGCAGCGGCGGAAAGTGCGTTTTGCCGTGCCAGAGCTGCTGATCGATACGCACTACGCTGGGCTGGCCGCCCATCTGGCCCATCGCCAGGCAGAGATCGGTGGAGAGCGCCAGCTCCGGCTTCCAGAGTCGCGCCATTTTGAAGCAGCGGTCGGCCCAGACAAATTTGTCGTTCGCGGCAAAATCGGCCAGCTGATAGCGCAGCGGCGCGGCATACTCTCCCTCCGGCAGCGGTTCAACCTGCTTATTGCCCAGCCGGAACAGGATCGGCAGGCGGAACGTGGCGCCGGAGAAGGTAAAGGTATTCTTCTGCTGGTCGATGGTGAACTCTTTCATGCTGGCCGGAAAATTCCACAGCTGCACAATATCAGCTTTCCAGCTGCTGACCTTTTTCGCCATGTCGTCAAACTGCGTGGAGAGCGACGGCGTAGAGAGTGAACTGCGGCCAAGTCCCAGCGCCTTGTCACCGCCGAGGATCTCAAGCACCGTGGCGCCGTTATCCAGCGTGCTGCGTGGCGCATCGCGCACCTCCGCCTGCGGCCGATCGCCGCGAATGACTATAAAGAGATCGCGGCGCGGCAGCTTCGTCAGATAGGGGTGGGCGGTATTGTTCATCGCCAGATGATCGGAGCTGACGACAATAACGGTGTTTTTAAACCACGGCGAAGCTTTAATACGCTCAATCAGCCGCGCCACGTGCTCCTGTGAACAGGCGACGGCGCTGAATGACTGGTTCATTTTGCCCTCATACTGATAGCTTTTATGCTGGCAGCTGCGGGAGATAAAGCCATCAGGATGATGGGTATCCACCGTCAGGGTAAACAGGGCAAAGCGTTTGTTCTGCTGCGACAGTTCAGCATACTTCTCAAACACCTCGTCCAGCACGGTGTCGTCGTAAAAGCCCCAGTTGTTGCGGTAGTCGGGATCGGCCACGCGGCTTTTCAGCTCCTGCGCGCCATAGAGATTCGATGCGGCGAAGCCGTGCGAAAGCAGAAAAGTATCTTTGCCGGCAAAGCGCAGATCGGCGCCCTGAATAAACCAGTTCTCATAGCCGCTGTTTTTGAGAATATCGCCGAGGCAGAGACTCTGCGGATAGAAGCTGGAGAGCGCGGCTGAGGCGTTACCGTCAAAAGGCGCAAACAGCGGGATACCGCACTGTGAGGCGACCATGCCGGCAATGGTATAGTCGGTGCCGGGCAGCTGCGCGGTATTGCTGAAATCCAGGCTCTGCGCCTGCTCGCGGCTCAGCTCCGGCGCCAGGTCGGGAAAAGCCTGCTGATTTAAATAGGTGCGCTCCAGGCTCTCGCCGTAGATATAGACCAGGTTGAGCGCGGGCTGTTCAATACGGTTCTGCGGCGTGATGTACCAGGTGGCGAAATCGGAGTCGCCCGCGTGCGCGTGCGACGCAATCAGATCTTTAACCTGACGAAACGCCGGCGTGGTCTGCACCGAGCCGGCGGCGCAGGCGATCGCCAGCAGGCTCCAGCCGAGATGATGCGGACGTTTATGGCGGCGCAAAATCCATGAAAGAAAGCAGAACAGCAGAAACAGCACAATAATCAGCCCGATAGCGGGCACCACATATTTACTGACGCCGGCGCCGGTCAGGCTGTTGGTCAGCGTGTAGATCACCGCATCATTGATGCCGTCACCGGTAAAATAGTTGCTGGCGAACAGCGTTGCATTCAGCACAATAAACAGCGTCAGCAGCAGCAGCATCAGGCTGAACCAGAACGTATTGCGTCCGGCTTTAGAGGCGTAAATGATGATGGCGGTCAGAAACAGCACGATTGAAAGCAATGCCAACGGCAAATCCTCACGATAGATGAATAGCGCGGCGCCAGCGGCCGCGCGCCCTCTTCAGGGGGTTTGCGTCAATCTATATTGGCTGTCACCGGGCTGCAACCTGTCCGGCGGGATTTGTGCGGTACATTCGGAATCGTGCCGCCAGGCGGGATGATAAGCGCGGCGGCGGTAGCGTATCGGGCAGACTGTGGCTTATAACGCACCGGTAAGATACTGCGCTTCACCGTGCGCAAAGCTCCAGTCACCTTTGCTGTTGGTGATAAAACTTATCATCAGATCGTGGCCCTGCACGCCGCAGCTTTCACGCAGCTCGCGCGCCAGCTCTGCCATAAAACAGCTTTTTTGCGCCTCACTGCGCGGGCTGGTGTAGACCCGCACCATCACCAGATTATCCGTGCGCGAAAAGCCCAGTCCGGTATCCTGGAAAACCATCTGATACGCTTTGTTTTCATGAACAATCTGATAGCGGTCGCGCTCAGGCACGCCGAACGCAGTCAGGACGGCGCGATGGGCGGCATCCAGTAACGTACGAACTTCAGCCTCGGAGCGGCCCTGAATCAGATCGAAAGTGAGTAATGGCATTGGTAAACCCTCGCAGTAGTGGCGTAAAAGTCGCATAAGTGAGGCTTATGCTGCCCGCTGCGCGCGCAAAGAAAAAGCGACTGCGATAAAATGATTGTTCACTATTTTGAACAATGGCGGGTAAGTCGATGAAAACCGAAGCGCTCTGGACACATCTTTACTGGCTGACGGTACTGGCGGAGCAGGGCAGTTTTACCCGCGCCGCTGAGCGGCTGGATGTCAGTAAAGCGGCAGTGAGTCAGAAAATTAAAGAGCTGGAAGCGCTGACCGGGGTTGCTCTGGTTCAGCGCACCACGCGCAGCGTGCGGCTGACGTCAGCCGGTGAGCAGCTGGCTGGCGAGCTGCGTGAACCCTTTACCCGGATAGCGGAAAGCGTGTATCGCGTGCGTGATGAAGCGGGGCCGGTACGCGGACAGGTACGCATCAGCGCGCCGGTGGCGTTTGCCCGGCAGCAGCTGGTGCCGATTATCGGCGATTTTCTGCGGGAATATCCGCAGGTGCGCCTGCAGCTGGATGTGACTGACCGCCTGGTGTCACTCGGCGGGGAAGGGTTTGATCTCGCTATCCGCCACAGTCAGTCGCTGCCGGAAACGCACGTCGCGCTGCCTCTGTGCGCCACGCGCGCGCTGCTGGTGGCTTCGCCCGCCTATCTGGCACAGCACGGCGTGCCGCAGACTCCGGACGCGCTGCTTCAGCATAACTGCCTGTGGTATCCGCGCGGTCCCGATGCGCCGCAGTGGCGCTTTCAGTCGCATCAGGGCGGCGAAACGCTGACAGTAAAAATTCAGGGAAATTTCGCCACCAATAACAGCGAGTCGATTCGGGACGCCGCGCTGCAGGGAGCAGGCATTGCCATGCTGCCCGATTTCAGTGCCCGCGCAGCGCTGGAAAGCGGCGCGCTGCAGCCGGTGCTCTCATCGTGGCAGGCGGTCGACGCCTTTGCCGACCGCCTCTGGGTGGTGCGCCCTTACGCGGCACAGGTGCCGCGTGCGGTGACGACCTTCATTCACTGGCTACGCGCTCGCTTTGTTAACGGGTGAGGGCAGCGCCACGCTGAGCGGTGCGGCAGGCTGCATCATTGCGCCCAGCAGGCTGCTGCGGTTGTAGTTTCCCAGACGCAGGTTAAAGTCGAGATGCAGCTGTGCGTGACCATCCAGCTTAATAACCGGCGGCGGCGTATGCGGGCGCTGATGAAACAGAATGGCATGCGTAAAGGCGTCGCTTTTCCAGTTGTTCAGGCGCTGATAGTAAAAGGCGCTGGCTTCGCATTTACGCAGAAAGAGATTAACGCGGCGGTATTCGCGCATGGCCGCCTGCTGCGCCAGCGCACCCGGCTGCTGTGCCGGTTCAGCGATTCTCTGCGTCAGCAGCGAAAAGTCATCACGCTTGCGCATTTCGTTAAAGAAGCTCTGCTCACCCTGATGCTTGATGGGCGCATACTGCTTCTGCCATTCGCGAATAAAAGGATTATTTGGCGCAGCAGCAAGAAACCAGGTCTCAATAACAGGCGCGAGATAATTCAGCGTTGAGCGTTCGCAATAATAGCCGATCACATCCATCGGGCGTTCCTGATGAGCGCTATGTACCCAGCTCAGATCTTCAAACAGCAGTGCAGCGCAGTCGATAGCGATGCCGCCGTAGCGTAATAGCAGCTCAAGCCTGATCACTTCGCTTTTCTGCTGCGCCGTTAATTGTGCTGAGGTAAATATAAAATCGGGCAGGACTTCTTTCACAGAATATTTATTTAACAGGTGAACGCTGTGGTCAGGATTATCGCGGCGTATTTTAGCAATATTCGCCTGTAACGATTTTGGTAAATATTCTGTATCCCAGTACAGCCATACTTTTTTCGGGATCTCTGGCAACGTCTTCTCACCAGAAAGTAACACGATATTGTCCTCTTCGCTGGGATCATACTCCGGCGCGCAGAGCGCATTATGCTGTTTTTTCTGCAGTAATGACTGACCGGTAAACGCTATTCTTTTCCAGTTGTGCCAGAGCGCGCGCGCCGGCTGAAGACGTTTTTTTGACATGATGCACCTGATTATTGTGATTATGGGCAAGGAGTCCCTGATGCTGGCGCCTTAGGCGCTCTTATGTTTCCTTACGGGGGCTGTGTGTAAAAGTATTACAATGAGCTTAATAAAACATTCTTCGCGATTGCGCTAATCCTTTTTTTCTCTTTCAGATAAAGCGGAAAATGAAGCTGCCGTTAACAATAAAAATTTAACAAAATAACAGCGTGACGAATTTCACAGTTTATTTTTTCCCGCCAGGATTAATCCTAAGATCGTTCTCTGCGTACAGCCTGAAGTGCGGGAATGTGAAAATTGTGGTGAGAAATGAACGTTTATCCCTGCTGGATTTTAGTCTGGTATCAGAGCGAAATTTACCTTCGTCATACAGCTTAGCTACGCTTTAGTCAGGCATTCTGTTTAAGGAGTGATTATGCAGTCATCTGCCCGCGGTCTGATAGCCGTTGATAAACAGGGGAACCGGGTGCTGTTTCTGCATCCGGAAAGCTTTGCTATTGAGCAGGAGCTGAATGCGTTTCCGCCGCGCCCGCACGAGCTGCTGATGCTGCCCGCACTGGAAAAAGCCTATGTCCCGCTCTATGGCAGCGGCGTGCACGGCGCTAATCCTTATCCCGGGCATAAAGTCGCTGTTATCGATCTGCGTCAGCGCCGGATCAGCGGCTTTATCGACCTTACGCCACTGCAGTCGCCGCACAGCGGACAGCTGGGGCGTGACGGCAAAGTCTATCTCTGCTGTGAAAACAGCGCGGCGGTTGCGGTCATCGATCCGCACACCGATCGCGTAGAGAAAACCATACCGCTGCCTTCGCATAACGCGCACCGGCTGACGCTCTCCCCCAGCGGACGCAAGCTGTTTACGGAAAATGAAGAGGACGCCAGCATCACAGTAATCGATTTATGTGAGGCAGAAGGCCGCGTCATTGATAACATTCTGCTGCCTGGTCCGATAGCCGGTATTGCTGCCTCGCCCAGACATCCTTATCTGGTCGCCAGCGCCGCCGACGCACCGCTGCTTTATGTGATCGATCGGCAGAGCCACCGGGTCCGGCAGCGTATTACGCTGGCCGGCCACCAGCAGCCGTGCCAGGTTGTGCGGTTCAGTGCCAGTGGCGAACGGCTGGTTGCGATTGGGCATGATGAATCACTGATTACGCTGTTTGACGATCTGCTTAATCCCTCAGGTACTCTGCGCGTAGGGTGCCGGCCAGGGGATGGCTGTTTCAGTGAGGATAACCGCACGCTGCTTATCGCGAATGAAGGCGATGGGTCGTTAAGCGTTATCGATCTGGCGCAGCGAAAGGTGATAGCCACACCGCAGGCGGGCACAGGCTGTGAGGCGTTAAGTTATTTTACGCTGAGCTGAGGCAGCCGCTGTCATTTCATTGTCATCTGCAGGTGGCATAAAGGCGGCGCGTCAGCAGGCACTGCGCAGCTATTGATAAATTACTGATACCCGTTGCTGCGTTTTAATACGGCTTTTGCTTAATTAAAACGCATGCAATTACCTGAATTTTCGTATTTTTTTGGTATTAATCAGGGAGGATAGTCAAAATAATCTAACTAATTTTCGTTTTGCCGCTTGATTTATCTACGCGCGTAGATAGACTGTCTCCCCAGTGATAACTCACGGTGCCAGACGCGGCTACGGCCCTGAAATGACCATGTTACATTTGCTGTGCTAATATGATCGGTGAATTAAACACCGGCGAAACGCAGCAGAGAGATGAATTCCAACACCAGGGAATTCCTTACTGATCTTTCAGGATTTGCCTGTCGAACGTCGTCACCGGGACGTTCTGCTTGCTTAAGCAAGGGAACAGACCCATGGAAGGGCGTTTACTGTTTTCACTTCACTAAGAGAAAGGGTTATGACGGAACATCATCCCACTGCACAGCACTCACCTCACCTCACCGCAGCTGATGAACGGCTGCAAACTCCCGCTGGCCGCAAAGATTTCTGGCGCGCAACCTTCTCCTGCTGGCTCGGTACGGCAATGGAGTATGCCGACTTTGCGCTGTATGGCCTGGCGGCAGGTATCATCTTTGGCGACATCTTTTTTCCGGAAGCGACACCCGCTATGGCGCTGCTCTCGAGCTTTGCCACCTGGTCAGTCGGCTTTATCGCCCGCCCGATAGGCGCGCTGCTGTTTGGCTGGATTGGCGATCGCAAAGGGCGCAAAGTCGTGATGATCAGTACGATTATCCTGATGGGCGCCTCAACCACGCTGATTGGCCTGATCCCGTCTTATGCAACAATTGGACTCTGGGCACCTGCCTGTCTGGTACTGCTGCGTTTTACGCAGGGACTGGGAGCGGGGGCGGAGCTCTCTGGCGGCACCGTTATGCTGGGCGAGTATGCCCCGGTTGAACGACGCGGCCTGGTCTCTTCCGTAATCGCGCTGGGCTCAAACAGCGGCACGCTGATCGCCTCTCTGGTCTGGCTGGCGGTGATCCAGATGGATAAAGAGAGTCTGCTGGCCTGGGGCTGGCGTATTCCTTTTCTGAGCAGCGTCCTGATCGCCGTCGTGGCGCTGTGGATCCGCCGCCATCTGCGCGAAACGCCGGTGTTTGAGCGTCAGCAGGCTGAACTGCAGGCGCAGCGCAGCGAGACGCTCTCCCGGGCGCACATTGAAACTGACAGCCGCAGCGTCTGGCAGCGTACGCGGGCGTTCTGGACCATGGTGGGTCTGCGCATCGGTGAAAATGGTCCTTCATATCTGGCTCAGGGCTTTATTGTCGGTTACGTAGCAAAAGTGCTGATGCTGGATAAGTCGGTACCGACCACGGCGGTGTTTATCGCCTCGCTGCTGGGCTTCCTGATTATTCCGTTTGCGGGCTGGCTCTCCGATCGTTTTGGTCGCCGCATTACCTATCGTGGTTTCTGCCTGCTGCTGATGATCTATGCGTGGCCCGCCTTCAGCCTGATGGATAGCCGCGATCCGACAATTATTATTGCTGTCATCGTTACAGGAATGGCGCTCGCTTCGCTGGGGATATTTGGTGTACAGGCGGCCTGGGGCGTCGAGATGTTTGGCGTGAAGCATCGCTATACCAAAATGGCAGTGGCAAAAGAGCTGGGGTCGATTCTTTCTGGCGGCACTGCGCCGCTGGTCGCGGCAGCGCTGCTCTCATGGACCGGCCACTGGTGGCCAATCGCCGTTTACTTTAGCGCGATGGCCACTATCGGATTTCTGACGACGTTTGTCGCACCGGAAACGCGCGGTCGCGACCTTAATCTGCCGGAGGATGCCATCTGACGCGCAGCTGCAGGCAGTACCATTGACATAACGCTGGCCGGTGAATCCGGCCAGCGGCATTTATATTGAGGCTAATTTGGCAAAATCTCCCGGCGGAAATGTTACCCGTACCGATGTCGCCCGCGTCGCAGGCACCTCGGTAGCCGTGGTCAGCTATGTGATCAACAATGGGCCGCGCCCGGTGGCGGAAGCGACCCGTCAGCGGGTGCTGGCTGCCATTAAGCAGACGGGCTACCGGCCTAACGCCGTAGCGCGCGCGCTGGCCTCCGGCACCACCAAAACTTTTGGTCTGATTGTGCCGAACATTGCGAACCCGTTTGTCGCTTCCATGGCGCATGTCCTGCTGCAGGAGTCGCTTAACCACGGCCATATCATGCTGCTGGGTGATGCCGGTGACGATCGTCAGCGTGAGCTGGAGCTGATTCAGGGCATGCTTAACCGTCAGATCGACGGACTGTTTTATAACAGCGTCGATCGTCATCCCTATATTGACGTGGTGCAGGCGAGCGGAACGCCGCTGCTGATGCTGGATCGCATTACCCCGCGCCCCGGCGTCAGCGTGCTGAGCATGAACGAGCGGCTGGCGGCCTGTGATGTCACCCGGCATCTGCTGAGTCACGGTTATCAGCAGGTGGGCATGATCAGCGGCCCGCCGGCGATGTTTAACGCCCGGGATCGTATTCAGGGCTGGCGTGATGCGATGCAGGAGCGGGGGCTGCCCGTGGATGAAAGCCTGATTTTCCCGGCGGATTACTCGCGGCAGGGCGGCTACGACGCGGCGCAGCGCATGATCGCCAGCGGTCGCGTACCGCGTGCGCTGTTTGCCAGTAACGAAGGCCAGGCCATTGGCTGTATTCGCGCGTTTGCCGAGCAGGGGATCCGCGTGCCGCAGGATGTGGCGCTGGTCTGTTTCAACGGTACCACGCAGGCCGCGTTTCATGTGCCTTCGCTGACCACGGTGCGACAGCCGCTGTCTGAGCTGGCGCAGCGCGCTATTGCTATGCTGAAAAACCAGCCGGAGGAGGGGGTGATGGCCGAGCTGCCGCACTATATCGAAACCGGCGAGTCCTGTGGCTGCCTGCAGCCTTAAATACAATAACGATAAAACATTATGAAAAGAGTGATTATTGATTGCGATCCGGGGAATGGCATCGCAGGTGCAAATACTGATGACGGACTGGCGATTGCGCTGGCGCTGGCATCACCCGCGCTGTCGCCGGAACTGATTACCACGGTCACCGGTAACACGCCCAGCGCGACGGGCGCGCGCGTGGCAAAAGATTTGCTGAAACGTCTCGGGCTGAATATTCCGGTGGTGCAGGGGGCGCTGCAGGCGCTGCGCGAAGATCCGCTGCCGTGGCGGGCGCGTCTGGATAATCTGGCCGATCCGGCGCTGGCCGCGCTGTGGCAGGGCGTGCGTCAGCCAGCGGTGATGGCGGCGGACGGCCATGACGCTGCCGGCGTGATGGGCCAGCTGATCTGCGATAACCCGGGAGAGTTTACGCTGGTCGCTATCGGGCCGCTGACAAACGTGGCGCAGGCGCTGCAGCGTTATCCACAGATGGCTGAATCGGTAGCGGAGATTGTGATCATGGGCGGCGTCTTTGCGCTTGATGACTACATCAAAGATACCAATTTTGGTCTCGATCCGGAGGCGGCGCATCAGGTACTGCACAGCGGTGCCACCATCACCCTGGTGCCGATGGACGCCACCACGCAGACGCTGCTGACCCGCGACGATCTCGCGCGCATCACGGCGCAATCGCATCCGCTGACGCAGTTTATCCGCGAGACGCTGGGCCCCTGGATCGACTACTCAATGCGGACCCGGCGGCTGCCAGGCTGCTGGATCCATGATGCGCTGGTGGTCGCCTGGCTGCTGAACCAGCGCGTGGCGGAAGGCGCCGATTATTACGTGGATATCGAGCTGCGTCCCGGTGCAACGCGCGGCAAGAGCTGGCGTTACCGTCCACCGCTGCGACTTGATGTGGGGATCCCGCCAGAAACCGGGGCGCTGGTCCATGTCCTTCAGCACGTTGATAATGCGCTGCTGCTGGATATGCTTGAACAGGCTTTTACCCGTTTGCCGACCCGGCTCTGAAACGTGACAGCGACGGCGCGATAAGATCCGTGCCCTCAAAGCGCTTCACAGACGTCGATCCAGGCGGCATGGGTCAGCTCCGCCATTCTCTGCGGTGAGATGCGTACCGCGCTGCGCACTGAACCCGCGGCAGGCAGCACCTCATCAAAGCTGCGCAGGGAGATATCGCAGTACACGGTCAGCGGGTTTTCCAGACCAAAAGGAGAGACGCCGCCGACCGGATGGCCGGTCCAGTTCACCACCTCATCCACGCTCAGCATGCGCGCTTTGGCGCCCAGGGCGGCTTTCAGTTTGCGGTTATCCAGACGCGCGTCGCCGCGGGTAACAATCAGCACCACCTGCTCTTTCACTTTCAGCGACAGCGTTTTGGCAATCTGCCCCGCTGAGACGCCGTGAACGCGTGCCGCCAGCGCCACGGTGGCCGTGCTTTCAGGCGTTTCAATAATTTCGATATCCGGCGCATGCTCAGCAAAGAACTGCTGTACCGACTCCAGGCTCATGGTGTTCTCCGGTAAAAACTGAACCTGAACGCTGCCACAAGGCGAAAAAAGTGTAAACGAGAGAAAAGGAGAATTTACGGCGCGCGCGTGCTTATTGCGCTTTCAGTGTACAGTTACCGCAGCGCTCGACGTCAGGAATACGATAGCGCTGACAGCAGCTGCGCCGCTCCATCGTCCCGTGGCGCATAATCATGGTGCGGTAAAGCGGGTTATCGCTGCCGTCCGGCAGCGACGGCGTGAAAAACAGCATCTCTTCCAGCTGGTCGATCAGCGCAGCGGGCAGCTGCGCGCGGAGTTCACCCAGGAACCAGTAGATCAGGTAGCCCATGTTGTTCCAGATAAGGCGCGCATTGATGTCGCCGTGCTGCGTCATGCCTTCCACGGCGGGCTGCAGGCAGGTCTGGATCAGGCGCGCCATACGCTGCGGGGCAGAGAGAAATCGCGCGGGCTCATCCTCCTGCACATCCAGCCAGAAGGTGGCGGGATGGCCATTTTCGTGAAACTCAGCGCGGATATATTCAGGTGAGCAGTTGAGGGCACGCGGCTCATGCAGCAGCGCCATCATCAGCGTGGGCACCAGCAGGCCGAAGTACCACTGCGCCCAGAGTGACTGCAGCGGCTTCGCCTCCCGCGGCGTATCAGGATGGCTGCGATAAAGATAGTCACCGTAGCGCTGCGTCAGAGACTGAAAGTGCTCCGGTGCCGACCATTCAGCCAGCGTCAAAGCGCCTTCCGGTGCGGTTTCTCCCAGTCTGACATACGCCTGACGGTCGCTGCACTGCTCATGGATCAGCTCCTGCAGCGCGCGTACCAGCGTGCGATCGCGCTGCATGAAGATCGGGGACTGCTCACTGAAGCGGTGCGCCTGACGCGTAATCGTAGCCATGCCAATCCTGAATGATAACGGGAAACGAAAAACAAATGATAATCGTTCCTGATTGAGTGGGCAAGATAGCAGCAGCATAAGATTGCTATAGCGTTGTATTTATCACTTTATTGCGGCTCGCTAATCGCCTGCCGGCGTGCCGGCAGCGCCTCCCAGGCCAGAATGGTATTGCGCCCGCGGTTTTTGGCGACATAGAGCGCACGGTCAGCGTTGGCGACGGCCCGCTCAAAATCGTGCGCAGCCATCGGCGCGATGCCGGCGCTGACGGTGACGTGAGTCGATACCGCGGTATTAGAACGATGGGGGATCTCCAGTTCCAGCACCGACTGCCGGATGCGCTCGGCGAGCTTCATGGCGATTGACGCGTTGACATTGGTCAGCAGTACCAGAAACTCTTCGCCACCATAGCGGGTGACCACATCGCGCGAGCGGACGGCGTCACGGATCGCGGCCGATACGCGCTTCAGCGCCTGGTCGCCCATCGCATGTCCGTAATTGTCGTTATAGGCTTTAAAGTGATCGATATCCAGCAGCAGGATAAAGTGGCTGCCGGCATGGTTCTCGAGAATGGTTTCCAGCCGGTTCTGCAGCCCGCGCCGGTTATAGAGGCCGGTCAGCGGATCGAGCATGCTGAGCGCGCTGAAGCTCTGCTTCTCTTCATACAGCTGGCCAATCAGCTGCCGGGTAAAATGGTCAAAACGCCGGCGCATCAAATGCAGCAGGGAAAATCCAATCAGCGGCAGCGTAATAGTAAACAGAATAGTGGTCAGGTGCTGTCCCTTATCCAGCAGCAGCACGGTCAGCACCGGCGGCAGAATATGCAGGCAGAATGCCGTTAAATAGTCGCTCAGTGCGATAGCGCTGATAAAAAAGACGCTAAGTAAGCTGATAATTAAATAGCTGCTATCAAACGCTGAAATCAGATGATATTTCTGATTAATATGCCACGCCCACAGCAGCCCGAGCAGCAGCGCGACCGGCGTTAATACGGGAAAGCGCAGGCCGGGCATTATCAGGCAAAGCAGCAGCAGCGTGGTGCTGAAACCCGCGACCAGCACTGCGGGTAGGGTAAATATTGGTATCTGAACGTTCAGGCAGGGCAGCAGGCAAAAAAGTGAAACGGCGATATTAAGAAACAAAAACAGCATCAGCGAAAGCCGATATTTGCTCTGTTTCAGTTCATCGTAAGCGTTTAATTTCATTATTATTACCCGTGACAGCCCTGAAATATCAAAGCGCTACCCGGCAGCGTTAATTCTGCTATGCGGATAGTCAGCACGTTTCATGTTGTTATCAGGTGTGTTATCGGCGGCAATTTAGCATTTTCCAGTATTTCTGTCATGCGGTGAAAAATTCGCTGCAGAATGAGAATGGTTGTCATATGATAATGGTAATTCTTATCATTAAGGGGCGTAATGATGATCGCAGCAATGCTGGCTGCCTGCGGCTTGTGGGGTGTGAGCTGGATAATGGGTAAGCGCCTGGATAGTGGCTGGGGTATTCTGCTGCCCTGTACCGCTATGCCGCTGTTTGCGTTATGGGAACCGGGCTATGCGCAGTGGCGGGCGATCATGATTGTTATGCTTCTGCTGACGCTGGTTATGCTGTTTCACCAGCGGCTGCGCCACTATATATTGCTGCCATCCTGCGTCGCGCTGGCGGGCGGCATCACGGCAGCGTCAGTGAATTTTCATCTGGGTTAGCAGCGTGCAGAAACAGCAACATCACGCAGCGCGTGATAAGCAGGAGAGTAACATTCAGGGAATTAACTGCCGGGAGAGAGGTGACAACAGTGGTGCGAAGAGAGGGACTTGAACCCTCACGTCCGTAAGAACACTAACACCTGAAGCTAGCGCGTCTACCAATTCCGCCACCTTCGCATCGTGTTGTCTGTTTATATCACCGCATGGTGCGAAGAGAGGGACTTGAACCCTCACGTCCGTAAGAACACTAACACCTGAAGCTAGCGCGTCTACCAATTCCGCCACCTTCGCGCAGTGCACGCGATATAAACTCTGTGATTATTGGTGCGAAGAGAGGGACTTGAACCCTCACGTCCGTTAGGACACTAACACCTGAAGCTAGCGCGTCTACCAATTCCGCCACCTTCGCATACCGGCAACACTTTACAGTATTGCTAACCACGGAGGCGCATTCTAGAGGTTTTACGCAATGCGTCAACAGATATTTTACGGCGATAAACCGACTGCTGGAAAAAGCAACGCTTTATCGCCGCATCAGGCGCTTAGCGTCCGCGCGCGCCACGACCATAAACCGCACGGTAAACCTTAAAGCGGCCGGTCTGCGCCAGCACTTCGTGGCTGCCGAAGGTTTCATCCAGTATCTGCGGATAAGGCAGGAAAGCATTCGCCACAATACGCAGTTCGCCGCCGCTGTTCAGATGCTTCACCGCGCCGCGGATAAGGCTGTTGGCCGCATCAAGGCTGGTCTGCATGCCGTCATGGAACGGCGGATTAGAGATGATCAGATCGAAACGTCCGGTAACGTCGCTAAAGACGTTGCTGGCAAACACCTCGCCTTCCAGCCCGTTTGCCGCCAGCGTGGCTTTGCTCGCTTCAATGGCAGCGGCGTGCACATCACACAGCCACAGCCGTACCTTCGGCGAGTGCTGCGCCAGCGCGGTGGCTAAAACACCGCTGCCGCATCCGAGATCCAGCACTTTTCCTTTGGTGTGCGGCGTCAGGGTCGACAGCAGCAGATCGCTGCCAATATCCAGGCCATCGCGGCTGAATACGCCCGGCAGCGTATGGATGGTCATCTCATCCAGCTGGTAAGTATTGCCGAACTGGCTGGCGTCAAACTCAGGCTGCTGCGTCAGCTGGCCATGATAGAGGCCGCAGCGACGCGCGCTGTCAATTTTCTCCAGCGTCACCCACTGCTCCAGCATGCCTTCGGCGCTGCGTACGCCGCTGCGGTTTTCGCCCACGACAAAGATATCGCTGCCGACAGGGAGTAACGCGAGCAGATTTTGCAGCTGGAACTGCGCTTCCGGCTTATTTTTGGGCCAGAAGTAAATCAGGGTGGTGCAGTCTGTCACATCGGCCGCGCTGGCCACGAGGCTGTATACGGCGCGATCGCCCAGCCGATGGCTCAGGTTCTGCCAGTGATGATACTGCTGGGTATGAACGCGGCTGAGCGCGGTTTCCAGCTGGGCGGGCAGGTCATCCTGCAGGTCACCCGCAAATAGCACGTGGCGGGTGGTAAATTCATCACTGTGGCGCAGAATAACTTCACTGGCCGGGGTAAAAGCAGACATGGAACGCTCCTGTTAAATCAGAGCGGGGATTATAGTGCTTTGTTGGCGCATGTTCGACGGGTTTGCTAGCATAGCGCGCATTACTTACGGCATAGCGGAAAACAGCATGAGTACAAGACGCGACTGGCTTCTGCAGCAGATGGGGATTACGCAGTATCAGCTGCGGCGTCCGCGCGTGCTGCAAGGGGAGATCGCCGTCAGGCTGGCACCCGATACGCGCCTGCTGCTGGTAGCGGAACACCCGCCGGCACTGGATGAGCCTCTGATACGGGACGTGCTGCGGGCGCTGGATATTCTGCCCGCACAGGTGATGACGCTGACGCCGGAGCAGCTGCCGATGCTGCCAGAGCAGGTAGCCTGTCCCGGCTGGCTGCTGGGCGTGGAGAGCGGGCACACCTTTAACGGTGTGGTATTCACCAGCGCCGTCCTTAATGAACTGATTAGCAGCGGCGCAGCCAGGCGCGCGCTGTGGCAACAGATGTGTAACCATGACCACTATCTCGCTCATCACGGCTGACGATCGGCCGCAGCAGCTCGCCATTGAACGCCGGGCGCACGCTTTTCCCTGGAGTGAACAGACCTTCGCCAGTAATCAGGGGGAACGCTTTCTCAACTTCGGGCTGCACAGTGACGGACGCCTTGCCGGCTTTGCCATTACGCAGGTTGTGCTGGATGAGGCGTCGCTGTTTAACATCGCCGTTGATCCCGACTTTCAGCGCCGCGGCTATGCGCGTCAGCTATTGCAGACGCTGATCGGCGAACTGGAGCAGCGCGATGTGCTGACCCTCTGGCTGGAGGTGCGCGCCTCAAACCGCGCGGCGATTGCCCTGTATGAGCAGCTCGATTTTCACCAGGTCAGCGTGCGCCCCAATTACTACCCCACCGCAGGCGGACGGGAAGACGCCATCATTATGGCGCTGACACTTTGACCGCTGATTAAGGAGCACCATGTTAAACGACTGGGACTGCATCCTGTTTGATGCTGACGAAACACTGTTTCATTTCGATGCCTTTGCCGGACTGCAGCGCATGTTTACCCGCTACGACGTGCAGTTCAGCGATCGCGATTACGCCGATTATCAGGCGATCAATAAGCCTTTATGGGTGGATTACCAGAACGGCACCATCACCGCCGCACAGCTGCAGACGCAGCGCTTTACGCTCTGGGGAGAGAAGCTCAGCGTAGAGCCGGATATCCTGAACAGCGATTTCCTTAATGCGATGGCGGAGATCTGCCTGCCGCTGGAAGGCGCGCCTGAACTGCTGCAGAGCCTTAAAGGCCGCGTCAAAATGGCGATCGTCACCAACGGCTTTACGGCCCTGCAGCAGGCGCGGCTGGAGCGCACGGGCTTTCACGATATGTTCGATGCGCTGGTGATTTCAGAGCAGGTTGGTGTTCCCAAGCCGGACGCAAAAATCTTTGCTCATACGCTGGAGCTGCTCGGCAATCCGGCGCCACAGCGCGTACTGATGGTTGGCGATACGCCCGAGTCTGATATTCTCGGGGGAATGAATGCGGGTCTTAAAACCTGCTGGATCGATCACGGCACGCGCCCGTTGCCTGCGGATATTACCCCTGATTTTCAGGTGAAAAACCTCGCTCAGCTTCAGGCGATTCTTACCGCTTAAAGCGCGCCGTTAAAAACCGAAAACCAGGCAGAAGCAGCGGCCTGGTTTTTTTGTATCTGTCTGAACAGCCCGCGGCTCAGGCTGGCGCTTAGCGCGTCTTTTCCTGTGCATCGGGTGTTTCTGCCGGCTCTTCCTCTTTATCTTCTTTCACCGCGCGGCTGGCGGTAAGCAGGAAGGGCGACTGCTGCCAGCGGGTGCGGCGATCGCGCAGCAGAGTACGGGTCAGAATGATGCCAATCGCCAGCGCCAGCAGCATCATCAGGCGCAGAATATTGGTGGTGTTATCTACCTGACGTGATTCGGTAACCAGAACGTGCGTATCCAGCGTCACGCGCAGAAAACCCTGTGGCCCCTCTTTACCTTCCAGCGGCTGCACAATCTGATGATTGAAGTAGCTGCCGGCGCGTTTGCCATCCAGCGCCAGACGGTCGCGTACGTTGATGGTTTCACCGCTGTGTGCCACCAGGCTGCCATCGTCGGCATAGACGGAGGCATCAAGGATGCGGCTGTTATCCGTCATCTGATCGAGAATAGCGGCAATCTGCGTGCGGTTATCATCGCTGTTATCCATCAGGGGCTTCAGGCTGAACGCCACCTGGCGGGTGAGGGTATGGGCCAGCTCTTCAACCTGCTCAGAGCGCGCCATCTGATGACCCAGGCTGAACCATGAGGCGCCCTGCATCAGCACCACCAGCAGCGCCAGAGAGATAAGAACAATCACCGTGCGATGCAGGCGAAATTTCAGTGCAGTTTTAACCATCAGAAACCCATGTGACATAGCAGCAGAAAGGCTGGCAATTATGTTGCCAGAACCCGCGCAGACAAGGTAGCCTCTTGCGTGGTTTTGTTGTCCCTACAGGAGCTGTAATGCCAAATCGTCTTACCTGGTGCGATCTGCCCGCCGATGTCTCACTCTGGCCGGGTTTACCCCTCTCCCTGAGCGGTGATGAAGTTATGCCGCTGGACTACCGTGCCGGCCGCACGGGCTGGCTGCTGTATGGGCGCGGACTCGATAAACAGCAGCTGACTGATTATCAGCATCAGCTGGGGGCCGCCATGGTGATTGTCAGCGCGTGGAACGTTGACGAATATCAGGTGATCCGGCTGGCAGGCTCGCTGACGCCGCGTGCCACCCGGCTGGCGCATGATGCCGGGTTCGACGTGGCGCCGCTCGGCAAAATCCCGCATCTGAAAACGCCAGGGCTGCTGGTGATGGATATGGATTCTACGGCGATCCAGATCGAATGCATTGATGAGATCGCCAGACTGGCGGGCTGCGGTGAGCAGGTGGCTGAGGTCACCGAACGGGCGATGCGCGGTGAACTCGACTTCAAAGCCAGCCTGCGTGAGCGCGTGGCGCAGCTGGCTGGCGCCGATGCCGCTATCCTTAAACAGGTGCGCGACACTCTGCCGCTGATGCCGGGCCTGACCACGCTGGTGCATAAGCTGCAGGCGCTCGGCTGGCAGGTTGCGATTGCGTCTGGCGGTTTTACCTTTTATGCGGATCACCTGCGTCAGACCTTGCATCTGGCGGCGGCCGTCGCCAATGAGCTGGAGATGCGCGACGGTAAACTCACCGGCGAGGTGATCGGACAGATTGTCGATGCGCAATATAAAGCGGATACCCTGCATCAGCTGGCACAGCGTTTTGATATCGCACCGCAGCAGACGGTAGCGGTGGGCGATGGCGCCAACGATCTGCCGATGATTAAGCGTGCAGCACTGGGTATTGCCTATCATGCTAAACCTAAAGTGAATGAGCAGACGGAAGTCACTATCCGTCACGCTGACCTGATGGGGGTGTTCTGCATCCTGACCGGCAGCCTGATTCATGAAGAGCGTTAACTGAGGAACTGATTTGGCCAAAGCGGCAAAACGCGCCTTCGTGTGCAACGAATGCGGCGCAGACTATCCGCGCTGGCAGGGGCAATGCAGCGCCTGCCACGCCTGGAACACCATCACCGAGGTGCGTATTGCTGCCTCGCCTGCCGCTGCGCGCAATGAGCGCCTGAGCGGCTATGCAGGTAACGCCGGCAGCAGCCGGGTGCAGAAGCTCTCGGAGATTAGCCTTGAGGCGCTGCCGCGCTTCACCACCACCTTTAAAGAGTTTGACCGCGTCCTGGGCGGTGGAGTGGTTCCGGGCAGCGCTATCCTGATTGGCGGCAGCCCCGGTGCCGGTAAATCGACGCTGCTGCTGCAGGTTATGTGCAAGCTGGCGGAGAGCATGAAGACGCTCTATGTCACCGGCGAGGAGTCGCTGCAGCAGGTGGCGATGCGCGCGCACCGGCTGGGACTGCCCACGGACAACCTGAATATGCTGTCGGAAACCAGTATTGAGCAGATCTGCCTGATTGCCGAGCAGGAAGAGCCGAAGCTGATGGTTATCGACTCCATCCAGGTGATGCACATGGCGGATATTCAGTCTTCTCCCGGCAGCGTGGCGCAGGTGCGGGAGACCGCCGCCTATCTGACGCGTTTTGCCAAGACGCGCGGCGTGGCGATTATCATGGTCGGCCATGTCACCAAAGATGGCTCGCTGGCAGGTCCGAAAGTGCTGGAGCACTGTATCGACTGCTCGGTGCTGCTGGATGGCGATGCCGACTCGCGCTTTCGCACGCTGCGCAGCCATAAAAACCGTTTTGGTGCGGTGAATGAGCTGGGCGTATTCGCCATGACGGAGCAGGGAATGCGTGAGGTCAGCAACCCTTCAGCTATTTTCCTGTCGCGCGGCGATGAGATCACGTCAGGCAGTTCGGTGATGGTGGTGTGGGAAGGTACCCGGCCGCTGCTGGTTGAGATCCAGGCGCTGGTGGATCACTCGATGATGGGCAATCCGCGCCGCGTAGCGGTAGGGCTGGAGCAGAACCGTCTGGCGATTTTACTGGCGGTACTGCATCGTCACGGCGGCCTGCAAATGGCGGATCAGGATGTGTTTGTTAACGTGGTAGGCGGCGTAAAAGTCACGGAAACCAGTGCCGATCTGGCGCTGCTGCTGGCGATGGTTTCCAGCCTGCGCGATCGTCCTTTGCCGCAGGATGTGGTGATCTTTGGCGAAGTCGGGCTGGCAGGTGAGATCCGGCCGGTACCGAGTGGCCAGGAGCGTATCTCTGAAGCAGCCAAGCACGGCTTTAAGCGCGCCATCGTGCCGGCCGGCAACGCGCCGAAGAAAACGATTGATGGCATGAAGGTTTACAGCGCGAAGAAGCTGGCGGATGCGCTGGCCATTCTGGATGAGCTGTAATTTCGCCAGGGCGGCATAAATGCCGCCGCCGCGATATGCAGGGGGCGCATTAATGCGCCCCGCCTTAAAGACCGCACCGCCGTTTATTGTCCGCAGGAGGCACTGAGTGTCATCATTTGACTATCTGAAGAGCGCGATTCGGCAGCAGGGCCATACGCTGCAGCAGGTGGCTGACGCCAGCGGAATGACCAAGGGCTACCTGAGCCAGTTGCTTAACGCGAAAATAAAAAGCCCTGGTGCGCAGAAACTGGCGGCGCTGCATCACTTTCTCGGGCTGGAGTTTCCGCGGCGTGAGAAAACCGTGGGTGTGGTATTTGGCAAGTTCTATCCGCTGCACACCGGCCATATCTACCTGATCCAGCGCGCCTGCAGTCAGGTGGATGAGCTGCATATTATTATGGGCCACGATGAGCCGCGCGATCGCGCACTGTTTGAGAACAGCGCCATGTCGCAGCAGCCCACCATCAGCGATCGTCTGCGCTGGCTGCTGCAGACATTCAAATACCAGAAAAACATTCGTATTCACTCGTTCAACGAAGAGGGAATCGAACCCTATCCGCACGGCTGGGATCTCTGGAGCGCAGGCGTCAGCGCGTTTCTGGCAGAGCAGGGGATTGTGCCCGACTGCGTCTATACCAGCGAAGAGCCGGATGCGCCGATGTATCAGCAGTATCTGGGGATCCCGGCGCGGGTCATCGATCCACACCGATCGTTTATGAGCATCAGCGGCAGCCAGATCCGTCAGGATCCGTTTCGCTACTGGGAATATATTCCGACCGAAGTGAAGCCTTTCTTTGTGCGCACCGTCGCGGTGCTGGGTGGCGAGTCGAGCGGCAAATCCACGCTGGTCAACAAGCTGGCGAATATCTTTAATACCACCAGCGCCTGGGAGTATGGCCGCGACTACGTCTTCTCTCACCTCGGCGGCGATGAGATGGCGCTGCAGTACTCTGACTACGATAAAATCGCGCTGGGTCAGGCGCAATACATCGATTTTGCCGTCAAGTACGCGAATAAAGTCGCCTTTATCGATACCGACTTTATTACCACTCAGGCGTTCTGCCTGAAGTATGAAGGACGCGAACACCCCTTTGTGCAGGCGCTGATCGATGAGTACCGCTTTGACCTGGTGATCCTGCTGGAGAACAACGTGCCCTGGGTGGCGGATGGCCTGCGCAGCCTCGGCAGCTCGGTAGACCGGCGCGAGTTTCAGTCTATTCTGGTGACCATGCTGCGGGAAAATAACGTTGAGTTTGTGCACGTGCAGGAGGACAACTACGATGCGCGCTTCCTGCGCTGTGTGGAGCTGGTCAAAGAGCGGCTGGGCAATTAACGCCTGAGCACAATAAAAAAAGGCGCCCGGAGGCGCCTTTTTTATCAGCAGGTTACTTCGCCATACGCTTGTATTTGATACGCTTCGGCTCCAGCGCATCCGCGCCGAGAGTGCGTTTCTTATACTCTTCGTATTCGGTAAAGTTACCTTCAAAGAACTCAACCTTGCCCTCATCCTGATAATCGATGATATGGGTGGCAATACGGTCGAGGAACCAGCGGTCATGCGAGATCACCATCGCGCAGCCCGGGAACTCCAGCAGGGCATTCTCCAGCGCGCGCAGGGTTTCGATGTCGAGGTCGTTGGTTGGTTCATCCAGCAGCAGCAGGTTGCCGCCTACCTGAAGCAGTTTCGCCAGGTGCAGACGTCCGCGCTCACCACCGGAGAGTTCGCCTACGCGTTTACCCTGATCGGTGCCTTTGAAGTTAAAGCGTCCGACGTAGGCACGGCTTGGCATCTCGGTGGTACCGATACGCATAATATCCTGGCCGCCAGAGACCTCTTCCCATACCGTTTTAGAGTTATCCATCGCATCGCGGAACTGATCGACCGACGCCAGCTTCACGGTTTCGCCCAGATCGATGCTGCCGGAATCGGGCTGCTCCTGACCAGACATCATGCGGAACAGCGTCGATTTACCCGCGCCGTTCGGCCCGATAATCCCGACAATAGCTCCTTTTGGCAGCGAGAACGACAGATTGTCAATCAGGACGCGATCGCCATACGATTTGCTGAGGTTTTTTACTTCCAGCACTTTATCGCCGAGGCGTGCGCCTGGCGGAATAAAGAGTTCATTGGTTTCATTACGCTTCTGATAGTCGCTGTTGTTCAGCTCTTCAAAGCGAGCCAGACGCGCCTTGCCCTTAGACTGACGGCCTTTCGCACCCTGACGCACCCACTCCAGCTCTTTTTCAATGGATTTGCGGCGTGCAGCTTCCTGCGACGCTTCCTGCGCCAGACGCTGATCTTTCTGCTCCAGCCAGGAGGAGTAGTTGCCTTCCCACGGGATACCTTCACCGCGGTCCAGCTCCAGGATCCAGCCCGCAACGTTATCGAGGAAGTAACGGTCGTGGGTAATCGCGACCACGGTGCCTTCGAAGTCGTGCAGGAAGCGTTCCAGCCAGGCGACAGATTCCGCGTCCAGGTGGTTGGTCGGTTCATCAAGCAGCAGCATGTCCGGCTTTTCCAGCAGCAGGCGGCACAGCGCCACACGACGGCGCTCACCACCCGACAGGTTGCCGATTTTGGCATCCCACTCCGGCAGACGCATCGCGTCAGCGGCGCGGTTGAGCTGGGTTTCCAGATTGTGGCCATCGTGCGCCTGAATCACCTCTTCCAGACGGCCCTGTTCGGCGGCCAGCTTGTCGAAGTCCGCATCGGGATCGGCGTACAGCGCGTAGACTTCATCAAGACGTTTCAGAGCGCCAGCGACTTCCGCCACCGCTTCTTCAACCGATTCACGCACGGTGTGTTCCGGGTTGAGCTGCGGCTCCTGCGGCAGATAACCCACTTTAATGCCCGGCTGCGGGCGCGCTTCCCCTTCGATATCTTTATCAATACCGGCCATGATGCGCAGCAGGGTCGATTTACCTGCGCCGTTCAGACCGAGTACGCCGATTTTGGCGCCCGGGAAGAAGCTAAGAGAGATATTCTTCAGAATGTGACGCTTCGGCGGTACCACTTTGCCGACGCGATGCATGCTATAGACGAATTGAGCCACGTTATGATGAGCCTCTTGGTCTGTAAATAGTGGAACGTCAGATGGTGAAGTTTAGCGGTTTTCACGGCCTAATCACAGCCGCGCCGCGGTGAAACTTGCGTGACAGGCGTGATGTCAGGCGCACTGCTGCGTAATTGTACGCGCTGACGGCGATCAGGGCAGATGCAGCGTAATCGCCTGCTCTGCCAGCCACGCACTGAGCGCGGCGTCGGGGGCGCTGTCGCTGACCAGCCGCTCGAAACGGTGCAGCGCGCTGATACGGGCAGGCAGCACCTTGCCATATTTGCTGCTGTCTGCCACCAGTACCCGTTCACGCGCGCGCAGCATGGCGTGGTGCTTCATCGCCAGCTCATTCAGGTTGTAACAGGTTGCGCCCTGCTGCAGATCCACTCCCGCTGCTGAGATAAACGCCAGCGCCGGGCAGAGATCATCAAGAATGGAGTGATTGCCGACTGGCGTAAACAGCGCGTTGTCAGCGTGAAACTCGCCGCCGCTGAGGATCACGCTGCAGGCGGGCTTCTCTTTCAGTGCCAGAAAGGTGTTCATCGCGCAGCAGACTGCCGTGAAGGCGAGGGTGTCCGGAATCGCGTCGATGACGTAGGGCAGCGTGGTTCCGCAGTCAAAAAACACCGTATCATTTTCACGAATCAGCGCGGCGGCGGCCTGCGCCAGACGCCGTTTACGCGCGGCGTTGTGCCCGTGCTGATCGGAAACAAAATAGTGTCCGGCATGGTGTTTCGGATCGCTGACCACATAGCCGCCGAGCAGCACCACCTGCGAGGCCGATTCGCTGAGATCGCGGCGGATGGTCATTTCAGAGACGCCCAGCAGCTGCGCCGCCTCTTTCAGATGCAGCTTATCGGTGCGTTTCAGGGCCTGGGCCAGCTTATTGAGTCGTTCGTCGCGCCGGGTTTCCATAAGCATCTCGGTAAAAGTGGTGTTCTGCCGCAGAGCAGCGGATGCGGTTTGCCATTGAGCCTCTGAGCGCGACAATCCTGACAGGTTTCAGGCGGTTGCGGCGGCGTCAGCAGCGGGTGGTCAATAGTAGCCTTAAAGGCGCCGTGGCGTAAACTGCGTTGCAGGTGCACAGGCGGGTCAGGGGGCAGGAGCCTGTTCGTCAGGTAAATTTTGTTAAGAACGTGGCGAGAGACGAAAGCCCTGGTTAGCATGAAGGGAGTCCGGCATACGCTGGACCGAAGCAGAGAGGAGAGCGGAGTGGAGAAGTGGCGTAACTGGATGATAGGGATGTGTCTGGTCAGCACGGCAGGCAGCGTATGGGCCGACTCGCTGGATCAGCAACGACAGCGCTATGCGCAGATCAAGCAGGCCTGGGATAACAAACAGATGGACCAGGTTGAGCAGCTGATGCCGACGCTGCAGGATTATCCGCTCTATCCCTATCTGCAGTATCGCCTGCTGGCGCAGGATCTCGATCAGGAAGCGGGGCTGGCGATCAAAAACTTTATTCAGCAGTATCCGACGCTGCCGCCGGCCAAATCGCTGCAGACGCGATTTGTGAACGTGCTGGCGCACCGGCAGGACTGGCAGGGGATTTTAAGCTTCAGTCCGGATGAGCCGAAGCCGGTGCAGGCGCGCTGCAACTGGTACTACGCTAAATGGGCCACCGGCCAGCAGCAGACGGCGTTTACCGGTGCGAAAAGTATCTGGCTGCGCGGATCGGCACTGCCCGCTGACTGTGACCGGCTCTTCTCAGTCTGGCAGGCATCAGGCCAGCTCTCGCCGATCACTATTCTGGAGCGTATCCGCCTGGCGATGAAAGCGGGCAACGACAGCCTGGTAAACTATCTGGCAAAAATGCTGCCGGCGGATTACCAGACCACCGCCAGCGCACTGCTGGCCCTGCAGCAGAATCCGCAGACCGTAACGACGTTTGCCGCCACGCTGGGGCCGACCGACTTTACCCGTATGGCCACCAGCTACGCCTTTGCGCGCGTGGCGCGCGAAGATATGGATAACGCGCGCATGATGATCCCGCAGCTGGTTAAAGCGCAGAAGATGAGTCAGGCAGAAGAGCAGGATCTGAAAGAGGCGGTGGTATGGCGCATGATGGGGGCTGACCTGACCTCAGAGCAGGCGCGCTGGCGCGATGCCGTGGTGATGAACAGTGAATCCACCGCGCTTATCGAACGTCGCGTGCGCCTTGCGCTGAGCGAAAGCGACCGCCGTGGCCTCAACACCTGGATTGCGCGCCTGCCGCT
This sequence comes from Pantoea sp. UBA7232, assembly GCF_002473195.1. Classification (NCBI taxonomy): domain Bacteria; kingdom Pseudomonadati; phylum Pseudomonadota; class Gammaproteobacteria; order Enterobacterales; family Erwiniaceae; genus Pantoea; species Pantoea sp. UBA7232. The sequence goes on from NZ_DKTK01000005.1 coordinate 277,663, forward strand.
GGAAGCGAAAGAAAAAGATGAGTGGCAGTACTGGCAGGCGGATTTACTGATAGCGCAGGGGCGCAAAGAAGAGGCCGATGAGATTCTGCGTAAGCTGATGCAGCAGCGCGGCTTCTATCCGATGGTAGCGGCGCAGCGCCTTGGCACCGACTATCCGCTGAAGATTGATGACGCGCCGGCCGCGGACAACAGCATCGTGCAGGGACCGGAGATGGCGCGCGTACGCGAGCTGATGTACTGGGGCATGGATAACCTGGCGCGCAGCGAGTGGGCAAACCTGATCGTCAGTAAAACCCGCACGCAGCAGCAGATGCTGGCGCACTACGCGAACCAGCAGGACTGGTGGGATCTGAGCGTGCAGGCCACGATTAGCGCAAAAATGTGGGATAGCCTGAAAGAGCGTTTCCCGCTGGCGTGGCGCAATCTGTATCAGCAATACACCGGTGATAAGGCGATCGATCCGAGCTACGCCATGGCCATCTCGCGCCAGGAGAGCGCCTGGAACCCGAAAGCGCGCTCCCCGGTCGGGGCCAGCGGATTGATGCAGGTGATGCCAGCCACGGCCGCGCATACCGTGAAAATGTACAATATTCCCGGCTACGCAAACAGCAGCCAGCTGCTTGATCCGCAAACCAATATCCAGATTGGCACGCAGTATCTGGAGTATGTCTATCAGCAGTTCGGGCAGAACCGCATTTTCTCCTCCGCCGCCTATAACGCCGGGCCGGGGCGGGTGCGCAGCTGGCGTAATAACAGCGGAGGCAAACTGGACGCCGTGGCCTTTATTGAAACGATTCCGTTCTCTGAAACGCGGGGCTACGTGAAGAACGTGCTGGCGTATGACGCTTACTATCGCTACTTCATGGGGAAACCTGACAAGATTCTCAGCGACAGCGAGTGGAATCAGCGTTACTGAGTGTGCTATGCTTCCGTACTCGTTAATGAGTACGGAAGCCACTATGCCTTCATCCCTTTCTGAGCAGCCCGCTGAGGATCACTGGCTGCGTTTTATCGACCTGATGCAGCATGCGTTTGCCGATAACGTGGCGCTGCCGATGCTGCAGCTGATGATGACGCCCGATGAACGTGAATCGTTCGGCACGCGGCTGCGCATTATCGAAGCGTTAATCAACGGCGATATCAGCCAGCGCGAACTGAAAAACGAGCTGGGCGTGGGCATTGCGACGATAACGCGCGGCTCTAACAGCCTGAAAGAGGCGCCACCCGAACTCAGACGCTGGCTGGAATCGCGGCTGATTACTGCTGATAAAGCGGATGAGTAAACGGGCAGAGTGCGAGGATCAGCGCCTGATGATAGACGCTGGAGCGGGTCAGCAGGCCCTGCGTAAAAGCGCCGATCGCGCCGCCCTTGTGTTTGATATTGTCGACCCCGGTCAGGCGCGCCATCTCATCGCCCAGCTCGCGCCCGGCTGCTAATCCTGCCAGCACAACCGGCGGCAGCGTAAAGCTGGCAGAGCGTGATTCACCGCGCTGCTGTGCATTTTCCACTACCATCCATGCAAACGCGCAGTCGCCTTCGATGCCCGCTTCAATAGCCACCCAGAAATCCGCCTCCGGCGCGGCCGCACGGGCATTAATCACGCGCTGACGTGCGCCGCTGCGCGTTTCTGTATCGCTAAGCGGCTGCGCCGCCACGCCGCTCTCGACCGCTACCCCGCGAATATGGCAGGATCCCTCACCGAATACGTCGCTGAACGCCTGCGCAACCGCATGAATTTTTGCCGGATTGGTGGTGGCTGCGACAACATGGTACATAATTGATTGAACCCTCAAGGCAAATTTGTCGCAGTATAACGGAAATTACGCATGTTACAGGTCTATCTTGTTCGTCACGGTGAAACGGTTTGGAATGCGGCCCGACGCATTCAGGGGCAGTCCGACAGTGCTCTGACGGATAAAGGTGAACAGCAGGCGCGTCAGGTCGGTGAGCGGGTGAAAACGCTGGGCATTACGCACGTCATTGCCAGCGATTTAGGCCGCACCCGGCGTACGGCAGAGATTATCGCTGACGCCTGCGGCTGCCCGGTTACGCTGGATGCACGTTTGCGCGAGCTGAATATGGGCTGTCTGGAGCAGCGTCCGCTTGATGGCCTGACGGCGGAAGAGGAGCGCTGGCGCAAGGCGCTGGTGGATGGCACCGAAGCGGGGCGCATTCCCGGCGGCGAGTCGATGAGCGAGCTGGCGGCGCGCATGCATGATGCGCTGAACGCCTGCCTCGATCTGCCAGCCGGCAGCCGGCCATTGCTGGTCAGCCACGGTATGGCGCTGGGTGCCCTGGTGAGCACCATTCTGGGTTTACCGGCGCATGCGGAACGACGCCTGCGCCTGCGTAATTGCTCGATTTCACGCGTGGATCATCAGCAGAGTGCCTGGCTGGCGTCTGGCTGGATTGTAGAGACCGCCGGCGACGTCTCGCATCTGGATGCCCCGGCACTGGATGAGCTGCCAGGGGCGCATTAATGCGCCCCCTACGGGAAATGTAGGGGCGCCATTAATGGCGCCCGGGTTAATGCGCGCGCGGAACGTGATGACGTCATTAATGGCGCCCGGATTAATGCGCGTGCGGAACGTGATGACG
>NZ_DKTK01000005.1:280449-280590 GCF_002473195.1 Pantoea sp. UBA7232
TGACGTCATTAATGGCGCCCGAATTAATGCGCGTGCGGAACGTGATGACGCCATTAATGGCGCCCGGGTTAATGCGCGCGCGGAACGTGATGACGTCATTAATGGCGCCCGAATTAATGGGCGTGCGGAACGTGATGACGT
>NZ_DKTK01000012.1:0-177832 GCF_002473195.1 Pantoea sp. UBA7232
GAGTTCTCGCCGGGTGACAAGCACTAATTTCAACTTTTTTATCACCCGGTTAATGTTTGCACAAAACCGGTTATTTATGCCTGTTTAATGCGCGCCGGCAGCTCTGCCAGGCTATTTAACACCCAATCTGCTGCTGCTTCACCTTCAGCGGTAACCGTTTTACCGCTGCGCACCAGTACGCGGGTGCCGACGCCAGCGGCCTGCCCTGCCAGCATATCTTCCAGCTTATCCCCTACCATATAAGAAGCGGCCATATCGATATTCAGCTCCTGCTGCGCAGATAGCAGCATTCCAGGCTGAGGTTTACGGCAGTCGCAGTTTTGACGATAAGCAGGCACGGTGGCATCCGGCAGGTGAGGACAATAGTAGATGCCGTCCAGGTCGATATCGCGGTCGGCCAGTGACCAGTCCATCCACTCCGTCAACTGCATAAAGGTATCTTCCGTAAACATCCCGCGGGCAATACCCGACTGGTTAGTGACCAGCACCAGCGCGTAGCCCATCTTTTTCAGCGCCTGCAGCGCTTCAATGGTGCCTTCTATAAACTGAAAATTGTCGATTTCATGAACATAACCGTGATCAATATTTAATGTGCCATCACGATCGAGAAAAATAGCCGGGACTGGGTTCGCCACGTAAATACTCCTGCTGCAATTAATAGTGCTAAGTATTGCATGATTGGGCATAGCGAGAGAATGGCAGATTGCATTACGTCGATTGATTTAGACGTCTGGATGCCTTACCATCCATTCAGCTTTCGTCCAGCTTCGCTGATCGAATATTGATACACCACGGATAACGTCAGACGATAATAATTAACTAATGATTAAACTCGAAAATATCACCAAAGTGTTCCAGCAGGGTTCACGCACAATACAGGCGCTCTCCGGCGTCAGCCTGCATGTGCCGGCGGGACAGATTTATGGCGTCATCGGTTCGTCAGGCGCGGGCAAGAGTACGCTGATCCGCTGCGTCAACCTGCTTGAGCGCCCTACATCCGGTCGTGTGCTGGTCGACGGACAGGATCTCACTGCACTCTCTTCCGGGCAGCTGACGCTGGCACGTCGCCAGATCGGCATGATTTTTCAGCACTTCAACCTGATGAACTCGCGTACGGTGGCCGGCAATGTGGCGCTGCCGCTGGAGCTGGGCAATCTGTCACGCGATCAGATCAAAGCGCGCGTTAGCGAGCTGCTGGAGCTGGTTGGCCTGAATGACAAGCATGACAGCTGGCCAGCTAATCTCTCTGGCGGGCAAAAACAGCGTGTGGCTATTGCGCGTGCGCTGGCCAGCAATCCCAAAGTACTGCTGTGCGACGAAGCCACCAGCGCGCTCGACCCGGCGACCACCCGTTCGATACTGGAGTTGCTGAAAGACATTAACCGCCGCCTCGGTATTACTATTCTGCTTATCACCCATGAGATGGATGTGGTTAAGCGCATCTGCGATCAGGTTGCTGTGATCAGTAACGGCGAGCTGATTGAAAAAGATAGCGTCAGCGAAGTTTTTTCTCATCCAAAAACGCCGCTGGCGCAGCAGTTTATTCAGTCGACGCTGCATCTGGATATTCCGGAAGATTATCAGGAGCGCATGCGCGCGCAGCCTGCCGCACAGGCTGTGCCCCTGCTGCGCCTGGAGTTTACCGGGAAATCTGTTGATGCGCCGCTGCTGTCAGAAGCTGCCCGCCGCTTTAATGTGAACAACAACATTATCAGTGCGCAGATGGATTATGCAGGCGGAGTCAAGTTCGGCATCATGCTGGCAGAAATGGATGGCAGTGAAACAGATACGCAGGCCGCGATAAGCTGGCTGAAAGAACATCATGTGAAAGTAGAGGTATTAGGTTATGTCTGAAGCGATGCTGTGGTTACTGACGCGCGGCGTCTGGGAAACGCTGATGATGACCTTTGTCTCTGGCTTTTTCGGGTTTGTTATTGGCCTGCCGGTCGGCGTACTGCTGTATGTTACACGCCCCGGTCAGATTCTGGCGAACAGCGCGCTTTACCGCGTGCTCTCTGCTATCGTCAATATCTTCCGATCGATCCCGTTCATTATATTGCTGGTATGGATGATTCCGTTTACCCGCGCAATTGTCGGCACCTCTATCGGCCTGCAGGCGGCGATTGTCCCGCTGACCGTTGGCGCCGCGCCGTTTATTGCCCGTATGGTTGAAAACGCCCTGCTGGAGCTGCCGACCGGCCTGATCGAAGCCTCCCGCGCGATGGGTGCCACGCCGCTGCAGATTGTCCGCAAGGTGTTGCTGCCGGAAGCGATGCCGGGCCTGGTTAACGCGGCCACCATTACGCTCATTACGCTGGTTGGCTATTCTGCTATGGGCGGTGCCGTGGGCGCGGGTGGTCTGGGCCAGATTGGCTATCAGTATGGCTATATCGGGTATAACGCTACCGTAATGAATACTGTACTGGTGCTGCTGGTCGTGCTGGTATATCTCATTCAGTTCTGCGGCGATCGCATTGTTCGCGCGGTGTCGCATAAATAAGCCAATAACATCAATACTTCTCTATTAAGGAAAGGATATGTCTTTCACATTTAAAAAGATTGCCGCAGCAGGTGCTCTGATTGGTGCTATTGCTCTGGCCGGATGCGATCAGCAGGCAAAAGATCCCAACCATATCAAAGTGGGCGTGATTGTCGGTGCTGAACAGCAGGTTGCTGAAACTGCCGTTAAAGTGGCTAAAGATAAATATAATCTCGACGTCGAGCTGGTGACATTTAACGATTACGTGTTACCTAATGAAGCGCTGAGCAAAGGGGATATTGACGTTAACGCTTTCCAGCATAAGCCCTATCTGGATCAGCAGATCAAAGATCGTGGCTACAAGCTGGTACCGGTTGGCAACACCTTTGTTTACCCGATTGCCGGCTACTCCAAAAAGATTAAGTCGCTGACCGAACTGCAGGATGGCGCGCAGATCGCCATCCCTAACGATCCAACCAACCTGGGCCGCTCCCTGCTGCTGCTGCAGAAAGCGGGACTGATTAAGCTGAAAGAGGGTGTTGGCCTGCTGCCAACGTCGCTGGATATTGTGGAAAATCCAAAGAACCTGAAGATTGTTGAACTGGAAGCGCCACAGCTGCCACGCTCGCTTGACGATCAGCAGATTGCACTCGCGGTTATCAACACAACGTATGCCAGCCAGATTGGTCTGACCCCGGCAAAAGATGGCATCTTTGTGGAAGATAAAGATTCCCCATACGTTAACCTGCTGGTGAGCCGTGAAGATAATAAAGACGCTGAGAACGTGAAGAAGTTTGTTGAAGCGTATCAGTCAGACGAAGTGGCTGAGTCTGCGAACAAAATCTTTAACGGTGGCGCGGTTAAAGGCTGGTAAGTTCACTTCTTTTCTCTCCTGAGGGCGGCGCTGGCCGCCCTTTCTATTTCTGCATGTGGCTGCTGACTTGTTATTTGCGGGCGTCCTTGTTTCAATAACGCCACTTTTATTACAGGAGGATGTTGCCATGCGTTTTTTACCGCTCTGCCTGTTGGCGTTGATGCTGACCGGGTGCGTTCGTGAATATCACCCGATAAGCAGCGCTCCGGCTCGTCCGCAGCAGTCATCCGCTCAGCCGCAGCGCAAGCCGGCCCCGCGCCCGGCTCCGGTGAAAATCTATACCGACGCAACCGATCTGGTCAGCAATCCTTTCCGCGATCTGGGTGAAGTGTCTGGCGAAGATTGCCAGAGCAGCACGCAGGATTCACCTCCGAATATCAATACTGCGCGTAAACGTCTGCAGATCAAAGCAGCAGGTATGAAGGCCAACGCCGTGCTGTTGCACAAATGTGAAATTGTGACCAGTACGCCAGGCTGCTACCGCCAGGCGATCTGTCAGGGCTCAGCGCTGAAAGTTTCCGGCCAATGAGTGAGTTTGCCGTTGCGCAGATTGGCGTGATCCGCTCCCCGTGGAAAGAGAAATTTGCCGTGCCGCGGCAGCCGGGCCTGGTTCAGGATGGCGGCGGTGAACTGCATCTGCAGGCCCCGTACAATCAGCCGGAAGCCGTACGCGGTCTGGAGGCGTTCAGCCACATCTGGATCCTGTTTATGTTTCATCAGACCATGGCCGGCGGCTGGCGCCCTACTGTCCGCCCGCCACGCCTCGGCGGCAACGCGCGAATGGGCGTCTTTGCAACGCGATCAACGTTTCGTCCTAACCCGGTAGGCATGTCACTGGTTGAGCTAAAAGGGATCCGCTGTGAAAAATCGCAGGTTATCCTGCAGCTCGGCAGCCTTGATCTGGTTGATGGCACACCGGTGATTGATATCAAGCCCTACCTGCCGTTTGCCGAAGCGCTGCCCGACGCGCGCGCCGGGTATGCTCAGGCTGCACCTGAAGCGACCATGCCGGTGCGTTTTTCAGCCGCCGCTCAGCAGCAGATTCAGCAGCAGGCGCATATTCCTCAGCTGCAGCGTTTTATTACCGAAGTTCTGGCCCAGGATCCGCGTCCCGCCTATCGCAAAGGTGAATCGCTGGATCGCGAATATGCCGCCTGGCTGCTCGATTTCAACGTGCGCTGGCGCATTGATGAAGCGGGTACTGAGGTCATTGCCGTGGATCCACGCTAAAACAGGCTTTTGAGCGCTGTTTCTCGCTGGTACACTAACGGCCAGTAACGGTCTGCTCTTCTTCTTCCATATAACTGGAATCATAATTAATGCGTACTACTCAATATCTGCTCTCCACGCTTAAGGAGACGCCTTCCGATGCAGAAGTGATCAGCCATCAGCTGATGCTGCGTGCCGGGATGATCCGCAAACTGGCTTCCGGACTCTATACCTGGCTGCCGACCGGGGTTCGCGTGCTGCGAAAAGTTGAAAACATCGTGCGCGAAGAGATGAACAACGCCGGCGCAATTGAAATCTCTATGCCGGTGGTTCAGCCGGCCGACCTGTGGGAAGAGAGCGGGCGGTGGGAGCAGTATGGCCCGGAGCTGCTGCGCATTAAAGATCGTCACGAACGTCCGTTTGTGCTCGGTCCGACGCATGAAGAGGTCATTACCGATCTGATCCGCAACGAGCTGAGCTCTTATAAGCAGCTGCCGCTTAATCTGTATCAGATTCAGACCAAGTTCCGCGATGAAGTGCGCCCGCGGTTTGGCGTGATGCGTTCGCGTGAGTTCATCATGAAAGACGCCTACTCCTTCCATACCTCGCAGGCGTCGCTGCAGGAAACCTACGATGCGATGTATCGCGCCTACAGTCAGAGCTTTACCCGCATGGGTCTCGATTTCCGCGCGGTGCAGGCTGACACCGGCTCTATCGGCGGCAGCGGTTCACATGAATTCCAGGTGCTGGCGCAGAGCGGTGAAGATGATGTGATCTTCTCCAGCGAGTCAGACTACGCCGCAAACATTGAGAAAGCTGAAGCGCTGGCTCCGGCTGGCGAGCGTCCGGCGGCAACACAGCCGATGACACAGTTTGCCACGCCACATGCCAAAACCATCGCGGAGCTGGTTGAGCAGCATCAGATCCCGGTTGAAAAAACGGTTAAGACGCTGATTGTGAAGGCGAGTGAAGAGAGCGGCCATCAGCTGGTTGCTCTGCTGGTGCGTGGCGATCATGAGCTGAACGAGATCAAAGCTGAACATCTTGATATCGTCGCTTCGCCGCTGGAAATGGGCAATGAAGAGGCGATCCGTGCCGTAACGGGTGCAGGCTTTGGTTCTATCGGTCCGGTCGGTCTGACCATCCCGGTCATTGCGGACCGTACCGTGGCAAAAATGAGTGATTTCTCCGCCGGTGCCAACATCGACGGTCAGCACTTTGCCGGCATTAACTGGGGCCGCGATCTGCCGGAAGCGCGGGTTGAAGATATCCGCAATGTGGTCGAGGGCGATCCAAGCCCGGATGGTAAAGGCGTACTGCAGATCAAGCGCGGTATCGAGGTGGGTCACATTTTCCAGCTCGGCACCAAATACTCCGATGCGATGAAAGCAGCCGTACAGGGCGAAGATGGCCGCAACCAGATTATGACCATGGGCTGCTACGGTATCGGTATTACCCGCGTGGTGGCTGCCGCAATTGAGCAGAACCATGACGAGCGCGGCATTATCTGGCCTGCGGCGCTGGCACCGTTTGAAGTCGCAATTCTGCCAATGAATATGCATAAATCTTTCCGGGTTCAGCAGCTGGCAGAATCGCTCTACAGCGAACTGCGCGCCAGAGGCATCGACGTTATCCTCGACGATCGTAAAGAGCGTCCGGGCGTGATGTTTGCTGATATGGAGCTGATTGGCGTGCCGCACACCATCGTGATTGGCGATCGCAATCTCGACAACGAAGAGATTGAGTACAAATCCCGCTCCGCAAGCGAGAAGCAGATGATCAGCCAGCATGAGATCGTCAGCTTCCTGGCCAGCGCGCTGAATAAGTAATGGCAAACGCCTCCTGCGGGAGGCGTTTTTTATCGCACTTTGCCACGCATCGCTTTTACGCTGCTGCGCCGCGATTTCCCCTCCAGCCGCCGTTCTTTTGACGCGCGCGTGGGCCGCGTCGCGCGACGCGCTTTCTCCACCGTGGTTAACTCGCGGATCAGATTGATCAGGCGCTGCAGCGCGGCCTCACGATTCATCTCCTGACTGCGATACTCCTGCGCTTTAATAATGACCACGCCTTCTGCCGTAATCAGGTGATGACTGGCAGCGAGCAGCCGCGTTTTATAAAACTCCGGCAGCGAAGATGCGCGGACATCAAACCGCAGATGAATAGCCGTCGAGGTTTTATTCACGTGCTGCCCCCCTGCCCCCTGAGCGCGGATAGCCGTCAGCTCTATTTCACTCTCCGGGATCTCAACCGTGCGCGACAGCATAATCATCTGTCACCTGCCGGTTCATACGGCGTTCTGTACTGAATTTTCCTGTTCATCAACTTAACCTTTTGTGCGCAAGCCAGCGTCCGGCAGGCCGTGCCAGCCGCTGTTCTGCTGCTTTTCTATCTCTGTTTCCCCGCTTGCCCTGGCTGATTTCCGGGAAACCCCTGTGTTATAGTCGCCAGGCAACCAGGGTATTTATGCTCTGCTGAGGAGGTGCATGTGCAAACGTATTGTGAGTTAGTTCGCCAGAAATATGCTGAAATCGGCAGCGGTGAGCCGGGATATGTGCCCGACGCGCTGATGCGCGCGCTGAATGCACTCAATGATATCGCCGCTCATTCCGCGCTAAACTCTTCTGTCAGGGATCAGGCAGCCTCGGCTGCTGCAAACTTAATGGTGAGCGACTATGTTGACAAATGAAGCTTATAAACCCATCAATTGCGATGACTACGACAACCTGGAACTCGCCTGCACCCGACACTGGATGCTGTCACTGCAGCTGAAAAATGGCGACCAGCTGAAGGCGAAAGCGCGGGATATGGTTTCGCGCAAAAACGTCGAATATCTTGCGGTTGACCTCTCCGGTGAAACCCGCGAGCTGCGTCTCGATCACATTGCCAGCTTCAGCCATCCTGAACTCGGCACCGTGGTGGTCAGCGAAGACGAGTAGTCTCGCAGCGGGCGGACCCTCTCCGCCCGCGTTCCTTACGGCTTAAGTCCGCTATAGTAAGCCGCTAAATCCTCAATATCGGTATCGCTTAGTCCCGCCACAAACGCTTTCATCACCTCTGCCTGACCGCCGCTGCGCTCACCTTTCTGATAGGCGTGCAACGCATGCGCCAGATAAGGCGCCTGCTGCCCGGCCAGATGAGGATAGAGGGGTATCGCGCTTTTGCCCTCTGCACCGTGACACGCCATACAGCGGGCTGCTTTTTCTGCGCCCGCGGCCGCATCGCCTTCTGCCCATAGCGGCAGCGATACAAAACATAGCACAGCCGTCAGCCAGTGCCTCATGATACCTTCTCCCTGTCAGGCTGATGCCAGATCGCCTGCCAGCCCCGATCGCTGCAGGCAGCGCCTTCATGGGTAACAAACAGGCCCGGCGCGCAAATCAGCGTATGGTTATAGTAGATCAGTGGAATACGCTCCCGCTGCCAGGGCGGGATCGCCAGCTCCTGCCACAGTTTTTTCATTTCGCGTCCGCCCGCCCGTCCCAGCAGATGATAGTAGCCGCGTGCCTGAAAGCGAACGTAAACCGTTTCATCCGCCGCAGGCAGACGCAGCTCCGCGCGTGAGAAGTCAGCCAGCAGCTGACCCACTCCGCCGGGCAGCACCAGCGATCGGGTAAGCTGCGGCCAGCAGCATGCCTGGTCACGCAGCGACGGCTGCGGCGGCAACCAGTAGAGCGCATCGCGATAGCGGCGCAGCGTAAAATTTCCCAGCTGCAGCGCCGGCTGTGCATCAGTCCGGCTCGCGATAACCTCAGTACTGATGCGCTGCAGCGCTGCACGTGACGGCATCGCCCCGCCCTGCCCGGCGATCCAGCGGCGCAGCAGCGCGTTACGCCGCGCTTCGCTCATGCTCTGCAACGGCGGAAAATGCAGTGCGCCCTGTGGCGTAAGCAGCTGGCTCAGCTCCTGCTGCAGCAGCTCATCCAGCAGCTGCTCCTGCTCTGCGCAGAGCGCAGCGCTGCGGGCGCTGGCAGCGCTGAAGTGCGGCCAGCGCTGATGCAGCAGCGGCATAATCTGCTGACGCAAAAAGTTGCGGTCGTAGCGGCTGTCGTCATTGCTCTCATCCTCAATCCAGCTGAGCTGGTGCTCAGCCGCCCACTGCTCCAGCTGCTCACGGCTAAGGCTGAGCAGCGGACGCAGATGTTCATGCCCCTGCACTGTGCGCCGCGACGGCATTGCCGCCAGCCCCGCCGGGCCGCTGCCGCGCTTTAGCGCCAGCAGCAGCGTTTCACACTGATCGTCCAGATGCTGCGCGGTGAGCAGCTGTTCATCCGGCTGCAGCCGGGCGAACAGCGCCTGATAGCGCTCTCTGCGCGCCGACGCCTCCACGCCTCCTGCCCTGGCATCAACCGTTACCGGCAATACGTCGCAGGCGATATGCCAGCGCTGGCACTGCTGCCGGCAGTGTGCGGCCCATCGGTCGGCGTGCGGACTCAGGCCGTGATGCACGTGCAGCGCCCGCACGCTCAGCTGCGAATGCTGCTGCTGCCAGCAGACCAGCTGATGCAGCAGCACGGTGGAGTCGAGCCCGCCGCTGAATGCCACCACGTAGCGACCGGCGGGATCCAGCAGCGCAGCAAGGTGGGAAAAAGACATAGTGCCGTTCCATCTGATGATGCCGCCTGATTGCGGCATTCTGCGGCGGCTATTTTACGCCTGATAAAGCTCCAGCGGCAAACCATCCGGATCGGTAAAAAAGGTGCAGGCTTTACCGGTCAGCGCATCGATACGCACCGGTTCGCAGATCACGCCTTTTTCTGCCAGCGCCGCAACCGACTGCGCCACATCCTCTACGCAAAATGCCAGATGGCGCAGGCCGCAGGCTTCAGGTGCGGTTACGCGCGGCGGCGGGGAGGGAAATGAGAACAGCTCAATGGTATAGACGCCATGCAGGCCGAGGTCGCCTTTCCATGAATCCCGCTCAGCGCGGTAGTACTCACCCAGCAGGGAGAAGCCCAGCACATCGCAGTAGAACGCTTTGCTGCGCGGATAGTCAGTGGCAATAATCGCAATGTGGTGAATCTGTTTGATCTGTAGCATAGCGGCTCCGAAAAAAAATCTGAGCCGCCAAGCCTACGTGCCGGACGTCAGCGTGACCAGAGGCATTTATCCGAAGTCAGGACTGCGGCGCGTCGCGCAGTACCCGCACCAGATAGCGCCCATCCTCTGTCAGCGTGGTGCCGTGAATATCGGTTTCAAAGCCAGGGTAGTGGCGCCCGATGGTGCAGAGCATCAGCAGAAAGTCGAGCACGGCCCGGCTCTGTTCTGTGATCATCTCACCGGGCATTACCAGCGGCACGCCTGGCGGATAGGGCAAGATCATATTGGCGGAGGTACGCCCTACCAGCTCGCGGATATCCACGGTTTCAACCTCACCTTTGACCTGATGCTGGAACGCCTGATGCGGCGTCATTTTCATTTCAGGCAGGACATCAAAGGCTTTCAGCATCAGCCGCGGCAGATCGTGCTGCAGGATCAGCTGGTGGATCCCCTGCGCCAGCGTCTGGATCCGCATATTGCGATAGAAATCGGGATCCTCCGCATAGAGATCCGGCAGCATATTTTTCACGCGCAGATTAAGATCGTAGGCGCGTTTAAACTCGGTCAGACCGCGCAGCAGGCTCATGGCGCGGGTTTTATCGATCCCGATACTGAACAGAAACAGCAGGTTATAAGGCCCGGTTTTCTCTACCACCACGCCGCGCTGATCGAGAAATTTCGCCACCAGCGCCGCCGGGATCCCCTCTTCCGCCATCGCGCCCAGTTCGCTCATGCCGGGCGTCAGGATCGTGACTTTAATGGGATCGAGATACATATGATCGCGATCGGCCTGCTGAAAGCCGTGCCATGCCTCTTCTCCCGGCTGGATCGGCCAGCACTCAGCCTCATCCACCTGCTCTGGCTGCCAGATATCAAAAAACCAGCCATCAGACTCTTCACGCAGCCGCTGGATCTCGCGCCGGAAGTGCAGCGCGCGCTCAACCGAACGGTTAATTAGCCGCTTACCCGGATTGCCGCGCAGCATCGCCGCAGCGGTTTCAATCGATGACACAATGCCGTAGCTCGGCGAGGTAGTGGTGTGCATCATATAGGCTTCGTTAAACGTATCGTGGTCGTAGTCGCCTTTGATATGAATCAGTGAAGCCTGGGAAAACGCGGCCAGCAGCTTATGGGTGGATTGCGTTTCATAGATCACCTTGCCCGGGATCCGTTCACCGCTCATGCCGCTTTTTCCGCTGTAGATGGGATGAAAATTGGTATAAGGCACCCAGGCGGAATCGAAGTGGATCGACGGCACATCCAGCGTCTGCTTGATATATTCCGTGTTGTAGAGCAATCCGTCGTACGTTGAATTGGTGATCACCGCATGGACCGGCCAGCTGGCGCGCGGCGTGCTATCCACTTTGCTCTGAATAGCCTCCCGGGTAAATTCACGCTGCGGAATACCGCCCAGAATGCCCAGCGCATTACGCGTTGGCTTGAGCCAGACGGGCACGATGTCGCTCATCATCAGCAGATGGGTCAGCGATTTGTGACAGTTGCGGTCAATCAGTACCGTACTGCCTGCCGGGGCGGCATACATACCGACAATTTTGTTTGAGGTTGAGGTGCCGTTGGTCACCATATAGCTCTGCTCTGCCCCAAAGGTACGGGCAATATACTCTTCGGCGTCGAGATGCGGGCCGGTATGATCGAGCAGCGAACCCAGTTCGGTGACGGAGATAGAGACATCCGCTTTAAGCGTGTTAGCGCCGAAAAAGTCATAAAACAGGCTGCCGACCGGGCTTTTCTGAAAGGCGGTACCGCCCATATGGCCTGGCGTACAGAAGGTGTATTTACCCTCTTTAACATAGGTAAACAGCGCTTTGGTCAGCGGGGGTAAAATTTTATCGATGTACTCATCGGTATACTGGCGGATATGCAGCGCGATATCGTCTGCGGTGCTGAGCGCATATTCAAAAAACTGCAGCGCCATGCGCATTTCATTAACGCTGACGTCCATCTGCGAATGGGTGTTGATAAAGGCGTAGAGCGGCAGCGACTCATTGAGCTGGTTGATGTCGCTGCAGAGCGCCATGCTGTACTCATCCCAGTCAAATACGACGCCGCATACGCGCGGGTTGTGCTCAATCAGCTTCAGCAGGTCGCTGGCATTGCTGGGATAAACGGTGTGAAAGCCCTGCAGTTTCAGCGCGGCATCCAGTTCGCGAATTGGTTCATCTTTGTAGAACGCGCCGTGCGGTCCCATGATCGCAATAATATTCAATGCTCACCTCCTGTGGTCTTGTGGCACAGAGTAAGGATAGCGAAAAGTGGCCGGAGAATGTTCCGGAATAGCGCCGTTGCTGGCCTGATGTTTTCAGCGATGCATTTCGGTCGCCATAAATGGCGCCCCTGGGGGATCGCTGCCGCCATAAATGGCGGTCCTGCAGGGAACTCAGGCCCGATCGTGGAAAACAGGCATAAAAAAAGCGGACCGGAGTCCGCTTTTTTGCTGCAGAGCTTACCTTACGCGTAACCGTAGTTCATCAGGCGCTGATAGCGGCGATCGAGCAGCTCTTCCGTGCTCAGCCCGTCGAGATCGGCCAGATCGGCCAGCAGCTGCTGCTTCAGAGAAGCGGCCATATCAACCGGACGACGATGCGCGCCACCCAGCGGCTCAGGAATGATCGAGTCGATCAGCTTCAGCTCCTGCAGACGCCCGGCGGTGATGCCCATCGCTTCTGCCGCCAGCGGCGCTTTATCTGCGCTTTTCCACAGAATTGACGCACAGCCTTCCGGTGAGATCACCGAGTAGGTGCTGTACTGCAGCATGTTCACTTTGTCGCCCACGCCAATCGCCAGCGCGCCACCAGAGCCGCCCTCGCCAATCACGGTGCAGATCACCGGAATTTTCAGACCAGACATCTCACGCAGGTTACGGGCAATCGCTTCAGACTGACCGCGCTCTTCCGCGCCCACGCCCGGATAAGCACCCGGCGTGTCGATAAAGGTGATAAGTGGCATCTTAAAACGCTCTGCCATCTCCATCAGACGCAGCGCTTTACGATAGCCTTCTGGTGCAGGCATACCGAAGTTACGGCGAATTTTCTCTTTGGTTTCACGCCCTTTCTGATGACCAATGATCATCACCGGACGGCCATCCAGACGTGCGATACCACCCACAATCGCTTTGTCGTCAGCATAGGCGCGATCGCCTGCCAGCTCGTCAAAGTCGTCAAATGCGTTGCGCACGTAGTCCAGCGTATAGGGACGCAGCGGATGACGCGCCAGCTGCGCGACCTGCCATGCACCTAAATCGGAGAAGATTTTACGGGTCAGTTCAACGCTTTTCTCGCGAAGGCGCTGAATCTCTTCATCCAGATTAATATCGTGTTTCTCATCTGAACGGCCAATCGATTTAAGCGAATCGATCTTCGCTTCGAGTTCGGCGATCGGCTGTTCAAAATCCAGGTAATTAAGACTCATAATGTTCCTGTTTTAGTCAAACTCCAGTTCCACCTGCTCCGATCCTACTAACGACCGCAGGTCGTTAAGTAAACGATCGCTGGGCGAAATACGCCACGCTGCACCAAAGCGCAGCTTCGCCCGCGCATCTGCTCTCTGATAATAGAGATGTACCGGAATGGTCCCGGAACGATGAGGTTCCAGAGACTGGCGGAGACGGTTTAAAAGCTGGTCATCAATTTGCCTGTCCGTCAGCGAGATAGCAAGTCCGCGCGCATATTTTTCCCGCGCTTCATCGATATCCATCACTTCCCTGGCGGTCATTTTAAGCCCGCCGCTGAAGTCATCAAAGCTGACCTGTCCGCTGACGATCAGGATACGGTCTTTCTCCAGCAGCTGCTGGTACTTATCTAACGCATCGGTAAATAGCATGACTTCCAGACGACCGGAGCGATCGTCCAGAGTACAAATACCAATTCGGTTGCCGCGCTTGGTCACCATCACGCGGGCGGCAATCACCAGCCCCGCAGCGATGGTGACCTTGCCACGTTCAGTAGGATGCATATCTTTCAGCCGCATCCCGCCGACGTAGCGCTCAATCTCTTTCAGATACTGATTAATCGGATGCCCGGTAAGATAGAGCCCCAGCGTTTCACGCTCGCCATCCAGCTGCACCTGCTCTGGCCACGGCGTAATTGACGCATACGATTTTTCGACCTGCTCCGGCTCTTCAGCCAGCACGCCAAACATATCTGCCTGCCCCGTCGCTTCTGCTTTAGCATGCTGGTCAGCGGCTTTCAGGGCATCGCTCAGGGCGCTCATCAGCGCCGCGCGATGGGGCCCGAGCCGGTCAAACGCGCCGGACATGATCAGCTTCTCCATCACCCGGCGGTTAATTTTGCGCGTATCGGTACGCGCGCAGAGATCGAACAGCTCTTTAAAATAGCCGCCCTGATTACGCGCTTCGAGAATCGCTTCAATCGGGCCTTCACCGACGCCTTTGATCGCGCCGATGCCGTAGACAATTTCACCGTCGTCGTTAACGTGGAACGGATAGAGGCCGGCATTGATATCCGGCGGCAGCACTTTCAGACCCATGCGCCAGCACTCATCCACCAGCCCGACCACTTTCTCGGTGTTATCCATATCGGCGGTCATGACCGCAGCCATAAACTCAGCCGGATAGTGTGCTTTCAGCCACAGCGTCTGATAGGAGACCAGCGCATAGGCTGCAGAGTGCGATTTGTTAAAACCATAGCCGGCGAACTTCTCTACCAGGTCGAAGATTTTCATCGACAGCTCGCCGTTGATACCCATGCTTTCAGCGCCCTCTTTGAACACTGAACGCTGCTTCGCCATCTCTTCCGGTTTCTTTTTACCCATCGCACGACGCAGCATATCAGCGCCGCCCAGCGTATAACCCGCCAGCACCTGTGCGATCTGCATCACCTGCTCCTGATAGAGAATGATGCCGTAGGTAGGCTCCAGTACCGGCTTCAGACTCTCATGCTGCCACTGGATGTCAGGATAGGAGAGTTCTTCGCGGCCATGCTTACGGTCGATAAAGTTATCCACCATGCCGGACTGCAGCGGGCCGGGACGAAACAGCGCCACCAGGGCGATCATATCTTCAAAGCAGTCAGGCTTCAGTCGCTTGATCAGATCTTTCATGCCGCGCGATTCAAGCTGGAACACCGCGGTGGTCTCTGAGCGCTGCAGCATATCGAAGCTTTTTTTATCATCAAGCGGAATAGCCGCAATGTCGATCGGCGGCAGCCCCTGCTTTTCACGGCGCGGGTTGATCATCTTCAGCGCCCAGTCGATGATGGTCAGCGTACGCAGGCCGAGGAAGTCAAACTTCACCAGTCCGGCATACTCCACATCATTTTTATCAAACTGGGTGACGGGGAACTGGCCGTTTTCATCGCAGTAAAGCGGGGCAAAATCGGTGATTTTGGTCGGCGCAATGACCACGCCGCCAGCGTGCTTGCCGGCGTTTCGCGTGACACCTTCCAGCTTGCGCGCCATGTCGATCAGCGCCCTGACCTCTTCATCGGCGTCATAGATCTCAGGCAGCTGCGGTTCAGCCTGAAACGCTTTTTCCAGCGTCATGCCCGGATCGGGTGGCACCAGCTTGGAGATGCGATCGACAAAGCCATAAGGATGGCCCAGCACGCGCCCTACATCGCGGATCACCGCTTTCGCCGCCATGGTACCGAAGGTGATAATCTGCGAAACCGCTTCACGGCCATACATCTCGGCAACGTGATCGATCACCTGATCGCGCTTCTCCATGCAGAAGTCGACGTCAAAGTCGGGCATGGAGACACGTTCCGGATTCAGGAAGCGTTCAAACAGCAGGTCAAATTCCAGCGGATCGAGGTCGGTGATCTTCAGCGCATAGGCCACCAGTGAACCGGCACCGGAACCGCGTCCGGGTCCGACCGGGATCCCGTTATCTTTTGACCACTGGATAAACTCCATCACGATCAGGAAGTAGCCCGGGAACCCCATCTGGTTGATAACGTTGAGCTCAATCTCCAGACGCTCATCGTAGGCCGGGCGCTTCTGCGCACGCAGCTCTTCATCCGGAAAGAGAAACGCCAGGCGCTCTTCAAGCCCCTCGCGTGATTTCACCACCAGAAACTCTTCGGTGGTCATCTCGCCGGTCGGGAACTGCGGCAGAAAATATTCGCCGAGGCGGACGGTGACGTTACAGCGCTTAGCAATCTCTACGCTGTTTTCCAGCGCTTCCGGGATGTCCGAAAACAGCTCGCACATCTCCTCTTCGCTGCGCATATATTGCTGAGGACTGTAGTGGCGCGGACGTTTCGGATCGTCCAGCGTATAACCGTCGTGGATCGCCACGCGGATCTCATGCGCATCGAAGTCCTCTTCATTGATGAAGCAGACTTCATTGGTTGCCACTACCGGTATCCCTTCCGCTATCGCCAGCTCAACGGCGGCATGCAGATAGCTCTCCTCATCGGCACGTCCGGTGCGGAGCAGCTCAAGGTAGTAACGGTCGGGAAAGTGCTGCTGATAAAAGCTCAGACACTGCGCCACCAGCGCGTTATTGCCGCGCAGCAGGCTGCGTCCGACATCGCCGCGTCGTCCGCCCGACAGGACAATCAGCCCTTCGCCCAGCTCAATCAGCCAGTCGCGATCGAGGATAGGCCCGGCAATGCCGTAGCCGCGCTGATAGGCGCGCGAAATCAGCAGTGTCAGATTCTGATAGCCGGTGTTATTCGCCGCGAGCAGCGTAAGCTGCGTAAGCTCATCGCCCATCAGCTCGCTGGCGACCTGGAAATCAGCGCCGATAATCGGCTTAACGCCGGCACCGTGGGCGCTGCCATAGAAGCGCACCAGGCCGCAGAGGTTGGTATAATCCGTAATCGCTATTGCCGGCATCCCCAGCGCCGCGGCTTTTTTCACCAGCGGACCGGTCTTCGCCAGGCCATCGACCATGGAGTAGTCGCTGTGCACGCGCAGATGTATAAAACGAGGTTCAGCCATATCGGTTTCCGGTTAAAACAGCGTCAGGCTTAATAAAGCGGCGCGGGTTGTACTGAGGCGTGCAGTTCGGCATCCAGCAGCGCGTTGCGCACCGGCGCAAAACTGCGACGATGATGCGGCGTGGCACCAAACTGTTTGAGCTTCGCCATATGAAGCGCGGTGGGGTAACCTTTATGCTGCACAAAGCCATACTGCGGAAAGAGACGATCGAGTTCAGCCATTTCGCGATCGCGCGTCACTTTGGCAATAATGGATGCAGCGCTGATTTCCTGCACCAGACTGTCGCCTTTGATCACCGCCTGCGCAGGCATCGCCAGCGCCGGACAGCGATTGCCATCGATCAGCACAAAATCGGGCGTAAGGTGCAGCCCTGCCACCGCGCGCTGCAT
This sequence comes from Pantoea sp. UBA7232, assembly GCF_002473195.1. Taxonomy (NCBI): domain Bacteria; kingdom Pseudomonadati; phylum Pseudomonadota; class Gammaproteobacteria; order Enterobacterales; family Erwiniaceae; genus Pantoea; species Pantoea sp. UBA7232. The sequence goes on from NZ_DKTK01000012.1 coordinate 16,913, forward strand.
CGCCAGCAGCGTGGCATGCAGAATATTGAGCTGGTCGATCTCTTCTGGCTCAGCCCTGCCGAGGCTCCACGCCAGCGCCTTTTCGGTAATTTCATCATACAGCGCCAGACGGCGCTTTTCCGACAGCTTTTTTGAGTCTGCCAGACCAGCAATCGGGTTAGCAGGATCGAGGATCACCGCCGCCGTTACTACGGCCCCTACCAGCGGGCCGCGTCCGACTTCGTCCACGCCCGCAATACGTTGCGCATCAGGATAGATAAATTCAGCCATGAGCAATCTCCAGTACCGCATCCGCCGCCTGCTCATCGGCATTCCAGCGGATCTGCTGATGCAGTTGAGTAAAGGTTTCCAGCAGCGCGTCGCGTTCGGCACCCGCATGCAGCAGCGGCTCCAGCGCGGCGGCCAGCGTCTGCGGCTGGCACTCATCCTGCAGCAGCTCTTTAACCAGCTCCCGTCCCGCCAGCAGATTAGGCAGCGAGACGTAAGGCGTTTTGACCAGGCGCTTCGCCAGCCAGAAGGTAACGGGTTTCATACGATACCCCACGACCATCGGGCACTTTGCCAGCATACACTCCAGCGCCGCGGTGCCGGATGCCAGAATAGCCGCATCGCTGGCGATCATCGCCTGACGCCCTTTGCCATCCAGCAGGTGCATAGGCAGCTCAGGCGCAATCTCCGCTTTAATCTGTTCAAACTGCGCCCGCCGCTTTGCGTTAACCAGCGGAACCACGATTTCCAGCGCCGGGTAGCGCTGACGCAGCAGCTGCGCCGCGCGCAGAAAATCGGCGCTCAGCATTTCAACTTCTGCGCCACGACTGCCTGGCAGTAAACCCAGACAGATCGCATCGTCTGCAATACCCAGCTCGCGACGCGCGGCCTGCTTATCAGGCTGCAGCGGCATCGCATCAGCCATGGTGTGACCGATAAAACGACACGGCACGTTAAAGCGATCGTAGAACGCTTTCTCGAACGGCAGAAACGCCAGCACCATATCGGTGTTGCGGCCAATCTTAAAGACACGTTTCTGACGCCATGCCCAGACGGAAGGGCTGACGTAGTGCACGGTACGAATACCGGCACGCTTCAGGTTGCCTTCCAGCGTGATGTTAAAGTCCGGCGCATCAATGCCCACAAACACGTCAGGGCGGAGCGCGGTGAAGCGCTGCGTGAGGTCTTTGCGGATGGTCAGCAGGCGTCGCAGGCGGCCCAGCACTTCGACAATGCCCATCACCGCCAGCTCTTCCATTTCGTACCAGACTTCGCAGCCTTCTGCCTGCATCAGCGGACCCGCTACGCCAACAAAGCGTGCATCAGGATGACGCGCTTTCAGCGCGCGGATCAGACCGGCACCAAGAATATCGCCGGAGGTTTCTCCGGCGACCAGGGCAATCGTTAAGGGACGCACTGACATGAATTAACGGATCAATCCACGGGTTGAACGGGCGAAGAAATCAAAGAACGGCTGGACTTCGCTGTGCTGCTGCGCCAGCGCCTCGATTTCAGGCTTTACCTCATCCAGCGTTTTACCGCTGCGGTAGAGCAGCTTGTAAGCGTTGCGAATAGCATGCAGCGCCTCTTTGCTGAAGCCGCGACGCTTGAGACCTTCAATATTGACGCCAAACGGTGTGGCGTGGTTACCCTGCGCAATAATGTATGGCGGAATATCCTGCGCCACGCCGGAACAACCGCCAACCATAACGTGAGCGCCGATAGTGCACCACTGGTGCACGGCCGTCACGCCGCCGATGATCGCAAAATCATCCACGGTAACGTGGCCGCCCAGCGTCACGTTATTTGCCAGAATGCAGCGGCTGCCAATCACGCAGTCGTGTGCAATGTGCGCATTCACCATCAGCAGGTTGTCGCTGCCAACTTTAGTCAGTCCGCCACCCTGCGTGGTGCCGCGATGAATGGTCACGCTTTCGCGGATCCGGTTGCGATCGCCGATTTCGGTGCGGGTAGGCTCACCCGCATATTTCAGATCCTGGTTTACCTCACCAATAGAGACAAACTGATAGATCTGGTTCTCTTCGCCGATGCGCGTATGGCCATTAACCACCACGTGTGATTTCAATACCGTACCTGCGCCAATTTCCACGTCAGCGCCCACAATACAGAAGGGACCGATATGAACATTTGCACCCAGTACAGCACCCTCTTCAACGATGGCGGTCGGATGGATGGTGGCGGTTGAATCAATCACTAATTATGCCTCCCGGCTACGGGCACACATCATGGTCGCTTCACAGACAATTTTACCATCCACTGTAGCAACGCCTTTAAAACGTGTCAGACCACGACGGGTTTTTTCGAAGGTGACTTCCATGATCATCTGGTCGCCTGGTACTACCGGGCGCTTGAAGCGGGCTTCATCGATACCGGCAAAATAATAGAGCTCGCCAGGTTCCAGTTTGCCAACGCTTTTAAACGCCAGAATACCGGTCGCCTGCGCCATCGCTTCTAAAATCAGAACGCCTGGGAAAATCGGTTTACCAGGGAAGTGCCCCTGGAAAAACGGTTCATTAACAGAAACGTTCTTTACCGCACGCAGATATTTGTGCTCTTCAAAATCCAGCACGCGATCCACCAGCAAAAACGGATAGCGGTGCGGCAGCAGTTCTAAAATCTCTTCGATTTTCAGAGTATGCGTTTCAGTAGTCAAAATACTCTTCCTGTCCTAAAAAATCTGATGGCAACAATAACACGGCCTGCACCGATCAAAATGATCTTTCGCAGGCCGCAAATCAGTTCGGTGGCGTTCGCTTCTCTGCGCTACCTGCCGTCCTTTACCACACTGAAGGGCAAAAGCAGGCAGGCGGCATTATTATGAAAGCGGGTCGCGCGGATGTGCTTAGCTGTTTTTATCAACTTTGCGTTCGATGGCTTTCAGACGTTTGCTTATGTCATCGATATTCATCACCAGCGCTGCCGTTTTACGCCAGGCTTTGTTCGGTTGCAGTGGGATCCCTGAGGAGTAAACCCCCGGCTCTGTAATGGGACGCATCACCATGCCCATACCGGTTACGGTTACTTTATCGCAGATCTCCATATGGCCGTTAATGACGCTGGCGCCGCCAATCATACAGTAACGTCCAATCTTCAGGCTACCGGCCATGATCACACCTCCCGCAACGGCTGTATTGTCACCAATTACAACGTTGTGGGCAATCTGACACTGGTTGTCTATGATAACACCATTGCCGATCAGAGTGTTATCCAGCGCACCGCGATCGATAGTGGTGCAGGCACCAATCTCTGTCCGGTCACCGATGATGACCGTGCCGAGCTGAGGGATTTTCACCCAGTTGCCGCGATCGTTAGCATACCCGAAACCATCTGCACCGATGACAGTGCCTGACTGAATCAGACAATCCTGACCAATCTGAATCTCATGATAAATCGTCACGTTGGCCCAGAGGCGCGTGCCGCTGCCAATCCGGCTCTTTTTGCCGACAAAGCAGCCTGCACCAATCACGACGTTGTCACCCAGCTCAACGCCAGACTCAATCACCGCGTTCGCCCCTACCGACACATTTTGTCCCAGCGAGGCGGAAGGATCGATCACCGCGCTGGGCGCGATATTCTGCGCGGGCTGCGGCGTGGTGTCCAGCAGTTGTGCCATGCGGGCATAGGTAAGATAGGGATTTTTCACTACCAGGGCGGCAGTATTGCACCATTCCAGATCCGCTTCCGTCAGCACCACGGCTGACGCCTGAACGCTGGCGAGCTGCTCGCGGTAGCGGCTGTTGGCAAGAAAAGTGATTTGACCAGGGGTGGCGGATTGCATAGAAGCAATGCCGGAGATGACGATATCGCCATCTCCGTGCAATTCTGCATCCAACTGCTGGGCTAAATCAGCCAGTCGAATTGATGACATCGATTATTTAACCTGTTTCAGCACGTCAGCAGTAATGTCTTTCGCATTAGCAGCATAGGCTACGGCGTTAGCATCAATCACGACATCATAACCATCGCTGTCTGCCACTTTCTTCACGGCATCCTGGATACGGCTCAGCAGTTTGTTACGCTCTTCCATCTGGCGACGACGGTTATCCTGTTCGAAAGCCTGGGCTTTGCTGGAGAAGGCTTCGCGCTGGGACATGATGTCTTTTTCCATGCGGCTGCGCTCGCTCGCCTTCATGGTAGAAGCATCACGCTGCAGTCTCTGCATTTTGGTCTGCAGATCGCGTTCCTGGCCCTGCAGCTCAGTTGCGCGGCCTTTGAACTCATTTTCAAGCTGTTTAGCAACGGTCGCACGTTGCGGTAACTGCTGGAAAATGCTGGACACGTTTACCACTGCAATTTTGTCAGCAGCCTGAACGCCAGCGGAAACCGCTAAAGCAAGACCCAGACCTGCGGCACACAACAACTTTTTCACTATAAACTCCTTACCATCAACGTTTGTGTCTGCGACACAGTGTTTGGCTCGCTTAGCGCTTTGCTGCGCTAAGCTATGCCGTACTTCGCTTCCGCTTCCCTGCTCAGAACATTACCAGGTTTTACCAATGTTAAACTGGAACTGCTCTGCTTTGTCTCCCTCGACTTTCTTCACCGGCTGGGCATAGGAGAAGACCAGCGGGCCCAGTGGCGACATCCACTGCAGCGCCAGGCCTGCAGAGACGCGAATGTTGTTAGGATCGCTATAGTCCGGAATATCCGCAGCGCGGGTGGCTGCCGTATTCTGCCAGTTAGTATCCCAGACGGTACCGGCGTCCACAAACAGTGAAGTGCGCACGGAGTTAGCGTACTTCTCGCTCAGGAACGGCGTTGGCGTGATCAGCTCGAGGCTGGCAATCGCCATTGCGTTACCGCCTACCGCATCATCTGACTTACAGATCCCGTTTGGATCGGTCAGATTACACGATGAGGAGCGATCGTTAAGGTAAGCGGCTTTCGGACCAATAGTATTGGAACGGAAACCACGTACCGTGCTGGAGCCACCGGCGTAGAAGTTCTCATAGAACGGCATCTCTTTATCCCCGATGCCGTCTCCATAGCCCACACGACCACGCCCCAGGACTACCCAGGTGCCGTCACGGTTCAGCGGCACATACTGCTGCGTGTCCAGCGTCGCTTTATAGAACGCGTTGTCTGAACCTGGAATCGTCACCTTACCGTTCAGGTTGGTGCGGTTACCGCGCGTCGGGAAGAAGCCGCGATCCAGCGTATTGTAGGTCCAGCCATAGTTAAAGGTAAAATCATCCGCAGAGAAATCGCCTTTATTATTGAGTCCCTGTGGACGCCCGACCGAGTCGAGGTAACGCCACATTGCCACCTGCGGCCGCATGTTCGACAGATCGTTATGCACATAGCCTAAGCCAACGCGCAGGGTGTTGTTCTCATTAACCGGGAAGCCGAGCGTACCATCAACACCGTAACTCTTGTTGGTGTAGTCTGACAGATCGGCATCGTCCGCTTTAAAGTCGTTATAGAACAGGCGACCGCCCAGACTCACGCCGTCAACCGTAAAGTAGGGATCGGTCAGTGAGAATTCAGCATAGGTCTGATAATCATTTTTGGTACCGCTGATACTAACGGTATTACCGGTACCGAGCCAGTTATCCTGGGTAACACCCACCTGGAAGCTGACGCCGCTTTCTGTTCCGTAGCCCACGCCAAAGTTAAAGGTACCGGTGTTGCGCTCTTTAACTTTGTAGACCACATCCACCTGATCCGGCACGCCTGGTACGCGCTGCGTATCCACATCAACCGTTTCAAAGTAACCGGTGCGGTTCAGACGCTCTTTACCCTGATCAACCAGATCGCTGCCCAGCCATGCGCCTTCCATCTGACGCATCTCACGGCGCAGTACAGCATCTTTTGAGGTGTCGTTCCCTTCAAAACGGACTTTACGCACGTAATAGCGATTACCGGCATCAACGTTAATATGCAGCTTAACGGTTTTGTCAGCGTCGCTGATTTCCGGCTGCGTCACGACGCGCGGATAGGCATAGCCATAGCGGCCCAGCAGCTTTTTGATATCATCTTCCATCTGCGTCACTTTGGTGCCGTTGTAAAGCTCACCATTCGGGATTTTGGTCAGATGTTCAATTTCTGCTGAGTGGCCCGCCATGCTGCCGTTCACAATCACGCCGGCGATTTTATACTGGTCGCCTTCGTTAATGTTGACGGTGATGTAGATGCCTTTTTTATCCGGCGTCAGGCTGACCTGAGTCGAGTCGATATTAAAGCGCGCATAACCGCGATCCAGATAGAAACTGCGCAGCGTCTCAAGGTCGCCGGCCAGCTTCTGCTTCTGATATTTGCGATCGCCGACTACGTTCCACCACGGCACTTCATCACGCAGCTGGAAGCGGGAGATCAGTTCATCAGAGCTGAACGCTTTGTTACCCACGATGTTGATCTGCTGAATTTTGGCAGAGACACCTTCCTGGAAAACAAATTTCAGATCCACGCGGTTACGCGGCAGCGGTGTGGCAATCGCTTTTACGCTGGCGGTGTATTTGCCGACGCTGTAGTAGAAATCTTCCAGTCCCTTCTCGATTGAAGAGAGCGTGGTGCGATCCAGCGCTTCGCCGACGCGAACGCCTGACGCTTCGAGGTTCTGCTTCAGCTGATCCTCTTTCACCGCCTTGTTACCGGAGAATGTGATGCTGGCAATAGTCGGACGCTCTTTAACCTGAACAATCAGGGTCGTTCCGTCACGTAAAACCTGCACATCTTCAAAATTGCCGGTGGCAAACAGTGAGCGAATGGTGTTTCTGATATCATCATCATTCACCGTATCACCGACGCGTACCGGCATGCTGAGCAGAGCCGCGCCGACGGCGACTCGCTGGAGACCTTCGAAATGAATGTCGTTCACCACGAAATCGTCTGCACCGTAAACGGTGGCGCTGCTAAACAGCAGCGACGCTATGAGCAACTTTTTCATCGCCATCGTTGTTATGCGTTTTCCTAACACATCCCGCACCTGTCTGCGTTCCAGACGTTACAGGCGAGAGAAATCATTGAAAAGTGCAAGCCCCATTAACAGCACCAGCAAAATTGAGCCGATGCGATAACTGAAGTCCTGAACTCGCTCGGACACCGGTCCTCCTTTGATCTTTTCGATCGCCAGAAAAAGCAGATGCCCACCATCTAAAACCGGTAACGGAAACAGGTTGATGATGCCCAGATTGACGCTTATCAGCGCCAGGAACATCAGATAATAAATCACCCCGTACTCCGCTGATAAACCGGCACCCTGCGCAATCGAAATCGGGCCGCTCAGGTTATTCAGCTTTACATCACCTGTAATCAGCTTACCCAGCATCGACACCGTAAGCTTCATCAGCTGCCAGGTTTTGACGCCTGCCTCACCGATAGCGGCCACCGGCCCATACTGTTTCACCGTTTTATACGCGTCAGGCAGCGGCTGCACGCGCGGAATAACGCCGGCGAATCCCTCTTCAGGCTTGCCCGGCTTCGCGGCTGGCGTCAGCGTCAGAGAGTGCCGGACGCCATTTCGCTCAACCTCAAGCGCCATCGGTTTACCCGGATTATCCCGTACCTGGCCGGCAAATGTCTGCCACTGCGTTAACGGCTGACCATCGACTTTAACGATCCTGTCGCCCGCTTGCAAACCGGCAGCGCTGGCGGGTGAATCCGCCTGTATTTCTGCCAGCGTGGTTTCAATCTGTGGCCCGCGTGGACGAATGCCGAGCGCTACCACCGGATCCTGCTTGTCTGGCTCAAACTGCCAGTCACGCAGGTCGACCCGCTTCTGCTGGGTTGCGCTTTCGCCAAACTGAGAAACGGTCAGCGTGGTACTCTCATCGCCGATTTTCCCAATCAGGGCCATGCGCACAGCATCCCAGTCAGGCGTTTCGATACCGTCAACTGCGTTAAGTTCCATGCCTGACTGAATTTGCGCTTCCGCTGCGACGGAGCCGCTCACAATTTCGCCAACCACCGGCCGTACGCCGGGCACGCCATGCATAAAGACCAGCCAGTAAGCGAAGATAGCGAAGAGGAAATTGGCAACCGGCCCCGCGGCGATGACGGCAGCACGCTGCAGCACGGTTTTGTTGTTAAACGCCTCGTGACGGCGCTCAGCGGAAACGCTCTCTACGCGCTCATCCAGCATTTTGACATAGCCGCCGAGCGGGATCAGCGCAATAACATACTCTGTCCCCTGCCGGTCAGTCCGTCGCCAGAGCGCCTTACCGAAACCGATAGAAAAGCGTTCGACATAGATGCCGCACCGGCGTGCCACCCAGAAGTGGCCAAACTCATGCACGGTGATCAGCACGCCCAGCGCGACGATGAAAGCAGCAAAACTCCAGAGAATGCTTAACATAGTTGCTGCTCCTAGAGGGTATGAAACACCAGCAGCAGCAGGCAGGCAAATACCGGCACGGCCGCTGTGAGGCTATCGATACGATCGAGGATACCACCGTGGCCGGGGATAAGATTTCCGCTGTCTTTAATGCCCGCTTCGCGCTTAAACATACTTTCAGTGAGATCGCCTAATACCGAGGCAAGCGTGGCAACAACGGCACACGCAATCAGCGTGCCCGGCGCCACCGTCAGCGGAGCCAGCAGTGCAAACAGCCAGGCGATAATAGCGGAAGAGAGCAGGCCACCAAAAAAGCCTTCCCAGGTTTTACCCGGTGAGACTTTAGGCGCCAGCTTGTGTTTGCCGAACAGCCGGCCAAACATATAGGCACCCGAGTCCGCGCCCCATACCAGCAGCATAACGAACAGGAGCCACCAGGCGCCGGCAAAGTGATCAATGTCGTAGTGATACTGGCGCAGCGCGATCATGCCACAGAAAAACGGGACGATCGTCAGCACGCCAAACAGCAGACGAAGCGGACGCGAGCCGCGCCAGAGTGCGGCAGAGGCGGGATAGAACAGCACCAGAAAGAGAGCAACGACCCACCAGCCAAGTGCGGCCCAGAGCGAGCTTTCCAGCTGAGGCTGATGCGCATCGTGAGAATAGGACGGTAAGGTAAACAGCATCGCTGCCAGCAGCAGGCCACAGAGCAGCGCCAGCCAGACGCGCTGCTGACGGGTAGCCATACCGGCCAGCTGCCCCCACTCCCAGGCGGCGAGCATGCAGATAGCAATCGTGGTAATCGCGAAACCAGACAGCGGTAACCAGAATAGCGCAGCGATCACCAGCGGAATCAAAATAAACGCGGTGATCAGACGAGACTTCAGCAAAGGTTACCCCCAGGTAGCTCAGGCGCCGCCTGGTGCAGCGCCGCCGTAGCGTCGCTCCCGCAGAGAGAATGCATTCAGTGCACCTTCAAAAACATGTTCATCAAAATCAGGCCAAAGAACATCGGTAAACCAGAACTCAGCATAGGCTATCTGCCACAGCAGGAAGTTGCTGATTCGATGCTCTCCCCCGGTCCTTATCACTAAATCCACCGGCGCCAGCTCCTGCATACAGAGGTAGGGAGCAAGGCTTTCTTCGGTTATCTGGTCAGGACGCAGTAGCCCTTCCTGAACCTGTTCGGCCAGTTTCCTGGCACCCTGGATAATATCCCAACGGCCGCCATAGTTGGCAGCAATGTTGAGGGTCAGTCCATTATTTTGTTGAGTCAGTTCCTCGGCGCGGCGAATGCGTTCCTGAATACGACCAGAAAAACGGCTGATATCACCAATAATGCACAGACGTACATTATGCTTATGCAGGCTCTTTACTTCACTGTCGAGAGCCCAGATAAATAATTCCATTAACGCCGTCACTTCCTGCGGCGGTCGGCTCCAGTTTTCACTGCTGAACGCATAGAGCGTTAACGCTTCCAGCTTGTGGCTGACCGCAAAGCTGACGGCACGGCGAACCGATTTTACCCCGGCTTTGTGGCCTGAAATACGCAGTTTGCCCTGATTTTTTGCCCAGCGACCATTACCATCCATAATGATGGCCACGTGACGTGGTGTGCAGTACGACCCGTCATCGATTGTATTGTGATTGTTGGACGACATAACGCGTAATAATTCCTTTCATCAGAAATGCTGTGTTTTCTGAATACATTGCGCCTGCGGCAAAGGCCGGCCCGTAAGCCGGATGACATCGAAACAATGTCGTGCCGTAAAACGCGAGCGACTATACCATTTTCAGCCAGAGCGAACAAATAGCGGGGCTATCAGCCAGCCAGAGTGACGCGTGACAGCAGTGCCTTTGCATGCTGCCGCGCCAGTCGATCGATTTCCAGCACCTCATCAATACTGGCTGGCTCCGGCGAGCTGAGCGTAGCCAGTACTTCGCTGTTGAGGGCGGCAATATCGGTAAAGCGAATCTGATGCTGCAAAAACGCTGCTACCGCGATTTCATTTGCTGCATTCAGCGTCGTCGTGGCCGCCTGCCCTGCAGTACACGCATCGATTGCCAGCTTCAGGCAGGGATAGCGTACGTAATCGGGTTCAGCAAACGTCAGCGCTTTCATTCGGGTGAAATCAAGCGGCGTGACGCCAGCGGCGATACGTGCAGGCCATGCCATGCTGTGAGCAATCGGTGTGCGCATATCAGGCGATCCCAGCTGCGCCAGCACGCTGCCGTCACAATAACGCACCATAGAGTGGATCACCGACTGCGGGTGCAGGATGACCTCCATTTGCGCGTCAGTGGCGTTGAACAACCAGCGGGCTTCAATGTATTCAAGACCTTTATTCATCATAGTGGCCGAATCAACGGAGATTTTGCGCCCCATTGACCAGTTCGGATGCGCACAGGCCTGATCCGGCGACATAGCAGCCAGATCGGCCAGTGGCGTGTCACGAAAAGGACCACCCGATCCCGTAAGGAGAATCGAGTCGATCCCGTTCTCCCGCAGATCAGCGTACCCCAACTGATGCTGTATGGAAGCGGGCAAACTCTGAAAAATGGCATTATGCTCGCTATCGACCGGCAGCAGCTGCGCCTGATGCTGGCGCACTGCCTCCATAAACAAGCGGCCGCACGTGACAAGTGACTCCTTGTTAGCCAGCAGCACGGTTTTTCCGGCACGAATCGCTGCCAGCGTTGGCTGCAGGCCCGAGGCGCCGACAATCGCCGCCATCACCTGATCAACCTCATCCAGCGCCGCCAGATCGCAGGCTGCCTGAACGCCGGAGAGCACTTCGGTATCGACATTGAGTGCTCTCAGTCGCTCACGCAGGTCGGCAGCGGCGGTCTCATCAGACATCGCTGCATAGCGTGGCCGGAACTGCTGGCACTGCTCAGCCATCAGCGCAGCATTCTGCCCTGCGACCAGCGCCGTAACCTGATAGAGATCGGGATTCGCGGCGACAACCGCCAGCGTACTGGTGCCAATTGAGCCGGTGGATCCCAGAAGAGTTAATTGCTTCATCATGCTATCCCTGTGAAGTCATCATAGGTGCCCGCAACGGCGCCAGGCACAATGTAAAACGCCGCCAGAGTGCATTCGGTACGAATACGGCTCTGAACGGCGTTTTATATCTGTTACAGGCAGGCGCTTACCTGCCTCCAGCAGATACAGATCGGGCTGACAGACTCAGAAGTCCATCAGCTCCTTCTCTTTTTCTGCCAGCGCAGCATCAACATGCTTGATGTGAAGGTCGGTCATTTTCTGGATATCATCCTGTGAACGACGTTCGTCATCTTCGCTGATCTCTTTATCTTTCAGCAGCGCTTTGATCTTATCGTTGGCATCACGGCGAACGTTACGCACGGAAACACGCCCCTGCTCTGCTTCGCCACGAACGATTTTGATCAGATCTTTACGGCGCTCTTCTGTCAGCGCTGGCAGCGGAACACGGATGTCGGTGCCGGCTGAACTTGGATTCAGGCCGAGGTCGGACGTCATAATCGCTTTCTCAACGGCCGGACCCAGAGAGCGATCAAACACGTTGATTTTCAGCGTACGGGAATCTTCTACCGTTACGCTGGCGAGCTGACGCAGTGGCGTAGGTGTACCGTAGTATTCCACCACAATGCCGTCGAGCAGTGAAGGTGAAGCACGACCGGTACGCACTTTGCTGATGGTGCTTTTGAATGCTTCCACGCACTTGTCCATGCGTGTTTCGGCATCTTTTTTAATATCGTTAATCACGTTAAAACCCTTGGATTCGGTTTGACCTGGCCATTTCCGCACGCGTCGGAACTGGTATCGATAAACATCGATCATCCTGCTACCTGCTGCTGACGTACAAGCCGCCTGCAACATCGATTATGTCAGGTAGTGGCGCAGCGTCAGGCACTGCGCTATCAGAATATACCTTATTTTACCTTGCGTCGGATATTAATGCGTAATCAGGGTGCCTTCTTTTTCACCCATTACCACGCGACGCAGTGCGCCAGGCTTATTCATGTTGAAGACGCGAATCGGCAGTGCGTGGTCACGCGCCAGCGTAAAGGCGGCCAGATCCATAACTTTCAGCTCTTTTTCCAGCACTTCAGCGTAGCTGAGCTGATCGTACAGCGTCGCGTCCGGATTTTTCACCGGATCGGCTGAGTAGACGCCATCTACTTTAGTCGCCTTCAACACGACGTCCGCTTCAATCTCAATGCCGCGCAGGCAGGCAGCAGAATCGGTGGTAAAGAACGGGTTGCCGGTACCGGCAGAGAAGATCACCACGCGGTTATTACGCAGCAGGCTGATCGCTTCAGCCCAGCTGTAGTTGTCACAGACGCCGTTAAGCGGGATGGCAGACATCAGGCGTGCGTTCACATAGGCGCGGTGCAGCGCATCACGCATTGCCAGGCCGTTCATGACGGTCGCCAGCATACCCATGTGGTCGCCTACTACGCGGTTCATGCCCGCCTGAGCGAGGCCTGCGCCACGGAACAGATTACCGCCACCAATCACCACACCTACCTGGATGCCCAGCTCAACCAGCTCTTTCACCTCTTGCGCCATGCGGTCAAGCACGCTCGCGTCGATACCAAAACCTTCGGCACCCTGCAGGGCCTCGCCGCTCAGTTTCAGTAGGATACGTTGGTATACAGGTTTTGCGTTGGTCGCCATGGTCAATTCTTCCTGGAGGATAAGATGAATGAGAAGTTAAATCTGGTGGATCATCCGCTTAGCGCGTCAAAAAAGCTATTGGGATGAGACTGAAAATCACTGCGCCAAAACGCAGACAAAAAAGAACCGCCTCGCGGCGGTTCCGGTCACTCATTAAGACTGTTTGGACATCGCAGCCACTTCAGCTGCAAAGTCGGTTTCAACTTTCTCAATGCCTTCGCCCACTTCAAAGCGGATGAAGTTGATGACATCTGCGCCTTTCTCTTTCAGCGCCTGACCCACAGTTTTGCTTGGGTCGATAACGAAAGCCTGACCAGTCAGAGAGACTTCGCCGGTGAATTTCTTCATACGGCCTTCAACCATCTTCTCTGCGATCTCTTTTGGCTTGCCAGACTGCATCGCGATATCCAGCTGTACCTGGTACTCTTTCTCAACCACGTCAGCAGAAACATCTTCTGGCTTAACGAACTCTGGCTTGCTTGCCGCAACGTGCATTGCGATCTGCTTGCTCAGCTCTTCATCAGCAGCGGTGGTAGAAACCAGAACGCCGATACGCGCGCCGTGCTGGTAGCTGTTCAGCTGAGCGCCTTCCAGTACTGCTACGCGACGGATGTTGATGTTCTCACCGATTTTAGCAACCAGTGCAACACGCTCTTCTTCGAACTGTGCTTTCAGCGCTTCAACGTCGGTGATTTTGCCGGCAGTAGCTGCATCCAGAACTTTGTCAGCAAACGCCTGGAAACCGCCATCTTTAGCAACGAAGTCAGTCTGGCAGTTAACTTCCAGAATCACACCGTAACCATCAACGATTTTGGTTTTGATCACGCCGTCAGCTGCAACGTTACCTGCTTTTTTCGCAGCTTTGATTGCGCCAGACTTACGCATGTTTTCAATTGCCAGCTCGATGTCGCCGTTCGCTTCGGTCAGCGCTTTTTTGCAGTCCATCATGCCTGCGCCAGTACGCTCACGCAGTTCTTTTACCAATGCAGCGGTAATTTCAGCCATTCCAGAATCCTCGGTTCGTTTCCGGGTGCGTGCGCACGCGCAGAAACCTGTTGCGGAAAATTTACTCTGCCCCGCCAGCCCGTAACAGGGAGCGCGACAGACGGAGATAAATAAAAGGGGCCTGTGCGGCCCCTTATACAGATAACATCTGATGTCTAAGGGCTCTCAGAAAGAGCAATCCTTATTAAGCGTTTTCTAAAGACGCGTCTTCAGCCTGCTCAGCCAGGTCCTGTGAACGGCCTTCGCGCACGGTAGTGGCAACAGCAGTCAGGTACAGGCTTACAGCACGGATCGCATCGTCGTTACCAGGGATAACGAAATCAACGCCATCTGGATCAGAGTTGGTATCAACGATAGCAAATACCGGGATACCCAGGTTGTTTGCTTCTTTGATTGCGATGTGTTCGTGGTCAGCATCAACAACAAACAGCGCATCTGGCAGACCGCCCATGTCTTTGATACCACCCAGGCTGTTTTCCAGCTTGGCCAGCTCACGAGCACGCATCAGTGCTTCTTTCTTGGTCAGTTTGTCGAACGTGCCGTCCTGAGACTGAGTTTCCAGATCTTTCAGACGTTTGATTGACTGACGAACGGTTTTCCAGTTAGTCAGCATACCACCTAACCAGCGGTGGTTAACGAAGAACTGGTCGCAGCTCAGAGCTGACTCTTTTACCGCTTCAGCAGCAGCGCGCTTAGTACCAACGATCAGGATTTTACCTTTGCGAGAAGAGATCTTCTGCAGCTCAGCCAGAGCGTCGTTGAACATTGGTACAGTTTTCTCAAGGTTGATGATGTGAACCTTGTTACGTGCACCAAAAATGAATGGCTTCATTTTTGGGTTCCAGTAACGGGTCTGGTGACCGAAGTGAACACCAGCCTTGAGCATGTCGCGCATGGAAACAGTTGCCATGATTACCTCTAAAGTATGTTTGGGGTTGGGCCTCCATGTATCCCATACGACCGACCTCTTTCAAGGCACCCCGGCGTATGTGTCGATACATGTGTGTTTTAGTACACATAATGAGATTTATGCGCTTCCTGCCGTCTCGCTTTCGTAAGACAGCAGAGAATCGTCGGCGCGCTTTATACCATAACAGGTATAAATACGCCAGCGGTTGTTAGCGCAAAACGTGTGCGGCAATCCCGATTTGGCAGCCCATTTGCTGCCTGCTAACATGACTGCCACAGAACTCATTATTGTCGAAAATTTCGGCGATTGCGGAAAAATTCATGGCTATCTCAATCAAAACTCCTGACGAAATCGAAAAAATGCGCGTGGCGGGCCGCCTGGCCGCTGAAGTGCTGGAAATGATCGCCCCTCACGTTGTGCCGGGTGTGACCACCGGTGAGCTTGATCGCCTCTGCCACGAGCACATCACACAGCAGCAGCAGGCGGTTTCTGCCTGCCTTGGCTATCACGGCTTCCCTAAATCGGTCTGCATCTCGGTAAACGAGGTGGTGTGCCACGGTATTCCCAGCGACGATCGCGTCCTGAAAGAGGGTGATATCGTGAACGTTGATGTCACCGTCATTAAAGATGAGTATCACGGTGATACCTCAAAAATGTTTATCGTCGGCAAACCCACTATCCTCGGCGAGCGCCTCTGCCGCGTGACGCAGGAGAGCCTCTATATCGCTCTGCGTCTCGTTAAGCCAGGCATCCGCCTGCGTGAGCTGGGACGCGCGATCCAGCAATACGTTGAGGCGCAGGATTTCTCCGTTGTGCGTGAGTATTGCGGTCACGGTATTGGCAAAGGCTTCCATGAAGAGCCGCAGGTGCTGCACTATGACGCCGACGACAGCGGTGTGGTGCTGCAGGCCGGCATGACGTTTACCGTGGAGCCGATGGTTAACGCAGGCGATTACCGCATCCGCACCATGAAGGATGGCTGGACGGTGAAAACCAAAGATCGCAGCTTGTCCGCGCAGTATGAGCATACTATTGTGGTGACAGAAACTGGCTGTGAGATTCTGACGCTGCGTGAGGATGACACTATTCCGGCGCGGCTGGAAAACGTCTGATCCTCTCTCTGCTACCCACTGAGCCGGCTTGATGCCGGCTTTTTAATGCGCGAAGGGGCATGTTGATGAGCGGTAACGTGACCGAGGCAGTACACAAAATTCTCACCGATTCACCCGCCGGCTGGGCTGACGACGCGCTAACGCGTGAACAGCTGAAAGCCGCGCTGGAGCAGTTTCAGCACGCGCTGAGCCTCGCCTTTGATGCCGGCAGCGACGTGGAGTCGCTGATCGACACGCGCACGCTCTTTATCGATCGTCTGCTGCGACGGCTGTGGCGTTTCTTCGGTTTTGATACGCTAAGTGATATGGCGCTGGTCGCGGTGGGCGGCTATGGCCGTGGCGAGCTGCATCCGCTGTCGGACATCGACATTCTGATCCTCAGCCGTCAGCCCCTTGATGAGGCCGCCGCGCAGCGCACCTCTGAACTGATCACGCTTATGTGGGATCTGCGGCTTGAGGTGGGACACAGCGTGCGCACGCTTGAGGAGTGCCTGCTGGAGGGCTTATCCGATCTCACCGTGGCAACCAACCTGATTGAGTCGCGCATGCTGACCGGCGACGTTGCGCTGTTTCTTGAGCTGCAGAAGAATATCTTCAGCGAAGGCTTCTGGCCCTCATCGCGCTTTTTTGCTGCCAAAATTGAAGAGCAGCAGGAGCGCCATCAGCGTTACCACGGCACCAGTTACAATCTCGAACCTGATATCAAAAGCAGTCCGGGCGGCCTGCGCGATATCCATACCCTGCAGTGGGTAGCGCGTCGCCATTTTGGTGCCACCACCATGGATGAGATGATGGGCTTTGGGTTCCTGACCGAAGCGGAGCGCAATGAGATCAACGAGTGTCAGGAGTTTCTCTGGCGCATCCGCTTCGCCCTGCATCTGACGCTGCCACGCTACGACAACCGCCTGCTTTTTGATCGGCAACTGACCGTCGCGCATCGCCTCAGCTACTCCGGCGAAGGCAACGAGCCGGTTGAGCGCATGATGAAAGATTTCTACCGCGTAACACGCCGCATTAGCGAGCTGAACCAGATGCTGCTGCAGCTGTTTGATGAAGCGATCCTCGCCCTGCCAGCGACCGAAAAGCCGCGTGCGCTGGATGATGATTTTCAGCTACGCGGCGACCTGATTGACCTGCGCGACCCGGATCTGTTTCAACGCGAGCCGCAGGCCATTCTGCGCATGTTTTATGTCATGGTACGCAACGCCTCAATTACCGGGATCTACTCCACTACCCTGCGCCAGCTGCGTCATGCGCGCCGCCATCTGCGGCAGCCGCTGTGCCAGATTGCTGAGGCGCGCCGCACTTTTATGGCGATTCTGCGTCATCCCGGCGCGGTAAAACGCGCGCTGCTGCCGATGCATCGCCATAGCGTACTCTCCGCCTATACGCCGCTCTGGGGCAACGTGGTCGGCCAGATGCAGTTTGATCTGTTTCACGCCTACACGGTGGATGAGCACACCATTCGCGTGTTGCAGAAGCTGGAGAGCTTCGCCGATGAGAGCACGCGGCCAAAGCATCCGCTGTGTGTGGAACTCTGGCCGCGCCTGCCCCAGCCGGAGCTGCTGCTGATGGCAGCGCTGCTCCATGATATTGCCAAAGGCCGCAACGGCGATCACTCAATACTGGGCGCGCAGGATGCGCTGGAGTTTGCTGAGCTGCACAACCTCAACTCCCGGGAGACCCAGCTGGTGGCCTGGCTGGTGCGTCATCATCTGCTGATGTCGGTCACCGCCCAGCGTCGCGATATTCAGGACCCTACGGTGATCCAGCAGTTCGCCGAGGTAATGCAGAATGAGAATCGCCTGCGCTATCTGGTCTGCCTCACCGTCTCCGATATCTGCGCCACCAATGAGAGCCTGTGGAACAGCTGGAAGCAGAGCCTGCTGCGCGAGCTGTTTTTTGCTACCGAGAAGCAGCTGCGACGCGGCATGGAAAATAGCCCGGATCTGCGCGAGCGGGTGCGCCACCATCGTCTGCAGGCGCTGGCGCTGCTGCGCATGGAGAACCTCAATGAAGAGCGGCTGCACCATATCTGGAGCCGCTGCCGCGCCGACTATTTTCTGCGCCATACGCCTAATCAGCTGGCGTGGCACGCCCGTCATCTGATTGACCACGACCTCAGCCAGCCGCTGGTGCTGGTCAGCCCACAGGCGACGCGCGGCGGCACGGAGATTTTTATCTGGAGCCCGGATCGCCCCTATCTGTTTGCCGCCGTAGCGGGTGAACTCGACCGCCGTAATCTCAGCGTGCACGACGCGCAAATCTTTACCAGCCGTGACGGCATGGCAATGGATACCTTTATCGTCCTCGAACCCGATGGCAGTCCGCTTTCACCCGATCGCCACCCGCTGATTATTCAGGCATTGCAGCAGGCCATTACGCAGCAGGAGTGGGTGCCGCCGCGTACCCGTCGCCAGTCCGCGCGCCTGAAACATTTCAGCGTGGACACTGACGTGAAATTTTTGCCGACCCACACCGACCGGCGCAGCTATCTGGAGCTGATCGCGCTCGATCAGCCAGGACTGCTTGCCCGGGTAGGTGAAGTCTTTGCCGATCTCGGCGTGTCGCTGCACGGTGCGCGCATCAGCACCATCGGCGAACGGGTTGAGGATCTCTTTATCCTCGCCAACAGCGAACGGCGTGCGCTGAATGCAGAAATGCGCGATGTGTTACAACAACGGTTGACAGAGGCCCTTAATCCAAACGATAAAGTGTCCTGAATCACACTGCACAGATAAATTGAATCCTGTCCGGACACGTCCGGGCATCCGTATGACAGACTCAGGAAATAGCTATGCAACAGTTACAGAGCGTTATTGAATCCGCCTTTGAGCGCCGTGCTGACATCACGCCCGCCAGCGTCGACAGTGCCACCCGTGAAGCGATCAATCAGGTGATTGGTCTGCTGGACAGCGGCGAACTGCGCGTCTCTGAAAAAATCGATGGCGAATGGGTAACGCATCAGTGGCTGAAAAAAGCGGTGCTGCTGTCGTTTCGCATCAATGACAATCAGGTTATGGAAGGGGCTGAAACCCGCTTTTATGACAAGGTGCCGATGAAATTTGCCGGCTGGGACGATGCGCGCTTTAAAGCGGCAGGTTTCCGCGTGGTGCCACCAGCAGCCGTACGCCAGGGCGCTTTTATTGCGCGTAACACCGTGCTGATGCCTTCCTACGTCAACATCGGGGCTTTTGTCGATGAAGGTACCATGGTTGATACCTGGGCCACCGTGGGCTCCTGTGCGCAGATTGGCAAAAACGTGCATCTCTCCGGCGGCGTGGGCATTGGCGGCGTACTGGAGCCGTTGCAAGCTAATCCAACCATCATCGAAGATAACTGCTTTATCGGCGCACGTTCCGAAATCGTTGAGGGCGTGATTGTCGAGGAGGGTTCGGTGATCTCAATGGGCGTTTATATCGGCCAGAGCACCAAAATTTACGATCGCGAAACCGGTGAAGTTCACTACGGCCGCGTCCCGGCTGGTTCAGTAGTGGTCTCAGGTAATCTGCCGTCGAAAGATGGCAGCTACAGCCTCTACTGCGCGGTAATCGTGAAAAAAGTTGACGCTAAGACGCTGAGCAAAACGGGTATCAACGAACTGCTGCGTACTATCGATTAACCTCTCTGAGCGCTTTTCTTACTCATGACGGCACTGGCAACGGTGCCGTCATTTTTTCTTTACACCCCGCCTGATACAACCTGTTTTGCGCCGCAAATTAACTGGTGCGTTTACTTTTCAAACAGTTCATAATCCGCGCCAGTTAACTCCGGACGCGCACTGTCTGACCCGGTTTTTCGTCTAAAGTTTATAAGTATGCCGTAAGCGTTCCGGATCCGAGCTGGAACGATTGATGACATGTCTGCGCGCTCACTCACTCTCAGAGGGAATTTAAACGCCATGTATGACAACCTGAAAAGCTTAGGTATCAGCAATCCTGAAGACATCGATCGTTACAGTCTGCGTCAGGAAGCGAACAACGACATCCTGAAAATCTATTTCCGCAAAGATAAAGGCGAATTTTTTGCCAAGAGCGTGAAATTCAAATATCCGCGCCAGCGCAAAACCGTGGTGGCCGAACATAACGGTCAGGGCTTCCGTGAAATTCAGGAGATCAGCCCCAACCTGCGTTACGTTATCGATGAGCTGGATCAGATTTGCCAGCGCGATCGGGTTGAGGTGGATCTGAAGCGCAAGATCCTCGACGATCTGCGCCATCTGGAGAGCGTGGTCTCTAATAAGATCGCTGAGATTGAAGCCGATCTCGATCAGCTGACCCGTAACAGCCGCTGATCCGTTTACACATCGCACTCAGGCCAGCGCTGCTGGCCTTTTTTACGCCCGTTCATCCAGCTGCAGCGCCACATACAGCAGCAGCCGGTCGTCGAAATTGCCGAGATCCAGTCCGGTCAGTTCTGAAATCCGGTTCAGACGATACTCCAGCGTATTACGATGAATAAACAGCGCGCGTGCCGTGGCGCCAGGCTGCACGTTATGGCTGAACCAGGCGAGCAGCGTACGCCGTAATAAACCGTTGGTATCGATGCTTCTGAGTTTTTCCAGCGGACGCGCCAGCTCGCTGGCCTGCCAGCCGCCACGCAGGCTGTCGAGCAGTACCGGCAGCACCAGATCCTGATAAAAAAAACTGCGCTGCTCCGGCATACGCTGCTTGCCCACTGACATAGTGGTGCGGGCAGTACGCCACGAGCGCGCAATGCCGCCCGGTCCGGGGAAATAATTTCCCAGCGCAATCCGCATACGCACCTGACCGCTCTCTTTCATACGCTGCAGCAGCTGGTCAACGCGCCGGCGGTGATCGTCATGATCGTAACGGCCGTGAGCGTTCAGCGCGGGTTTCAGCACCACCATCTCCGTCAGCGATACGATGGCAATGAGGTTATCGCGATCCGGCGTGGTCAGCAGCGTCTGCAGCTGCTGCAGCTCTGACATTGCGCTGTCTACGCCCAGCTGGCCGCTATCCACTTCCACTACCGCCACCACACGCGGCTGGTTAAGATCGATACCCAGCCGCTGCGCCCATTCGTTCAGCGTCGGCGAGAGTGTGTCGCTGCGGATCAGGTTAAGCACCAGCTCTTCGCGCAGGCGGCTATCCTGCGCCAGCAGATGCAGCAGCCGCGCCTGTTCCAGCATCATCTCCGCCGTCATACAGACCAGTTCGCCGTAATGCCGCAGGGCAGCAGGTTCTCCGGTCAGCCCGATGACTCCCACGATGCTGCCTTCAATGCGCAGCGGCAGATTGACGCCAGGCCGCACGCCGTGCAGATGCTTTGCTACCGCTTCATCAATATCTACCACCCTGCCCTGCGACAGTACCAGCAGCGCGCCCTCGTGCAGCTCGCCGATACGTTCACGATCGCCGCTGCCGATAATGCGCCCGCGCGCATCCATCACGTTGACGTTGCTGTCGATAATTTTCATGGTGCGCGCAACGATATCCTGCGCCAGACGCGCATCAAGATGAGAGGTTGCCATGGATCACTTCCTGAGCAAGGGGCAAACCGACAGAATACGCATCCTGCTGACGGCTGACATTGTGCAATTGCACATAGTGGCGGAGAGATTGCGGAAAATGTTACCGGGCGCACAAAAGAAAAAAGGCGAGCCGCAGCCCGCCCGGTTTATGCAGGGAGAATTACTGCATCAGCAGATAAAGCGACGCGTCACCGCGCAGAATGTTGAGCGCCAGTACCGGCGGTTTCGTGTCGAGAATTTTACGTAGTTCACCCAGGTTATCGATCGCCTGCTGGTTAACCCCGAGGATGATGTCACCTTTCTTCAGGCCGATACGCGCGGCCGCGCTGCCTGCTTTCACGCTGTCAACGCGCACCCCTTTGTGGCCATTGCTCTCCACGTTGCTGAGATCGGCGCCTTCAATACCGGTGTAAATGGTCGCCGACTGCACTTTATCTTTGGTGCTCTGCTGCAGCTCTACCGTCACGCTCTGGGATTTACCCTCGCGCAGCAGACCCAGCTGCAGTTTGGTGCCCGTCGGCAGCGAGCCCACTTCAGCACGCAGGGCAGCAAAGCTGCTCAGCGGCTTGCCATTCAGTGAAACCACGACGTCGCCGGCTTTCACGCCCGCTTTTGCCGCCGCAGAACCAGGCAGAACCTGGCTGACAAAGGCGCCGCGCTGGGCATCAACCTTCATCGCTTTCGCCAGCTCTGAGTTCAGCTCGGTGCCGAGGATCCCCAGCTCACCGCGTTTAACCTGACCAAACTCCACCATCTGCGCCGTCAGGTTTTTCACCATCGAGCTGGGAATAGCAAAGCCGATGCCGATGTTACCGCCATCCGGTGCCAGAATAGCCGTGTTAATCCCGATCAGCTCGCCGTTCAGATTGACCAGCGCACCGCCCGAGTTGCCGCGGTTGATGGCGGCGTCAGTCTGGATAAAGTTCTCGTAATTCTCCACATTCAGGCCGCTGCGGCCCAGCGCAGAGACGATGCCGGAGGTCACGGTTTCACCCAGCCCGTAAGGGTTGCCGATCGCAACGGTATAGTCACCTACCCGCAGCGTATCGGAATCGGCCATTTTAATCGCCGTGAGGTTTTTCGCATCCTGCAGCTGGATCAGGGCAATATCAGACTGCGGATCTTTACCGATGATTTTGGCCTCATAGCGGCGGCCGTCGCTGAGCTGAACCTGAATTTTTGTAGCGTTGTCCACTACGTGGTTGTTGGTAACCACATAGCCTTTCTCTGCGTTAATAATGACGCCGGAACCGAGCGCGCGGAACGGCTGTTTTTGTGCATTGCCCGGTGCGCCATCATCTGCGCCACCGCCACCCTGACAGAGCGGCGATCCCTGAAAAGGCGATCCATCCTGACAGAAAGGCGAATTATCGCCAAAGAACTGCTGAAACTGCTGCGGCATGCGCGGCGTTTTTACCGCAGTGCTGCCTTCAACGTTGATGCTCACCACGGAAGGCATCACTTTTTCCAGCATGGGTGCCAGACTGGGCAGCTGCTGGCTGGAGGAGGACGCCGTTTCAGCGGCAAATACTGCAGCAGGCGCGCACGCCATACTCAGACTCAGTGCCAGCGCACTCAGCATCAATCTGTTTTTTTTCATTCGTTTTTTCTCTCTGAAAGTTGCAGCCTGACCATTGCTGTGGCCGTCATAACGGAGATAAATTTTATACGCAAAAAAGGCGATAAAGTTTTGCCTAAAGGTAAATATTTATGCGTCGTCTTTACAAAACTGGCCCTATTCTACCGCCATCATCCGGCGATATTCGTCCCACGCATAATTATCCGTCATGCCGCTGATATAATCCTGAATAAGGCGGAAGCGATAATAGCGCTCCCATAACAGCCGCTGATATTTATGCTCAACGACGCGCGCGCGCATCTGCTGCTGGTACGCCTTACGATGTTTACCGGAGAGCTTATGGAACAGGCGCGTCTCAATAGGATGGCCCGCCAGATAATCATCATTCATTAAGGTGGTAAATTGCTCATAATTGAGCTGCATCAGCGACTGATAGATCTCCAGCAGGCCTTTAATTACCCGGTAGCCCTGCAGCTCCAGCTGCTCTACTTCAGGATGATTAAATACCTGCTGACGCGCCACGGTTTTAAACAGCTTCAGCAGCCGCCCTTCATCACCATCATCTTCCAGCAGGGCGTGATTAAAATTGCCGGAGAAAATGGCCGGCAGGTTATCGACAAAGCGCCGCACCGCATGGCCTACCAGCAGATTCTGCACGTTTACGCGCAGCGACATAAAAAACTGATCGCTGATGCTGCGCCGTTTTTTCTGATTCGCCTCTTTCCAGGCCTCACCAATGGTGCGGCTAAATGCATCACCGGGAATCAGCGGCCCCCAGGCTTTAACCAGCGCGTGATAGAGCGTATCCACGGTAAATATCGCTTTTTCAACGGCGTCATCCAGGTCGGCAATACAGTATGAAATATCATCCGCCGCCTCCATTATCCAGGTCAGCGGATAGCGATGATGTTCCGCCAGATCGGTGGCGACGCGCAGCTCCGCAATATATTCCCGTTCAGAGAGATAAAAGCCGGGTTTTTTCATCAGGACGCTGAATTCAGCCGGCTTCTCACCCTGCCACCAGGCGGGGGCAGTATATTTCAGAATGCAGGCGACCTGGGCATAGCTAAGGTTAAGCTGCAGCAGCGTATGGACCAGCCGAATCGCCTGTGCATTCCCCTCAAAATTGCACAGATCCTGACGAATCATTGCATTCAGTTCGTTAAAGTCAGCCTGCTGTTCGTCGCTGGCCACGCCGGCGACCAGCGGATCCACCAGCTCTGCCGGCAGATTATCTTCGAACCAGTCATTAATCGCCGCTTCGCCAAAATGTCCAAACGGCGGGTTGCCGACGTCATGCAGCAGACAGGCCATCTCGACCAGCGTCTCTGTAGCCCCTTCAAAACCGTCCAGGCCATACTGCTCCAGCCCGCCGCCCTGGGTTTTCAGGGTATGGAGAATCTCCTTGGTAATGTAGCGGCCGGTCTGCTGGACCTCCAGCGAATGAGTCAGCCGCGAGCGTACGGCTGCGTTGCGCTCCAGCGGGAATACCTGGGTTTTTTGCTGCAGCCGGCGGATAGCGGCGGAGTTAATGATCCGGCCCCGATCGCTCTCAAAATGGCGGGTGATCGCGTATTCGCCTTCCGGTGCTTTACGGCTGGTATAAGGGCGCGTGAAACCGATCTTCTTCCTGAAATTAATCGCCACCATAGCGGGCCCTCTTTTTGGTGAATTCATCGCTCTGAAGCCATGATAGACTATGCCTCAGTTTCCTCTTAAACATCTATAAACACAGCGAGATTCTTTATGAAAGCAGGCATTATTGGCGCGATGGAGCAGGAAGTTACCCTGCTGCGTGACAAAATTGAAAACCGTCAGACGCTGAAGCTGGCCGGATGTGAAATCTATACCGGTACCCTGAATGGCGTTGAGGTTGCCCTGCTGAAATCAGGAATCGGGAAAACGGCCGCCGCGCTGGGCACCACCCTGCTGCTGCAGCTCTGCAAACCCGATCTGGTGATCAACACCGGCTCTGCGGGTGGCCTTGCGCCGACGCTGCAGGTCGGGGATATCGTGGTATCTGATGAAGTACGCTATCACGACGCTGACGTCACCGCTTTTGGCTATGTGCCGGGTCAGATGGCAGGTTGCCCGGAAGCGTTTGTGGCCGACAGCCAGCTGGTGACGGCCGCTGAGCAGACAATTAGCGAGCTGCAGCTGAACGCCGTGCGCGGCCTGGTGGTCAGCGGCGACGCGTTTATCAACGGTGCAGAGCCGCTGGCACGCATCCGCTCACAGTTTCCGCAGGCGATTGCCGTAGAAATGGAAGCCACCGCCATTGGTCATGTTTGTCACCAGTTTAACGTGCCGTTTGTCGTGGTACGCGCCATCTCTGACGTCGCCGATAAAACCTCCCACCTGAGTTTTGATGAGTTTCTCAGCGTGGCGGCCAGACAATCCTCTCTGATGACAGAGCGCCTGCTTGCCCGTCTGACGCATGGCTAAGTGGCTGCTCGCCGGGCTGCTGCTGCTCTGCAGCGGCCTGGTGTTAGCGGCTCCGCGCGTCATTACCCTCGCCCCGCATCTTACAGAGATGGCCTTTGCCGCCGGTATCACACCGGTGGCGGTCAGCGCCTGGTCCGACTATCCACCCGCTGCCCGGACGCTGCCGCAGGTAGCGAACTGGCAGGGCATCGGCGTTGAGCAGGTGCTGCAACTGAAACCAGACGTGGTACTGGCGTGGCGTGGCGGTAACCCGGCGCGTCAGATTGAACAGCTGCAGCACGCTGGCGTCAGGGTGGTCTGGATCGATCCGCAAAGCCTGGATGAGATGATAGATACCGTGCAGTCGCTGGCGCGCTGGAGCCCGCGGCCTGAACAGGCTGTTTCAGCTGCGCAGGCGCTGCGGGCGCAGGAAGCTGCATTGCGCCAGCGCTACCGGCACGCTGCTCCGGTGGCGCTGTTTCTGCAGTTCGGACAGCAGCCGCTGTTTACCGCTTCGCGTAACACGCTGCAAAATGAGATCGTCACGCTGTGCGGCGGGCAGAATATTTTTGCCGACAGCCGGGTTAGCTGGCCGCAGGTCAGCCGGGAGCAGGTGCTGATACGGCAGCCGCAAGCGATTGTCATCAGCGGCGATACCGCACAGGCCGCCAGCATCACCCGGTTCTGGCGCTCACAGCTCAGCGTACCGGTGATTGCCATTAACCCCGACTGGCTGAGCCGCCCCGGTCCGCGCCTGCTGCTGGCCGCGCAGCAGCTCTGCGCTGCGCTGCATCCGCTAAAAAAATAAGCGCCCGCGCATAAAGTTCAGCCCGCATATGTCGACAATGAAGAGAGCAGGCACGGCAGCCACGTAAGCTACGTGCCCTTTTAGCGCAACGCGCTTTTGACTACACCAGGAATTAATCATGACCCGAGCTGTACTGCTGGCCATTATGCTGGCGGGCGCGGCGTCCGCCATGGCGGCTGGCACCAGCGGCTCGATTGCGGTGTCGCTGACTATCGTGTCACGCTGCACTGTCTCATCCGCCAGTGCACCGGGGCTGCCCGCCGCTGACTGCGCGGGCGGTAGCGGCGCTCAGCCGCGTATTTCCCGGCAGACGCTCACGGGCGATGCGCGCCGGCACGACACAACACAATTAGTCACTATTGAGTGGTAGAACTGGCTGCCGGAACGGCAGCCAGACTGGCATCAGATACTGAAAGAGGAACCACAGCCGCAGGTGGTTTTAGCATTAGGGTTGGTAACAATAAAGCGCGAACCTTCCAGACCTTCGGTGTAGTCCACCGATCCGCCCACCAGATACTGCAGGCTCATTGGATCCACTACCAGCGATACGCCCTGCTTTTCGATGGTCATATCGCCATCGTTCATCTGGTCATCAAAGGTAAAACCATACTGGAAGCCGCTGCAACCGCCGCCGGTGATATAGACGCGCAGTTTCAGCGCCGGATTCTCTTCATCCGCAATCAGATTTTTTACTTTATTGGCTGCTGCATCGGTAAACTGCAAAGGCAGCGCTGCTACGTCATCACTCATGTTTTACTCCGCGTAAACGTCCAGGTCAGAAAACAACCTTAATCACGCTATTATCTGCCAGCCGCCCGGTGCAATCAAGTAGCACCCTTGACACTGTGTGCCCCTGAAATGAACTACAGTTTAAACCCTGCGTGCGCGAGGCCCCTGCTGCGCGCTGCGCGGCGGTTCACCGTCGCGGCATCTTCCCGTAGAATGACGGGATGAATTTTTCCAGACAGCCGGAGCCAAACCATGAGTAAGTCAGAAAATCTATACACCGAAGCACAACGTCTGATCCCGGGCGGCGTGAACTCCCCGGTGCGCGCGTTTACCGGTGTCGGCGGCGTACCTCTGTTTATTGAACGCGCCGATGGCGCCTTTTTGTATGACGCAGATGGTAAAGCCTATATCGACTATGTCGGCTCCTGGGGCCCGATGGTACTGGGCCACAATAACGCGACCATCCGCAACGCGGTCATTGAGGCTGCCGCGCGCGGCCTGAGCTTTGGTGCGCCGACTGAGATGGAAGTGAAAATGGCGGAGCTGGTGTGCGAGCTGATGCCGGGTATGGATATGGTGCGCATGGTGAACTCCGGTACGGAAGCGACCATGAGCGCCATCCGCCTGGCGCGCGGCTTTACCCATCGCGATAAAATTATCAAGTTTGAGGGCTGCTACCATGGTCATGCCGACTGCCTGCTGGTCAAAGCGGGTTCCGGTGCACTGACGCTGGGTCAGCCGAACTCCCCTGGCGTGCCGGCTGACTTTGCCCGCCATACGCTGACCTGCACCTATAACGATCTCGCCTCTGTCCGCACGGCGTTTGAAGAGTATCCGGACGATATCGCCTGTATCATCGTGGAACCGGTTGCCGGCAACATGAACTGTATCCCGCCGCAGCCTGACTTCCTGCCAGGCCTGCGCGCGCTGTGCGACGAGTTTGGTGCCCTGCTGATTATCGATGAGGTGATGACCGGTTTCCGCGTGGCGCTGGGCGGCGCGCAGACCTACTACAACGTGATGCCTGACCTTACCTGCCTCGGTAAAATCATCGGCGGCGGCATGCCGGTCGGCGCATTTGGTGGCCGTCGCGACGTGATGGAAGCGCTGGCACCTACAGGTCCGGTCTACCAGGCGGGCACGCTGTCGGGTAACCCGATTGCAATGGCAGCCGGTTTTGCCTGCCTGACGCAGATTGCTCAGCCAGGCACGCACGCCACGCTGACCGCGCTAACCACGCAGCTGGCAGAGGGCCTGCTGGCTGCCGCGCAGGCGGAAAATATCCCGCTGGTGGTAAACCACGTGGGCGGCATGTTTGGTCTGTTCTTCACCGATGCTGAAAGCGTGACCTGCTATGCAGATGTCACCCGCTGTGACACAGAGCGTTTTAAGCGCTTCTTCCATCTGATGCTGAGCGAGGGGATCTACCTGGCCCCCTCCGCCTACGAGGCGGGCTTTATGTCGCTGGCGCACACGCCGGAAGATATTGAGCGTACCGTTGCCGCAGCGCGTCGCTGCTTTGCCCAGCTGTAACGCCGGACTGCTCTGAGGAGCGACCCGCCCTGCCCTGGCAGGCCATAACAAAAAGGTGCGCCACGGCGCACCTTTTTTCTGTCACGCGCGGCGCAGCAGCCAGATGAAATAGGGGGCGCCAAAGAAGGTTGCCATCAGCCCTGCCGGGATCTGATCCGGAAACGCCAGCATCCGGCCGCACCAGTCAGCCACCAGCATCAGCCCGGCGCCGGTTACGCCAGCCATCATCATCTGCGGCAGCGCGCGCCGGAAGCCGAGCATACGCACAATATGCGGTGCCATCAGCCCGATAAAGCTCAGCGGTCCGACCGTCAGCGTCGCGGCGGCGGTCAGCGCGGCGGCCAGCAGCAGCAGCAGCAATCGTGAGGCAGTCAGTGACATCCCCGCGGAGCGGGCGGTGGCGCTGCCAAGCGGCAACAGCGTCAGCCAGCGGCTTGCCAGCGGTGCCAGGGCGACCAGTATCAGCGCGATGACCGCACTCTGCAGCGCCTGCGGCAGCGAGATGCTATAGGTGGAGCCGGAGATCCAGCTCAGCAGCCCCTCCATGCGCGGATCGCCGCTCGCCAGCAGTAGCATCAGCAGCGTGGCAAACGCGCTGTTCAGCGCCATTCCTGCCAGCAGCATACGCTGCGGTGAAAAGCCCCCCCGGCTGGCAACCAGCATAATGACGCCGAGCGTTAACGCTCCTCCGGCTATCCCTGCCGGCAGCAGCCACGCCAGCGCATCGCCCGGCACAAAAAACAGCATCAGCACCACGCCGCACGCCGCCCCGGAGCTGATACCCAGCACTTCCGGGCTGGCCATCGGGTTGCCGGTCAGACGCTGGATCAGCGTACCCGCCACGCCCAGCATCATTCCCACCGCCAGCGCCGCCAGCACGCGCGGTGCGCGCCATGGCAGCAGCTGCTGCAGCATGTCACCGCTTACCCATGCCCAGCCCGTAGCGTTACGGCCAAAACTGATACCCGCAACGGTCAGCAGCAGCAGCACCGCCAGCCCCGTCAGCACCCAGCGCAGCACACGCTGACGCTCGGCCGGCACCCGATCCCCGGCGTTCATCTCCGGCGGCTGAGAGCCGGCACGCAGCCGCGGCAGCAGCCACAGCAGCAGCAGCACCCCGGTCAGCGCCGTCGCCGTGCCGGTCGAAATCTCACGCCAGTACACCGTGAGCAACTGCACCGACTGATCGGCCAGCCACAGCAGCAGTGCACCAATCAGCGGAGCCAGCAGAATGCGGCTGAGCAGCCGCCGCGCACCCAGCATTTTTGCCAGCAGCGGCGCAAATAGCCCAATAAAACCGATAATGCCGGCAATGTTCACCAGCTGCGCGCTGAGCAGAATTGCCAGCGCCAGCGCGGCAACGCGTGCGATGGAAAGCGACAGGCCAAGATTTTTTGCCACGCCATCATCCAGTCCCATCAGCGTCAGCGGACGCAGCAGCGCCAGCGTCAGCACAAACGCCAGCAGCAGCCGGGGCCAGAGCAGCGCCACGTTGTGCCCGTCGAGCTGATTAAGCGCCCCGGTGCTCCAGAGGAACATATTCTGCAGCTGATCGTGATTAAAGATAGCAAAGACCTGATTGACCGCGCCGGCATACAGGCTCAGAACCAGTCCGGCGAGGATCAGCGTCACCGGTGAAAGCCGTCTGCCCCACGCCACGCCAAACACCAGCACGCCGACCAGCAGCGCACCGCCTGTCGCCGCAAACTGCTGCGTAAGCTCACCACCCGGCAGCTGCCACAGCGTGGCAACGGTAATGCCCAGCTGAGCGCCGGAGGAGATACCCAGCGTGGCAGGCTCTGCCAGCGGATTACGCAGCACCTGCTGAAACAGCAGGCCCGCCAGTCCCAGTCCGGCGCCGAGCAGCAGCGCCAGTGCCAGACGCGGCAGCAGACTGTAGTGAAAGACCATCTGGCGAATCGCATCGATATCGGGCGTGAAAAACGCCTGCGGCCACTGTGCCAGCGGCAGCGCGTTCTGCAGGTTGATAAAGGTCAGCAGCAGAGCGATAGCAAATATTGCGCTCAGCAGCGCGGCGGGAAAAAGAGAGATACGCATTAACGGGGCTCCAGCGCGCTTTCCAGCACGCGTACAAATCGCAGGGCTGCCAGCGTGGCACCGTAATACCATACGGCCGGTACGCGCCGGAAGCGGCCAGCACGCACAAACGGCAATGCCTGCCACAGCGCGGTGCGGGTCACCTGCTGCATATCGCGCTGATTATCGTGGTCAAAGCAGAGCACCTCAACGTTACCCACTTCAGCCAGCCGCTCCAGGCCGATGACCGCGCTGCCCCAGTAGCTGGTTTCACCCTGCCAGGCACTGGTAAGACCGAGCCGCTGCATGACATCCAGAAACAGGCTGTTCTGCCCGAAAACAATGGCGTGCCGGCTGTCGAGCAGCGACATCAGCAGGATTGGTCGTCCGGCCCATCCCTGCAGGCGCACCCGTGCCGCCGCCAGCTGCTGTCCGGTCTCCTGCAGATGCTGCTCCGCCTGCGCCTCGCGTCCAATGTGCGCGCCCAGCTGCCGCAGCGAGTGTTGCGCGGCGCTGAACGGCTTGCCGTCGCCGCTGTGAAGCGAAAAACCCAGCGTCGGGGCGATATGCTGCAGCGTTTCTGCTGACGGACCAAAGCCGCTGTAGTACAGGATCAGCGAGGGATCCAGCTGCGTCATCAGCTCCAGATTAGGTTCACCACGCAGGCCAAGATCGACGGTGCTGGCGGGCAGCGGCGGCTCGCCAACCCAGATATTGTAGTTGTGTACATCCGCCACGCCGAGCGGTGCCACGCCCAGCGCCATCAGCAGTTCAGCTGAGAGCCACTCCAGCGCCAGAATGCGTGAATTGTCCGGCACGGCAGCACGCAGCGGCGCGCACTGCATAAGCGGCGAGAGCGCCAGCGCCGTCAGCAGACGACGACGGGTCAGTGAGATCATCCCTGCTCCTCAGCGAACAAAACTGACGGGCGCGCCGCCCTGCGGGTGCGGCAGTATGCCCATCGGAATACCGTAGATCGTGCCCAGCACGTCAGCCTGCATGATCGCCGCCGGTTCCCCTTCGGCGATAACCTCGCCCTGACGCAGCGCCACCAGCCTGTCGCAGTAGCGCGCCGCCATGTTGATATCGTGCAGCACGGCAATCACGGTGAGTCCGCGCTCGCGGCTCAGCCGCTGGATCAGCGCCAGCACCTCAACCTGATGCGCAATATCCAGCGCCGACGTCGGCTCATCCAGCAGCAGGCAGCGGCTATTTTGCGCCACCAGCATCGCCAGCCAGGCGCGCTGACGCTCGCCGCCGGAGAGGCTATCCACCAGACGGCTGGCAAAGGGTTTCAGCCCCACCAGCGCAATCGCCTCCTCAACCCGGTTGCGATCTTCCGCGCCGTAACGTCCCAGCGCACCGTGCCACGGATAGCGCCCCATCGCCGTCAGTTCGCGCACCGTCATGCCTTCTGCCGCAGGCAGCTGCTGAGGCAGATAGGCCACCTGACGTGCAAACGCTTTGCTGTTCCAGTGCGCCACCGGTTCGCCGTTCAGTAGCACTTCTCCTGCCGTCGCAGCATGATGGCGCCCCAGCATTTTCAGCAGGGTCGATTTTCCCGAGCCGTTATGGCCAATCAGTGCGGTCACTTTTCCCGGTGTAAACGTAAGCGACAGCGGATGCAGCAGCGTGCGCCCCGGCACGTGAAAGCTGGCACTATCCAGCGCAAAAGTGGTTTCGGCGTAGTGCGAATGCAGCATGGTACTCCCTGGCTACCGGGCGCAGCGCGCCCGGATATCAGTCTCAGAAACGGAAGGTAGCGGTACCCACGATACGGCGCTCAGCGCCCCAGTAGCAGGCGTAGTCGCGGTAGCAGCTGGCGACGTAGTCACGATTGAACAGATTGTTGACGTTGACGCCCACAGTCGAACCCGGCAGGCCGAAGCGACCCAGGTCGTACTTCAGCGCGGCGTCTACCGTGGTGTAAGCGGCGACATCGAAGTTCTGGTTCGCGTTGCTACCGCTGGCATACAATCCTTTGCTTTCACCGACGTAACGCACACCGGCACCGATAGTTACGCCCGATAGCGCCGTGTCATGGAAGGTGTAGTCGCCCCACAGCGATGCCATGTGCTTCGGCACCTGCACCGGCGTGCGGCCTTTCAGCAAGTTATCTTCGGTGTATTCCGCATCGGTATAAGAGTAAGCCGCCGT
This sequence comes from Pantoea sp. UBA7232, assembly GCF_002473195.1. Lineage (NCBI taxonomy): Bacteria > Pseudomonadati > Pseudomonadota > Gammaproteobacteria > Enterobacterales > Erwiniaceae > Pantoea > Pantoea sp. UBA7232. The sequence continues at coordinate 49,645 of NZ_DKTK01000012.1, forward strand.
CAGGTTGATGCTGGCGTTCACCGCGGCTTTCGCTTCCAGCTCCACGCCGCGTGAACGGATTTCGCCGCTCTGCACGCTAAACTGCGGATTATCAGGATCGGCCGTCAGGTTTTTGGTTTTGGTGAGCTGATACACAGCGGCCGTCATAACAATCGGACGATCTTTCGGCACATATTTTACGCCTGCCTCATACTGCTTAGCGCGTGAAGGATCGAACGCCTGACCGTTCCCTGTCGCACCAGCATTCGGGATGAACGCTTCGCTATAGCTGAAGTAAGGTGCAATACCATTATCGAATACGTAGTTAACCCCGCCGCGCCAGGTAAATGCCTGATCATTCTGACGGTCTACGGAATTTTCCACCCGATCGGTAACGGAGTTCATCGCGTAATCGTAGCGGCCACCGAGTGTTAACACCCAGCGGTTCCATTCCATTTGATCCTGCGCATACAGGCCAGTCTGGCGCTGCTGATTTAAATGCTGATAAGGATTGGTATAAGGGGTATAGCTGTCATCACCATATTGCGGATTGAATGGGCTAAGACCACTGGCGACACCAAACTGACCATCAATGTCGTTACGGGTGCGCTGGAAATCAACGCCCAGCAGCAAGGTATGAGCTAAATCACCGGTAGCAAAGTTAGCCTGGGCCTGCGTATCAACCGCGAACTGGTTGAGTTTCTCTTTCGAGAATGCCGCATTACGGGTAATACGTTGATTATCAGGGTTATAACCGAAGCCATAAATGCTGCGGTAATCCGTACGCAGTTCGGCATAGCGCAGGTTCTGCCGCACCGTCCAGGTATCGCTGAAGCTATGCTCAACGCTGTACCCGACCATTTTGGTGTTGCGCGAAATCTTGTTGCTCTCTTCGCCTTCATCAAAATGGGTCGGCAGTTTGTAACTGCTGCCGTCCGGGCGGGTGATGCCCGCCACCGTGCCTTCGCGCGGCAGCCAGCCGTAATAGCCGGTTTCCGGTTCATTCTGGAAGTAAGTCAGCAGGTCAAAACGCGTATTTTCGTCCGGACGCCAGCTGAATGAAGGCGCAATGGTGTAGCGCTTCTCTTTGTTCATCGCCTGCTGCGCATCAGCGCTGCGCGCGAGGCCGGTCAGACGATAGCTGTAGACGCCTGCGTCATCGAGCGCGCCGCCGAAATCGAAACCGGTTGAGAACAGATTGTCATTGCCCATCTGGAACTGCACTTCACGCAGCGTCTCCTGCGTGGGGCGCTTGCTGACCAGCGCCACTACGCCGCCCGGATTACTTTTTCCATAGAGCACCGATACCGGGCCGCGCAGCAGCTCCGCACGCTCCAGGAACCAGGGATCGAGGGCGAATTCTGAGTAGTTGTCGCCCTGCAGTTTCAGGCCATCCAGATACTGATTGGTGTTGGTTTCGCTGAAGCCGCGAATCGAGAGTGCATCAATCACGTCCGAACTGCCGCGGTTACCGGTCAGTACGCCAGGGGTATAGTTGAATGCCCCTTTAACGCTGGTGACGGCATGCATCGCCATCTCTTCCTGCGTCACCACCGAAACCGACTGCGGGTTTTTTTCAATCGGCGTATCGGTTTTGGTGCCGGTGGCGCTCTGCTTCGCCGCAATGGTCGGGGCCGGGCCCCAGGCGTTCTCCTGTGCCACCGTGCCGGTATCGGCAGCGGTGACAACAACAGTCTCTTCTGCCAGCGCCTGCGCGCTCAGCGTACCCAGTGTTAACGCAATGAATAAAGCCAGCGGGCGACGAGGCGTCAGCTCCGGCCGGAAAAAAGTAGTTCGCGCACTCATGAAGGAGTCTCTCAACAGATGAACAATGCGGGCGAATGAAAACGATAATGATTATCAGACGCAAAGATTTTAGGCGAAGCTGCGCGCGATCTGCAAGATGTAATCTGCGCGATTGCCGCAATTACTGCCCGATTGCAGCATCGATTGATCGCGGATAAAAAACCGGAGGCAAAAAAAAGGGCGCCGGAGCGCCCTGTATGAAGGGATGACTTATTTACTGCCGAACATATCTTTGATCCAGCCCGCCACGCCGTCAGAATCCTTTTGCTCATTCTGCGACTGTTGCTGCTGTTGCTGTTGCTGTTGCTGCTCAGGCTGCTGCTGCTGTTGCTGCTGGAACACCTGCTGCTGCTCCATCTGCTGCTGGCAGAATGCGGCCGGATCCAGCGTCCAGACCGGCAGTGAACGCCAGGTACTGCTGCCAGATCCGCAGACGAAATTACCCGCAGAATCAACGTTCATCTGCGTGATATCCTCCGGCGGCGTCAGGACCAGCGGCATCGGCGCCTGATTATCGAGATAGCGACGGTAAATCTGCATCGCACCGCTGGAGCCATAGAGTTTCGACGTCTGGTTGTTATCACGTCCGACCCAGGTAATCGCCACTTCTTTACCGTCAACACCGGCAAACCAGCTGTCGATCAGATCGTTGGTGGTCCCGGTTTTGCCCGCCAGGTGCGCTTTCGGATAGCGTGCGCCCAGAGCATGGGCGGTACCGCGTTCCGCCACCTGCTGCATGGTATAGAGCGTCAGATAGGCCGCCTGAGCAGGCTCCACGCGCTGCGCCTGCGGAAAGCTCTGGAACAGAACCGAGCCATCTTCAGCGATGACCGAACGCACCGCCGACAGGTCAGCACGGTTGCCGCCGCTGGCGATCGACTGGAACGCCTGCGCCACTTCCACCGGCGTCAGGTTCAGCGCGCCCAGCAGCATCGCCGGCACCGGATGTAGCTGATCTTTCGACACGCCCAGTTTATTCCAGGTATCCACTACCGCATCCAGCCCCAGCGTCATGCCCAGATTAACCGTTGGCACGTTCATGGAGTTAGTCAGCGCATCCACCAGCATCACCTTGCCGCTGAAACGACGATCGTCGTTCATTGGCTTCCAGACGCTGCCGTTGGGCTGCTTCAGCGCAATCGGTTCATCCGCGATCCAGCTGTTCAGCCGGTAGCTGTTGGGCTGACTCAGCGCGGTCAGATAGGTAGCCGGTTTCGCCAGCGAGCCGATAGAGCGGCGCGCCTGCAGCGCGCGGTTATAGCCGGCAAACTGCGGATCGGAACCGCCAACCATAGCACGCACTTCACCGCTGAAGCGGTCTACCACCACCATGGCGGTTTCCAGATCTTTCAGCCCGCGCTGTTTCTTCAGCGTGGGGATCCCCTCTTCTACCGCCTTTTCAGCCGCGTCCTGTGAAACCGGATCGAGCGTGGTGAAAATTTTCACGCCCGAGAGATCTTTTACCTTGTCGCCCAGCTTCGCCTGCAGCTCATTACGCACCATCTGCATAAAGGCGGGCTGCGGGGTGATCACGCCGCCTTTAGGCTGTACGCCCAGCGGACGCGCCGAGAGCATGTCATACAGCTCCTGGTCAATCACCTGCTGCTGCTGCAGCAGACGCAGCACCAGATTACGTCGCTCCAGCGCCAGCTTTGGATTCCGCCACGGGTTGTAGAGCGAGGCGCCTTTTACCATTCCGACCAGCATCGCCTGCTGATCGAGGCTGAGCTCATCAACCGGACGCCCGAAATAGTAGAGGCTGGCCAGCGGGAAGCCGCGGATCTGATCGTTACCGGCCTGACCGAGATAGACCTCATTGAGGTAGAGCTCAAGGATGCGATCTTTGCTGTAACGCGCATCCATGATCACCGCCATGTAGGCTTCACGCGCTTTACGCCATAGTGAGCGCTCATTGGTCAGGAACAGGTTTTTAACCAGCTGCTGCGTCAGCGTACTGCCGCCCTGTACCGCTTTTCCGGCGGTGATGTTGGCCAGAAATGCACGGCCGATCGAGTAAGGGCTGATCCCGTCATGCTCATAGAAGTGACGATCTTCGGTCGCGATCAGCGTATCGACCAGCAGATCCGGGAAGCCGGCACGCGGCACAAACAGACGCTGTTCGCCGTTAGGCGACTGCAGCATGGTGATCAGGCGCGGATCGAGACGGAAGAAACCGAAGTCGCGCCCGGTATCGAGATTTTTAATACCGGAGAGCTCATCGTTGCTGAAGGTCAGACGCGCGTTGATCTGTCCCTCTTTGCTGTCAGGAAAATCAAACGGCCGGCGCAGCAGATCGATGGTATTGCCCTTGACGCTGAACTCGCCCGGACGCGTAATGCGCGACACTTCGCGATACTGCGTACCTTCCAGCAGCGCAATCATCTCTTTCTTATCATAGGCCATGCCAGGCTCAAGGCTGACCATGCGCCCGTAGACGGCGGCAGGCAGCTGCCAGACTTTACCATCAATACGGCTGCGGATCTCAGAGTCGAGATAGACGCCCCAGGCCGCCATCACAACAACAACAACGAGGAAGAGCTTAATGAGCCAGCCTAACCAGCGGCGCTTGCCGCGCTGCGGGCCTTTACCCCTTCCTTTACTTTTCGGTGGCACCGGAGCGCTCTCCTCATAATCTTCATCAATATCAGTTTGCCCGATGTGGCCATCAGGCTCTTTGCGGTGCCCGCGCCGCGCGGTAGTGCGCGGCGGCTTTGGCGCTTTTCCTTTGCGCCCAATAGGTTCGCGATCGTTCCCAGACATACTCTCTTCTCTCCAGGCATAGCGGTAGCTGCGGCCGTTACTCTAACTGCTTTCTCCCGCTGCGCATGGCAGAACCCTCTGAATTCGATCCACAGGGTTACGGGGAAAACTTTTTGGTGCGCCTTGTTGGCAGGGCGCTGGCCGGATCGTCCGGCCATGGATGTTTGGGGTAGCGCCCTTTCATCTCTTTCTGCACCTCGGGGTACGCGCCGCGCCAGAACGCCGCCAGATCGCGGGTGATCTGCAGCGGACGATGCGCCGGTGACAGCAGCTCCAGCACCAGCGGCACGCGGCCCTCAGCGATAGCCGGATTCTGCGCCTCGCCAAACATCTCCTGCAGGCGAACGGCCAGCGCGGGCGGATTCTCTGCGTGATAGCGGATGGGCAGGCGGCTTCCGGTCGGCACAGTGTAGTGAGTTGGCAGCGCACTATCCAGCCGCTGACGTTGCGACCATGTCAGCAAATGTAATAATGCCCGGCTGAGGTTAATGCCCTGCAGCCCTTTCAGATCGCGCACGCCCGTCATCTCAGGCAGTAACCAGCTTTCCAGTGTATCAAGCAATGCCGTATCGTCCAGCGGCGGCCACCCCTCTTCCGGCAACCACTGCGTCGCGCACTGCAGGCGCAGGCGCAGCTGCTCCGCTTCCGGCGTCCAGCCCAGTACAGACAGGTCCTTTTCGCGTATCCAGCGCAGCATGGCGGGATGCAGAATGTCCGGCTCTGGTCGCGCCTGCGGCTGCGCGCTGAGCACCAGCGCGCCCAGCAGTTCGCGCTTCCAGGCGCGCAGCGTGCCTCTCTCCTCATCCCATTCCACGTCAACCCGGCGGGTAATGAGCTGCGGCAGCGCGGCCCGCAGCGCCGTCAGGTCCACCGGCAGCGCCAGCAGCATGCGTGCGTCCGCCGCGCCCGCCCCCTGCAGCAGCGCGGGCGCAATCAGGGCGGGATAGCGACTAAGGCCGTGATCCTCATCCAGCATGGCGCCGAGACCGTTTGCCAGCTGGTAGCGTGCGCTCTCGCCGCGCCGCTGCGCAATGCGGTCGGCAAAACCCGCCGCCAGCAGCAGCGGAATGCGATCGGCATCCACCCGTCCACCGCTGGCGTTCAGACGCTGCTGCCACTGCCGCGCCCGCCGCTGCCACTGCGGCTGGGGATGGTTCAGCGCGTCACGCAAATCGACGCTGCCGCCGCGCGGCGGATCTTCGAGAGTGGCCACCAGCAGCGCCGCGCTGGCAATGGCATCGCTCTCCTCCCCCGCCGCGCAGAGTATGGCCGCAAGACGCGGATCGCTGCCGAGCCGCGCCATTTTCCGGCCGGTGGCGTTAAGCCGTCCGGCGCTGTCCAGCGCGCCCAGCTGGTGCAGCAGCGCGTCCGCCGCCTGCAGGTTGCGGGCCGGCGGCAGGTCAAGCCACTGCAGCTGCGCTGCCGTGCTACAGCCCCACTGCAGCAGCTCCAGCCGCAGACCGGCGAGATCGCTGCTTAAGATCTCTGCATCACTCTGCGCCGGCGCGCGCAGCGCCTGCTCCTGTGCCAGCAGATGCAGGCAGATACCCGGCTCAAGCCGGCCGGCGCGCCCGGCGCGCTGCGTCATGGATGCCTGACTGATACGCTGCGTTTGCAGCCGGGTGACGCCGCTGCGGGCATCAAACTGCGCGACCCGCTCCAGCGCGCTATCGACCACCAGACGGATCCCCTCGATGGTCAGGCTGGTCTCCGCAATGTTCGTAGCGAGCACGACCTTCCGGCGGCCGGCGGCGGCCGGCAGAATGGCGCGCCGCTGCGCCTCCAGCGGCAGCGCACCGTAGAGCGGAGCCAGATCGATATCGTCCCCCACCCGTGCGCTCAGCTCCCGCCTGACACGCTCAATCTCCGCCACGCCCGGCAGAAACAGCAGCAGCGAGCCGTGCTCCTCGCGCAGCAGCTGGGCGACCTCGCGCGCCACCGCCTCCTCAAAACGCGTCTGCGGATTGAGGCTGGCATAGCGGCGCGCCACCGGATAACTGCGTCCGGCCGATACAATGGCAGGCGCAGCGGGCAGCAGCGCCTGCAGACGCTGATTATCCAGCGTGGCGGACATCAGCAGCAGCTTCAGGTCATCGCGCAGCCCCTGCTGCACATCCAGTAGCAGCGCCAGCGCCAGATCGGCCTGCAGGCTGCGCTCATGAAACTCATCAAGGATCACCAGCGCTACGTCCTCCAGCATGGGATCGCGCTGCAGCATGCGCGTCAGGATCCCCTCGGTGACCACTTCGAGTCGGGTATGCGCACCGACGCAGCTCTCACCGCGCAGCCGGTAACCCACGGTGTCGCCCGGCTGCTCGCCAAGCTGCTCCGCCAGCCGCTGGGCCACATTGCGCGCCGCCAGACGACGCGGTTCCAGCATAATAATACGCCCCGGCAGCGACGCCTGCTGCAGCAGCTGCAGCGGCAGCCAGGTCGATTTTCCTGCGCCGGTAGGGGCCGCCAGCAGCACCTGGGGCGAACGCTCCAGCGCCGTCAGCAGCGCAGGCAATACCTCGCTGACCGGTAATTCACTCACGCTCTTCTCCTGCTCTGCCTGTGCTAATATGGCGCGCATTGTACACCACCCGGCGCAGATTACCGGAGCACGCTTATGACCACGCAACGCCTGTTTTTTGCTCTTGAACTGCCTGCTCCGCTTCAGCAGCAGCTGGTGCAGTGGCGGGCGGATAATTTTGCCGCTGAGGCCGGTACGCCGGTTGCAGCGGCCAACCTGCATCTGACGCTGGCGTTTCTGGGTGAGGTGAGCCGCGAGACGCAGGAGAGCCTGCAACAGCTCGCCGCGCGTATTACCCAGCCCGCTTTTACGCTTGACCTGGATGATGCCGGACACTGGCCACGCCCCGGCGTAGTATGGCTCGGCTGCCGCCGCGCGCCGCGCGGACTGCTGCAGCTGGCGTCGCTGCTGCGCGCTCAGGCGGCACGACACGGCTGCGCGCAGAGCGCACAGCCTTTTTATCCGCACGTTACCCTGCTGCGCCACGCCACACAGCGCATTGTGCTGCCGCCGCGCGGGTTTCACTGGCAGATGGAAGCGACCCGGTTTGCGCTCTGTTCATCGCTCTTTTCCCGCGGCCGTACGCGCTACAAAACCGTGGCGCGCTGGCCGCTCACTTCAGCCTGAGGATCCACCATGCAGTTTACTCTGCCGCTTAAGCCGGCTCGTCTGGTGGCGCGCTACAAGCGCTTTCTGGCTGACATCGTGACGCCTGAGGGCGACCTGCTGACCATCCACTGCGCCAACACCGGCGCCATGACCGGCTGCGCCACGCCCGGCGACACGGTGTGGTACTCCACGTCAGCCAGCACGACGCGCAAATATCCGCACAGCTGGGAGCTGACAGAGACGCAGTCGGGCCACTGGATCTGCGTTAATACGCTGCGCGCTAACCAGCTGGTGCAGGAGGCGCTGCAGCAGCAGCATATTCCGGAATTATCCGGTTACACCCACTGCCGCAGCGAAGTGAAATATGGCACGGAAAAAAGCCGAATTGATTTCCTTCTGCAGGCAGAGGGCAGATCAAACTGCTATATTGAAGTCAAATCCGTCACCCTTTTACAGAATGGTAAAGGCTACTTTCCGGATGCGGTGACGGTCCGCGGACAGAAGCATCTGCGCGAACTCAGTGCAATCGCGGCAGAAGGTCATCGGGCCGTTTTGTTGTTTGCTGTTCTGCACACGGGGATTGAGGACGTTTCCCCGGCGCGCCATATCGACGCGCACTACGCAGAACTACTGGTACAGGCACAGCGCCGTGGCGTAGAAGTGTTTGCGTATCAGGCCACGCTTTCTCCTGAGCAGATGCAGCTCTCCCGACCGCTGCCGGTGGCAGCCTGCGCTGAGCTGTCATAATAGTGGCGATAAACTGTGTCAGGATGGAGCCGGAGGCGCGCTAAATACGCTTTTACTCACAGGCTTGTCAAGGTGTGTTCAGGAATAATTGCCAACCTTGATTGCTTCTGCTATTTATAGCGGCCTGTTTTTTTCCCTGATGGGAATCGATAAACCCAGAGCAGACAGGCCAGCCGTGCAGCAATCCTGCCGGGCAGTCTGAATCGCAACGGGTAGTGCGTGTTATCCAGGAGAAACAACATGCAAGAAGGGCAAAACCGTAAAACATCGTCCCTGAGTATCCTCGCCATCGCAGGTGTGGAGCCGTATCAGGAGAAACCGGGCGAAGAGTATATGAACGACGCCCAGTTAGGCCACTTCCGTAAGATTCTGGAAGCCTGGCGCAACCAACTCAGGGATGAAGTAGACCGTACTGTGTCACACATGCAGGACGAAGCTGCTAACTTCCCCGATCCGGTTGACCGTGCAGCGCAGGAAGAGGAGTTCAGCCTGGAACTGCGTAACCGCGATCGCGAGCGTAAGCTGATTAAGAAGATCGAGAAGACGCTGAAAAAAGTGGAAGATGACGACTTCGGCTACTGTGAATCCTGCGGTGTTGAAATCGGTATCCGCCGTCTGGAAGCGCGTCCGACTGCCGATCTTTGCATTGACTGCAAAACGCTGGCTGAGATCCGCGAGAAGCAGATGGCTGGCTGATGTCCATCCGCCTGTTCTCACCGCACAGCAGGGAAAATCAATCTTTCCCCGCCGTGCGGTGTATCTTCCAGTGACACCCTCTGCTATGTCCTCCTGTATTGGTCGCTTCGCCCCTTCGCCCTCCGGCGATCTTCATTTTGGTTCCCTGATTGCTGCACTCGGCAGTTATCTCAGCGCGCGTGCGCAGCAGGGCCGCTGGCTGGTGCGTATTGAAGATATCGATCCGCCACGTGAAGTACCGGGTGCTGCCACGCGCATTCTGCAGCAGCTGGAGCATTACGGGCTGGAGTGGGATGGTGAAGTGATGTGGCAGTCACAGCGGCATGATGCGTATCGGGCGGCGCTGGCCTGGCTGCGCACGCATCGTCAGAGCTATTTCTGCACCTGCAGCCGCCGGCGTATTCAGCAGCTGGGTGGGTATTACGATGGTTACTGTCGCGATCGCCGGCTCCCGCCGGATAACGCGGCGCTGCGCCTGCGCCAGCACGCGCCGGTCCGGCATTTTACCGATCGGCTGCGCGGGGAGCTGCTGGCGGATCCTCAGCTGGCGGAAGAGGATTTTATTATCCATCGCCGGGACGGGCTGTTCGCCTATAACCTGGCGGTGGTGGTCGACGATCATGACCAGGGCGTTACCGAAATTGTGCGCGGCGCGGATCTAATCGCCCCGACGGTGCGTCAGATTGCGCTCTATCAGCAGTTTGGCTGGACGCCGCCGGCATACCTGCATCTGCCGCTGGCGATCGCCGCTGACGGCAATAAACTCTCTAAGCAGAATCACGCCCCTGCCCTGCCCGCTGGCGATCCGCGTCCGCTGCTGGTGCAGGCGCTACGCTTTCTCGGACAGCCGGCAGAAGAAGGCTGGCAGGATAGCCCGCTGGCGTTGCTGCTGAGCCAGGCCATTACGCGCTGGGCGCCGGCGCAGATCCCGTTACATGACGCGCTAAAGCCGGATGAAATGACAACGCCATTCCTAAATGGTTCGCAACAGGCTATGATTAGCCGCTGATTTTATTACCACCCATTTTTTGTCACTGTCGAGGTGTCCCATTTTTACCCGAGTCGCTAATTTTTGCCGGAGAGTCCTCAAGCGTGACGAGGAGGTGCCTGAAGAGGTGGAAGCTGAAAACCAGATGACCATCATTCCCCGGGAAAACCATAACATCTCACGCAAAGATATCAGCGAAAACGCCCTTAAGGTGCTCTATCGCCTGAATAAAGCAGGCTTTGAAGCTTACCTGGTCGGCGGGGGCGTACGCGACCTGCTACTGGGCAAAAAGCCGAAAGATTTCGACGTGACGACCAATGCCACGCCTGAGCAGATGCGCAAACTGTTCCGCAACTGCCGTCTGGTTGGCCGCCGTTTCCGTCTGGCGCACGTGATGTTTGGGCCGGAAGTGATCGAGGTGGCGACCTTCCGCGGCCATCATCAGGAAGAGAGCGAAGACGATCGCAACAGCTCGCAGCGCGGCCAGAACGGCATGCTGCTGCGCGACAATATTTTTGGCAGCATCGAAGATGATGCGCAGCGCCGCGATCTCACCATCAACAGCCTCTACTACAGCGTGGCAGATTTCACGGTCCGTGATTATGTGGGTGGCCTGCAGGATCTGCAGGAGGGCGTGGTACGCCTGATTGGCGATCCGGAGACGCGCTACCGTGAAGATCCGGTACGCATGCTGCGCGTGGTGCGCTTTGCCGCCAAACTCAATATGCAGATTGCGCCGGAAACCGCCGAGCCGATCCCGCGCCTGGCGACGCTGCTGAATGACGTTCCGCCCGCCCGCCTGTTTGAAGAGGCGCTGAAGCTGCTGCAGGCTGGCTATGGCTACCGCACCTGGCAGATGCTGTGTGAATATCAGCTCTTCCAGCCGCTGTTCCCGACCCTGGCGCGCCACTTTACCGAGCAAGGCGACAGCATGATGGAACGCATGCTGGCGCAGGTGCTGAAAAACACCGATACCCGGCTGCACAACGATTTGCGTGTCAATCCGGCGTTTCTGTTTGCCGCAATGTTCTGGTATCCGCAGCTGGAATCCGCTGAGCGTATCGCTCAGGAGAGCGGCCTGACCTACTATGACGCGTTTGCACTCTCCATGAATGATACGCTGGACGAGGCGTGCCGCGCGCTGGCGATCCCGAAACGCATTACCACCCTGGTCCGCGATATCTGGCAGCTGCAGCTGCGTATGTCGCGTCGCCACGGCAAACGCGCATGGAAGCTGATGGAGCATCCGAAATTCCGCGCCGCTTACGACCTGCTGGCGCTGCGTGCTGAAGTAGAAAAGAATCCGGAACTGCAGCGTCTCAGCCAGTGGTGGGGTGAATTCCAGGCCGCCGTTCCGGTCCAGCAGAAAACCATGCTGAACACGCTGGGGGACGATCCGCAGCCGCGCCGTAAACCGCGCCGTCCGCGCCGCCGCTCCACCGGTCCGCGTCGCGAACAGGGCAGCAGCAGCAACGCATCATGAATCGCGTCTATCTCGCCCTGGGCAGTAATCTTGCCGATCCGCTGCATCAGATTGATGCAGCGCTTGCGGCGCTCGATACGCTGCCGGAGACCTCCCGCGTGGCGACCTCATCGTTCTATCGTACGCCGCCCTATGGTCCGGCGGATCAGCCCGACTACCTGAACGCGGTAGTGGCGCTTGATACAGCGCTGCTGCCCGAGACGCTGCTGGATCACACCCAGCATATTGAGCTGGAACATGGCCGCGTGCGCAAAGCTGAGCGCTGGGGGCCGCGTACGCTCGATATCGATATCATGCTGTTTGGCAATCAGGTGATCCATACGCCGCGTTTAACCGTACCGCACTATGATATGCACAACCGGGCATTTATGCTGCTGCCGCTGCTGGAGATTGCGCCGGGTCTGCGCCTGCCCGATGGCCGTCCGCTGAGCGGCGTGCTCGCCACGCTGGACTGCAGCGAAATCACCCTCTGGTCCGTCTGACACGCGATAATTTCCTGCCGGTCATATCCCCCCTGCAAGCAATCCAGTACACTGCGCGCATCAGAAACGCCGGAGATTGCGATGAAACCAACCACTATCTCTCATCTGCGCCAGCTGAAAGCCAGCGGGCGCCGCTTTGCCACTCTTACCGCTTATGATTTCAGCTTTGCCCGCCTGTTTGCCGACGAAGGCATTCAGGTGATGCTGATTGGCGATTCGCTGGGGATGACGGTGCAGGGGCATGACTCCACGCTGCCGGTCACGGTGGCTGATATCGCCTATCATACCGCCGCCGTGCGCCGTGGCGCGCCGCAGGCACTGATCATGGCTGACCTGCCCTTTATGAGCTATGCCACTCCGGAGCAGACTTTCGCCTCTGCCGCGCAGCTGATGCGCGCCGGTGCCAACATGGTCAAACTGGAAGGGGGTGCGTGGCTGGCGGAGAGTGTACGCATGCTGACCGAGCGCGCCGTACCGGTCTGTGGCCATCTGGGCCTGACGCCGCAGTCGGTAAATATTTTTGGCGGCTACAAAGTGCAGGGCCGTGATGAGGCGGACGCTGAACGCCTGCTGGCCGATGCCCTGGCGCTGGAAGCCGCTGGCGCACAGCTGATGGTACTGGAGTGCGTGCCGGTCGGGCTGGCGGCGCGCATCACCCAGGCGCTGACCATTCCGGTGATCGGCATCGGCGCAGGTAACGTCACCGATGGCCAGATTCTGGTGATGCATGACGCCTTTGGCATCACCGGTGGCCACATTCCAAAATTTGCCAAAAATTTCCTCGCCGAAACCGGCGACATTCGCGCGGCAATTCGCCAGTATATTGCCGACGTTGAGGCTGGCACCTATCCTGCCGCCGAACACAGCTTCTTCTGAATCCGGAGATTTATCGTGTTGATCATTGAAACGCTGCCGATGCTACGCCGCGAGATCCGTCGCTGGCGCCAGGCGGGCCAACGTATCGCCCTGGTGCCCACGATGGGCAATCTGCATGATGGCCACCTGACGCTGGTTGATGAAGCGCGCCAGCGGGCTGATGTGGTCGTGGTCTCGGTGTTTGTTAATCCGATGCAGTTTGACCGCGCGGATGACCTTGCACGCTATCCGCGCACGCTGCAGGACGATTGCGAAAAGCTTAACCGTCACGGTGTGGATTTGGTATTTGCACCGGCACCGCAGACGATCTATCCGCAGGGTACAGAGAACCAGACGTTTGTTGAGGTGCCGGTGCTCTCTGCGCTGCTGGAGGGTGCCAGCCGGCCGGGCCACTTCCGCGGTGTCGCCACGGTTGTCAGCAAACTGTTCAACCTGGTGCAGCCTGACGTCGCCTGTTTTGGCGAAAAGGACTTTCAGCAGCTGGCGATCATACGCAAACTGGTTGCGGATATGGGCTTTGATATCGACATCGTTGGCGTGCCCACCGTGCGGGCGAAAGATGGGCTGGCGCTGAGTTCGCGCAATGGCTATCTTACTGCCGATGAACGCAGGCTGGCACCGGGTCTGAGCCAGGTTATGCAGAGTATGGCGGAGCGCCTCAGCAACGGCGAACGCCACATTGATGAGATTATTGAACAGGCGAATGCCGCGCTGCAGGAAAAGGGGTTTCGTCCTGACGGGCTGGCAATCTGCGATGCCGTTACGCTGCAGCCGCTGACGGTGGAGAGCCAGCGCGCGGTGATCCTGATGGCCGCCTGGCTGGGCAACGCGCGTCTGATTGATAACCAGCAAGTGGATCTGATGGCGTAAGCCGTCGTTTAAACAGCAGCTTAAGGGTATACCGCGATGATTCGTACTGTTCTGCAGGGCAAACTGCACCGCGTCAAAGTCACGCAGGCCGATCTGCACTATGAAGGCTCCTGCGCGATCGATCAGGATTTCCTGGATGCTGCCGGCATTCTGCAATATGAAGCGATCGATATTTACAACGTGACCAACGGCCAGCGTTTCTCCACCTACGCCATCGCCGCCGAGCGGGGATCAAAAATTATCTCCGTAAACGGTGCTGCCGCGCGCTGCGCCTGTGCCGGAGACATCATGATTATCTGCTCTTACGTGCAGGTAGAGGATGAAGTGGCGCGCAGCTGGCAGCCAAAGGTGGCCTATTTTGAGGGCGATAATGAGATGAAACGTCTTGCCCGGGCGCTGCCGGTTCAGGTTGCGTAGCGTTCAGCCATATTACGCTGAGCTGCCAGAAACAACAGGGGCGCCCTTCCGGCGCCCCTGTTTATTATCCTGCTAAATAAGATTCAGGTGCGTAAGCCGCGACCGCGCTGGATCAGCGTATACACCAGCACATAAAACACTACGATAAACGCTAACAGCACCGACAGCGTAAACACCAGCGGCACATCGTTAATGCCGAGGAAGCCGTACCGGAAGCCGCTGATCATATACACCACCGGATTCAGCTTCGAGACTGCCTGCCAGAATGGCGGCAGCAGCGCCAGCGAATAGAAGACGCCGCCCAGATAAGTCAGCGGCGTCAGCACAAAGGTCGGGATCAGGCTGATATCATCAAACGTGCGGGCGAACACCGCGTTGAGCAGACCCGCCAGCGAAAAGAGCACCGCGGTCAGCAGCAGAGTGATGGCAACCATTGGCCAGGAGAAAACGTGGAACGGCACAAAGAAGAGCGAGACCGCCGTCACCAGGATCCCCACGCAGACGCCACGCGCCACGCCGCCGCCGACATAGCCGGCAATGATGATGTGGGTCGGCACCGGTGCCACCAGCAGCTCTTCAATATTGCGCTGGAATTTTGCGCTGAAAAAAGAGGAGGCGACGTTAGCATAGGCGTTGGTGATCACCGACATCATAATCAGGCCCGGCACGATAAACTGCATATAGCTGAAGCCGTGCATGTCGCCAATGCGTGAACCAATCAGGTTACCGAAAATAATAAAGTAGAGCGTCATGGTGATCACCGGCGGGACCAGCGTCTGGATCCAGATGCGGGCAAACCGGTTAATCTCTTTGCTCCAGATACTCTTTAACGCGACCCAATAAAGATGCGTCATGCTCTGCCTCCTGCTTTACCCTGTGTCAGTCCCACAAACAGCTCTTCCAGCCGGTTTGCCTTGTTACGCATGCTCAGCACCTGTACGCCCTGCGCGCTCAGCTGACTGAATACGCTGTTAAGCCCCTGCTCACGCATCACTTCCACTTCCAGCGTCGAGGTATCCACCAGGCGATACTGAAAGCCCTCCAGCTGCGGCAGCGCGCTGCGCGGGGCGAGATCGAGAATAAAGGTTTCCGATTTCAGTTTAGAGAGCAGGCCTTTCATGGAGGTATTCTCCACCAGTTCGCCG
The DNA here is from genome assembly GCF_002473195.1 of Pantoea sp. UBA7232. Classification (NCBI taxonomy): domain Bacteria; kingdom Pseudomonadati; phylum Pseudomonadota; class Gammaproteobacteria; order Enterobacterales; family Erwiniaceae; genus Pantoea; species Pantoea sp. UBA7232. Next base: position 65,018 of record NZ_DKTK01000012.1, read on the forward strand.
CTCTGAATAATGCCGATATTGCGACACAGCATCTCTGCCTCTTCCAGATAGTGCGTGGTGAGGATAATCGTGGTGCCTTTCGCATTCAGCTCTTTCAGAAACACCCACATGGAGCGGCGCAGCTCAATATCCACACCGGCCGTTGGCTCATCCAGAATCAGCAGCTTGGGCTCATGCATCAGCGCACGCGCAATCATCAGGCGGCGCTTCATACCGCCTGAAAGCATGCGGGCGCGCTCATTGCGTTTGCCCCACAGATCGAGCTGGTTAAGATACTTCTCCGCACGTTTGTTCGCCTCTGCCCGCTCCACGCCGTAATAGCCTGCCTGGTTTACGACGATCTGCATCACGGTTTCAAACGGGTTAAAGTTGAACTCCTGCGGCACCAGCCCGAGCTGGCGCTTGGCATTGACCACATCTTTTTGCAGGTCGTAACCAAATACCCGAACGCTGCCGCCAGATTTATTGACCAGTGAGCTGATAATCCCAATGGTGGTCGATTTGCCGGCGCCGTTGGGTCCCAGCAGAGCGTAAAAATCGCCCGCTTCTACGTTCAGATCGAGACCTTTCAGCGCCTGTACGCCGCCGGGATAGGTCTTGGTCAGCCCGGAAAGTTCCAGTGCATAAGTCATTGCGAGTCCATATCCTGTTGTTGTGACATCAAAGCCTGATGAAAATGATAGTGCGCCCGCGCCAGACGTGCGGCGAATTCAGCAGAATTTGTGTTGAAATCAGACGTGGTGCGCCTGCGGGGAGCGCATGACGCGCTGTATCGTGCAGAAAAGTGCATCAGGCCCGCAAGTCAGTCACTTACGGGCGGCTGATTCTATCCCGGAACGGCCAAAATGACCCAGGTAGATTGTGCGGTTATGCGTCCTGCATGGTGACTTTGCCGATATAAGGCAGATGACGATAGCGCTGCGCGTAGTCGATGCCAAAGCCCACGACAAACTCATCGGGAATGGTAAAGCCGACATATTCGACCGGCACCTCAACTTCACGACGCTCGGGTTTATCCAGCAGCGTGCAGATGGCCAGCGATTTTGGCTCACGCAGGCGCAGGATCTCACGCACTTTGCTCAGCGTGTTGCCGGAGTCGATGATATCTTCCACGATCAGCACATCTTTACCGCGAATATCTTCATCGAGATCTTTCAGGATTTTGACGTCGCGTGACGACGACATGCCGCTGCCGTAGCTGGAGGCGGTCATAAAGTCGACCTCATGCGGAACATCAATCGCCCGACACAGATCGGCCATAAACATAAAGGAGCCGCGCAGCAGACCAACCAGCACCATCTCGCTGCCGCTGTCGCGGTAGGCTTCACTGATCTGTTTGCCCAGCTCGGCAATACGGGTTGCAATCTCCTCCCGGGAGATCATCACATCAACGGTGTGTTTCATTGCGTTCGCCTGGTTAAGGTTTTCAGAAAGCTCCGCAGTCTATCACAATGCGCCTGATGGCTAACCGCGCCCGCAAAACGCAAACGATTACGTAGCAAAATTTCCCGCGATGGCATTAACTCTATAGCAGGGTTTACGCGCTTTATCCTGATTCAGCCGGAGCTGCTATGGCAAACTCATCCAGCAATAAAGAACCTTCCGATCGGCGCACGCTGCATCCGGAAACGCAGATGCTCAATTACGGTTACGATCCGCGGCTGTCAGAAGGCGCGGTAAAACCGCCGGTGTTTCTTACCTCAACCTTTGTTTTCAACAGTGCCGAAGAGGGCAAAGATTTTTTTGATTATGTATCGGGTCGCCGTCAGCCGCCTGCTGGTCAGAGCGGCGGGCTGGTCTATTCACGCTTTAACCATCCCAACAGCGAAATCGTTGAAGATCGTCTGGCGATCTATGAAGGCGCTGAGAGCGCGGTGCTCTTCTCTTCCGGTATGTCAGCCATTGCCACTACGCTGCTTGCGTTTGCGCGGCCGGGCGAGGTGATCCTGCATTCACAGCCGCTGTATGGCGGCACAGAAACGCTGCTGAGCAAGACGCTGCACGATCTGGAAATTAAAGCCGTAGGGTTCAGCGAGGGTACGGATGAAGATAAGGTTTATGAGGCGGCGAAGCTGGCGTGGCAGCGTGGCCGGGTCGCCCTGATCCTGATCGAGACGCCAGCCAACCCCACCAACAGCCTGGTGGATATCCGGCTTATTGCGCAGGTGGCGGATGTCATTGCACAGCAGCAGGGTTCGCGTCCGGTTATCGCCTGCGATAATACGCTGCTGGGGCCGCTGTTTCAGCATCCGCTGCAGCATGGCGCAGATATCTCGCTCTATTCGCTGACCAAATATGTGGGCGGCCACTCCGACCTTATCGCCGGCGCCGCGCTGGGCAGCCGGACGCTGATGAAATCTGTGCGCGCGCTGCGCAGCGCGATCGGCACGCAGCTCGACCCGCACTCAAGCTGGATGATTGGCCGTTCGCTGGAGACGCTGGCGCTGCGCATGGAGAAAGCCGCCGCAAATGCGGAACGGGTCGCCGCCTTCCTGCGCGACCGGCCTCAGGTCGCGGCGCTGTTCTGGCTGCCCTATCTTGACGCACAGAGTGCGGCCGGAGAAACGTACCGGCGTCAGTGCAGCGGCGCCGGCTCGACCTTCTCCTTTGATATTCAGGGCGGTGAACCTGCGGCTTTCCGCTTTCTCAACGCGCTGACGCTGTTTAAGCTGGCGGTAAGCCTGGGCGGCACCGAGTCGCTCGCCAGCCATCCGGCCAGCACCACCCACTCTGGCGTGCCGCTGGCGGTACGTCAGCGCATTGGCATCAGCGACGCGACGGTGCGCCTGTCGATCGGGATTGAGCATCCGGACGACCTGATTGCGGATATCAGCCAGGCGCTGGAGGCGGCAGACGGCGGCTGACGCCGAGCGGCTCAGATGCCGCCCTTGCGGTCGTCTGGCTCGCTACGCGACCGTGAAGCCGAGCATCATGCCGGTATCTTCGTGCTCCAGCAGATGGCAGTGTGCCATATAGGCATGCTCCGCGCTGGCAGCATAGTCGAACCGCACTAAGACTTCGCTGCGCCAGCCGTTGACGTTAACCATATCTTTCCAGCCGGCACGATGCGCGGCAGGCGGCTTGCCGTTTTCTGACAGGATACGGAACTGTGCACCGTGAATATGGAACGGATGCAGCATCGCATCGCCCTCGCCTGAAATCGTCCACTTCTCGGTTTTACCCAGTGGCACGGCAAACATCGGCTTCTGCATGTTAAACGCTTCACCGTTGATCTTATTGCCGTGGTGAAAATCGTATGCGGCAGCGTCGTGCGCACCGTGATCCATCGGCATCGCGCCATGTTCGCTCTGTTCCATTGGCATGGCATCGTGTCCGCTGTGCGTCTCTGCCGCGCCATGGTCTGCCGCGCCCCCCATCGCCTGATGGCCATAGCGATCCATCAGCGCCTGCATCCCCTGCTTATCCAGCTGCGGATCCATCATCAGCTGCAGCCAGCGGTTCTGTACGCCGTCACTGGCAGGCAGCGGCGGCAGATCCACCAGGGTGTCCGGCAGCGTCCCGCTCGCCATAATGCGCAGCGGCAGGATCTGCACCAGCGGCAGTGGCCGATCAAACGGCGGCAGCGTCATCCCCATCTGCGTCACCGGCAGCGTGACGATATCAAAAGGCTGCCCGTCAGAGGTATCGATCAGCACCTCAAAGCGCTCGCCCGGCAGCAGTGACAGCGACGTCACCTGTACCGGTTCAGCGAGCAGTCCGCCATCGCTGCCCACCACATAGACTGGTCGTTTATCGCTGGTGGCGATCTCCAGCGAGCGGGCGTTACAGCCGTTAAGCAGCCGCAGCCGCAGCCAGCCGCGCGGCACGGCGTGCTGCGGATACTGCACGCCGTTGGTCAGCATCATATCGCCAAACCAGCCTACCGCCGCGCGCATCACATCCAGCTGATAATCGATATGCGTGCCGGCGCTATTAAGCTGTTTATCCTGGAAAATCAGCGGTACGTCATCGGCTCCCCACTGCATCGGCAGGCGCAGCTTGCCGGACGCTTCATCCTCCAGCAGCACCAGCCCGGCTAATCCCTGCGCCACCTGATGACCGGTTTTGCCGTGCAGATGCGGATGAAACCAGCAGGTCGCCGCCGGCTGATCGGGGGTAAAGCTCACCTGCCGCGTGGCACCGGGCGCGATAATCGCCTGCGGGCCTCCATCCACGTCCCCCGGGATAGCCAGGCCGTGCCAGTGTACGGTGGTCGCTTCCGGCAGCCGGTTATGAATATTGACCGTGACGCGCTTCTCCCGCTGCAGGCGCAGAACCGGCCCGAGCAGGCTGCCGTTATAGCCCCATGTCGGCACCGCTTTATCCTGCCACTGCGTGCTGCCCGTCATGGCGGTAAGGCTGTAGTGACCGCGCGCATCTGGCTCAAGCAGCGCAGGGATCGGCAGCAGCGGCCGCGTAGCCGCCATCAGTGAGCGGCTCCATAGCGGCAGTGCGCCTGCCGCGCTGAGCGCCGCGGTCAGTTTGAGAAAAGTGCGACGTTGCATACGCATATCCTTGTGATAATGAGGCACCCAGCCTAAACCCTGCCCCTGCGGGAGGGTCAAGTGCCGGGCAGCAAAATAGTAGCCTGCCCGTCGCCGGGGTAAAAGAAGCGGAATCCGGACGGTAACTGTGCTAACGTCAATGGATTGTCCTTTGCTGAGAACCATTATGACAAAAAGCATTAAGATCCTGCTGCTGGCGGGACTCTTTGGCTTCTCCACCAGCAGTTTTGCGCTGAGCGAGTCTGAAGCGGAAGATCTGGCTGACCTGACGGCGGTCTTTGTCTATCTGAAAAACGACTGCGGCTACCAGGCGCTGCCGGATGCACAAATTCGCAAAGCGCTGGTGTTTTTTGCCCAGCAGAACCGCTGGGATTTGAGCAACTACAGCAGCTACAACATGAAAGCGCTGGGCGAAGAGAGCTATAAAGATCTGAGCGGCATTGCAATCAATAACGATAAGAAGTGCAAATCGCTGGCGCGTGATTCACTGAGCCTGCTGGCCTACGTTAAGTAAGAATGGATCATGTGGCGCGGTGCCGGTTATCTGCCCGCCATAAACTGCCGGTAAGCCGCGATGACCGCCAGAAAGTCCTCCACGCCGCAGAACGAGAGACTCTCTTCATCGTAGTAGGCCATGCCCTCTTCCAGCCCCTCATCCTCAAGCGCCAGCTGGTTAGCGCGGATCATCACCTCTTCTTCATCCAGCCACAGCGTGTACTCATGTCCGATACGCTGCCACTGCTGATGGGTGCCTTTTACCGCACGCGCCGCCGCCTCCACTTCATCCAGCAGCCCGGCGTTGTCGCGGACCTCTTCGTTAAACCAGTGGCCTACCGCTTCGTGATCCATCGACATGCGCACCCTGACCTGGCCGGTGATATCGCGTAAAAATTCATACTCCATTGGGTTACCTCATACCAGTAGCGCGCCGGACTGCACGTTTATGTGCATTCTGAGCGCAGCGCGCGTAATAAAGTGGGATCGCGCTCGCATTATGCCGGGAGTGCCGCCGGTAAAAAAGGCATAAAAAAAGGGGGATGATTTGCATCATCCCCCCCGATTTACCCGTCGCGTTATACGGCGGTCTGGAAAATCACGCTGTCCGCTTTCTCGGTATATTGACCCAGCTGGTCAAAGTTGAGATAGCGATAGGTGTCGCCGGCCGTTTTATCCACCTGCACCATAAACTGCTGATACTCGTCCGGCGTTGGCAGTTTGCCAAGCAGCGAAGCGACGGCAGCCAGCTCGGCTGATGCCAGGAAGACGTTGGCGCCGTTACCCAGACGGTTCGGGAAGTTACGGGTCGACGTGGAGACCACCGTCGCACCGTCCTGCACGCGTGCCTGGTTACCCATGCAGAGCGAACAGCCCGGGATCTCAATACGCGCACCGCTTTTACCAAAGACGCTGTAGTAGCCCTCTTCGGTAAGCTGCGCCGCATCCATCTTGGTTGGCGGAGCCACCCAGAGACGCGTCGGCAGCTGGCCCTTATGCGCGTCCAGCAGCTTACCGGCCGCGCGGAAGTGACCGATATTGGTCATGCAGGAGCCGATAAACACTTCGTCAATCTTCTCGCCCTGCACGTCAGAGAGCCAGCGCGCATCATCCGGATCGTTTGGTGCACACAGAATCGGCTCTTTGATATCCGCCAGATCGATCTCGATCACCGCAGCGTATTCTGCATCTGCATCGCCTTCCAGCAGCTGCGGATCGGCCAGCCATTTCTCCATGCCCTCAACGCGGCGCTCCAGCGTACGGCGATCGCCGTAGCCTTCCGAGATCATCCACTTCAGCAGGACGATGTTGGAGTTCAGGTACTCGATGATCGGCGCTTTATCCAGCTTGATGGTACAACCGGCAGCAGAACGCTCAGCGGAGGCATCAGACAGCTCAAAAGCCTGCTCAACTTTCAGATCCGGCAGACCTTCGATCTCCAGAATACGGCCGGAGAAGATGTTTTTCTTGCCCTTCTTCTCTACCGTCAGCAGGCCCTGCTTAATCGCGTACAGCGGGATAGCGTGTACCAGATCGCGCAGCGTAATGCCCGGCTGCATGGTGCCCTTAAAGCGCACCAGCACCGATTCCGGCATATCGAGCGGCATCACGCCAGTCGCAGCGGCAAACGCCACCAGGCCGGAACCCGCCGGGAAAGAGATGCCAATCGGGAAGCGGGTGTGTGAGTCACCGCCGGTGCCAACGGTATCCGGCAGCAGCATACGGTTCAGCCAGCTGTGAATAATACCATCGCCCGGACGCAGCGAGACGCCACCGCGGTTCATGATGAAATCCGGCAGCGTATGGTGCGTGGTCACATCAACCGGCTTCGGATAGGCCGCGGTGTGGCAGAAGGATTGCATCACCAGATCGGCGGAGAAGCCGAGGCACGCCAGGTCTTTCAGCTCATCGCGCGTCATCGGACCGGTGGTATCCTGTGAACCCACAGAGGTCATCTTCGGCTCGCAGTACGCGCCCGGACGAATACCCTCAACGCCACAGGCGCGGCCCACCATCTTCTGCGCCAGCGAGTAGCCGCGCGTGCTGGTGGCGATATCTTTCGCCTGCACAAAGACGTCGCTTGCCGGCAGGCCGAGTGACTCGCGTGCTTTCGTCGTCAGGCCGCGACCGATAATCAGCGGAATACGGCCGCCGGCGCGGACTTCATCCAGCAGCACATCGGTTTTCAGTTCAAAGGTTGCCAGCAGTTCATTGGTTTCGTGACTGCGGACTTCGCCTTTATACGGGTAAACGTCAATCACATCGCCCATGTTCAGGCGCTCAACATCCAGTTCGATCGGCAGCGCGCCGGCATCTTCCATGGTGTTGAAGAAAATCGGGGCAATTTTACCGCCTAGGCAGAGACCGCCGCCCTTTTTGTTCGGCACGTACGGGATATCTTCACCCATAAACCACAGCACCGAGTTGGTGGCGGATTTACGTGATGAGCCGGTACCCACGACGTCGCCGACATACGTCAGCGGGAAGCCTTTCTGCTGCAGCGCCTGAATCTGTTTAATCGGGCCAATGTTGCCCGCCTCGTCTGGCTCAATACCATCACGCGGGTTTTTCAGCATCGCCAGCGCATGCAGTGGAATATCCGGGCGCGACCACGCATCCGGCGCCGGAGAGAGGTCGTCGGTGTTGGTTTCGCCGGTCACTTTGAACACGGTGGTGGTGATTTTTTCAGCCAGCTTAGGACGCTTCAGGAACCACTCGGCATCAGCCCAGGATTGCAGGATTTTTTTTGCGTGGGCGTTACCCGCTTTGGCTTTCTCTTCCACATCGTAGAAGTTGTCGAACATCAGCAGCGTATGGGACAGCGCTTCAGCGGCAATCGGTGCCAGTGCTTCGTCGTCGAGCGCTTCAATCAGCGCGTGGATATTATAGCCACCCTGCATGGTGCCCAGCAGTTCAACAGCTTTCTCGCGCGTAACCAGAGGAGAGTGGGCTTCGCCCGTTGCGACAGCAGCCAGGAAACCGGCTTTAACATAGGCGGCTTCATCAACGCCTGGCGGGACGCGGTTAACCAGCAGGTCAACCAGAAATTCTTCTTCACCCGCAGGCGGGCTTTTCAGCAGTTCAACCAGCGCGGCCATCTGGGAAGCATCTAACGGCTTAGGTACGATTCCCTGGGCAGCACGCTCGGCAACGTGCTTACGGTATTCTTCTAGCACGACGTTCTCCTCGCTCTCATTGTATAGCTTTCCGGTACACCTTGATGCTGTTAAACAGTAGGGTGAGGTGCCCGGTTCTGCGTCGGCCAGCATAGCAGGATTTCGCCTGATTGTTAATCTGTTTACAAAAAAGCAACATCCAGCCAATTTCCGGCATAACTGTCCGGGTATTCCCCTGCAGACGGAAAAAAAAGCGGCAGATATGCGGCAGGCGGTTTTCAGATCATAACTTTCAGCGTGGCAGAAAATGATCTGGCTAACCTTTAGTTATGCCTGCGGCTGTAACAGCAAAAAAAAACGGCCCCCGCAGGAGCCGTTGATCGCAGAAGTGAAACTTACTTCTTCTTCGCTTTCGCGTTTGGCAGATCGGTGATGCTGCCCTCAAAGATTTCAGCGGCAAGACCAACTGATTCATGCAGCGTCGGGTGCGCATGGATGGTGAGCGCGATATCTTCGGCATCACAACCCATTTCGATCGCCAGACCGATTTCACCCAGCAGCTCGCCGCCGTTGGTGCCGACTACAGCACCGCCGATAACGCGATGCGTCTCTTTGTCAAAGATCAGCTTGGTCATGCCGTCAGCGCAGTCAGAAGCGATAGCACGGCCTGAGGCCGCCCATGGGAAGGTGGAGACTTCGTAGCTGATGCCCTTCTCTTTGGCTTCTTTCTCAGTCAGACCTACCCATGCAACTTCCGGCTCGGTGTAGGCGATGGATGGGATCACTTTCGGATCGAAGTAGTGCTTCAGACCAGAGATGACCTCAGCGGCAACGTGGCCTTCGTGCACGCCTTTATGCGCCAGCATAGGCTGACCCACGATATCACCGATAGCGTAGATGTGCGGCACATTGGTACGCATCTGCTTATCGACACGGATAAAGCCGCGCTCGTCTACTTCCACGCCCGCTTTACCGGCGTCGAGGCCTTTACCGTTTGGCACGCGGCCAATGGCGACCAGCACCGCGTCATAGCGCTGCGCCTCAGCAGGCGCTTTTTTACCTTCCATCGACACATAGATACCGTCATCTTTCGCGTCAACCGCGGTGACTTTGGTTTCCAGCATCAGATTGAATTTCTTGCTGATACGCTTGGTAAAGACTTTAACCACGTCTTTATCCGCTGCCGGGATCACCTGGTCAAACATCTCAACCACGTCAATCTCTGAACCCAGCGCATGGTAAACTGTCGCCATCTCCAGACCGATGATGCCGCCGCCCATGACCAGCAGACGCTTCGGCACTTCACGCAGCTCCAGCGCTGACGTAGAGTCCCAGACGCGCGGATCGTGATGCGGGATAAACGGCAGCTCGATAGGGCGTGAGCCTGCGGCGATGATTGCGTTATCGAAGTTGATGGTGGTTGCGCCACCCTCACCTTCAACCACCAGGGTGTTGGCACCGGTGAATTTACCCAGACCGTTTACGACTTTGACCTTACGGCCTTTCGCCATTCCGGCCAGACCGCCGGTCAGCTGGTTGATCACCTTCTCTTTCCAGGTGCGGATTTTGTTAATGTCTGTCTGCGGCTGACCAAACACGATGCCGTGCTCTTCCAGCGCTTTCGCTTCTTCAATCACTTTCGCGACGTGCAGCAGCGCTTTTGACGGGATACAGCCCACGTTCAGACAAACACCACCGAGGGTGTTGTAGCGCTCAACCAGAACGGTCTCCAGACCTAAGTCAGCGCAACGGAAGGCTGCAGAGTAACCTGCAGGACCTGCCCCAAGTACCACGACTTGAGTTTTAATCTCTGTACTCATCATGACCTCTTGTTAGATTGCCGGCGGTCAGAGCGACCTTTCCCAGGCTCATGCTACCCTGTCGCCACCGGGACATTTCACCGCGAGAGTTTACAGAATTGTTAATAAACTGCCAACCGCGGTAACAACTGAATGCTTACAACAAGGCCGGCATTTGCCGGCCTTGATTAACTTCACATCACCAGACGGCGAATATCAGACAGCATATTGTTGATGATGGTGATGAAACGCGCACCATCAGCACCGTCGATCACGCGGTGGTCAAACGAGAGCGAGATCGGCATCATCAGACGCGGTGCAAACTCTTTACCGTTCCAGACCGGCTCCATGGCCGATTTGGAGACGCCAAGGATCGCCACTTCCGGCGCGTTGACGATAGGCGCGAAGTGCGTCGTGCCCAGGCCGCCAAGGCTGGAGATGGTGAAACAGCCGCCCTGCATATCGCTGGCGGTCAGTTTGCCATCGCGTGCTTTCTTCGAGGTTGCCATCAGCTCACGCGAGAGTTCAGTGATGCCTTTCTTATTAACATCCTTGAACACCGGAACCACCAGACCATTTGGCGTATCAACCGCCACGCCGATGTTGATGTATTTCTTCAGCGTCAGTTTCTGACCATCTTCAGACAGCGAGCTGTTGAAACGCGGCATCTGCTCCAGGGCCGCCGCAACCGCTTTCATGATGAACACCACCGGGGTGAACTTCACATCCAGCTTGCGTTTCTCGGCTTCCGCGTTCTGCTGCTTGCGGAACGCTTCCAGATCGGTGATATCGGTTTTATCGAAGTGCGTAACGTGCGGGATCATGACCCAGTTACGGCTCAGGTTAGCACCAGAGATTTTCTGGATACGGCCCAGCTCCACTTCTTCCACTTCACCAAACTTGCTGAAGTCTACCTTCGGCCATGGCAGCATGCCTGGCAGACCGCCGCCTGCAGCAGCAGCTGGCGCAGCCTCAGCGCGTTTCACCGCCTCTTTCACGTAAGTCTGCACATCCTCTTTCAGGATGCGGCCCTTACGCCCGGTGCCTCTCACCTTCGCCAGGTTAACGCCAAACTCGCGCGCCAGACGACGGATCACCGGCGTGGCGTGCACATAGGCGTCATTCTCAGCGAACTCACTTTTCGCTTCCGCTTTAGCCGGCGCAGGTGCTGCAGCGGGTTTAGCCTCCGCTTTCGCCGGCGCGGCGGCCGCTTCCGGTTTGGCTGCCGGTGCTGGCGATGGTGCGCCGCCTTCCACTTCAAAGATCATGATCAGTGAGCCGGTACTGACTTTGTCACCGGTGGCCACTTTCAGCTCTTTTACCGTACCGGCAAACGGCGCCGGCACTTCCATAGAGGCTTTATCGCCTTCAACCACAATCAGCGACTGCTCAGCGGTGACTTTATCGCCCGCTTTCACCAGTACCTCGGTCACTTCAACTTCATCACCGCCGATATCCGGTACGTTTACTTCTTTCGCGCCTGCAGCTGCAGCCGGGGCGGAGGTCGCCTCTTCTTTCATCTGTGGTTTCGCGTCGGCAGCCGGTGCGTCGCCTTCTGCGTCAAAGATCATAATCAGTGAACCGGTGTTCACTTTATCGCCGGTAGCGATTTTGATCTCTTTCACTACGCCAGCAAACGGCGCAGGCACTTCCATTGAAGCTTTGTCGCCTTCAACGGTGATCAGCGACTGCTCAGCTTCAACCTTGTCGCCCACTTTAACCAGGATCTCTGTGACTTCGACTTCATCACCACCGATATCCGGTACGTTAACCTCTTTGCTGGCGGTTGCCGTTGCAGCAGCAGGAGCCGGCGCGGCTTCTGCTTTTTTCTCTTCGGCAGCCGGTGCAGCTTCTGCCGCACCTTCAGCGTCAAACACCATAATCAGCGAGCCGGTATTCACTTTGTCACCGACGGCGATTTTGATCTCTTTAACCACGCCCGCCTGCGGCGAAGGCACTTCCATCGAGGCTTTATCGCCTTCCACAGAGATCAGCGACTGCTCAGCTTCAACGCTGTCGCCCACCTTCACCAGGATTTCGGTGACTTCAACTTCGTCCGACCCGATATCCGGTACGTTAATTTCGATAGCCATTACTCTTTACCTCTTAAGCCAGACGCGGGTTAACTTTATCAGCGTCGATATCGAATTTAGCGATAGCGTCCGCTACCACCTGCTTCTCGATTTCGCCGCGTTTAGCCAGCTCACCCAGCGCAGCCACTACCACATATGACGCATCCACTTCGAAGTGATGACGCAGATTTTCACGGCTGTCAGAACGACCGAAGCCATCGGTACCCAGCACGCGGTAGTCGCTGGCTGGCACGTAGCTGCGGACCTGTTCTGCGAACAGCTTCATGTAGTCGGTTGACGCTACGGCCGGCGCATCGTTCATCACCTGAGCGATGTAAGGCACGCGTGGCGTTTCAGTCGGATGCAGCATGTTCCAGCGTTCGCAATCCTGACCATCTCGCGCCAGCTCGGTGAACGAGGTTACGCTGTAGACATCAGAGCCGATACCGTACTCTTTCGCCAGAATCTGTGCCGCTTCGCGCACGTGGCGCAGAATAGAGCCTGAGCCCAGCAGCTGCACTTTGCCTTTCTTGCCTTCGACTTCTTCCAGCTTGTAGATACCCTTACGGATACCCTCTTCCGCACCCTGCGGCATCGCCGGCATGTGGTAGTTTTCGTTCAGCGTGGTGATGTAGTAGTAGATGTTTTCCTGCGCTTCACCATACATACGCACCAGGCCATCCTGCATGATCACCGCCACTTCATACGCGTAGGAAGGATCGTAGGAGATGCAGTTAGGGATGGTCAGCGACTGAATATGGCTGTGGCCATCTTCATGCTGCAGACCTTCGCCGTTCAGCGTTGTACGGCCCGACGTACCGCCAACCAGGAAGCCACGCGCCTGCTGATCGCCCGCCAGCCACATCAGATCGCCAATGCGCTGGAAGCCAAACATGGAGTAGTAGATGTAGAACGGGATCATCGGCAGGTTGTTGGTGCTGTAAGAGGTCGCCGCTGCCAGCCAGGATGAACCTGCGCCCAGCTCGTTGATCCCTTCCTGCAGAATCTGACCTTTCTCATCTTCTTTATAATAAGCAACCTGCTCGCGGTCCTGCGGCGTATACTGCTGGCCGTTCGGGCTGTAGATACCGATCTGACGGAACAGGCCTTCCATACCAAAAGTACGGGCTTCATCCGCGAGGATTGGCACCAGACGATCTTTGATCGACTTGTTCTTCAGCATCACGTTCAGCGCACGCACGAAAGCGATCGTGGTAGAGATCTCTTTGCTCTGCTCTTCCAGCAGAGGTTTGAACTCTTCCAGCGTCGGCATTTCCAGCTTCTCAGTGAACTCCGCCTGACGGGTTGGCAGATAGCCACCCAGCTTCTCACGCTGGCCGTGCAGGTAGTTGTACTCTTCTGAGCCTTTTTCAAAGGTGATGTAAGGCAGCTCTTCGATTTTCTCATCAGCCACTGGCACATTGAAGCGATCGCGGATGTAGCGTACGCCATCCATGTTCATCTTCTTGACCTGGTGGGCGATATTTTTGCCTTCCGCGGTATCACCCATACCATAACCTTTAATGGTATGAGCCAGAATCAGCGTTGGCTGACCTTTGGTCTCCTGCGCCTTTTTCAGGGCAGCGTAGATTTTCTTCGGATCGTGGCCACCGCGGTTCAGCGCGAAAATCTCTTCGTCTGACCAGTCTTTCACCAGCGCAGCGGTCTCCGGGTATTTACCGAAGAAGTGCTCGCGCACATAGGCGCCGTCGCGTGATTTAAAGGTCTGATAGTCGCCGTCAACGGTTTCGTTCATCAGCTGAATCAGTTTGCCGCTGGTGTCTTTCTTCAGCAACTCATCCCAGCGTCCGCCCCAGATCACTTTGATCACGTTCCAGCCAGCACCGGCAAAGATGCCTTCCAGCTCGTTGATGATCTTACCGTTACCGGTGACCGGGCCATCCAGACGCTGCAGGTTACAGTTGATGATGAAGACCAGGTTGTCCAGTTTCTCACGGGTCGCAATGGTGATAGCACCTTTGGATTCCGGTTCATCCATCTCGCCATCGCCAAGGAAAGCGTACACCGTCTGACCAGACGTATCTTTCAGGCCGCGATGCTCCAGGTACTTCAGGAACTTCGCCTGATAGATAGCGTTCAGCGGACCCAGACCCATTGAAACGGTCGGGAACTGCCAGAAGTCCGGCATCAGTTTTGGATGCGGATATGATGACAGGCCGTTGCCGTGCACTTCCTGACGGAAGTTATTCATCTGCTCTTCAGTCAGACGTCCTTCAAGGAACGCACGTGAGTAGATGCCTGGAGAAATGTGACCCTGGAAGTAGACCAGATCGCCGCCATCTTTTTCGCTGCGTGCACGGAAGAAGTGGTTGAAGCACACTTCATAGATTGTGGCAGAGCTCTGGAAAGAAGAGAGGTGTCCCCCCAGCTCCAGATCTTTCTTCGACGCACGCAGAACTGAAACAATGGCGTTCCAGCGAATTGCGGAACGGATACGACGTTCGAGAGAGGTGTTGCCCGGATAGTCCGGCTCATCTTCTGTCGCAATGGTGTTGATATAGTTGCTGATCGCTGCAGCAGCACCGCCACCGCCAGCTACTTTTACACCACCTTTGCGGGCAGCGCTCAGGACCTGATCAATCAGATACTGCGCACGCTCAACACCTTCTTCACGGATGACCGATTCGATCGCCTGTAGCCAGTCACGAGTTTCGATCGGATCCACGTCATTCTGTAAACGTTCTGACATGGGGGGTATTCCTTATCTGTGTCTAATACGTTGAATTATCAGGAGCCTGTCTGCTTGTGTTGTGCTTCAGGTTCACAGCACAAGAAGACAGGCCCGTCGTTTATGTCGCACGTTCGTTGCCGTACGTTATTCCTTGCGTTGCTGTAAACGACGCAGGGAGCGTTCACGACGGCTCTGCTCCCGACTTCTGTCCAGCAAGATTTCCTCTATAAACGCCAGATGACGATGCGAGGCTTCGCGGGCCTGTTCCGGCTCGCGCGCCACAATCGCCGCAAAAATACTGGCGCGATGCTCGCTCACTTTCGCCAGCATTTCGCGGCGAGCGTAGAGCAATTCGAAATTCTGACGTACGTTTTGTTCCAGCATCGGGCTCATAGAGCGCAGCAGGTGCAGCAGCACCACATTATGCGCCGCTTCCGTGACCGCAATCTGATACTTCATGACGGCGTCCGCTTCGGCGTCGAGATCGCCGCTCTCCTGCGCCTGCTGAATCTGAAGATGGCAGTCGCGAATACGCTGCAGATCTTCATCGGTACCGCGCAGCGCTGCGTAGTAGGCAGCCACGCCTTCCAGCGCATGACGGGTTTCCAGCAGATCGAACTGAGATTCCGGATGCTGGGCCAGCAGCCCGACCAGGGGGTCGCTTAAGCTCTGCCAGAGGTTCTGCTGCACAAATGTGCCGCCACCCTGGCGACGCAGCAGTAAACCTTTGGCTTCCAGACTCTGAATCGCTTCGCGTAGCGATGGACGTGAGACATCAAACTGTTTGGCCAGTTCGCGCTCGGGGAGCAGTTTCTCACCCGGCTGAAGGGTCCCTTCCATAATCAGGGATTCCAGCTGCTGCTCTATCGCATCGGAGAGCTTGGGCTGGCGAATTTTACTATAAGCCATCTTCCCTTCTTATAAGCCAAACGTCTGGAGTAAATTGGTAATACCAATTGAAAAATGGTGCCCGTAAAGTAACAAAGTATTCACCTTGTGTCTATATGGCCACTCTCTTACTTCCAGCCCGATATAGCCCTGAACCCAGGCATCACGCCTTAAGCCGCCGTAGTAGCAGGAAAAAGAAACAACTGCGCGAAGTTGTTAACAGGTTTCACTTTTACCAAACCTTACACTGCAAAAGCGGTCATTTCTCTTATACGCCATAAGCGAAAGCTATTCGTGTTTAAGCATTATTCATGGCAGAAATAGCGCAAGGGAAACCACAGAGTAAATCGCTGCTTTTTCCATCACTCCTTAGCACAAAAAGCAAAAGCAGGTGCAAAGTCGCGCGCTTATCACTATTCTGGTCGCCTGAATAGCGTCTCGCTACAGAGAGCCAGTCTGAATTCGTAAAGAAAAGATTACACGCAGTATCACAGCCTTAAGTGCGGGCACTGCAGGCGCACAATAACAATACAAAGAGGTTTGTATGGAACAACAGCATGGCGAAGCGCTGCATCGCGGCCTGAAGAATCGCCATATCCAGCTGATCGCGCTGGGCGGTGCCGTCGGCACCGGCCTGTTTCTGGGTAGCGCATCAGTTATTAAATCTGCCGGCCCGGCCGTGATTCTGGGTTATGCCATTGCCGGATTTATCGCCTTTTTAATTATGCGCCAGCTGGGCGAAATGGTGGTTGAGGAGCCGGTTGCCGGCAGCTTCAGCCATTTTGCCTACAAATACTGGGGCAATTTTGCCGGCTTCGCCTCTGGCTGGAACTACTGGGTGCTCTATGTGCTGGTTGCGATGGCCGAGCTCAGCGCCGTCGGCAAATATATTCAGTTCTGGTATCCCGATTTCCCTGCCTGGGCCAGTGCCGCTATTTTCTTTGTCGTCATCAATGCTATTAACCTGACCAACGTCAAAGTATTTGGTGAGATGGAGTTCTGGTTCGCCATTATCAAAGTCGTGGCCGTTATCGGCATGATCCTGTTTGGCAGCTGGCTGCTGTTCAGCGGCAACGCCGGTCCGCAGGCATCCGTCAGCAACCTGTGGGCTCAGGGCGGCTTTCTGCCGCACGGCATGACCGGTCTGGTTATGATGATGGCAATTATTATGTTCTCCTTTGGCGGCCTGGAGCTGGTAGGCATTACCGCTGCAGAAGCGGACAACCCGGAAGAGAGCATTCCTAAAGCCACTAATCAGGTGCTGTGGCGCATTCTGATTTTTTACATTGGCTCACTGGCAGTGCTGCTGTCGCTGCTGCCCTGGACGCGCGTCACCGCTGACACCAGTCCGTTTGTCCTGATCTTCCATGAGCTGGGTGATGCGCTGGTCGCGAATGCGCTGAACGTCGTGATCCTGACGGCGGCGCTCTCGGTCTATAACAGCTGTGTTTACTGCAACAGTCGTATGCTGTTCGGCCTGGCCCAGCAGGGCAATGCGCCAAAAGCGCTGCTCAGGGTTGATCGTCGTGGCGTACCGGTTGCCACCATTATGGTCTCAGCGGTCGCTACCGCGCTGTGCGTGTTGATTAACTATCTTATGCCGGGAGAAGCCTTTGGCATCCTGATGTCTCTGGTGGTGTCGGCCCTGGTTATCAACTGGGCGATGATTAGCCTGGCACATATGAAATTCCGCCGTAAGAAAGATCAGCAGGGTGTCACTACGCGCTTCCGCGCGGTGCTCTACCCGGCCGGTAACTGGCTCTGCCTGCTGTTTATGGCCGCCGTGCTGGTGATCATGGCGATGA
Organism: Pantoea sp. UBA7232; assembly: GCF_002473195.1. Lineage (NCBI taxonomy): Bacteria > Pseudomonadati > Pseudomonadota > Gammaproteobacteria > Enterobacterales > Erwiniaceae > Pantoea > Pantoea sp. UBA7232. The sequence continues at coordinate 82,390 of NZ_DKTK01000012.1, forward strand.
CGCCTGGAATGGCGATCTCGGTATGGCTGATTCCGGTCTGGCTGGTTATTCTGGCGGTGGGTTACGCCATTAAAAACAAAACGCAGAAAGCCTGATAGTCCCGCGTGCCCGGTTCATCTGACCGGGCACCTCTGCCGATCGTCCTCACACTTTTTTTCCTGCACCCGTTTTGTCCATCTACGCGACTCATTGTTGATCACCTCTGCCAGCCGTTTGCGCTGATACTTTTCGCTCCACTTGTCGCAGGAGACGACGATGAAAAGTGCTGCACTCTCATTCAGAGAAAAACTGGGATATGGCATGGGCGATGCCGGCTGTAACATGATTGGTGGCGCGATCATGCTGTTTCTGAACTACTTCTACACCGATGTTTTTGGCCTGGCACCTGCGCTGGTCGGCGTACTGCTGCTTTCGGTACGCGTGCTGGATGCGGTAACAGACCCCATCATGGGCGCGATAGCGGATCGTACCCAGAGCCGATGGGGCCGCTTCCGTCCCTGGCTGCTCTGGGTCTCAGTGCCATATGTTCTGTTCAGCGTACTGATGTTTACCACGCCGGACTGGAGCTATGAAAACAAAGTTATCTGGGCCTTTGTCACCTATTTCCTGATGTCGCTGACCTATACCGCCATCAATATTCCCTACTGTTCACTGGGCGGCGTTATCACCAGCGATCCGGGCGAGCGCGTTTCCTGTCAGTCTTATCGCTTCGTGATGGTGGGTGTCGCCACGCTGATCCTCTCACTCTCACTGCTGCCTATGGCGGAGTGGTTTGGCGGTGACAACAAGGCGCGCGGCTATCAGCTGGCGATGAGCGTGCTGGCGCTGATTGGCCTGGCGATGTTTCTGTTCTGTTTTGCTAACGTCCGCGAACGAATCCGGCCTGCGGTGCCGACGCATGACGATCTGAAGAAAGACCTGCGCGATATCTGGAAAAACGATCAGTGGGTGCGCATTCTGCTGCTGACCTTCTGCAACGTCTGTCCCGGCTTTATCCGCATGGCGGCCACCATGTATTACGTGACCTGGGTCATGGGCCAGTCGACGCATTTTGCCACGCTGTTTATCAGCCTTGGCGTGATCGGCATGATGGGTGGCAGCACGCTGGCAAAATATCTCACCGACCGCTGGTGCAAGCTGAAGGTCTTTTTCTGGACCAATATCGCCCTGGCGCTCTTCTCCTGCGGGTTTTACTGGATCGATCCACACGCTACCGTCACGGTGGTGGTGGCCTATTTCCTGCTGAATATTCTGCATCAGATCCCCTCGCCGCTGCACTGGTCGCTGATGGCCGATGTGGATGACTATGGCGAGTGGAAAACCGGCAAGCGTATTACCGGTATGAGCTTTTCCGGCAATCTCTTTTTTCTCAAGGTCGGGCTGGCGGTTGCGGGTGCCATGGTCGGCTTTTTGCTGTCGGTTTACGGCTATGACGCGGGTGCAAAACAGCAGTCCGCCAGCGCCGTCAACGGCATTATGCTGCTCTTTACCGTAATACCCGGTGTCGGCTATCTGATCACCGCAGGCGTAGTGCGCCTGATGAAAGTGGATCGCAAGCTGATGCGCACGATTCAGGATGACCTGGCGCTGCGCCGCGCTAACTTTCGCGATTTGTCCGCTCCATCCCCGGTCGCAACCACTCAACCCGGAGAGATCAAATGACCTGGCCTAACCCTTTTATTACGCAGCGCGCCGATCCCTTTATTCTGCGGCACGGCGCTGGCTACTACTTTATCGCCTCAGTACCGGAATACGATCGGCTGGAGCTGCGCCACGCCAGCACGCTTGCGGGACTGCGTGAGGCACCCGCCGTTACCGTCTGGCGCAAGCCGGATCAGGGTGAATACAGTGAGCTGATCTGGGCGCCCGAGCTGCACCACATTAATGGTCAGTGGGTCATCTACTTTGCGGCGGCGCCGAGCCGGGAGATCAAAGAGGGACTGTTTCAGCATCGCATGTATGCGCTGGTCTGCGATAATGCCGATCCGCTGACCGGCTACTGGCAGCCCTGTCGCCGGGTCGAAACGCAGTTCGATAGCTTTGCGCTGGACGCCACCCATTTCGTCCATCAGGGTAAAAACTGGTATCTCTGGGCACAAAAAGATCCCGCTATTCCCGGTAATTCCAATCTTTATCTGGCCGAGCTGCTTAACCCCTGGACGCTTAAAGGCACGCCGGTGATGCTGAGCCGGCCTGAATATGAGTGGGAGTGTGCCGGCTTCAGCGTTAACGAAGGTCCGGCGGCGATCCGTCACGGCAACCGGCTGTTTGTGACCTACTCCGCCAGCGCGACCGATGAAAACTACTGTCTGGGTATGCTGAGTATTGACGTGCAGGCCGATCCGCGCGATCGCATCGCCTGGCAGAAGTCAGCGCGGCCGGTGTTTACCACCAGCTGGGAAAATCAGCAGTACGGGCCGGGACACAATAGTTTTACGACGGATGAAGCGGGACGCGACGTGCTGGTTTATCACGCCCGCAACTACACGGAAATTGAGGGCGATCCGCTGTGGGATCCCAATCGCCATACGCGCCTGAAATATTTCAGCTGGCGCGAGGATGGCACGCCCGATTTTGGCGTGCCTCCGGCAGATCACACCAGCGTGCCGTAGATAGTCAGGAGCGCCACCACCACCACCAGCACCAGCGAAGTGCGTTTTGCCAGCGCCACCGCCACGCGTGGGGTGGCGACTTTATCCGTGTGCGGATCGCGCGCCAGCGAGAACTGCGCCAGGCTGGTCAGCACCTGATACTGAGCGCGATGGAGGTCGCTCAGAGAAGCAAACCAGGCGGGCAGCGCGCGCTCGCCGTGACCCAGCAGCGCATAAGCGACGCCAGCCAGCCGCACCGGGATCCAGTCCAGCACGTGCAGCAGCGCATCAACACCTGAGGCAGCGCGTGCCTGATCTGATGCGTGTCGTGCCAGCCAGCTCTGCCAGGCGCGCAGAAAAGCGTACCCCACCAGCAGCACCGGCCCTCCGACCACGAACCAGAACAGCGGAGCGAGATAGAAACGGAAGTTGATCCAGATAAGCGCATTCTGCAGCTCGCGCAGGAACTCACGCTCGCTGCAGTTTGCCGGCACGCCATGAATGAGCGTCAGCTCTGCAGCCATCGCCTGGTGCGCCGCCTCATCATCACGGCTGGCAGCCTGCAGATAGTTATGATAATGCTGTCGCGCAGAACCGGCGCCGATACAGAGCAGTCCGGTCACAATCCAGAACAGCAGCTGCAGCAGCCCGAACAGCAGGCCATGCAGACTCCAGACCACCAGCCACACCAGCAGCATGGCTGCTGCGGTCATCAGAAGCGTGCGCGGCAGCGAAAAGCGCTGCCGGCCACGGAACAGCGGCTCCAGCCGGTGATCCAGCTGCCAGTGTTCGCCCATTTTAAACAGGCGTTCCCATCCCAGAACAAGTAACAAACTAAACAACGTCATAATGGCTCCTGCGGTGTCAGGTATTCTCCTGAATAGTACCCTGTTTATAGCGTGACCAGTCAAACGCCGGGCCCGGATCGGTTTTACGCCCGGGTGCAATATCGCTATGGCCGGTAATACGATCGGCGGCCAGCGGATAGTGCTGCTGCAGCAGCGCGGTGACCTGCTGCAGCATGGCGTACTGGGCGTCGGTGTAAGGCAGCGTGTCGGTGCCTTCCAGCTCAATACCAATAGAAAAGTCGTTGCAGTTTTCCCGCCCGCTGAAAGCCGAAACGCCCGCATGCCAGGCGCGCTCGTTTAGTGAGACGTACTGTACCAGCTCACCGTCGCGGCGGATCAGGCAGTGCGCTGCCACGCGCAGCTGCGCGATATCAGCAAAATAGGGGTGTGCATCGGCAGGCAGCGAGCCGGTAAACAGACGATCGATCCACGGTCCGCCAAATTCGCCCGGTGGCAAACTGATGTTGTGGATCACCAGCAGCGACGGCGCTTCATTATCGGGGCGTGCATTAAAGTGGGGCGAGGGCACCTTACGGGCGCTGCTGATCCAGCCCTGTTCCAGTTTCATCTCTCTCATCCTTAGCAAAATCAGGCCGAGAATATCACGATTCAGAGCAGGGTTTAGCGTCTTCGTGCGATAGCGCGCTTTCTCATCCTCCGGTCATTGCCGCTGCCGCTGCAAAAACAGGCCAGCGTTATAACGCTTTCGGTGGCCCTGTTCTGCCCGGCGTTGTGAGCCCGCCCGGTACTGCAACTGTCGTTTGCTGCAATCGCTAAAAATGGCTGCGCGGCACGCTCCGTTTTTCAGGCGATACGCTTTCATCACCCGCGGGTGCTGCTTATCGTAGCGCTGCAGAACAAAGGAGCCCTGCTATGGAAAGACAACGCGGTTTTACCCTGATTGAACTGATGATCGTCATCGGCATCGTCGCTATTCTCAGCGCAATTGGCCTGCCTGCTTATCAAAATTACCTGCAGCGCGCAGCGCTGACTGACATGCTGCAAACCATGTTGCCCTATAAAACGGCGGTGGAACTCTGCGCCATTGAGCGCGGCGGTCCGGCACAGTGTCAGGCTGGTGAACACGGCATTCCGGCGGCCAGAGGCTCGCGCTATGTCGCCTCGCTCACCGTTACCGGTGGCGTGATTGCGCTTACCGGCCAGGAGAACCTCAGCGGGCTGAGCGTGGAGATGCAGCCCGTCTGGAACACGGCTGAAGGCATGCTTAACTGGCAGCGCAGCTGTACCAGCAGCAGCAGCAGCCTGCGCGATAACTGTCTGAACCAGTTCCGGTTTGCAGATAAGGATGAGACCAATGGCTGAGCATGATCCGACACTGCTGGCGCTGTGCGCCCGCTATCAGGCGCGGCTGCTGCAGCATGATGACACCCGGCTGCGCGTAGCCGTTACCGACTCTCCCCACCCGCAGCTGCTGGAGGCGCTGCAGTTCGCCTGCCAGCGTCAGGTAGAGATTGAGTGCTGGCCGGCTGCCCGCATGGAGCAGGCGCTGCACCCGTCACTATCCGATGAGCGGCTGCCTGAGCAGCGCAGCGCAGCCTCAGCAACCGAGGCGGTAAACCAGATTTTGCATCAGGCCGTACAGCGACGCGCTTCAGATGTGCATATTGAGCCTCAGCCGCAGGGATTGCGCATCCGGCTGCGCATCGACGGCGTGCTACATAATCTGCCGCGCTTGCCGGAGGTGCAGCCGGCAGCCGTGCTGGCGCGGCTGAAGGTGCTCGCCGGGCTTGATATTGCAGAGCGGCGTCTGCCGCAGGATGGGCAGTTTACCCAGGAGATAAACGGCAGCGATGCCGCCTTTCGCCTCGCCACGCTGCCGGTCAGCCACGGCGAAAAAGCCGTTGTACGCTTGCTGCAGGGTGAAAGCAGTGCGATTGCGCTGGATAAACTCGGTATGCCGCTGGCCCAGCTGCGTCTGCTGAAACAGGCTCTGGTTAAACCGCAGGGATTGATTCTGGTGACCGGCCCGACCGGCAGCGGCAAAACCTTTACGCTCTACAGCAGCCTCAGCGCACTGAACGTGCCGGAAAAAAATATCTGCAGCGTTGAAGACCCGATAGAGATCCCGCTGACCGGCATCAATCAGACTCAGGTGCGCCCCCGCAGCGGTCTCGACTTTAATCGCGTACTGCGTGCCCTGCTGCGTCAGGATCCGGATGTGATCATGGTCGGTGAAATCCGCGACAGTGAAACGGCCAGTATTGCGGTAAAAGCGGCACAAACCGGCCACCTGGTTCTCTCCACGCTGCATACAAACTCTACCGCTGAAACGCTGACGCGCCTCAGACAGATGGAGATCCCGGGCTATCTGCTGGGGCCAGCGCTGCAGCTGGTGATTGCACAGCGTCTGGTTCGTCGTCTCTGCCTGCACTGTCGCCAGCCAGCACAGGCTATCGCTCATCTGCCTGCCACGCTCTGGCCCGGCACCCTGCAGACCTGGCGAGCGCCGGGCTGTGACCACTGTTTTTCCGGCTACTATGGGCGCCTTGCGCTGTTTGAAATCCTGCCGGTTAACAGCAGGCTGCAGAACGCCATCTCTTCAGATATGCCGCTGGAACATGTGCTGACGCTCGCCAGCGAGCAGGGAATGAAAACCCTGCTCAGCGCCGGTCTTGAAGCGGTAAGCCGCGGGGAGACATCGTTTGAAGAGATGCAGCGCGTGGTAGGGCTGGATAATGGCTAAACTCTATCACTACCGCTGGCAGGCGCTGGACACCATGGGCGAGCTGCAGGCAGGAGAGTCGCTGCTGCGCGATCGGTCCGCGCTGCTGAATCAGCTCGCCGATCGCGGCATGCTGATCGTGAGCTGGCAACGCGGCCGCTGCTGGCGCAGACGCGACTGGAAATGGCAGCAAAAAATTGAGCTGATGCATCAGCTGGCTACGCTGCTAAAAGCAGGGTTACCGCTGGCTGAAAGCCTGATGCTGCTGGCGCAGGGGCATCCGCATGCCGGCTGGCGCGTAGTGCTCGCGGGTCTGCAGCAGCAGGTGCTGGCCGGAGAGGCATTTTCGCAGGCGCTGCGCACGTGGCCCGATCTCTTTCCGCCCCTCTTTTCTGCGCTGATGCAGGTCGGTGAGACCACCGGACAGCTCGACAGCTGCTGCCTGCGGCTGGCGCAGCAGCAGACAAAGCAGCGCCTGCTACGCCAGAAGGTTGGCAAAGCGCTGCGCTATCCGCTCTTTATCCTGCTGGTGGCGCTGGCGGTCAGTGCCGGTATGCTGTTATTTGTGCTGCCGGAGTTTACTGCCGTCTATGCCAGCTTTGATGCACCGCTGCCCGCCTTTACCGCAGGCGTTGTCGCGCTGTCAGAAGGCATGCAGCAGACCGCACTGCCGCTGCTGTTGATCGCTGCCGGCTGCGCCATCGCAGCGTGCCAGATTGTATGCCGCTCCGCGCGCTGGCAGCGGCGCCTGCAGCATTTTATCCTGCGCCTGCCGCTGATCGCCCCGCTCTGGCGCGGTGCGCAGCTCAGCCAGATTTATGCCATTTTGCAGCTGACGCAGCAGGCAGGGCTTACGCTGCTGCACAGCCTGCAGACAGTGGAGATGACGCTGACGGCGCGCCTGTGGCGCGAAGCGATTATACAGCTGCAGGCGCATATCGCTGCCGGCGCCCCGCTGCACCAGGCACTGCAGCAGCATACGCTGTTTACGCCGCTCTGTGCCCAGCTGACAGGAGCCGGGGAAGAGGCTGGCGCGCTTGATATCATGCTGTCCCGGCTGGCAGAGTGGCATGAAACGGAAACCTCAAACCGGGCGGAGGCACTGGCTGCTGCGCTTGAACCGGCGATGATGCTGGTGATCGGTGCGATCGTGGGCACGCTGGTTATCGCCATGTATCTGCCGGTATTTGGTCTGGGAGAGGTAATACGTTAGCGGGCGCCTGCTGCGCCCGTCCGGAAGGTTTATCGGTTGAAAACGCGATTCTCCTGCTCTGCCACGCGGATAAACGTTGTACGCTTGGTCAGCTCTTTCAGACGTTCGGCGCCAACGTAGGTACAGGCTGAACGCAGGCCGCCCAGAATATCTTTGACGGTCTCTGCAACCGGCCCGCGCAACGGCAGCCGTACGGTCTTGCCCTCCGCCGCACGGTATTGCGCTACGCCGCCCACGTGGCGTTTCATCGCCGATTCAGAACTCATGCCATAAAACAGCATAAACTGCTCGCCCTGCTCTTCCACAAGCGTGCCTTCACACTCATCGTGCGCCGCCAGCATACCGCCCAGCATGACGAAATCAGCGCCGCCGCCAAACGCTTTGGCAATATCGCCCGGCACGGAACAGCCGCCGTCGCTGACAATCTGTCCGCCCAGACCGTGCGCGGCATCGGCGCACTCAATCACCGCCGACAGCTGCGGATAACCGACGCCGGTTTTGATGCGCGTTGTGCAGACCGATCCCGGGCCGATACCTACTTTGACAATATCCGCACCTGACAGGATCAGCTCTTCCACCATCTCTCCCGTCACGACGTTACCGGCGCAGATGGTCTTATCCGGAAAGCGTTCACGCGCACGCTGCAGAAACGCAACAAAGTGCTCTGAATAGCCGTTCGCCACGTCGATGCAGATAAACTGAAGCTGCGGCGAGAGAGCAAGAATCGCATTCAGTTTAGTGAAATCCGCTTCTGACGTCCCGGTTGACACCATGACGTACTTCAGCACGGAAGTGGGCACGCGCTGGATAAACGCCTGCCATGCATCAATACTATAGTGTTTATGAACTGCAGTAAGCACCTCAAAACCAGCCAGCGCTTCTGCCATGGTGAACGTGCCAACGGTATCCATATTTGCCGCGATAACCGGCACGCCGCGCCACTCCAGAGCGGAGTGCTTAAAGGTAAAGGTGCGTGCCAGTTCAACATCAGAACGGCTTTTGAGCGTTGAGCGTTTCGGGCGGATTAACACATCTTTAAAGCCCAGTTTGATATCTTCTTCAATACGCATAGCAGAGGGTCCTGGTTAGTGAAAACGAACCGCAGTTCGGGTAGCGCTCACGGCTCCAGTGTCGTTATCATACGCGCCATAACGGCGGTGGCAAGGGTGCGAATTTCACTTTACTTACGCTACAATCCGGTAAATTTAGCCGATCGCTAAGTATGTGATCGCCTTCTCACTTTTGTGACACTGCCGCCCTCTGATGCGCTGCATACCGGGAGAAAAATATGCTGTTTACCGTTGCGCTTACCGGCGGCATTGGTAGTGGTAAAAGCACCGTCGCTAACGCCTTTGCTGCTCTGGGCGTGGAGATCATTGATGCTGATGTGATCGCCCGCGAGGTGGTAGAGCCGGGCACGCCAGCGCTACAGGCGATTGTAAAACGCCATGGCGAATCCATTCTGACGGCAGAAGGCACGCTCTATCGCGCTCGTCTGCGGGAGATTATTTTCCAGCAGCCGCAGGAGAAAAACTGGCTTAATCAGCTGCTGCATCCGCTGATTAATGCCCGTACTCAACAGCTCAGGGCGCAGGCGTCATCCTCTTATGTTCTATGGGTGGTTCCCCTGCTGATTGAAAACAACCTGCAGCGCCAGGCCGATCGCGTGCTGGTGGTCGATGTAGATGAAGCGGTTCAGCTGCAGCGTACGCGTCAGCGCGACGGCGTGTCGCTGAGCCAGGCACAACGTATTCTTGCTGCGCAGGTGAGCCGCGAACAGCGCCTCGCCTGCGCCGATGATATTATTGATAATAGCGGCACACCCGAACAGGTGCTGCCGCGGGTTGCTGAACTTCACCAGCGTTATTTGCGCCTGGCAGCAACCGGACGGGATTAAGATAATGAGTACAGTTGTTCTGTTTGAGCATCCGCTGAATGAGAAGATGCGCACCTGGCTGCGCGTCGAGTTTTTACTCAATCAGCTGCATGAAACGGTACCGGTGAATCATTCCGTTGCCGCACTGGGCGTGTTTCGCATTCTTGCCGACCTGCTGGATATTTTTGAGCGCGGCGATATGCGGACCGAGCTGCTTAAAGAGCTGGAGCGTCAGCAGCAGAAACTGCGCGCCTGGCTGGATGTGCCCGGTGTTGATGAGCAGACGGTAAGCCAGCTCAGCAACCGCCTTAAACAGCTCTCCGCTGAGCTGCTGAGCGCACCGCGTATGGGCCAGCATCTGCGTGACGATCGGCTGATATCGCTGGTACGTCAGCGTCTCAGCATTCCCGGCGGCTGCTGCAGTTTTGATTTACCTGGCCTGCACATCTGGCTGCACCAGGAGCAGACGCTGCGCGATACGCAGGTAGCTGGCTGGCTGGCATCGCTTGAGCCGCTGCGTAACAGCCTGATGATGATCCTCGATCTTATCCGCCAGTCTGGCGTATTTCGTCATCAGACCAGCCTGAATGGATTTTATCAGGACAATGCTGAAGGAGCAGACCTGCTGCGGCTGCGGCTGACGCTGGAAGATGCACTCTATCCGCAGATTTCAGGTCATAAAAGCCGTTACGCTATTCGTTTTTTGCCGCTGGATAGCGAACAGGGCGCGGTGCCTGCCCGCCTGAATTTTGAACTGGCCTGCTGTTAGAGGATATTATGCCGGAAGAGATGATTACCGTACCCTGCCCGAACTGCGGCAGAGATGTGATGTGGGATGAACTTAGCCCGTGGCGTCCGTTCTGCAGCAAACGCTGTCAGCTGATTGATCTTGGCGAATGGGCCGCAGAGGAAAAACGCATTCCCAGCAGTGGTGACCAGACCGACAGCGATGAGTGGAGTGAAGAGCAGCAATAAAACAGCAGGGGCATCGCGCCCCTGTTTCAGAGTTCGTCCGCCACCAGACGGGCAATCAGCGCATGGTTTGCAGCCGGAAACTCCTCTGCAATAAGATCGCGCTGCGCTACCCAGCGCTGCGGCTGCCCCTCGCGTCCCCATGGCTCACCCTGCCACGCTTCCACCAGAAAGAAATGCAGCGTGACGCGCAGGTCATCATAGGCGTGGTCAGCCTGGCCGATTGCGGTCGCACGGGTCACCTCAATACCGGTTTCCTCCATAAGCTCACGCTTCAGCGCCTGCTCCGCACTTTCATTCTGTTCAATTTTTCCGCCGGGGAACTCCCATTTGTTTGCCATATAAGAGCTGGCTGCGCGCTGCGCAAGGAAAATCTGGCGGCTGGCATTACGGATAATGCCGACTGCGACCTGCAGGTGCTTCATAGAGTTGATCCCGCTTTATTATCAAAGTGCGCAAAGTGTAAAACAGCGCGGCGCGGATGTTAATAACCCGGCCTGAACGGCGTCATAACCGTAAAAAAAAGGAGCCCGCAGGCTCCTTTTCAGGGTCAGGCCAGACGGCCGTGACACTGCTTATACTTTTTGCCCGAGCCACACGGGCAGGGATCGTTACGCCCGGTTTTACGTTCACCACCCTGGGCGGCAAGCGCCTCGGCGGCGGCGGTTTCATCATCCACGTGACTCAGCTGCTGCTGCTGTGCCAGACGTTCAGCTTCTTCGCGACGCTGCTGCTCCATCGCTTCAACTTCTTCCGGCATCCGCACCTGAACCTTGCTCAGCGTGCTGATCACTTCATACTTCAGTGACTCCAGCATTGCCGCAAACATGGCAAAGGATTCGCGCTTATATTCCTGCTTGGGATCTTTCTGGGCATAGCCGCGCAGATGGATCCCCTGACGCAGATAGTCCATCGCCGCCAGATGCTCTTTCCACAGCGAATCCAGCGTCTGCAGCATCACGCCTTTTTCGAAGTTGCGCATCATTTCGGTGCCGACAACCTCTTCTTTCGCCGCATAGCTTTCGCGCGCGCGGGTCATGATCCGTTCACGCAGCGTCTCTTCATGCAGATCCGGCTCTTTATCCAGCCACTCAGCAACCGGCAGATCGAGATCAAAATCGGTGCGCAGACGCTCTTCCAGGCCCGGCACGTCCCACATCTCTTCCAGCGACTGCGGCGGAATATAGGTGTCGATTGTCGCCTTAAACACATCCTCACGAATGCTGTTGATGGTGTCAGACACATCAGAGACATCCAGCAGTTCATTACGCTGGCTGTAGATAGCACGACGCTGGTCGTTTGCGACGTCATCATACTCCAGCAGCTGCTTACGAATATCGAAGTTGCGGCTCTCAACCTTGCGCTGCGCGTTTGCGATCGCTTTGGTCACCCACGGATGCTCAATCGCCTCACCTGGCTTCATGCCGAGTTTGCGCATCATGTTCGAAACGCGATCGGAGGCGAAGATACGCATCAGTGCATCTTCCATAGAGAGGTAGAAGCGAGAAGAGCCGGCATCGCCCTGACGACCGGCACGGCCGCGCAACTGGTTATCGATACGACGTGATTCATGACGCTCAGTACCGATGATATGCAGACCGCCTGAGGCCAGTACGGCATCGTGACGCAGTTTCCACGCCTCTTTAATCGCCTGCACCTGCTCTTCAGACGGCGCTTCCAGCGCGGCCACTTCAGCCTGCCAGCTGCCACCCAGCACGATGTCGGTACCACGACCCGCCATGTTGGTCGCGATAGTCACCGCTCCCGGCTGGCCTGCCTGCGCTACAATATCGGCTTCGCTGGCGTGGAATTTGGCGTTCAGCACGCTGTGTTTAATACCGGCGCGCGTCAGTTCATTAGAGACCACTTCTGATTTCTCAATCGAAATAGTCCCCACCAGCACCGGCTGGCCTTTTGCCGTACAGGTACGAATATCTTCAATGATGGCATCGATCTTCTCTTTCTCGGTCATGTAGACCAGATCGGCCATGTCTTTACGCACCATCGGACGGTTAGTTGGCACCACGATAGTGTCGAGCTTGTAAATCGAGCTGAATTCAAATGCTTCGGTGTCCGCCGTACCGGTCATACCGGCCAGCTTCTCATACAGACGGAAGTAGTTCTGGAAGGTGATGGACGCCAGCGTCTGGTTCTCATTCTGGATATCCGCTCCCTCTTTGGCTTCAATAGCCTGATGCAGACCATCAGACCAGCGACGCCCCTGCATGGTACGGCCGGTGTGCTCATCAACAATGATGACCTCACCCTCTTTAACGATATAGTCGACGTCACGCGTGAAGAGCGCGTGCGCACGCAGCGCAGCGGTGACGTGATGCATCAGCATAATATTGGTTGGCGAGTAGAGCGACTCGCCCTCTTCCATAATGCCCTGGCTGACCAGCAGCTCTTCAACCTTGACCAGGCCGCGCTCAGTCATGTGCGCCTGACGCGCTTTCTCATCGACCCAGAAGTCGCCTTCTCCCTGGAAGTTGTCAGAATCTTCTTTTTCCTGACGAACCAGGTGCGGGATGATTTTATTGACCTTGATATAGAGATCGGAGCTATCTTCCGCCGGACCCGAAATAATCAGCGGCGTACGCGCTTCATCAATCAGAATGGAGTCGACTTCATCCACCAGCGCATAGTGCAGCTTACGCTGTACGCGCTCTTCCGGGCTGAATGCCATGTTGTCGCGCAGGTAGTCAAAGCCATATTCGTTATTGGTGCCGTAGGTGATATCAGCCGCGTAAGCTTCACGCTTGGCAACCGCAGTCATGCCTGGCAGGTTGATACCGATACTCAGGCCCAGAAACTCAAACAGCGCGCGGTTGTTCTCTGCATCACGTTGTGCCAGATAGTCGTTGACGGTAACTACGTGCACGCCTTTGCCGCTCAGCGCGTTCAGGTAAGCGGGCAGCGTGGCGGTCAGCGTTTTACCTTCACCAGTACGCATCTCCGCAATGCACCGCTCATTCAGCACCATACCGCCAATCAGCTGCACATCGAAGTGGCGCATGCCAAATACGCGCTTACTCGCTTCGCGTACGGTGGCGAACGCTTCCGGGATCAGGCTCTCCAGCGCTTCGCCCTTTTCCAGACGCGCGCGGAATTCATTGGTTTTGGCTTTCAGTTCATCATCTGACAGTTTGACGAACTCAGGTTCCATCTTATTGATGACATCTACAGCTTTGCGCATGCGGCGCAGCGTACGATCGTTGCTGCTGCCAAACACTTTCGTTAACAGTTTGATTAACATGTTCAATTTTTCTCTTATCAGCCGGGATATCGCGGCCGGTTAACTCTTAAAAAGGGGAAAAGGGGGGCGTAATCAGGCAACGAAAGGTCCGGCGCGGATACCATCGCTGGTAGCCTGCCAGTCAGCAACGGCATGAGCTATCGGAGAGTGATAGCAGGCGTACGGCAGTGTCAAATGCGCGGGCTGCGGCTGCACAGGCGATGTCAGCAGCGCCTGCAGCGAATCAATCAGCGCCAGCTTCTGTACGGCAAGCGGCAGCGCGATTTCAGCTTCAGCTTCGGTGGCCGGTGACAGACTGAATGAGAGGTGGCGGATCACCGTGCGGATAGCGTGCTGATGCCAGTAATCGACATTAGCGCCAGGCCGGCGGGCGCTCTCCTGCAGCCGGATCAGGTGATCAAAGTGAACCACATTGCCGGTGAACAGGCTGCTGACCGGGGAGTCGCTGGCGGAAGGCTCGGCGTTTTGCGCGCAGGCAGGCAGGCCCAGACTGGCCGCCACCATCCCCAGCAGGAGATGTGGCCAGAAATAGCGCCTGCCTAATTGTCGCCAGCGTGAAAAGAGTCCGATCACAATCCGTCCGCAACGTTAATAACACATCCATGCGGCTGACATGCTGTCAGCCCGCTTATATGAGCGCCAGATAATAGCACTTATGTACGGCTTCCACAGCAGAGATCGGGCGGCTTACGGCGGATTTCACGCTTTTCGTACAGCATTTCACCAGACAGGCGGGCATTTTGCGGGCGGGCTTCCACGCCATCAGAGAGGCGAAAAAAAACGGCGGATACCGCTGACCGGAGAGAGTGTCAGGGTATCCGCCGTTCTTATGACCGGCTGTTAAGCCAGGACTAAATTAGGTGCTTTAAACGCCAGCGGCAGCTCAGCTTCATCTTCGAAGGTGGCCCACTCCCAGGCTTCCTGTTTCGCCAGGACAGCCTGCAGCAGCTTGTTGTTTAACGCATGGCCTGATTTAAACGCCGAAAAGGCACCAATCACGTTGTGACCACACATAAACAGATCGCCGATAGCATCCAGCATTTTGTGCCGTACAAACTCATCTTCAAAGCGCAGGCCATCTTCATTCAGCACGCGGAAATCATCAAGGCCAATCGCACAATCTAAACTACCGCCCAGGCACAGGCCTTTAGACTGCAGATATTCAATTTCACGCATAAAGCCAAAGGTGCGCGCACGGCTGATCTGGCGGACAAATGCCTCAGCCGAGAAGTTGAGCTGGTAACGCTGCGAGCTTGAATCGATAGCCGGATGTTTGAAATCGATAGTGAAATCGAGCGAGAAACCGTTATACGGTTTGATCTCAGCCCACTTATCACCATCTTCTACCCGTACCGCCTGCTTAACGCGTACAAATTTTTTCGCGCTGTTAAGCTCTTCCACACCTGCGTCCATCAGCAGGTAGACGAAAGGTGCTGCGCTGCCATCCATAATTGGAATTTCTGGTGCATCGACTTCCACAATAATGTTATCGATACCCAGACCCGCCAGCGCGGCGTTCAGGTGTTCTACCGTTGAAATACGTACGCCTTCATCGTTCACCAGGCAGGTACTCAGCATGGTGTCGCGCACGTATTTTGCATCAGCCGGGAAATCAACCGGTGGATTCAAGTCGGTGCGACGATAGATGACCCCGGTGTTAGCCGACGCAGGGCGTAAAGTCAGCGTGACTTTTTTGCCGGTATGTAAACCGACGCCAGTCGCCTGAACAATACGTTTTAGTGTCCTTTGTTTGATCATCGCATTATCTCGCAATATTACCATCCGACCGCCAGTATAAATTACCGGCGGGCGAAGACTTTAGCACAAAGAGCGGGAAATCCCAATTATCAGCTTATTCTTAATCTGCCTGTTTACGCAGGAACGCTGGAATATCAAGATAGTCAGGCTCTTTACCGGAAGCGGCCGGCTGTTCGTTAACAACTTTCGCAGCAGGTTTCTGCTCCTGCGGCAGCGGCGCCATGCCGTGCTGCTGATAGCGGTGATCCATAACCGGTTGCGAAGCAGGTTTATTGGTCACCAGAGTGATTTCCGGACGCTTATCCATACCGATGCCGGTGGCCACGACGGTGACACGCAGCTCATCATTCATCTCTGGATCCAGTGAGGTACCGATAACCACGGTCGCATTGTCAGAAGCGAATGCGCGGATAGTATTACCGACGGTTTCAAACTCATCCAGACGCAGATCGAAGCCGGCAGTGATGTTGACCAGCACGCCACGTGCGCCAGAGAGGTCGATATCTTCCAGCAGCGGACTGGAAATTGCCATTTCAGCAGCTTCTTCAGCACGATCTTCACCGCACGCCACGCCAGAGCCCATCATGGCATAACCCATTTCTGACATCACGGTACGCACGTCTGCAAAGTCGACGTTCATCAGACCCGGACGGGTAATCAGTTCAGCAATACCCTGAACCGCACCTTTCAGTACATCGTTTGCTGCGCCAAAAGCGTCCAGCAGCGAGATACCGCGGCCCAGCACTTTGAGCAGTTTGTCATTCGGGATGGTGATCAGGGAGTCAACGTGCTTGGAGAGCTCAGCAATACCCTGCTCAGCAAACGCCATACGTTTTTTGCCTTCAAAGTTGAACGGCTTGGTCACGACAGCAACGGTCAGAATCCCGAGATCTTTAGCCACTTCAGCGACAACAGGCGCAGCACCGGTACCGGTACCGCCGCCCATACCGGCTGCGATAAACACCATGTCTGCCCCATCCAGCGCAGAACGCAGTGCTTCGCGATCTTCTTCCGCTGAGGTACGACCGACTTCCGGGTTAGCCCCTGCGCCAAGACCTTTGGTGATATTGGTCCCGATCTGGATCGTCTGGCCGACCGCTGTTTTACGTAACGCCTGAGCGTCCGTGTTTACAGCAAAGAATTCCACACCTTCGATACGCTCGCGCACCATGTGCTCTACGGCGTTGCCACCGCCACCGCCGACGCCGATGACTTTAATCACCGCGTCATTGGTTAATTCCATAGGTTCAAACATGATTTCTCTCCGTTATGTGCCTGTTCGCCTGGAGATCATAAACATTGCCAGCATGATCTCCTTTTATCAAAATTAAAACTCTTTCTTCAGCCAGCTGTTGATTCGTTTAAACCAATTGCCAACTGAAGCACGTTTTTCTGTTTCTGCGTCACCGTTCAGGTGTGACTCTTTACCATAGTGCAGCAGGCCCACCGCCGTGGAGTAGTAAGACTCCTGAGCGTAGTCGGTCAGGCCCGTAATATTCAGCGGCTGGCCGATACGCACCTGCGTATGAAACACGCGTTGTGCGCAGGCTGCCAGACCTTCAATTTGCGCCGCGCCGCCGGTTAATACAATACCGGCAGCAAGATGATGCTTCACACCCTGCTGGCGCAGCTGCTCCTGCAGTTGCAGAATCTCGTCGTTCACCAGATTCAGCAGCTCGGTGTAGCGCGGCTCAATGACTTCAGCCAGCGTCTGACGCTGCAGACTGCGCGGCGGACGTCCGCCTACGCTTGGCACTTCTACATTCTCATCTTTGCCGACAATCGATCCCAGCGCGCAGCCGTGGCGTACTTTGATCGCCTCAGCGTCAGTAGGCGGTGTACCAAATGCATAGGCGATATCGCTGGTCACAACGTTCCCGGCATAGGGGATCACCTTGGTATGACGCAGCGCGCCGCCGGTATACACCGCGATATCCATTGTACCGCCACCGATGTCGACAACACAGACGCCCAGCTCACGTTCATCTTCTGTCAGGACAGAAAAGCTGGAAGCCAGTCCGGCAAAAATCAATTGGTCAACTTTAAGTCCGCAACGTTCAACTGCTTTTACGATATTTTTCGCCATATCGTTGTGACAGGTGATTAAATGTACTTTGGCCTGCATACGGACGCCGGATAAGCCCACCGGATTCTTGATGCCTTCCTGGTAGTCAATGGCATACTCCTGCGGAATGACATGCAGAATGCGATGCTCATCACGTACGCGCACTGATTTAGCCGTATGGACAACGTTTTCCACATCATCCTGAGTCACTTCCTCTTCGGAAATCGGAACCATCCCGATTTCGTTCTGACAGCTGATGTGTTTGCCCGATAAAGCAAGGTAGACCGACGAAATCTGGCAATCCGCCATCAGTTCCGCCTGATCGATGGCGCGCTGTACGCACTTCACCACCGACTCCAGATCGTTTACGCCGCCTTTGTCCATACCCCGCGACGGGCAGCTGCCCACCCCGATAATATTGACCATACCATCAGGCAGAATTTCTCCAACCAGGGCGGCAACCTTCGCGGTGCCAATTTCAAGTCCTACTACCAGTTTTCTGTCCGTTGCCTTGATCATTATGGTTTAGCCTGTGCCTGGTTCTGTTGCTGATTACTGTCCTGTGGCTCAATCGGTGCCGGAACCCAGCCTACTGCGGCGCCAGAGTCATAGCGTAGATCAACATAATCAACACGCTTGCTTTCATTCTGGCCCTGCAGCTGCAGCTCCGGATAGAGCTCAATAAAACGGTTCAGACGCTTCATGGTATCGCTCCGTCCCAGTTCGATGCGGATATCGTCCCCGGTGACCAGCTGCCATGAGCGACGCGCCGTCATCGACGCGACCTTCAGGGTAAACTTGCTGGCCTGGAGCACATCCCGCAGGGAGTGATAACCCGCCAGCACCTCTTTTTCACTGCCTTCCGGTCCATAGAGCATCGGCAGATTCTCTTTGCCGACATGACTGGCCGGAACGCTGAAGGAGACGCCATCGGCATCTACCATGTGCGAGTCGTTCCAGCGTGCAACCGGAACATACTCCACCAGATTTATCTTCAGCTCATCAGGCCACTGCTTGCGCACGCTGACCTGTTTAATCCAGGGTAATCGTTCAATCTGTTGCTGAATGATATCCACATTCTGCGACATAAAGGTCCCCGGGGCGCCCAGTGACAGAATCGCCTGGCGAATATCATCATGCGTGGTGTAGTGGGTTTGCCCCGTTACGACCAGCTTTGATAGCGGCAGACGTGAAGCGTCATTCATCCACTTCAGGACCACCAGGCCACCGGCTATCATGGTGCCCAGCACCAGCAGCAGAAACACAATGCCAAACAGCCGTGCGCCGTTGCTGCGCCCGGTGCGGGCTCGCTCCTGAGGTTCGCGGTTGCGTACGCGTAGCGCTGCCTGAGACATATCAGTCAGCCAGCGCCAGGATACGCGTTACCAGCTGCGGAAAGCTGTAACCCGCCTGCCGTGCCGCCATCGGAACCAGACTATGGCTGGTCATGCCCGGCGACGTATTGACCTCCAGCAGCTGAAAACGGCCTTCGCTATCGGTCATGACATCCACGCGTCCCCAGCCACTGCAGCCCAGCGACTGCCAGGCAGCCAGCACCAGCTTTTGCAGTTCAGCTTCTTTTTCTGCACTCAGACCGCTGGGACAGAAGTACTGAGTATCGTCAGAAATGTATTTTGCTTCATAGTCATAGAAAGCGCTGGCTGTTTTAATTTTAATGGATGGCAGGATTTCTTCCCCGACAATTGCCACGGTATACTCATCACCGCTTAAAAAAGCTTCAATCAGTACATCGTTGTCGTGGCGAAACGCTTCATCCAGTGCCGCTGGCAGATCGTCAGCGCGCTCAACCCGGCTGATGCCTACGCTGGAGCCTTCACAGCTCGGCTTAACAAACAGCGGTAAACTCAGCGCGTCAATAGCGGTAGCGGTCTGCGCATCGATTCCCTGCTGATACTGCTCCCGGGTCAGCCAGATAAACTTGCCTGACGGCAGTCCCCTGCCCTGCCACAGTAGCTTGCTGCGCAATTTATCCATGGTGATAGCAGAGGCCATCACGCCGCTGCCCGTGTAGGGTAGCTGCATAAAGTCCAGCACGCCCTGCAGCGTACCATCCTCACCACCGCGCCCGTGCAGCGCAATAAAGACTTTGTTAAACCCCTGCTCTTTGAGCGTCAGCACCGATACATCACGAGTATCCACACCGTGCGCATCAACGCCCATTTCCTGCAGGCCAGCCAGCACTGCGCTGCCTGAATTCAGTGACACCTCGCGCTCTGCTGAGGTGCCGCCCATTAATACGGCGACTTTATCAGCCATGACGCGCCTCCTGGTTCGGTGCAGCCTGCAGCTGACTTTCAGCCAGCCGGCGCGCGATTTTGCCGATGTTGCCTGCGCCCTGCACAATCACTAAATCGTCACCTGACAGCAGGGGAGCCAGCGCATCCGGCAGGGCGTCATGCTCAGTCACCAGAATCGGATCGACTTTGCCGCGACTGCGGATTGCCCGGCAGAGCGAACGGCTGTCGGCACCCGGAATCGGTGCCTCTCCGGCCGGATAGACCTCCAGCATCAGCAATACATCCACCTGGGAGAGCACGCTGGCGAAATCGTCAAACAGATCGCGGGTGCGGGTATAGCGATGCGGCTGGAACACCATCATCAGCTTTTTATCCGGCCAGCCGGCGCGCGCTGCCTTGATCGTGACATCCACTTCGGTCGGATGATGACCATAGTCGTCAACCAGCATCGCGCTGCCCGGCTTGCCGTTTACGGCAGCAGTATCAAACTCACCCAGCACGTCAAAGCGGCGACCAGTGCCCTGGAAACTCTCAAGCGCCGCGAGAATGGCCGCATCCTCAATGCCTTCCTCACTGGCGACCGCTACGGCTGCCGCCGCGTTAAGGGCGTTATGGCGGCCTGGCGCATTCAGAGTAACCTGCAGCAGCGGTTTATCATGCCGGCGCAGGGTAAAATGCCCCTGCGCACCGCGCTGCTCATAGTTCTCTACCCGTACGTCCGCATCGTCGCTAAAGCCGTAGGTGGTAATCTGGCGACCCACGCGCGGGATCAGGTCGCGGATCACGACATCATCCACACAGAGCACCGCGCGACCGTAGAACGGCAGATTGTGCAGGAAATTGATAAAGGTCTGTTTCAGGTTCTCAAAATCGCCCTGATAGGTATCCATGTGATCCGCTTCGATGTTGGTCACAATGGCGACCATCGGCTGCAGATGCAGGAAAGAGGCGTCGCTCTCATCCGCCTCAGCAATCAGGTAGCGGCTGGTACCCAGCCGCGCATGCGTGCCTGCTGCTTTTACCAGGCCGCCGTTCACAAAGGTCGGATCCAGGCCACCTTCCGCGTAGATACTGGTGACCATGGCGGTGGTGGTGGTTTTACCGTGCGTACCGGCAATGGCGATGCCGTGGCGGAAACGCATCAGCTCGGCCAGCATCTCTGCGCGGCGGATCACCGGAATACGCTGCTCGCGCGCCGCCACCAGCTCGGGATTATCCTGCGCCACCGCGGTTGACACCACGACCACGCTCGCGTCGGTGACGTTCTCCGGACGATGGTTAAAATAGATAGTCGCCCCCAGCGAAGCAAGATGCTGGGTCACCGCGTTGGGCGCCAGATCGGATCCGCTGATGTGATATCCTTCATTCGCCAACACTTCGGCAATACCGCCCATGCCGGCACCGCCGATGCCAACAAAGTGGATGTGCCGGACGCGTCGCATCTCGGGCACAATTGAACGCAGTTTTGCCAGTTGTTGTGTATTCATCGCTCTCTGTTACCTGTTTTCCTGTTCGCACCCGCATACGGATGCAGGCCTATTCATCAGGCCCGAAAATTTACTTTGCAGCGCGCGCCACTTCACGGGCAACGCGTTCGGTGGCATCCGGGATCGCAACCTGACGGGCCTGTTCAGCCATGGTCAGCAGCGTCGCGCGGTCCCACTGGCGCAGCGTCTCCGCCACCCCTTCCGCAGTAAACTGCGGCTGCTCAAAAATTCTGGCCGCGCCCGCGTTTTCCAGCGGCAGCGCATTCCAGTATTGCTGGCGATCTTTATGCTGAAACGGCACGAAAATAGCCGGCAGACCTGCCGCAGCAATTTCGCTCACCGTCAGCGCACCTGAGCGACATACCACTACGTCCGCCCAGGCGTAGGCAGCGGCCATATCGTCAATAAATTCTGTGACCTTATGCTGCGGCTGACCTGCAGCCTGGTACGCCTGCTGCACTATCGCCTGGCCGCCTCTGCCGGTCTGATGCCAGAGGGTAATGGCGTCGCCCAGTTCGGCGGCGACCTGAGGCAGCGTCTGGTTCAGGATCCGGGCGCCCTGACTGCCGCCAACGACCAGCACCCGCAGCGGACCGCTGCGATCGCGCAGGCGTTCAGCCGGCGACGGCAGCGCCAGCACATCGGTGCGCACCGGGTTGCCGACAATATCGGCTGCAGGGAACGCCCCGGGAAACGCCTGCATCACTTTGGTGGCAATTTTTGCCAGCCACTTATTGGTGAGTCCGGCGATACCGTTCTGTTCGTGGAGCACGACCGGGATACCGCAGCTCCATGCCGCCAGACCACCCGGCCCGGAGACATAGCCGCCCATGCCCAGTACCACGTCGGGCTGCCACTGTTTCATGATGCGGCGCGCCTGACGCCAGGCGTTGAAAATACGTACCGGGGCCAGCAGCAGCGCTTTGATCCCTTTGCCGCGCAGTCCGCTGATGCGGATGAAGTCGATCTCAATACCGTGTTTCGGCACCAGATCCGCTTCCATCCGGTCAGCCGTTCCCAGCCAGCGTACCTGCCAGCCCTGCTCCATCAGATGATGTGCCACTGCCAGACCAGGAAACACATGTCCGCCGGTTCCGCCAGCCATGACCATCAGCCGTTTGCTACTCATCGGGCACCTCGGGTAAACGCCTGCGCTTTCGCCAGGCGCGTTTCATAATCGATACGCAGTAAAAATACGATGGCGGTCGACATAATAATCAGACTCGATCCCCCGTAGCTGATCAGCGGCAGCGTCAGGCCTTTTGTCGGCAGCATACCGGCTGCCGCGCCGACGTTAACCAGTGCCTGGAAGCTAAACCAGACGCCAATTGAGCAGGCGAGAAAGCCGGAAAAACGCTGGTCCAGCTCAAGGGCGCGACGGCCAATCGACATCGCGCGAAAAGCGACGAAGAATACCATTAACAGGGCTAAAACCACACCGACATAACCGAGCTCCTCACCTATTATCGAGAAGATAAAATCGGTGTGCGCCTCCGGCAGATACTCCAGCTTTTGCACTGAGTTACCCAGCCCCTGCCCCCAGAATTCACCGCGGCCAAACGCCATCAGCGACTGCGTCAGCTGATAGCCGCTGCCAAACGGATCTTCCCACGGATTCCAGAACGAGGTGACGCGGCGCATACGATAGGGTTCGGCGATAATCAGCAGCACCACGGCAAAGATACCGGAGCCGATGATCGCAAGGAATTGCCACAGTTTGGCCCCCGCGAGAAACAGCATCGCCAGCGTGGTCACAAACAGCACAACCACCGTCCCGAGGTCCGGCTGCGCCAGCAGCAGTACGGCGAGGATCACCATAACGCCCATCGGCTTACAGAATCCCCAGAAGTTGTTACGCACCTCTTCCACTTTGCGCACCAGATAGCTGGCGAGATAGCAGAACAGCGAGAGCTTTGAGAGTTCCGCCGGCTGGATACGCAGCGGCCCCAGCGCAATCCAGCGCGATGCCCCGTTCACCGAGCTGCCCACGACCAGCACAATCAGCAGCATCAGCACGGACGCCACCAGCATGGCGTTGCTGTAGCGCTGCCAGAAATCCATCGGAATACGCAGGGTGACCAGCGCCATACCGAGAGCCAGCAGGATGTAAAACGCGTCGCGCTTGGCAAAATAGAAGGGATCGTCGTTCAGACGCTGTCCTACCGGCATGGAGGCGGACGTCACCATCACAAACCCGATAATAGCCAGACCAAACGTCAGCCATAAGAGCGTGCGATCGTAAAGCACCACCGGTGCGTCGTCGCCATCGCGTGCGCCCATAACCCAGTCGCGCAGACGCACGGACAGGAAACTGGCAATAGCGGTTCCGGGTATACGCATCAGCCAGACTCCTTCGCCAGTTGCGCGAAGAGATCGCCGCGCTGCTCAAAATTACGAAACTGATCGAGACTGGCACAGGCGGGAGAAAGCAGCACCATGTCACCAGACTGAGCCGCCGTTGCAATCTGTGCGACCGCCTGCTGCAGCGTTTCGGTACGTGTCGCGACCTCTGGCCGCAGCGCGGCCAGCGCATCGCCATCGCGGCCATAACAGAACAGGCGGATATTATCGCCCTGCAGATAACGCGCCAGCGGTGAGAAATCCGCGCCTTTGCCGTCGCCGCCGAGCAGCAGCCAGAGCGTGCCCGCTACCTGTAATCCCTGCAGCGCCGCTTCGGTACTGCCAACGTTGGTGGCTTTGGAATCGTTGACCCAGCGCACTCCGCGCGCTTCATGTACTAGCTGGAAGCGGTGCGGCAGACCGCTATAGGTCGTCAGCGCTTTCAGGCTCGACGCGCGCGGGATAGCCACTGCATCTGCCAGCGCCAGCGCAGCCAGCGCGTTAGTGTAGTTGTGCTGCCCCACCAGCTTCATCTCAGCGGTGTTCAGGATCTTTTCACCCTGGGCGCGCAGCCAGGTACTGCCCTGCTGCCGGGTCAGATGATAATCGCCCAGGTCGACACCAAAGCTGATACAGCGCCGATCGGCGCCGCGCACTGGCATAGTCATGCCATCATCGGCATTAACGACACAAATCGCCGCGTTTTCATAAATACGTAACTTGGCGGCGCGATACTGCTGTATGCCCAGCGGATAGCGATCCATATGATCTTCCGTCACGTTGAGGATCGTGGCAGCCGCCGCTTTCAGACTGTGTGTGGTTTCCAGCTGAAAGCTGGAGAGCTCCAGCACATAGAGCTGCGCAGGCGATTTCAGCAGCGTCAGCGCCGGCAAGCCGATGTTGCCGCCCACGCCCACTGCCCAGCCTGCTGCGCGGGCCATTTCGCCCACCAGCGTAGTGACCGTGCTTTTACCGTTGGAGCCGGTGATGGCCACAACCGGCGCCTGCGCTTCGCGGCAGAAAAGCTCAATATCCCCCACGATCTCAATACCAGCGTCCGCTGCTTCGCTCAGCGCCGGGTGCGCCAGCGCAATGCCGGGGCTGGCGACAATCAGATCGGCGGCCAGTAGCCAGTCGCTGTTGATACTGCCGGTATGACACGCTACCTGCTCCGGCAGCTTATCCAGGCCTGGCGGTGAGAGACGGGTATCCATGACGCGTGGCGTAACGCCCTGCCCCAGGAAGAAATCGACACAGGAGAGGCCGGTAATACCCAGCCCGATAATGACAACGTTTCTGCCCCGATAGTCAGCCATGATTAACGCACCTTCAGCGTAGCCAGGCCAATCAGCACCAGCATCAGCGAAATAATCCAGAAGCGCACGATAACGCGCGGTTCCGGCCAGCCCTTGAGTTCATAGTGATGATGAATAGGCGCCATGCGGAAAATACGCTGGCCGCGCAGTTTAAAGGAGCCGACCTGCAGGATCACCGACAGCGTTTCAACCACAAATACGCCACCCATAATCACCAGCAGAAACTCCTGACGCAGCAGCACCGCCAGCGTGCCCAGCGCGCCGCCCAGCGCCAGTGACCCGACGTCACCCATGAAAACCTGTGCCGGATAGGTGTTAAACCACAGGAACCCGAGCCCGGCCCCGACAATCGCGGTGCAGACAATAACCAGCTCACCCGCGTGACGCAGATAGGGGATATGCAGATATTCAGCAAACTTCACGTTGCCGGTTGCCCAGGCGACCAGCGCAAAACCGGCAGCGACAAACACCGTTGGCATAATTGCCAGGCCATCAAGACCATCGGTAAGGTTCACGGCGTTGCCGGTGCCCACAATGACAAAGTAGGCCAGCACCACATAAAATAGACCCAGCTGCGGCATCACATCTTTAAAGAAGGGCACCACCAGCTGCGTGGCAGGCGTATCTTTGCCAGCCACAAACAGCGCAAATGCCACGCCGAGTGAGATCACCGACATCCAGAAATATTTCCAGCGCGCGATAAGCCCTTTGGTATCTTTACGCACCACTTTACGGTAATCGTCAACAAAGCCAATGGCGCCAAAGCCGAGCAGTACCACCAGTACACACCAGACATAGGGATTGGAAGGGTAAGCCCACATCAGTACGGAGATGGTGATTGATGTCAGGATCATGATGCCGCCCATGGTCGGCGTGCCGCGTTTGCTAAAGTGCGACTCCGGGCCATCATTACGTACCACCTGGCCAATCTGCAGCTTCTGCAGCCAGGCGATCAGGCGCGGTCCCATCCATAATGAGATAAACAGAGCGGTCAGCAGGCTGACAATGGCGCGAAACGTCAGATAGGAAAAGACGTTAAAACCGGAATAAAATGCGACCAGATGTTCGGCCAGCCAGACTAGCATGTTCCTTTCTCCTTCAGTCCCTGTACTACCTGCTCCATGGCGGCACTACGTGAACCTTTAACTAAAATAGTGATCTCAGGATGCTGCGCGAGCAGCGCCTGCAGATGGGCGATTAGCGCGGCTTTGCTGGCAAAATGCTGGCCTCTGCCGCTGCTGTCGCTGATAAAGTGGCTGAGCTGACCGGTGCTGAGCACGGCATCCACGCCGGCAGCCTGTGCTGCGGCGCCCACCTGACGGTGGCACGCTTCCGCTTCCTCGCCCAGCTCGCCCATATCGCCTACCACCATAACGCGGAAGCCGGGCATCTCACCCAGCACCTGCGCGGCGGCCGTCATCGAACCCACGTTTGCGTTATAACTGTCATCCAGCAGCAACTGTGTCGCCGAGAGACGCACCGGGAAGAGGCGTCCCGGCACCGGCTGCAGCATTTTCAGGCCAGACTGGATGGCGGTCAGCGGTGCGTCGACCGACAGGGCCAGTGCCGCGGCGGCCAGCGCGTTGGCAATATTATGGCGGCCCGGCAGCGGCAGTTCGATAGCGATATCTCCGCGCGGCGTGTGCAGCGTAAAGCAGGTCACGTCAGGCCGCAGTACGATATCGCTGGCGCGAAACTCCGCATCAGTCAGCGGCTGCGGCGAAAAGTGCCACAGCGTTCTGCCGGCAAAATAGGGCTGCCAGTTAGCGAGATCGTGACTGTCGGCGTTTACAATCGCCGTGCCGTGCAGCGGTAAACCGGCAAAGATTTCGCCTTTGGCTTTCGCCACGCCTGCCAGTGATCCAAAACCTTCGAGATGCGCCGCTGCAAGATTGTTGACCAGCGCGGTCTCCGGCTGTACCAGCGCCGTGGTGTAGGCTATTTCGCCCTGGTGATTAGCACCAAGCTCAATCACCGCATACTGATGTGCCGCGGTCAGACGCAGCAGCGTCATCGGCACGCCGTAGTCGTTATTCAGGTTACCGGCGGTGTAGAGCGTTTCGCCACACTGGCGTAAAATCGCCGCCGTCATCTCTTTCACTGAGGTTTTACCCGATGAGCCGGTCAGCGCCACGACGCGCGCGGTCGACTGCTGACGTACCCAGGCACCAAGCTGGCCGAACGCAATGCGCGTATCAGCCACCACCACCTGCGGCAGCGCAACCGGTAACTGCCGGCTCACCAGCAGCGCCTGCGCCCCGCTGTTCATCGCCTGCTCAGCAAAGTCGTGCGCGTCAAAACGCTCACCCACCAGCGCCACAAACAGGCAGCCTGCGGTGACTTTACGGGTATCGGTCGTGACTTCATGCAGGGTCGCATCGCTGCCGTGCAGCGTACCGCCGCTGATGTCAGCCAGCGTTTGCAGCGTAATCGGGATCATGCCATTACTCCCAGCAGTCGGGCGACGGTGTCGCGGTCCGAGTAATCGAGACGACGATTGCCGATAATCTGATAATCTTCATGTCCCTTGCCGGCGACCAGCACGATATCTTCAGCTTTTGCCTGCATCACGGCGCTGGTCACCGCCTGCGCCCGGCCAGGCACGACGCGTGCGCGACCCGGATCGAGCAGTCCGGTCAGAATATCGTCCACAATCGCGGCGGGATCTTCGCTGCGCGGATTGTCATCGGTGATCACCACCACGTCAGCAAACTGTTCAGCAATCGCCCCCATCAGCGGACGTTTGCCTTTGTCGCGGTCGCCGCCGCAGCCGAATACGCACCAGAGCTGGCCCTTACAGTGAAGGCGCGCCGCTTCCAGCGCTTTCTCCAGCGCATCCGGGGTGTGCGCGTAATCCACCACAACGGTGGCTTTGCCCGCTGCACTGAAGACTTCCATGCGTCCGCATACCGGCTGCAGGTCTGCAGCGGTTGCCACTAAACTCTCCAGCGGATAGTCCATCGTCAGCAGCGTAGCCAGCGCCAGCAGCAGATTGCTGACGTTAAAGGCGCCCATCAGGCGGCTGTCAAAAGAGCCATCTCCCCAGCTGGAGCTGAAGCGCACGCGTGCGCCACCGTCGTGATACGCGACTTCAGTGGCATGGAGCCAGCGCCCGTGCCAGCCGGATGGCAGGTTGTTTGCCATGGTTACCGCGACCGCATCGGGCAGCTGCTGCAGCCAGCGATAGCCGGTCTCATCATCAGCGTTGATGATTGCGTCACCGATCTGATGTTCAGAAAAGAGCAGCCACTTGGCTGACTCATAGCTTTGCATGTCACCGTGGTAGTCGAGATGGTCGCGGCTCAGATTGGTAAATACCGCCGCAGCAAACGGCAATGCCGCCACGCGGTGCTGTACCAGGCCATGCGACGAGACCTCCATCGCTGCCAGGGTTGCGCCCTGCCCCACTAAGTCGTGCAGGATATGCTGAACCTCAACGGCCGAGCCGGTGGTGTTCTCTGCTGGCAGCAGCTGGCCATACAGGCCGTTACCCACGGTACCCATCACCGCGCCCGTTTCGCCCAGCAGGTTAGCCCACTGCGCAATCAGCTGGGTGGTGGTGGTCTTGCCATTCGTCCCGGTAACGCCTGCCAGCTTCAGCTTGCTGCCCGGCTGCTGATAAAAGCGTCCAGCCAGCGCGGAGAGGCGCTGCGGCAGCTGCGCCAGATAGATCACCGGCACGCCGTGCAGTTCACGGATATCGCCGTCACTGGCCTCGCCTTCCGCTTCGGCAATCACGGCGGCAACGCCCTGCGCAATGGCCTGCAGGATAAAGCGCCGGCCATCAGCATGATGGCCCGCTACGGCGATAAACAGATCGCCGGCCGCCGCCGCGCGGCTGTCCAGCGTCATGTCACGAAGGGGACGCGCCGGCGCGCCGGCCACCCAGGGGGCCAGTAAATCGCGCAGGTTACGATCTGTCACTTGATGCCTCACTTCTGTTCTTCACTAATTCGTTTTTATCCACGACAGGCAGTGCGTCCGGCTCAATATTCATGGTGCGCAATACGCCGCCCATGATGGCGCCAAACACCGGCGCAGAGACTGCACCGCCATAATATTTACCGGCCTGCGGATCGTTAATCACCACGACCAGCGCAAAACGCGGCTGGCTGGCTGGTGCCACACCGGCGGTGTAGGCGATATACTTATTGACGTAGCGGCCGTCGGGACCGACCTTTTTCGCGGTGCCGGTTTTAATCGCAATGCGATATCCTTTGATAGCGGCTTTTACCCCACCGCCGCCGGGCAGCGCCACGCTCTCCATCATATGCATTACCGTTCTGACCAGGTTCTCCGGAAAGACACGCTCACCCGCAACCGGCGGATCCACTTTGGTAATGGAGAGAGGACGATTGATACCGTAGCTGCCAATCGTTGCGTAGACTCGCGCTAACTGTAACGGCGTTACCATTAGCCCGTAGCCGAAAGAGAAGGTGGCCCTCTCTATGTCAGACCACCGTTGTTTTTGAGGGTATAAGCCACTGCTTTCCCCGACCAGCCCCAAATTGGTCGGTTTACCCAGTCCAAAGCGCGCGTAAGTATCTACCAGCGCTGAGGAGGGCATCGCTAACGCCAGACGTGAAACCCCGACGTTACTCGACTTCTGTAAGACCCCGGTCAGGGTCAGTTCGTTATAGCGCGCCACATCTTTGATCTCATGACCGTTTACGCGGTATGGCACGGTGTTCAGTACGCTGTTCTCTTTCACCACCCCACGCTGCAGCGCAGTCATCACCACCATGGGCTTCACCGTTGAGCCCGGCTCAAAAATGTCGGTGATGGCGCGGTTACGCATGACATCTTTTGGCGTATTGCTGAGGTTATTCGGGTTGTAGGCAGGGCTGTTTGCCATTGCCAGGACTTCGCCCGTGCTGACATCAACCAGCACCGCCGTACCCGACTCTGCTTTGTTAAAGGCGACCGCATTGTTGAGTTCGCGATAGACCAGCGCCTGCAGCCGCTCATCAATACTCAGCGTCAGATTGTGTGCGGCACGGCTGTCGACCGACGAGATATCTTCAATGACGCGCCCGAAGCGATCTTTACGCACCGTACGCTCGCCTGGCGCGCCCGTCAGCCATTTGTCGAAGCTTTTCTCAATCCCTTCGATGCCCTGTCCGTCAATGTTGGTGAAACCAATCAGATGCGCGGTGACCTGACCGGCCGGATAGTAGCGGCGCGACTCCTGGCGCAGATAAATACCCGGCAGCTTCAGTTTTTTCACATAGTCGCCAATGGCCGGATTAACCTGACGCGCCAGATAGATAAAGCGTCCTTTGGGGTTGGCGTTGATGCGCGCGGCCAGCTGATCCAGCGGGATCGACAGCGCATCTGAGAGCGCTTTCCAGCGGCTATCAAGGGTGACGCCGCCGTGACCAATCAGCTCTTTAGGATCGGCCCAGATAGCATTAACCGGTACGCTGACCGCCAGCGGACGCCCGGCGCGGTCGCTGATCATGCCGCGCGCCGTCGGCACTTCCTGCACGCGCAGCGAGCGCAGATCGCCCTCTTTAACCAGCCGATCGGGCTTGATCACCTGCAGCCAGGCGACGCGCGACAGCAGCCCGCCCAGCGCGAGTAAAATACAGCCGCACAGCAAAGCAAAACGCCAGCTTACAAAGCTGGCCTTATCTTCCTGTTTTTTTAACTTCAGCGTTTTGCCTGCGCCGCTCATTGAGGTCTGCGATTCCTTATTTCTGCACCACAATATTTTCCTGAGAAGGATCAACGTGCCGCAGCTGCAGCTTATCGGTTGCGATCCGCTCTACCCGGCTGTGATCGCCAAGCGCGTTCTCTTCCAGAATCAGGTTGCGCCATTCGATATCCAGCGCATCGCGCTCCAGCACCAGCTGTTCACGCTGCGCCGTTAGCAGGCGCGTTTTGTGCGTTGTGGTCACGACCAGTACCGAAGAGACCAGTACGGCAATCAGCAACAACACCGGGATCTTGCCAAAGCGCAGCAGGTCTCCGCCGATGACGCCGGGGAGACTGTGCCGCTCATTGCCAATCATGGCGCGGTCCTTTCAGCAATACGCAGCACCGAGCTGCGCGCGCGCGGGTTTTCCCGCACCTCTGCTTCGCCCGGAATGAGCTTGCCCAGCGTTTTCAGCTCGCGTCCGCCCAGCGCTTTCAGCTGGCTTTCCGTCATCGGAATTCCCGCCGGAACCTGCGGACCACGGCTTTGATCGCGCATAAAACGCTTCACCAGGCGATCTTCAAGAGAGTGGAAGCTGATGATGGATAAACGGCCACCCGGAGCCAGAACAGAAAGCGCGCCTTTGAGTGCGGTATCAATCTCTTCCAGCTCACTGTTGATCCAGATACGAATAGCCTGAAAGCTGCGCGTCGCCGGGTGCTTAAATTTATCTTTTACCGGCGTCGCGGCGGCAATGACTTCAGCCAGCTCTTTTGTGCGCGTCATCGGCTGCTCCCGATTGCGCTCTGTAATGGCGCGTGCAATGCGCTTCGCGAAACGCTCTTCGCCGTATGTTTTCAGCACAAAGGCGATATCAGCTTCTTCTGCCTGCAGCAGCCATTCAGCGGCAGAGTGACCCCGCGTGGGGTCCATGCGCATGTCCAGCGGCCCGTCGCGCATAAACGAAAAGCCGCGCTCGGCGTCGTCCAGCTGCGGTGAGGAGACGCCCAGATCCAGCAGGACGCCACTGATTTTCCCGGTCAGCCCGCGCGCGTCGACATAGTCTGCCAGCGCTGAGAAAGGACCGTGCACAATAGAAAAGCGCGGATCGTTAATCTCAGCGGCGGCCGCAATTGCCTGCGGATCGCGATCGATGGCCAGCAGCTGTCCATTTTCGCCAAGCTGCGAAAGGATCAGGCGTGAGTGGCCACCGCGACCAAAGGTGCCGTCAATGTAAATGCCGTCTTCCCTGATATTAAGGCCGTTTACCGCCTCATCCAGCAGCACCGTGGTATGTTTAAAATTTTCCTGCATAGCTATAGCGATAAGTCCTGCAACCGCTCAGATAGAGGTTCCTGAGCTGAATGTTCTGCGTCAATATCATCCCTGACTTGTTGATACCAGGTCTGTTCATCCCACAATTCAAACTTGTTGAACTGCCCAACCAGCATCACTTCTTTTTTCAGTCCCGCATGCTGCCTTAAGGTATTTGCCAGCAGCAGCCGGCCTGCACTATCCATCTGGCATTCGCTGGCATGTCCGAGCAGCAGACGCTGTACGCGTCGCTCTGCCGGATTCATACTGGATAAGCGAGCCAGTTTTTTCTCAATAATTTCCCATTCGGGCAGGGTATAAAGCAGCAGGCAAGGCTGATGCAGGTCGATAGTAGAGACCATCTGACCCTGAGACTCTGCGAGCAGTAATTCGCGATAGCGCACCGGAACCGCTAACCGCCCTTTACTGTCGAGATTGACTAACGTTGCCCCGCGGAACATGCCAGCCTGACTCCTCAGCTACCGTTTTCACCACTTTATCCCACTTTTTACCACGAAACGAGTTTACGGAGCCGATGAAAACATTGTCAAGCCGCAACGGCAGGTGAATATCACTCTTTACATCCCGGAAAAATAAGCGGAAAGCGAAATAAAAAAGCGTGCGGAATGGCAAAGCAAAATTAAACCGATGAATAACAGTATAAAAATATCTGCTTACTTCAGACATGATTAAATTTGATTCAGATTTGGCTTAAGTACAGCAGCGCAGGGTTATGCGACAGCGGCGGCATTTTAGGGGATTTCTGAACGGAAGCCCAGCGCAAGCGCCTGCTGGCAGGGATTAAAAATGACTAACTTTTATCCAGCAGGATTAAATTGCTCGCTGTTTTGTGAAAATTAATGGCTGTTATTTACGCTTTTTTACGTCAGATAATTAATTGCCCGCCAGATAGTGAATAAATGGCGGGCATCATCGCGTCCGCTAACTCATTTTGTCAGGCGGCTTAACTGGCCACGATGAAATAAGTTACGGCGAATGCGCGTTAATCCGGGTTTGGGTTTGCGCGGCTCATCAAGAGACGCCAGCACCAGTTCCAGAACCCGCTCTGCAACGTCGCGATGACGCTGTCCCACCGCCAGTACCGGACAATCAAGGAAATCGAGTAATTCGTGATCGCCAAACGTGGCGATCGCCAGATCTTTTGGCAGCCGCCCTTCTCGTTTCAGCGTGACATCCATTACGCCCTGCAGCAGACCAAATGATGTGGTAAAAAGCGCATCAGGCATGGGATTTTCGTCCAGATAACGCTCAAACAGGGCAGCGGCGGCCGCGCGATCAAAACTGTTGCAGTAGAGGTAACTGACTGAACGCTCATCATCCTGCCAGGCTTCGCGGAAGCCCATTTCACGCAGAAAACTCACGGAAAGCTCCGGTAGCGCGCCCATAAACAGTACGTTTTTCACCGGGAGCTGACGCAATTCAGCCGCCAGCGCGCGCGCATCATCCTGATCGGCACCGACAACGCTGGTAAAGTGCTCACGATCCAGCGCGCGATCCAGCGCGACAATCGGCAGCGGATCGTTTATCCAGCGCTGGTAGAACGGGTGCTCCGGCGGCAGCGAAGTGGAGACGATGATTGCATCGACCTGACGCTGCAGCAGATGCTCGATACAGCGCATCTCGTTATCAGGCTGATCTTCTGAACAGGCGATAAGCAGCTGATAGCCGCGCTGGCGCGCCTGACGCTCCAGATAATTAGCAATACGCGTATAGCTGGTGTTTTCGAGATCGGGGATCACCAGTCCGATAGAGCGCGTGCGCCCTGCACGCAGGCCGGCAGCGACCGCATTGGGGTGGTAGTTATACTCGCGTACCACCGCCATCACTTTCTCAACCGTTTTGTCGCTGACACGATACTGCCGCGCTTTACCATTGATCACATAGCTGGCGGTGGTACGCGAGACGCCGGCCAGACGCGCAATTTCATCCAGTTTCACGATAACACCTTCATGTCGATAAGCCAGAGCTGGCGGAGATATCCGCAACGTAGCTGTGGATAAAATCTTTGTTACATCTAACCGCAGAAAACCGGCCTGAGCAACCGCTTTTCATCAGCAAACAAAGCTGGCGCATAAAATAAAAAAACCCGGCATTACGCCGGGTTAGAGTAAAGTGCAGTGATAACAGAGCGGGATTAACGCATGATGCGCTCGCCGCGTGATACGCCAACGATACCTGAACGTGCCACCTCAACAATCTCTGCTACTTCGCGTACGCTGTTGAGAAACGCATCCAGCTTGTCGCTGGTGCCTGCCAGCTGAACCGTGTAAAGCGTCGGTGTGACATCAACAATCTGTCCGCGAAAAATCTCCGCGCTGCGTTTCACTTCTTCACGGCCATAGCCGCTGGCCTGAATTTTGACCAGCATGATCTCACGCTCAACGTAAGCGCCCTGCCCCAGTTCAGTGACGCGCAGTACATCCACCAGCTTATGCAGCTGCTTCTCAATCTGCTCAATCACTTTTTCATCGCCCACGGTCTGAATGGTCATGCGCGACAGAGTAGGATCGTCGGTGGGCGCAACGGTCAGGCTCTCGATGTTGTAACCGCGCTGGGAGAAAAGTCCGACCACGCGGGATAATGCGCCCGACTCATTCTCCAGCAGCACCGATAGAATACGACGCATAATTAAGTCCTCTCCGTCTTGCTCAACCACATTTCATCCATTGAGCCGCCCCGAATCTGCATCGGATAGACGTGCTCGCTGCCATCAACGGTGACATCCACAAACACCAGTCGCCCTTTTGCCAGCGTATCCAGCGCCAGCTGCAGCTTCTCTTCCAGCTCGGCCGGATGCTGGATAGCGATGCCGACATGGCCATACGCCTCAGCCAGGCGGACAAAATCGGGCAGCGACTCCATATAGGATTGTGAATGGCGTCCGGAATAGATCATATCCTGCCACTGTTTCACCATGCCGAGGAAACGGTTGTTCAGATTGAGCACCAGTACGGGCAGATCGTACTGCAGCGCTGTCGATAGCTCCTGAATGTTCATCTGGATACTGCCATCACCGGTGACACAGATCACCGTCTCTTCCGGCAGCGCCATCTTCACGCCCAGCGCAGCCGGCAGGCCAAAGCCCATGGTGCCAAGGCCACCGGAGTTGATCCAGCGACGCGGCTTGTCAAACGGGTAATAGAGTGCAGCAAACATCTGATGCTGTCCGACATCAGAGGTCACGTAAGCCTCGCCGCCCGTCAGACGCGCGATTGTCTCTATCACCGCCTGCGGTTTAATCTTATCGCTGTTGCGATTGAACTCCAGACACTTACGGCTGCGCCAGGTTTCAATGTTCTGCCACCAGTCGCGCAGGCTGTCGTGCTGCTGCTGCGTGTCGCTCTGCGCCAGCAGCTCCAGCATCTGCACCAGCGTCTGTTTGGCATCGCCAACGATCGGAATATCTGCGCTGACCGTTTTTGAAATAGACGTCGGATCCACATCAATGTGCATGATGGTGGCATTCGGGCAATATTTTGCCAGATTGTTGGTGGTGCGATCGTCAAAGCGGACGCCGATGCCGAAGATCAAATCGGCGTTGTGCATCGTCATGTTGGCTTCATACGTACCGTGCATGCCCAGCATACCGACGCACTGACGGTGCGTGCCAGGAAACGCGCCCAGCCCCATCAGCGAGGTGGTTACCGGGATGTTAAGCTGCTCAGCCAGCTGGCGCAGTTCCGCTTCGCATCCTGACGTGATCGCCCCGCCACCGGCATAAATGACCGGCTTATGCGCACCCAAGAGCGTCTGCAGTGCGCGCTTAATCTGACCTTTATGGCCCTGCAGGGTCGGATTATAAGAGCGCATGCTGACGCTTTCCGGCCAGGCATACGGCAGTTTATTCGCCGGATTCAGGATATCTTTAGGCAGATCGATGACTACCGGGCCGGGACGCCCGCTGGCCGCCAGCCAGAAGGCCTTCTTAAGCACCGTAGGGATCTCTTCTGTGCTTTTTACCAGGAAGCTGTGTTTGACCACCGGCCGGGAGATACCGACCATATCGCACTCCTGAAACGCATCATAGCCAATCAGCGATGAGGGCACCTGACCTGACAGGATCACCAGTGGAATCGAATCCATATAGGCGGTTGCGATACCGGTGATGGCATTCGTCGCCCCCGGTCCAGACGTCACCAGCACCACGCCAACTTCGCCGGTTGCCCGTGCCAGACCATCTGCCATATGCACTGCGCCCTGTTCGTGACGCACCAGTACATGGTCAATTCCACCGACCGTCTGCAGCGCATCATAGATATCGAGCACTGCTCCGCCCGGATAACCGAATACCTGTTTTACGCCCTGATCGATCAACGAACGGACGACCATTTCGGCTCCTGACAACATCTCCATTTTCTGCCTCCAGGCGTCAGAAACAGCCGCGACGGGCAGCGCTGTCCAGCGCACGGTGTCGCATCTGTTCCCTTATCGCCAATTAAGATCAAAATCTTATGTTTATGCTCAGAAGAAGGAATTCATTTCCGCCTTCCAGATATCGGGAATCTACCTGAATGAATTCTTTTGAGAGTAGGACGATTACCATAACCGCAGAGCCTGCGGGCTGCAAACCGCCAGGCCCTGCGACGCGCGTTCCCGGACAAGTAAGCCTCTGATGTGCCGGGTCAGGGTACGATGAATAAACTGATCGGCAGGCATAAATTCAGAGGAATATGCTGGTCTGAAGATTATTTTCAGCGAGTTGTAAGAAATATATTTTTGTTATCGCCTGTTGCATCAGCCCACAATGTTTTTAACTTCTTTCTTTGCCGTGTGATTAACGTCAAAAATTGCCAGAGGCATTATATTATTCTGCCTTGCAGCCTGAGATTTGTATTTTCACCTGCCTCACACATTAAAATATAACAATAAAATCAATAATTTAATCAAAATAATCGCTTTATGATAGCGTACATTACATCTGCCCCTGCGATGCAGCACGCTATTTTTTTCGCGATCCTCCACAGGCGTCAATATTTCCAGCAGATCGCGCTTTTAGCGTAAGTAAAATAGCCCCTGATGCAGGGTTGACATCACATCGCTAATCCAGTACCAATATGTACAGCACACATTTTATGGGGTCTGATTCATGTTTCGTTCTTTCCGCCTACTCGGTCTACTACTAAACGCATCCAGTTTGCGCGGTAGACTCGTGGGCGAAATCAACAACTGATTCCAACCCGCTGAAAGTTAAAAACCCGCGCCACTGCGCGGGTTTTTTTATGCTCGTTGCACCGGCGAAGTTAATGCAAAAGGAAGATAACCATGAGCCAGCAAGTTATTATTTTCGATACCACTCTGCGCGACGGTGAGCAGGCATTACAGGCCAGCCTGAGTGTTAAAGAAAAATTGCAGATCGCCCTGGCGCTGGAAAGAATGGGCGTGGACGTAATGGAAGTGGGTTTCCCGGTCTCTTCTCCCGGTGATTTTGAATCGGTACAGACTATTGCGCGTACGATCAAAAACAGCCGCGTCTGCGGGCTGGCGCGCTGTGTCGAAAAAGATATCGATGCCGCTTACGAATCACTGCGCGTTGCCGACGCGTTCCGTATTCACACCTTTATCGCTACCTCACCGATGCATATTGCAACTAAGCTGCGCAGCACGCTGCCGGAAGTGATTGAGCGCGCGGTGCACATGGTAAAACGCGCACGTAACTACACCGATGATGTGGAGTTCTCCTGTGAAGATGGCGGGCGCACGCCGATTGACGATCTCTGCCGCATGGTTGAAGCCGCCATCAGCGCCGGTGCTACCACCATTAATATTCCCGATACCGTTGGCTATACCCTGCCTGGCGAATACGCCAATATTATCGGGCAGCTGGTTAACCGCGTGCCTAACATCGACAAAGCGATTCTGTCAGTGCACACCCATGATGATTTAGGCATGGCAACCGGCAACGCTATTGCTGCGGTACTGGCGGGCGCGCGTCAGGTTGAAGGCACGCTGAATGGTCTGGGCGAGCGCGCCGGTAACTGCGCGCTGGAAGAGGTGATCATGGCGATCAAAACCCGCCAGCAGATCATGAACGTTCACACCGCTATCAACCACCAGGAGATCTACCGCACCAGCCAGATTGTCAGCCAGATCTGCAACATGCCAATTCCGGCGAACAAAGCGGTGGTCGGCTCAAATGCGTTTGCGCACTCCTCCGGCATTCATCAGGATGGCGTGCTGAAAAACCGTGAAAACTACGAAATTCTGACGCCTGAATCGATCGGCCTGCACAAAATTCAGCTGAACCTCACCTCCCGCTCCGGACGCGCGGCGGTAAAACATCGTATGGAAGAGATGGGCTATAAAGAGGCTGACTACAACCTCGACGCGCTGTATGACGCCTTCCTGAAGCTGGCCGATAAGAAAGGTCAGGTGTTTGACTACGATCTGGAAGCGCTCGCCTTTATCAACAAACAGCATGAAGAGCCGGAATTTTTCCAGCTCAACGAATTCAACGTGCAGACCGGCTCCAGCGTCACGGCAACCGCTTCAGTCCAGCTCGGCTATGGTGAAGAGACCAAAGCGGATGCGGCCACCGGCAACGGTCCGGTTGACGCGGTCTATCAGGCGATCAACCGCATTACCGGCTTTGACGCCGAGCTGGTGAACTACAAGCTGACGGCGAAAGGTCACGGCGAAAATGCCCTGGGCCAGGTGGATATCGTAGTGAACTACAACGGACGCAAGTTCCACGGCGTAGGTCTCGCTACCGATATCGTTGAATCCTCTGCCAAAGCGATGATCAACGCACTGAACAACATCTGGCGAGCCCGACAGGTCGAAAAAGAACTGCAGCGTAAATTTAAAGAACAGAAGGAAACGGTGTAACTATGACTCACTCATATCATATTGCGGTCATGCCTGGCGACGGAATCGGCCCGGAAGTGATGGCGCAGGCGATGAAAGTGCTCGACGCGGTTCGCACCCGCTTTGGCATGCGTATCACCACCAGCGAATATGATGTTGGCGGTATCGCCATCGATCGTCACGGTGAACCACTGCCGCCTGCGACCGTAGCCGGGGCTGAGCAGGCAGACGCGATTCTGTTTGGCTCCGTTGGCGGCCCGAAGTGGGAGCATCTGCCGCCGGCTGGCCAGCCGGAGCGCGGGGCGCTGCTGCCGCTGCGCAAGCATTTCAGACTGTTCAGCAATCTGCGCCCTGCCGCGCTCTATAAAGGTCTTGAAGCATTTTGCCCGCTGCGCAGCGATATCGCGGCGCGCGGTTTTGATATTCTCTGCGTACGTGAGCTCACCGGCGGCATCTACTTTGGTCAGCCAAAAGGACGCGAAGGCAGCGGTGCACACGAGCGGGCATTCGATACCGAGGTTTACCACCGCTTTGAGATTGAGCGCATTGCACGTAACGCCTTTGAAGCCGCACGCAAGCGCCGGGGTCATGTCACCTCCATCGACAAAGCTAACGTGCTGCAAAGTTCGGTGATGTGGCGTGAAATCGTGAATGAAGTGGCAAAAGCGTATCCTGACGTGCAGCTGGCGCATATGTATATCGACAATGCCACCATGCAGCTGATCAAAGACCCCTCGCAGTTTGATGTCCTGCTCTGCTCCAACCTGTTTGGCGACATTCTCTCTGATGAGTGCGCCATGATCACCGGGTCGATGGGCATGCTGCCGTCAGCCAGCCTGAACGAAGAGGGTTTTGGCCTGTTTGAACCCGCTGGCGGCTCTGCGCCGGATATCGCCGGACAAAATATCGCTAACCCGATTGCCCAGATTCTGTCGCTGTCGATGCTGCTGCGCTTCAGCCTGAACGCCGCCGACGCGGCGAATGCTATCGAACAGGCGGTCAGCCAGGCGCTGGAAGCGGGCCATCGCACCCGCGATCTGGCGGGCGACGGCCCTGCTGTCAGTACGGATGAAATGGGTAGCCTCATCGCGGGCTTCATTGCCGGAGAAAAATAAAAATGAAAAGCTTATACCAGAAGTTATTTGACGCACATGTCGTTCACGAAGCGCCCGATGAAACGCCGCTGCTCTATATTGACCGTCACCTGATCCACGAAGTGACCTCCCCGCAGGCGTTCGACGGCCTGCGCGCGCACGGCCGTAAAGTGCGTCAGCCGGAAAAAACCTTTGCCACCATGGATCACAACGTTTCAACCCAGACGAAAGATATCAATGCGTCGGGTGAAATGGCGCGGATTCAGATGCAGGAACTGATGAAGAACTGCGATGAGTTCGGCATTCAGCTCTACGACCTGAACCATCCCTTCCAGGGCATCGTACACGTGATCGGGCCGGAACAGGGCATGACCCTGCCGGGTATGACCATCGTCTGCGGCGACTCACATACCGCCACGCACGGCGCCTTTGGTTCCCTGGCGTTTGGTATCGGCACTTCGGAAGTTGAGCATGTGTTTGCCACTCAGACGCTGAAGCAGGGTCGGGCGAAAACCATGAAAATCAATGTGTCGGGCGCCGCTGCGCCGGGCATTACGGCGAAAGATATCGTGCTGGCGATCATCGGTAAAACCGGCAGCGCCGGCGGCACTGGCTATGTGGTGGAGTTCTGCGGCCCGGCGATTGAAGCGCTGAGCATGGAAGGCCGCATGACGCTGTGCAATATGGCGATTGAGATGGGCGCGAAAGCGGGCCTGGTGGCGCCGGATGACACTACGTTCGCCTACCTGAAAGATAAACAGTTTGCGCCGAAAGGCGACGACTGGGAGCAGGCCGTGGCCTACTGGCGCACGCTGAAGTCAGATCCGGACGCAGCGTTTGATAGCGTGGTGACGCTGAACGCCGCCGATATTGCCCCGCAGGTCACCTGGGGCACCAATCCGGGTCAGGTGATGGCGGTGGATCAGGCGATACCCGATCCCGCCTCGTTTGCCGATCCGGTTGAGCGCGCCTCCGCTGAAAAAGCGCTGGCTTACATGAACCTGCAACCGGGCGTGAAGCTGACCGACGTGGCTATCGATAAAGTCTTTATTGGCTCCTGCACTAACTCACGCATTGAGGATCTGCGCGCTGCCGCAGCGATTGCCAAAGGGCGTAAAGTGGCACCCGGCGTGGTCGCGATGGTCGTGCCGGGTTCCGGCCCGGTTAAAGCGCAGGCGGAAGCGGAAGGTCTGGATAAAATCTTTCTTGAGGCGGGTTTTGAGTGGCGTCTGCCGGGCTGCTCTATGTGTCTTGCCATGAACAACGATCGCCTGAATCCGGGCGAGCGCTGCGCCTCGACCAGCAACCGCAACTTTGAAGGCCGTCAGGGCCGTGGCGGCCGTACGCACCTGGTCAGCCCGGCGATGGCTGCCGCCGCAGCGGTCTCCGG
Organism: Pantoea sp. UBA7232; assembly: GCF_002473195.1. NCBI lineage: Bacteria > Pseudomonadati > Pseudomonadota > Gammaproteobacteria > Enterobacterales > Erwiniaceae > Pantoea > Pantoea sp. UBA7232. Next base: position 123,314 of record NZ_DKTK01000012.1, read on the forward strand.
CCGTTTTGCCGATATTCGTGAACTGACTCAGGGAGCTTAAGCGATGGCGACTAAATTTACGCAGCACACCGGTATTGTCGCGCCACTGGATGCGGCCAACGTGGATACCGATGCCATTATTCCAAAGCAGTTTCTGCAGAAGGTCACCCGCACCGGCTTCGGTGCCCACCTGTTTCACGACTGGCGTTTTGACGATGATGCCGGCACACAGCCTACCGCCAGCTTTGTGCTTAACAAGCCTGAGTTTGCCGGTGCCAGCATTCTGCTGGCGCGCGAGAACTTCGGCTGCGGCTCCTCCCGTGAGCACGCCCCCTGGGCGCTGACCGACTTCGGTTTCCATGTCGTCATTGCGCCAAGCTTTGCCGATATCTTTTACGGCAACAGCTTTAACAATCAGCTGCTGCCGGTGCGACTGAGCGAAGAGGATGTTGACGCACTGTTCCGGCTGGTTGACGCCAGTCCGGGCATGCGCTTTACGGTGGATCTGGAAGCACAGACGGTCACGGCAGGCGACAAAACCTATACGTTTGAGATCGATAGCTTCCGCCGCCACTGTATGATTAACGGTCTGGACAGTATCGGCCTGACGCTGCAGCATGAAGAGTCGATCGCGCGCTACGAGCAGCAGCAGCCCGCTTTCCTGCGATAATGATTAAACGCCGCTACGTCAGGCAGCGGCACGCTTTACGCGCCGGCGATCTCCGTCGCCGGCTTCACATCGCGCACGCGCGCGACCAGCAGCAGCGCCAGCACGGACATGCCCAGCGCCACCTGATAAACCGATTCATGCCCGAAGCGCTCGCTCAGGATCCCCTGCACCAGCCCGGCCACGATCAGCCCGGTGGAGATGGAGGTGGTAAACAGCGTTGTTGCCGCGCCCGCCCGGCCGGGCATCAGATCCTGAAACCAGAGCATGCCAATACCGGCGATAATGCCGATAAAAGCGGCGTTAAACAGCTGCAGCAGCATCAGCGCAGTTTTTGAGGTAAACAGCACCAGCCCGAGATAAAAGAGAATTGCCGCCACGCCCGCCACCAGCATCAGCGCGCGCTTGCCGACGCGCTTCGCGTAAAAGCCCGCCAGCAGCATAATCGGGATCTCCAGGCCGGCGGCCGTTCCCATCAGCAGGCCCGCCAGCTTTTCCGACAGCCCCAGCGTGTTGCTCATGTAGAGCGGCATATCAATAAAGTACATGGTGTTGCACGCCCACATGATTACTGAGGCGATAAACAGCAGCATCACCTGCGCATCTTTCCACGGGCTGACCTGCAGCAGCAGCTGCTCCGGCGTCGCCACCACGCGCGGTACCGACGGCAGGCCGCGCCAGATCAGCAGCATACTCAGTAAAAACATGCCCGCCACCACGGCGAACAGCGTGACGAAACCGAAATTGAGCGCCAGCGCAAATGAGAGCGGCGGACCGATGACCCAGGCCAGCGACAGCTGCGCCCGCATCACCGAACTGAACATCACCACTTCACGCGCTGATGCGTCCGCGTACTCCCGCGCCAGCGCAAATATCTGCGGCATTGCGACGCTGGCCAGCGCGGAGAGCAGCACGCCCAGGCTTATCAGCGTGGCGTAGTGACGGTTAAACGCAAACAGCAGCGCGTTCAGAATAGCCATCAGGCAGCAAAAGAGGATCAGGTGGCGCCGGTCGCCGCGCGTATCGGAGCGCTTTGCTACCAGCATACTGATCACAATGCCGCCGAGTGCGTTAATGGTGAAAAAGAGCCCGACCCAGAAGGGACGTACCTGCACCTCGCGGGTCAGAAACAGGCTGAGGGTCGGTGCCTGCAGCGCACCCGCAACGCCCGCCATAAAAGTGACAACCATAAAAGCGAGATAGACCGGATCGGGGCGGCGCTGCCGCGTTAACAGCGACTTCATGCAGAAATCCCTTTGGAAAAAACAGAAAAGAGTAGCGAAAGAGCGTAGACGATTTCACACCGCTATGAAAAAAGCCAGCAGAGAAAAATCTGCTGGCGGTGTAATTGCACCCTACTCAGAAAAATGTGCCACACGGGCGACACAGCTGGTTGAGCGCCACCCGGATCGGGTGCCTCCCGCTCTTCCATTGAGTGGCAGTATGCCTCTATTATAGGGCAATAAACACTGAGCGAAATCGCCACGGAGTTCCCCTTTTATGTCTTCGGCCCGTCTGCAGCAGCAATTTATTCGTCTCTGGCAGCAGTGTGAAGGTCAGGATCGGGCGACAACGCTTGATGCACTGGCCAGCACTCTGCACTGTTCGCGGCGCCATATGCGCAACCTGCTTCAGGCGATGCAGCGTGAAGGCTGGCTGACCTGGCAGGCTGAGGCGGGACGCGGAAAGCGTTCGCAGCTGCGCTTCCGCTGTACCGGTCTGGCGCTGCAGCAGCAGCGGGCAGAAGCGCTGCTGGAGCAGGACGGTATTGACCAGCTGGTTCAGCTGGTTGGCGACAAAGCGCAGGTGCGGCAGATGATTGCCGCCCACCTTGGCCGCAGCGTGCGTCAGGGAAAGCATATTCTGCGCGTGCTCTACTACCGTCCGCTGCAGAACCTGCTGCCCGCCTCGCCGCTGCGCCGCTCGGAAACGCATCTGGCCCGCCAGATCTTCAGCGGCCTGACGCGCATAAATGAGGAAAACGGGGAAATTGAACCCGATATTGCTCATCACTGGCAGCAACTCTCCGCGCAGCAGTGGCGCTTTTATCTGCGTCCGGCCATCCGCTTTCATCACGGGCGCGAGCTGGAGATGGCCGATATTCTTGATTCGCTGCAGCGCAGCGCCGCTCTGCCGCTGTTTGCGCATATCTCGCAGCTGCACTCGCCGGCGCCCTGGACGCTGGATATCTCGCTGACCCAGCCTGACAGCTGGCTGCCATGGCTGCTGGGCAGCGTCAGCGCCATGATCCTGCCGCGCGAATGGCCGTCCCTGCCCGACTTTGCCCGTCAGCCTGCCGGCTGCGGCCCTTACAGCGTGGTACGCAATCAGCAGACGCAGCTGAAAATTGCCGCGTTTGATGACTACTTTGGCTACCGGGCGCTGATTGACGAAGTCTCAATCTGGGTGCTGCCGGAAGTCAGTGACGAGCTGGTCTACTCTGGCGTAAAACTGCAGGGCAGCGAGGCGGATGAGATAGCGGAAGAGAGCCGTCTGGAGGAGGGCTGCTACTTCCTGCTGTTTGACCAGCGCTCCGCCTGGGGACGCCATGCCGGGTTCCGCCGCTGGGTCAGCGATCTGCTTAATCCGGTTACCCTGCTGCATCATGCCGATCCCGGCTATCAGCGTTACTGGTTTCCTGCCTGGGGCCTGCTGCCGCGCTGGCACCATCGCCGCGATCTGCGGGCGGCGGACAAGCCGGAAGGTCTGACCCGGCTGACGTTAAGCTGGTACAGCGACCACGTCGAGCATGAAGGCATCGCCAGCGCGCTGCGTCCCCTGCTGGCGCAGCAGGGGGTGGAACTGATCACCCGGGTGATGAGCTACGAAGCGTGGTTTGCCGGCGCCGGAGAGAGCGATATCTGGCTCGGCAGCGTTAACTTCACCCTGCCGCTGGAGTACGCGCTGTTTGCGCAGCTCTATGAGCTGCCGCTGATGCAGCACTGCATTCCGCTGGCGTGGCATGAGGATGCTGCGCGCTGGCGTGAGAAACGCCTGCCGCTGGCTGAGTGGGCGCGCCAGCTGGTAGATCAGGACTGGCTGCATCCGCTGTTTCACCACTGGCTGCTGCTGGAAGGCCAGCGCAGCATGCGTGGCGTACGGCTGAACACGCTGGGCTGGTTCGATTTTAAATCTGCCTGGTTTGCGCCGCCGGCGTTATGACGCTTTCACGCCGTGGCGGAAATGTCTACACTAAGCCGTTCTCAACGGGGTGCCTGCGTCGTCAGGCTGAGAGAAACCCGTCGAACCTGATCCGGTTAATACCGGCGTAGGGATTTGAGATGTGCCAGCCTCAGATCCTTTGCGACTCACTCATATCCTCTCCTTAAGGAGCGCAAAGTGTTAAAGAACGTTCTGCCTGTCCTGCTGCTGTTGTCCGCACCGGTATTCGCCGCCAGACCGCTACTGACCGTCTATACCTATGATTCGTTCGCTGCTGAATGGGGCCCTGGGCCGGCGGTAAAGAAAGCGTTTGAAGCGGAGTGCGGCTGCGAGCTGCGCTACGTGGCGCTGGAGGATGGCGTCTCGCTGCTCAACCGTCTGCGCATGGAAGGGAAAAACAGTAAAGCGGACGTTGTGCTGGGACTGGATAACAACCTCCTGCAGGCGGCGGAGAAAACCGGCCTGTTTGCTAAAAGTCAGGTCGATACCGCAGCGCTGCAGCTGCCTGAGCGCTGGCAGAACGACACCTTTGTTCCTTTCGATTACGGCTACTTCGCCTTTGTGTATGACAAAAACCGCCTGAAGAATCCGCCCGCAAGCCTGCAGGAGCTGGTTGAAAGCCCGGAGAAATGGCGCGTTATCTATGAAGATCCGCGTACCAGTACGCCAGGCCTCGGCCTGCTGCTCTGGATGCAAAAAGTGTTTGGCGATCGCAGCGACGTGGCGTGGCAGAAGCTGGCGGCGAAAACCGTTACCGTTACTAAAGGATGGAGTGAAGCGTACGGCCTGTTTCTCAAGGGCGAAGGCGATCTGGTGCTGAGCTATACCACGTCGCCCGCTTACCACATTATTGAAGAGAAGAAAGAGAACTACGCTGCTGCCACCTTCAGTGAGGGGCACTACCTGCAGGTCGAAGTCGCCGCCCGGCTGGCCGGCAGTAAACAGCCAGCGCTGGCACAGCGTTTTATGCAGTTTATCGTCAGCCCCGCTTTCCAGCAGACGATCCCCACCGGCAACTGGATGTACCCGGTGATCAAAAGCGATTTGCCGGCTGGCTATCGGGCGCTGAACGTGCCGCAAAAAGCGCTGCAGTTTTCACCGGCAGAAGTGGCTGACCAGCGCGCCGCGTGGATCAGCGCCTGGCAGCGGGCTGTCAGCCGCTGATGCCCGGCTGGCTGATACCCGGCGCGCTGAGCGCGCTGCTGCTGTGCGCCGTGGCGCTGCTCGCTCTGGGGGCGCTGCTGACGGCGGCCCCGCTGCCGGACATGCGCAGCCTGCTCAGTGACAGCTATCTGCACCACGTGCTGGCGTTCTCATTTGAGCAGGCGCTGCTCTCGGCACTCTGCTCCGTGCTGCCGGCCGTGCTGCTGGCGCGCGCGCTCTATCGCCGCCGCTTTCCTGGCCGCGCGCTGCTGCTGCGTTTATGTGCGATGACGCTGGTGCTGCCGGTGCTGGTGGCGGTATTTGGCCTGCTGAGCGTCTACGGCCGCAGCGGCTGGCTGGCACAGCTCTGCACGCTGCTGGGTATTCCCTACCACTTCTCTCCCTATGGCCTGCAGGGTATTTTGCTGGCGCACGTCTTTTTTAACCTGCCGCTGGCCACGCGCATGCTGCTGCAGGCGCTGGAGAGCATTCCGCCGGAGCAGCGTCAGCTGGCGGCTCAGCTTGGGCTGCGCGGCTGGAATCTGTTCCGGCTGCTGGAGTGGCCCTGGCTGCGTCGCCAGATCCTGCCGACCGCGGCGCTGATCTTTATGCTCTGCTTTGCCAGCTTCGCCACGGTGCTGGCGCTGGGCGGCGGGCCACAAGCGACCACGCTGGAGCTGGCGATCTACCAGGCGCTGAGTTTTGATTACGATCCCGGCCGCGCCGCGCTGCTGGCACTGCTGCAGCTCAGCTGCTGTCTGCTGCTGGTGCTGCTCAGTCAGCGCTTCAGTAAAGCGATCCCTGCCGGCAGTCAGACGCTGCAGGGCTGGCGCGATCCGCAGGATAGCGGGTTTGCACGCGTCAGCGACACGCTGCTGATTGCTCTCGCGCTGCTGCTGCTGCTGCCTCCGCTGGCAGCGGTGGTGGTCGATGGCGTGCGCGGCGGTGTGGCCGGCGCACTGCAGCAGCCGGCGCTCTGGCAGGCCACGCTGACCTCGCTGCGCATCGCCCTTGGCGCGGGCGCACTCTGTGTGATCCTGACAATGATGCTGCTGTGGAGCAGCCGCGAGCTGCGTCAGCGCCAGCATCGGGCGAGCGCACAGGCGCTGGAGCTGAGCGGCATGCTGATTCTGGCGATGCCGGGCATCGTGCTGGCCAGCGGCTTTTTCCTGCTGTTTACCGCTACCTCCGGGCTGCCGGCGCGTGCCGACGGGCTGGTGATCTTTACCAATGCGCTGATCGCCATTCCCTACGCCATGAAAGTGCTGGAAAACCCGATGCGCGATATCGCCGCACGCTATGCGCCGCTCTGCGCCTCGCTCGGTCTCTCCGGCCTCAATCGCCTGAAGCTAATTGAGCTGCGGCTGCTGAAGCGTCCGCTGGCTCAGGCGCTCGCCTTTGCCTGCGTACTCTCGATTGGCGACTTTGGCGCAGTGGCGCTATTTGGCAACGCCGATTTCCGCACCCTGCCCTGGTATCTTTATCAGCAGATCGGCGCCTATCGCGGTGCCGACGGTGCCGCGACCGCCCTGCTGCTGCTGCTGCTCTGCCTGTTACTTTTTACTCTGATGGAAAAACTGCCGGGACGCCATGCTGACACTCACTGATCTTACTTACCTTTATCAGCATCTGCCGATGCGTTTCAGCTTCAGCGCTCAGGCGGGTGAACGGCTGGCGATACTTGGCCCGAGCGGCGCCGGTAAAAGCACGCTGCTGAGCCTGATCGGCGGCTTTCTGCCGGTCAGCCACGGCACGCTGCTGATTAATGGCCGCGATCACACCCGCAGCGTACCGGCGTTGCGTCCGGTCTCGATGCTGTTTCAGGAGAACAATCTCTTTCCGCACCTTTCGGTACAGCAGAATCTGGCCCTGGGTCTGCATCCGGGCCTGAAGCTCACGCGCGACCAGCAGCAGCAGCTGAGGGAGATTGCACACCAGACCGGACTGCATGATTTACTGACGCGCTTGCCTGGCGAGCTCTCCGGCGGCCAGCGGCAGCGGGTGGCGCTGGCGCGCTGCCTGCTGCGCAACCAGCCGGTACTGCTGCTGGATGAGCCTTTTTCGGCGCTCGACCCGGCGCTGCGCCGCGAAATGCTGCAGCTGGTGCGTACGGTGTGTGACGCACGCAATATCACGCTGCTGATGGTGTCGCACAGTCTGGAGGATGCGCAGCAGATTGCCGCACGCAGTCTGGTGATTGCTGATGGCCGGATCGAGTGGGATGGTGAGACGGCGGCGCTGCTTCGGGGTGAGAGCAGCAGCGCCGCGCGCCTGGGTATTACGCCAGCTTAAGCGAAGAAGACTTTCCAGAGCAGCTGCAGGAAAACAGGCATCATCGGATGAAACAGCAGCGCGATAAACGCGGCGCTGCCCGCTACGGCCATCAGCGGCGCCAGCCAGCGCAGGCGCGCTTTCGGCAGGTAGCGGGTTGCCCAGTCGCGCGTTTTGTCACTGCGCCACCAGCGCCAGAGCAGCCATCCGCCCAGCCAGAGCAGAATCGTTACCAGCAGCAGCAGCCATTTAAAGCTGTCGCCCTGCGCCTGCGGCACATCAATGGCCACACCGGCGAGGATCCCCGGCAGCAGATAGGCGGGCGGCCACAAAATACAGCCGATGATATTGGGCGGCAGAAACTTCCGCACCGGCAGCTCAAGCATGCCTGCCGCCAGCGGGATCAGCGGGCGTGTCGGGCCGACAAAGCGCCCCACCAGCACGGTAAACATGCTGTGCTGATGCAGCGCATGCTCGGTCTTATCCAGCAGGCTTTGATACTTTTTCAGATACTTCCAGCGGTGCAGCGGCCCCTGAAACTTCCAGCCGATACCGTAGGAGATCCAGTCGCCCAGCAGGCAGCCAATCAGCCCCGCCGCCCACGCCGGATAGAGGCCAATCTGACCGCTGCCCACCAGCGCCCCCAGGCTGGCCATCAGCACGGTGCCCGGCAGCAGCAGACCCACAAACGCCAGTGATTCAAGAAAGGTCACCAGAGCGACGGCGAACAGCGCGTACTCCAGCGATTGCGTAAACAGGTGTTGAATCCAGGCTTCCATAGCTATCCTCTGCGGAATATGAAGGCTGGATTGTCCTGAGCCTGCGTCAGGGCGTCAAGCTTTTCCCGCTGCGCTGCAGAGAGTTGCCGACACTGTATAAACATCCATGATATACTGCGCATAATTTCTACTCCGGAGTCACCGTGACAGAACCGCGCGCAGGCTATCTGCTGACCCGTCACTGGCGGGATACCCCTTCAGGCAGCGAGATCACGCTGTGGCTGGCAACCGATGCCGGGCCGCAGCGGCTGGTGCTGCCCGCGCAGGAGTCAGTGGCGTTTATTCCGGAAGCGTTCCGCCGTCAGACCGAAGCGCTCATCCGCGACGAAGCCCATACCCGTCTGCAGTCGCTGACGCTGAAGGATTTCCATTATCGTCCGGTGTTTGGCCTCTATTGCCGCAGCCATCGTCAGCTACAGCAGCTGGAGAAACGTCTGCGTGAGAACGGCATCAGCGTTTATGAAGCTGATATCCGGCCACCCGAGCGCTATCTGATGGAGCGCTTTATTACCGCCCCGGTCTGGTTCAGCGGCGAGCCGCGCGGTGAGACTCTGATCAACGCCCGCCTGAAGCCGCATCCCGACTACCGGCCGCCTCTCCGCTGGGTGTCGCTGGATATTGAAACCACCGAACGCGGCGAGCTTTACTGTATCGGGCTGGAAGGCTGCGGTCAGCGTCAGGTGTATATGCTGGGCCCGCCCAACGGCGACGCCAGCGCGCTCAGCTTTGAGCTGATTTACGTTGAGAGCCGCCAGCAGCTGCTGGAGCAGCTTAACGCCTGGTTCGCGCGGCACGATCCCGATGTGGTCATTGGCTGGAACGTGGTGCAGTTCGACCTGCGGGTGCTGCAAAAGCATGCCGATCGCTACGGCATTCCGCTGCGCCTCGGCCGTCAGCAGCAGCCGCTGGAGTGGCGTGAACACGGCTTTAAGCCGGGCATCTTTACCGCCCAGCTCGCCGGCCGCGTCGTGATTGACGGCATTGAAGCGCTGAAGTCTGCCTACTGGGATTTTCCCTCTTTCAGTCTGGAATCCGTTGCGCGCGAGCTGCTGGGTGAAGGTAAAGCGATCAATAATCCGTGGCAGCGCATGGAGGAGATCAACTGGCGCTTTGCCCATGATAAACCCGCGCTCGCGACCTATAACCTGAAAGATTGCGAGCTGGTTACGCGCATTTTTCACCATACCGCCATCATGCCCTTTTTACTGGAGCGTGCCAGCGTTAACGGCCTGGCGCTGGATCGGCACGGTGGCTCGGTTGCGGCGTTCAGTCATCTCTATATTCCGCGTATGCATCGCGTGGGGTATGTAGCGCCCAATCAGGGCGACGTGGCGCCGGAGGCGAGCCCCGGCGGCTATGTGATGGACTCCCGTCCCGGCCTCTACGACTCCGTGCTGGTGCTGGATTACAAAAGCCTCTATCCCTCAATCATCCGTACTTTTCTGATTGATCCCGTCGGGCTGGTTGAGGGCCTGGCCCATCCGTCTGACGCAGATTCTGTGCCTGGCTTTCGCGAAGCGCGCTTCTCGCGCCACCTTCACTGTCTGCCTGACATCGTGGCGCAGATCTGGCAGGGGCGTGAAGCCGCAAAGCGCGACGGCAATGCCCCGCTCTCCCAGGCGCTGAAAATCATCATGAACGCCTTTTACGGCGTGCTGGGCACCAGCGCCTGTCGCTTCTTTGATTCACGCCTCGCCTCCTCCATCACGCTGCGCGGCCACGCCATTATGCAGCAGACGCGGGCGCTGATTGAGGCGGAAGGGTTTACGGTGATCTACGGTGACACCGACTCCACGTTTGTCTGGCTGCAGGGCAAATATAGCGAGGAGCAGGCAGCGGCCACCGGCCAGCGGCTGACGACGCTGATCAACCGCTGGTGGCAGCAGCATCTGCAGCAGACGCTCGGTCTGACAAGCGCGCTGGAACTGGAGTATGAGACGCACTTCAGCCGTTTTCTGATGCCCACCATTCGCAACGCCGAACAGGGCAGCAAAAAGCGCTATGCCGGGCTGACCGGCAGCGGCGAGCAGCAGCGTCTGGTGTTTAAAGGGCTGGAGTCAGTGCGTACTGACTGGACGCCGCTGGCGCAGCAGTTTCAGCAGCAGCTCTATGGCCGCATCTTCCGCGGAGAACCCTGGCAGGCCTATATCCGTGAAACGGTCGCGCAGCTGATGGCCGGCCAGCTTGACGATCTGCTGGTGTATAAAAAACGCCTGCGGCGACCGCTGCATGAGTATGAGCGCAACGTTCCGCCGCACGTGCGCGCGGCGCGTCTTGCCGATGAACATAACCGCAGGCTGCAGCGTCCGCTGCAGTACCAGAAAGGCGGTTCCATTCGCTATGTGATGGCGACCGCCGGGCCGGAGCCGCTGGAGGTGCGTACCACGCCACTCGACTACGATCACTACGTCAGCAAACAGCTGCAGCCGATAGCGGATGGCATTCTGCCGTTTGTCGGCGACGACTTTGCTACACTGATTACCGGGCAGCTGGGGCTTTTTTGACAGGTGACGAATGCCCTGCCATCCAGTACCATAGCGCCCTTCCTGTATTTCAGCATGCACAACCTGACCAGACATCTGTCTGGCGCTTTGTTATTGCCTGAGAGCAGGCGAACGTCTTTAAGTCATTCAGAGAATCGAGCAAAAAATATATGGTATTTACACTGGGTCAACGCTGGATAAGTGATACGGAAAGTGAACTGGGACTGGGTACGGTCGTGGCGCTGGATACGCGCATGGTCACGCTGATGTTTCCCGCAACCGGCGAGAACCGCCTCTATGCCCGTCATGATTCTCCGGTCACCCGCGTGATTTTCAATCCGGGTGATACCGTTACCAGCCATGAAGGCTGGCAGATGCTGGTTGATGAAGTGCGGCACGAAAATGAGCTGGTGACCTACATCGGTACCCGCGCTGATACTGAAGAGAGCAACGTGGTGCTGCGCGAAGTGATGCTGGACAGCAAGCTGGTCTTCAGCAAGCCGCAGGATCGCCTGTTCGCCGGTCAGCTCGATCGCATGGATCGCTTCGCCCTGCGCTTCCGCGCGCGCAAATACCAGAGCGAGCAGTATCGCCTTGCCGTCAGCGGCCTGCGCGGCATGCGCACCAACCTTATCCCGCACCAGCTGCATATCGCACACGATGTGGGCCGCCGCCACGCGCCGCGCGTGCTGCTGGCAGATGAAGTCGGCCTGGGTAAAACCATTGAAGCGGGCATGATCATCCAGCAGCAGCTGCTGGCGGGGCGCGCCGATCGCGTGCTGATCGTGGTGCCGGAAACGCTGCAGCATCAGTGGCTGGTAGAGATGCTGCGCCGCTTTAACCTGCGCTTTGCTCTGTTTGATGACGATCGTTATACCGAAGCGCAGCACGACAGCGACAATCCGTTTGAAACAGAACAGCTGATTATCTGCTCGCTCGACTTTGTGCGCCGCAATAAACAGCGTCTGGAACTGCTGGCGGATGCGGAGTGGGATCTGCTGGTCGTGGATGAGGCGCACCACCTGGCGTGGAGTGAAGCGGCGCCCAGCCGCGAATATCAGGTGATTGAACAGCTGGCGGAGAACACGCCGGGCGTACTGCTGCTTACCGCCACGCCGGAACAGCTGGGGCTGGAGAGCCACTTTGCCCGTCTGCGCCTGCTCGATCCCGATCGCTTTCACGATTTCAGCCAGTTTGTCGCCGAGCAGCAGCACTATCGTCCGGTGGCCGATGCCGTCAGCTCGCTGCTGGCGGATCAGGCGATCAGTAAAGATGAGATGAACCTGATCAATGAGCTGATTGGCGAGCAGGATATCGAACCGCTGCTGCAGGTTGCTAACAGCGACCGCGACGGTAAAGAGGATGCGCGCAAAGAGCTGGTCTCAATGCTGATGGACCGCCACGGCACCAGCCGCGTTCTGTTCCGTAACACCCGTAACGGCGTGAAGGGCTTTCCAAAGCGCGAGCTGCAGCAGATCCGTCTGCCGCTGCCGGCGCAGTATCAGACAGCGATCAAAGTCTCCGGCATTATGGCGGCCCGCAAGTCGCCGGAAGAGCGCGCCCGGGACATGCTCTATCCGGAGCAGATCTATCAGGAGTTTGAAGGCGACAGCGGCACGTGGTGGAACTTTGATCCGCGCGTTGAGTGGCTGATGGGCTATCTCACCAGCAACCGCAAAGAGAAAGTGCTGGTGATTTGCGCCAAAGCGGCCACTGCGCTGCAGCTGGAGCAGGTGCTGCGCGAGCGTGAAGGTATTCGCGCGGCGGTGTTCCATGAAGGTCTCTCCATTATTGAGCGCGATCGCGCCGCGGCGTTCTTCGCCTCGCAGGAAGAGGGCGCGCAGGTGCTGATCTGCTCGGAGATCGGCTCTGAGGGCCGTAACTTCCAGTTCGCCAGCCGGCTGGTGATGTTCGATCTGCCGTTTAACCCCGATCTGCTGGAGCAGCGTATCGGACGCCTCGATCGTATCGGTCAGCTGCACGATATCCAGATCATGGTGCCCTGGCTGGAGAAAACCGCGCAGGCGGTGCTGCTGCGCTGGTATCACGAAGGGCTGGACGCGTTTGAGCACACCTGCCCTACCGGCCGCGCTATTTATGACGCTGAATATAACCAGCTGATTGAGTTCCTGGCGGCACCGGAAAACCCGCAGGGTCTCGATGAGTTCATCCTGAAAAGCCGTAAACAGCATGATGCGCTGAAAGCGCAGCTGGAGCAGGGCCGCGACCGACTGCTGGAGCTTAACTCCAACGGCGGCGAAGCGGCGCTGGCGCTGGCTGATGCCATTGCCGCTCAGGATAATGATACCGAGCTGGTAAACTTTGCGCTCAACCTGTTCGACATTGTCGGCATCAATCAGGAAGATCGCAGCGACAACCTGATTGTTCTGACCCCTTCCGATCACATGCTGGTGCCCGATTTTCCCGGTCTGCCGGAAGATGGCTGTACGATTACCTTTAACCGTAATCAGGCGCTGTCCCGCGAAGATACGCAGTTCATTACCTGGGAGCATCCGCTGATCCGCAATGGTCTGGATCTTATCCTCTCCGGCGATACCGGCAGCTGCGCCCTGTCGCTGCTGAAGAACAAGGCGCTTCCGGTCGGTACGCTGCTGGTTGAGATGATCTATGTGGTTGAGGCGCAGGCGCCGAAACAGCTGCAGCTTACCCGCTTCCTGCCACCGACGCCGGTGCGCATGCTGATGGATCGCGCAGGTAATAATCTGGCGGGCAAAGTGGAGTTTGAGAGCTTTAACCGTCAGCTTAACGCAGTTAACCGCCACACCGGCAGCAAACTGGTCAACGCTGTCCAGCAGGATGTGCATGCCATTCTGACGCAGGCGGAGCAGGCCGTGGTGCCGGAAGCGCAGGCGCTGATTGCCGCGGCGAAAGCGGAGGCGGATGAAAAGCTGAGCGCAGAGCTGTCGCGACTCGAAGCACTGCGCGCCGTCAATCCCAACATCCGTGACGATGAGGTTGAGGCGCTGGAGAGCAATCGTGCGCAGGTGCTGGCCAGCCTGAGCGAGGCGGGCTGGCGTCTCGATGCGCTGCGCCTGATCGTCGTAACGCACCAGTAAGCAGGCGAGACTGACATGCTGATGGAACCCTACAATCCGCCGTCCGAACCCTGGCTGCATATTCTGTATCAGGACGCGCACATTATGGTGGTCAACAAACCGAGCGGATTGCTCTCGGTGCCGGGCCGGCTGGAGGAGCACAGGGATAGCGTGATGACGCGCATCCAGCGTGATTTTCCGCAGGCGGAATCGGTGCACCGGCTCGATATGGCGACCAGCGGCGTGATTGTGGTGGCGCTGAATAAGGCGGCAGAGCGCGAGCTGAAGCGTCAGTTTCGCGAGCGTGAGCCGTCAAAGCACTACGTGGCGCGCGTCTGGGGCCATCCGGCAGCGGAAAAGGGCCTGATCGATCTGCCACTGATTTGCGACTGGCCGAACCGGCCAAAGCAGATGGTGAGTCACGAACTGGGAAAACCGGCTCAGACGGAGTATGAAGTGCTGGAGTATGCCGCCGATAACAGCGCGCGCGTGCTGCTGAAGCCCATTACCGGTCGTTCACACCAGCTGCGCGTGCATCTGCTGGCGCTGGGACATCCGATCCTCGGCGATCGTTTCTATGCGCATGAGGCGGCGCTGGCGATGGCAGCGCGTCTGCAGCTGCATGCGGAGTCGCTGACCATTACCCATCCGGTATTTGGCAGCAGCATGACATTTCGGCAGCCAGCGGAGTTCTGACCTGCGTCACCCCGCCCTCTTTCCGGTAAAAAGGGCGGGATGGCCGGGCTATTTAAACCCTTTCTCTTTGCGGATCAGGTCGTATGCGGCCTGAATCTCCTGCGCTTTCTGTTTCGCCATCTCCATCATTTCCGGCGGCAGACCTTTCGCCACCAGCTTATCGGGATGATGTTCACTCATCAGCTTGCGATAGGCGCGTTTAATGGTGGTGTTATCATCACTGCTTTTCACGCCCAGTACGCTGCAGGCGTCTTCCAGCGTGGGTCCGCGCTTCGTCTGCTGCCAGCCGCCGCCTGAGGCACCCGCACCGCCAAGCTGCTGTCCGCCTTCCATCATGCGCAGAAACTGATCGAACTGCTGGCGTGAAATCCCCAGCTCTTCGGCAATCACATACAGCACCTGCCGCTCGTTCGGATGCAGCGAACCATCCGCAAATGCCGCCTGAATCTGAATTTCCAGAAACATCCGAATCAGATCGAAACGGCCAAAACAGGCGCTGCGCAGCTCACGCAGTTTGTTGCGCAGCGGATAGTCGCTCTGTTTCCCTTCACGAAAGGCGCGCTGCGCGGCAGTGCGGGCCTCTCCGTGCAGCTGCATACGATCCATAAACAGCGACGCAATCTGAATATCCGCTTCGGTGACGCGCCCTTTCGATTTGGTCAGATGCCCCATGACCTGAAACGTCGTGCTGAAAAACAGCGTCTGCCGCGACTGATTATTGGCAAAGTATCCCTGCCCTTTTACGCTGCGCACTTTATCAATCAGATGACCAATGATCAGACCCAGGACAATGCCCCAGAACCCCGCGCCTGACATCACGCCAAGCGCAAGACCAATAACTTTTCCCCAGTAGCGCATAAACTCCTCAATTCGCCATGCTTGTGGCTGAAAATTGCATTATCATACCTGTCATTTATCTCCGCGCCTAACGGCAACGCAGACAGAAAAGGATTAACGCTGGCACTACGCCGGGCGGTAAGTTAGTCTCTGTCCGGATTGTCGGCATGATGCCAGTGTCCATGGAATTATCGAAACCGCGTATGAAAAAACGTATACCTACCCTGCTGGCAACCATGATTGGTGCCGCACTTTATAGTCAGCACGCGCTGGCCGACGATTTGATGTCGCAGTGTATGCTGGGCGTGCCAAGCTACAACCGCCCGGTTATCAATGGTGACGCTAACTCCCTGCCGGTAACCATCAATTCCGATTCGGCAAAAGGCAATTATCCGGACGATGCAGTATTCACCGGTAATGTCGATGTGCAGCAGGGTAACAGCCGTCTGCGCGCTGACGAAATGCAGCTGCATCAGCGTCAGCAGGAGGGCCAGACCGCGCCGGTACGCACCGTGGATGCACTGGGCAATGTGCACTATGACGATAATCAGGTCATCCTGAAAGGTCCGAAAGCCTGGTCCAATCTGAACACCAAAGACACTAACGTCTGGAACGGCAACTACCAGATGGTGGGTCGCCAGGGACGCGGTGATGCCGACCAGATGAAGCTGCGTGGCAATAACCGGTATACCATTCTCGAAAATGGCACCTTTACCTCCTGTCTGCCGGGCTCTAACAGCTGGAGCGTGGTGGGATCAGAGGTGATCCAGGATCGTCAGGAAGAGGTGGCGGAGATCTGGAACGCGCGTTTCAAACTCGGCAATGTGCCGGTGTTTTATAGCCCTTATCTGCAGCTGCCGATCGGCGATCGTCGTCGCTCCGGTTTCCTGATCCCGAATGCGAAATATGGCAGTAATAATGGCTTCGAATTTATGCTGCCGTACTACTGGAATATTGCGCCGCAGGCGGATGCCACGCTGACGCCGCACTATATGAGCAAGCGCGGTACGCAGCTGCAAACGGAGTTCCGTTACCTTACGGTGTTTGGCGCCGGCCTGATGGAGCTGGATTACCTGCCGTCCGATAAGCAGTATGAAAAAGATCGCGCGGCGCGCTCTTCTATTGAAGACGATCAGGACTCTAAACGCTGGCTCTTCTTCTGGCGCCATTCAGGCGTTTACGATCAGCACTGGCGCTTTGCGGCGGATTATACCAAGGTCAGCGATCCCTACTATTTCAACGATATCGACTCGAAATATTACAGCTCGACCAATAACTATGCGACGCAGAAATTCAGCATCGGCTACGCGGATACCAACTGGGATGCGACGCTGTCGACCAAAGATTTCCAGGTCTTCGGCAATACCAGCTCTGCCAACGTCTATCGTGCTGCGCCGCAGCTTGACGTTAACGCCTACCAGAATGATATCGGTCCGTTTGATGGCCGCGTCTACGCCCAGGCGGTGAAGTTTACCAACGTCAGCAACCGGATGCCGGAAGCGACGCGTCTGCATATTGAGCCGACGCTGAATCTGCCGCTCTCCAACGGCTGGGCCAGTCTCGATACCGAAGCAAAACTGCTGGCGACGCACTATCAGCAGGACAATATCGAAAGCTATAACACCCGCTTTAATCCTGACGCCACAAACAACAACAGCGGACGGCTGAAAGATTCCGTAAACCGTACGCTGCCGCAGTTCAAAGTGGATGGCCGTCTGGTATTTGACCGGGATATGGACTGGTCGCAGGGCTATACCCAGACGCTGGAGCCGCGCGTTCAGTATCTTTATATTCCGTATCGCGATCAGAGCAACATCTATCCTTACGACTCTACGCTGCTGCAGACCGACTATACCGGCCTGTTCCGCGATCGCACCTATAGCGGTCTCGATCGCATCGCCTCCTCAAATGAAGTGGCAAGCGGCGTAACAACACGCATTTATGACAACGATCTGGTTGAACGTTTTAACGTTTCTGTAGGTCAAATCTACTCGTTTACTCCGTCGCGTACCGGCGTAAACCAGACGAATAAAGAAGATGATACCGGCAGCCTGGTATGGGCTGGCGACACGTACTGGAAAATCAGCGATCGCTGGAACGTCCGTGGCGGACTGCAGTATGACACCCGTCTCGACAACGTTTCACAGGGTAATACGGTACTGGAGTATCGCCGTGATGCCGATCGCATGCTGCAGCTGAGCTATCGCTACAGCAGCCCGGAATATGTCGCGCAGGCGCGTAACAACGCCAGCCTGATCAACAATCCGATTTATAAAAATGGCATTTCGCAGGTCGGTGCAACCGGCAGCGTACCGATTGCCGATGCCTGGTCGCTGGTGGGGGCATACTATTATGATACCCGCAACAGCCGTCCGGCAGAGCAGCTGGTAGGCGTGCAGTACAGCTCCTGCTGCTACGCTATTCGTCTGGGTTACGAGCGCAAGATTAACGGCTGGGAAAACAACGACAGTAAATATGACAACCAAATCTCATTCAACATTGAGCTGCGTGGTCTGAGTTCCAACTACGGCTTAGGCACTAATGAAATGCTGCGTCAGGGCATTATTCCCTATCAGCGCGCATTCTGATGTTGTGATGTTTGACAGGCGATCCCGCAGTGCGGAAACAATAATGGATAAAGTATGAAGAACTGGAGAATGCTGATTCTGGGTGCGGCGATGTCGGCCGGCACCGCTTTCGCAGCCCCACAGGTAGTTGATAAAGTCGCCGCCGTCGTGAACAACGGCGTGGTGCTGGAAAGTGACGTCGATAACATGATGCGCACGGTAAAATCCCAGGCGCAGCAGGCGGGTCAGCAGCTGCCTGAGGACCGTACGTTGCGTCATCAGATCCTTGAGCGTCAGGTCATGGATAACATTATTCTGCAGATGGGTGAAAAAGCGGGCCTGCAGATTAGCGATCAGCAGCTGGATCAGGCGATCCAGAACATCGCTGCGCAGAACCGTATGAGCGTCGATCAGCTGCGCAGTCGCCTCGCCTACGACGGCATGAACTACAGCGACTACCGTGCGCAGATCCGTAAAGAGATGCTGATCTCTGAAGTGCGTAACAATGAAGTGCGCCGTCGCGTCACCATTCTGCCGCAGGAAGTTGATACGCTGGCGACGCAAATTGGTTCACAGAACTCGCAGGGCACCGAGCTGAATATCAGTCAGATTCTGCTGCCGCTGCCGGAAAATCCTACGCAGCAGCAGGTTGACGATCAGGAAGCGCTGGCACGTCAGCTGGTGGGCGAGATCAAAGGCGGTGCCGATTTCGGTAAGCTGGCGGTGACCTACTCAGCCGATCCTCAGGCGCTGAAAGGCGGCAACATGGGCTGGGGTAAAATTGAAGAGCTGCCGACGCTGTTCTCACAGGCGCTGAGCAGCGCGAAAAAAGGCGATGTGGTCGGTCCGATTCGTTCAGGCGTGGGCTTCCATATCCTCAAAGTCAACGATCTGCGCGGTGAGAGCAAGAATATCTCGGTCACTGAGGTACACGCCCGCCATATTCTGCTGAAGCCATCACCGATCCTGAGCGACGATCAGGCGCGTGAAAAAATTACGCAGCTGGCCGCTGACATCAAAAGCGGAAAAACTACCTTTGCCGCTGCTGCCAAACAGTTCTCTGACGATCCGGGTTCAGCTAACCAGGGCGGCGATCTTGGCTGGGCGTCACCCGACATCTACGATCCCGCTTTCCGCGACGCGCTGCTGAAGCTGCAGAAAGGTCAGGTCAGCGCACCGGTGCACTCTTCGTTTGGCTGGCATCTGATTCAGCTGCTGGATACGCGCCAGGTGGATAAAACCGATGCGGCGCAGAAAGAGCGCGCCTATCGCCTGTTGTTCAACCGTAAGTTTGCAGAAGAAGCGCAGACCTGGATGCAGGAGCAGCGCGCCAGCGCCTACGTGAAGATCCTTGATGGCAACTGATAGCTATCGCGTTGCGATCACGCCCGGCGAACCCGCCGGGATTGGTCCCGATCTTACGGTGCAGCTGGCACAGCGCAACTGGCCGGTTGAACTGGTCGTCTGTGCTGACGGCGAAGTGCTGCGGCAGCGTGCCGCGCAGCTTGGCCTGCCGCTAACCCTGCAGCCGTGGCAGCCTGACCGCGCTCCGCAGCCGCAGCAGGCGGGTACCCTGACGCTGCTGCAGATCGATACGGCACAGCCGGTGGTGCCTGGTCAGCTCTGCGTGGCTAACGGTGCGTACGTCCTTGAGACGCTGGCGCGCGCCTGTGACGGTGCGCTTCAGGGCGAGTTTGCGGCGCTGATCACCGGGCCGGTACACAAAGGGGTCATCAACGACGCCGGCATTCCGTTTACCGGCCATACCGAATTTTTTGCCGATCGCGCCGGTGGCGATCGCGTGGTTATGATGCTGGCAACCGAGTCGCTGCGCGTAGCGCTGGCAACTACCCACCTGCCGCTGAAAGATGTCTCTGCCGCCATCACGCGCGAGAGCCTGCGTGAGGTCATCACCATTCTGCATCAGGATTTACAGCAGAAGTTTGGCCTGGCGCAGCCGCATATCTTTGTCTGCGGCCTCAATCCGCACGCTGGCGAAGGCGGGCATATGGGGCGTGAAGAGATTGACACCATTACGCCAGCGCTGGATGCGCTGCGTCAGCAGGGCATCCGTCTGACGGGGCCACTGCCGGCTGATACACTGTTTCAGCCTAAGTATCTGCAACATGCCGATGCGGTGCTGGCGATGTATCATGACCAGGGATTACCGGTCCTTAAATATCAGGGTTTTGGCCGGGCGGTGAATATCACCCTGGGCCTGCCTTTTATCCGAACCTCTGTCGATCACGGTACCGCGCTGGAACTGGCCGGTCTTGGACAGGCAGAGCCGGGCAGCTTTATCACGGCGCTTAATCTCGCCATCACTATGATCAAGAGCAGTAATGAATAATCGCGTCCATCAGGGGCATTACGCCCGTAAACGTTTCGGGCAGAACTTCCTGAACGATCAGTACATTATCGATAGCATCGTCTCTGCTATTCATCCGCAAAAGCAGGAGGCGCTGGTCGAGATCGGTCCCGGTCTCGGTGCCCTGACCGAGCCGGTAGGCGAACGCCTGGACGCGCTGACCGTCGTTGAGCTGGATCGCGATCTGGCGGCTCGTCTGCAGACGCATCCGTTCCTCGGTCCCAAGCTGACCATTTATCAGCAGGATGCGATGACCTTTGATTTTGCTGCGCTGGCGCAGGAGAAAGGTCAGCCGCTGCGCGTGTTCGGCAACCTGCCCTACAACATCTCCACGCCGCTGATGTTTCATCTTTTCAGCTATACTGGTTCGATCAAAGATATGCACTTCATGCTGCAGAAAGAGGTGGTTAACCGTCTGGTTGCCGGCCCGGGCAGTAAAGCATATGGTCGTCTCAGCGTGATGGCGCAATATTACTGCCAGGTGATCCCGGTCCTTGAAGTGCCGCCGCAGTCGTTTACGCCGCCACCTAAAGTGGATTCTGCCGTGGTGCGACTGGTGCCTTATGCACAGCCGCCTTACCCGGTCAGTGATGTTAAGATCCTGAGCCGCATTACCACCGAGGCTTTTGGTCAGCGTCGTAAAACGTTGCGTAACAGCCTGGGTCATCTGGTTGCGGCGGGTGCGCTGGAAGAGTTAAATATTGATACCTCACTGCGTGCTGAAAACGTCAGCGTTGCGCAGTATTGTCAGCTGGCAAACTGGCTGGGTAACCATCAGGCAAAAACAGCGGAGAACTAAGTGCATGAGTGATATGGCGCGCGTCTGTGTTCAGGTACTGAGTCAGTATGTGGAATCGCAATCCTCACCGGACGAGGATCGCTACGTGTTTGCCTATACCATCACTATCCGCAATCCCGGGCGCACGCGCGTTCAGCTGCGCAGCCGCTACTGGCTGATCACCAACGGCAACGGCCGCGAAACGGAAGTTCAGGGCGATGGCGTAGTGGGCGAGCAGCCGTTTATCGAACCGGGTGGCGAATACCAGTATACCAGCGGTGCGATTCTGGAAACGCCGATGGGCACCATGCAGGGCCACTACGTTATGATCGATGAAGAGGGCAGCGCCTTTAACGTCGATATTCCGGTGTTTCGCCTCGCCGTGCAAACCCACATTCACTGATCCCCCCCGCCCGGCTCGTCCGGGCGGCGCGTTTTACCGGACTGATATCATGAGTACATATCTGATTGGCGATATCCACGGCTGTTACGATGAGCTGCGCGCGCTGCTGGCGCAGGTAAGCTTTGATCCGCAGCAGGATGAACTCTGGCTGACCGGCGACCTTGTGGCGCGCGGTCCCGGTTCACTTGATGTGCTGCGCTACGTAAAATCACTGGGTGACAGCGTACGCATGGTGCTGGGTAATCATGACCTGCACCTGCTGGCGGTTTTCGCCGGGATCAGCCGTAATAAACCGAAAGATCGCCTGACGCCGCTGCTGGAGGCGGACGATGCTGATGCGCTGATCAACTGGCTGCGGCGCCAGCCGCTGCTGCAGGTTGATGAAGAGAAAAAGCTCGTCATGGCGCATGCCGGCATTACCCCGCAGTGGGATCTCGCGACGGCAAAAGCATGCGCGCGTGAAGTAGAAGCGGTGCT
The DNA here is from genome assembly GCF_002473195.1 of Pantoea sp. UBA7232. Classification (NCBI taxonomy): domain Bacteria; kingdom Pseudomonadati; phylum Pseudomonadota; class Gammaproteobacteria; order Enterobacterales; family Erwiniaceae; genus Pantoea; species Pantoea sp. UBA7232. The sequence continues at coordinate 144,980 of NZ_DKTK01000012.1, forward strand.
CTCCAGCGACAGCTATCCGTTGTTTCTGGATGCGATGTATGGCGATATGCCCAACAACTGGACGCCGGAACTGAGTGGCCTGGCGCGCCTGCGATTCAGTACGAATGCCCTGACGCGCATGCGTTTCTGCTTCCCCAACGGCCAGCTGGATATGATCTGCAAAGAGGCGCCCGACTCCGCCCCACCGCCGCTGCGGCCCTGGTTCAACGTGCCGGGTAAAATGGGCAGTGACTACACGCAGATTTTCGGCCACTGGGCCTCCCTTGAAGGCAAAGGCACTCCCGATCACGTTATTGGTCTGGATACCGGCTGCTGCTGGGGCGGCACGCTGACACTGCTGCACTGGGAAACACAGCAATACTATGTACAGCGCTCCCGGCGTGAAGCCGCACTGGCCGCTGAAGGCGCCGCCGCGACTCCTCCGCTAAACAACACGCCATAAAAAAAGCCCCGCGATGTCAGCGGGGCTTTTGCGCAGGGCGCGCATTTATGCACGCCAGGCAGGGATCAATTAACGACGCCGATCCAGGATCTCAAAGCAGTAGCTGTGCGAATTTTGCGCATCCGCATCGTGGAACTCGCTGAACGTCGACTGCCACTCATCTGGCTCGTAATCAGGGAATTGCGTATCCCCTTCCACTTCAGCATCAATATGCGTCAGGTAAAGACGATCGGCGCGGGGCAGCATCTGCTCATAGATACGGCCGCCGCCAATCACCATAATCTCTTCTGCGTCACCGGCTGCCTCGATTGCCGCTTCCGGTGAAGTGACCCAGGTCACCCCCTCGTGCGTACCGGGCTGGCTGCTGACCACAATATTGAGCCGGCCTGGCAGCGGACGGCCAATCGATTCAAAGGTCAGACGCCCCATGATCACCGGTTTATTCAGCGTAGTACGTTTGAACCAGGCGAGATCGGCGGGTAAGTGCCACGGCATGGCGTTTTCCATACCAATAATGCGATCCGCAGCCAGTGCTGCGATCAGACTAATCATGATTTAAAACCTGCTGGAAAAAATTGGCGCAATGATACGTAAAGGCGAAAGTTTCGTCGATAGGCCAGCCGTGCTATTTGCGTAAAGCTCTTTTTGCCGCCAGATTCAGGCTGCCGGGCAGAGCTTTACACCGACTTTACTGCGATTAACGGAGAGAGCCGCCATAATCGCCTGCGCAGCTGGCACAACTCAGCGGCATTAGCGGCAGGTTTTCAGAAAGAGTGTAAAGAAAAGCGCACTGAGCGGCTCCACGCGGAGCCGCTGCAGTCATCAGAAGTCGTAACGCAGACGGACCAGGTTCACGTTGCCCAGCGCCTTGCTGGTATCGGAGGTGATGACATATTCATAATCAACGCGGAAGCCGTAGTCGAGCTGCGCACTGATGCCCACGCCATTATCAATACGCTTATAGTGGCGTCCGTTGACGAACTCCAGGCGATCGCCCATCACGTAAGGCTGCAGGGTTTTCACCGCATACTGGCCTACAGCAAATTTATAACCGGCAAAATATTCGATGCCCCAGGCGTCATCCGCAAAGTAGTTTGTTGCGCTTTTCAGGCGGGTTGGCGCAAAGTTCTGATACCAGCCGGCGCCTGCCGCCAGCGTCCAGCTATCCGGCGTCCAGCTGACCGAGGTGCCCCAGATATTCTGATCGTAGCGCTCGCTGTCGCCGTTGCCCGGATTGCGTACGGTGGCACGGGTATAATTCCACGCGGTTCCCCACGCCAGCTCATCGCTGATGTGATAGTTGACACCCAGCGATCCGCCGCCGTTGCGCTTGTAGCGCAGGCCGTTACCCGGCAGATATTCGGTATCCTCAAACAGATAAGAGGCGTACAGATCGGCGGCGCCGGCACGGGTTTTATACTTCAGCATTTTGCGCGAGCGATAGCTGCCGTCGTAATCGCCGTTGATCCCGACGCCGGAACCCTGGGCCAGCATATCGTAATCCCAGATATCGGTTTTTGCGCCAACCACATCGTAATAGACGCTGTTTTGCTGACCAAAATAGAGTTCGCCGAGGCTGCCACTTTTAAAACCGGTATAGAGCTGACGACGTGAGGTATCGCGTGCGCCGCTGGCATAGTGATGGTCCCAGCCCCACCACGCCGGGAAGTTAACGCCCAGCTCATAGTAGCCTACCCAGCTCAGATCTTCTGCGATCGCGTAGTCTGCGCCAAAGCGAAAGCGCGAGCCACCATCGTAGCCGTTACGCTTATAGGATGTGTCATTTACGCCATTCTGATGCATAAACTGCGGGCGAATGCTGCCGCCCACTTTAAAGCCAAGGCGATCGAACGCATTGTTCGCCTGAGGATCCTGCTTCAGCAGAGTAATTTCAGCCTGGCTGGCGAGCGGCGCAGCCATAAGTAACGCAGCCACTGCGCTAAGAGTCAAAGCACGCATGTTCATTTTATATTTTCCGGTGAAGGTAAAGGCTCTATGGTTGAGCGCGCCAGATAGTAAGGTGCCCTCACCGGATCGCGGGTTATAAATTTGTGCGAAAAATCTTAAAAAGTTATTTAGCAGCACCAATAGCTAAAAGTTAAGCCAAATCAGCAGGTTTGCTATAGCTACTCTGTTTCAGGCAAAAAAAAACGGCCCCATACGGGGCCGCTGTCTCTTACGGACGCTGCGCTTATTTGCCTTTCAGCTGCGCATGCATCTCCTGTACTGAAGTCACTTTCTCAGTGGGATCCGCATTCAGGGCCATCGCAGTCGCGAAGCCGCCGTTCAGCGTGGTGTCATAATGCACTTTATACTGCAGCGCGCTGCGGCGAATCAGCTTAGAGTCTTCAATCGCCTGACGTCCCGCCGTGGTGTTAACAATATAGGTGTATTCACCGTTCTTCAGGCGATCCTGAATATGCGGGCGTCCCTCATGCACCTTATTGACCAGGCGTGGATTGATACCGGCTTCACCCAGCACCACCGCCGTACCGTGGGTAGCGTCCAGCTCAAAGCCAAACTTCTGCAGCTTCGCCGCCAGATCGACGATGCGCTTTTTATCGCCTTCACGCACCGAGAGCAGCGCACGACCGCTTTTCTTCATGTTGCTCTGCGCGCCCAGCATCGCTTTACCGAAGGCTTCAGCAAAGGTACGGCCGACGCCCATCACCTCACCGGTGGAGCGCATTTCCGGTCCCAGAATCGGATCGACGCCCGGGAATTTATTGAACGGCAGCACCACCTCTTTCACCGAGTAGTAAGGCGGAATGACCTCTTCCGTCACGCCCTGCTCCAGCAGGGTTTTGCCCGCCATGACGCGAGCCGCCACTTTGGCCAGCGGTACGCCGGTAGCCTTGGAGACAAATGGAACGGTACGTGCCGCACGCGGATTCACCTCAATCAGGTAAACCTCGTTATCTTTGACCGCAAACTGTACGTTCATCAGACCGCGTACGTTAAGTTCAAACGCCAGCTTCTCAACCTGCTGACGCATCACGTTCTGGATCTCGCTGCTCAGCGTATAGGCCGGCAGGGAACAGGCTGAGTCACCGGAGTGAACACCCGCCTGCTCAATATGTTCCATGATGCCGCCAATCAGCACCCGCTCGCCGTCGCAGATGGCATCCACATCGACTTCCACCGCATCATCCAAGAAGCGATCCAGCAGTACTGGCGCATCGTTAGAGACGGATACCGCGGTCTGGAAATAGCGCTTAAGATCCACTTCGTCATAGACGATTTCCATCGCACGGCCGCCCAGTACATAGGAAGGACGTACCACCAGCGGATAACCGATACCGGCAGCTTTCTCTACCGCCTGCTCCAGCGTGGCAACCGTGGCGTTAGCCGGCTGTTTCAGTTTCAGACGATCCACCGCCTGCTGGAAACGCTCGCGGTCTTCAGCGCGGTCAATGGCGTCCGGGCTGGTACCGATAACCGGTACACCGGCCGCTTCCAGCGCACGCGCCAGTTTCAGCGGCGTCTGGCCACCATACTGCACGATAACGCCTTTTGGCTGCTCAATTCGTACAATCTCCAGCACATCTTCCAGCGTAACCGGCTCAAAGTAGAGGCGATCGGAGGTGTCATAATCGGTTGAGACCGTTTCCGGGTTGCAGTTAACCATGATGGTTTCATAACCATCTTCACGCAGCGCCAGCGATGCGTGGACGCAGCAGTAGTCAAACTCAATACCCTGCCCGATACGGTTTGGTCCGCCGCCCAGCACCATGATTTTGTCACGATCCTGATTCGGGTTCGCTTCGCACTCCTCCTCATAGGTGGAATACATGTAGGCGGTATCGGTCGAGAACTCAGCGGCACAGGTATCCACCCGCTTATAGACCGGATGCAGATTGTACTGCTGACGCAGCTTACGGATTTCGCTTTCTGCCACACCCGCCAGCGCTGCCAGACGCGCATCAGCAAAACCTTTACGCTTCAGCGCGCGCAGGAAGCTGGCATCCAGCGCGTTAACGCCTTCACGTGCAACCTGCTCTTCCAGACGCACCAGCTCTTCAATCTGTACCAGGAACCAGCGATCGATGTTGGTGAGATTAAATACGCCATCCACCGACATACCGGCACGAAACGCGTCAGCAACATACCAGATGCGGTCCGAACCAGCGTCTTTCAGCTCGCGGCGGATACGGGTCAGCGCGTCGGCGTCATCCAGATCCACTTTTGGATCGAAGCCGTTAGCGCCGACTTCAAGGCCGCGCAGCGCTTTCTGCATCGACTCCTGGAAGGTACGGCCAATCGCCATCACTTCACCCACTGATTTCATCTGTGTAGTGAGGCGATCGTTGGCACCCGCAAATTTCTCAAAGTTAAAGCGCGGGATCTTAGTCACGACATAGTCGATTGAGGGTTCAAACGACGCCGGCGTGCGACCGCCAGTGATATCGTTCATCAGCTCATCGAGCGTAAAGCCCACCGCCAGCTTAGCCGCGACTTTAGCAATCGGGAACCCGGTGGCTTTGGACGCCAGCGCGGAGGAGCGCGATACGCGCGGGTTCATTTCGATTACGATCAGACGACCATCTTTCGGATTTACGGAGAACTGAACGTTAGAGCCGCCGGTTTCCACACCAATCTCACGCAGCACCGCCAGCGAGGCGTTACGCATGATTTGGTACTCTTTGTCCGTCAGCGTCTGCGCCGGTGCCACAGTGATGGAGTCGCCGGTGTGAATGCCCATGGCGTCGAAGTTTTCAATTGAACAGACGATGATGCAGTTATCATTTTTATCGCGCACCACCTCCATCTCATACTCTTTCCAGCCAATCAGCGATTCATCAATCAGCAGCTCGTTGGTCGGAGAGAGGTCGAGGCCGCGCTCACAGATCTCTTCAAACTCTTCGCGGTTGTAAGCGATACCGCCGCCGGTGCCGCCCATGGTAAAGGAGGGACGAATAATGCACGGGAAACCGACCTCCTCCGCGACCTTCAGCGCCTCTTCCATCGTGTGGGCGATACCCGAACGGGCGGTATCAAGACCGATGCTTTTCATCGCCACGTCAAAGCGACGGCGATCTTCAGCTTTATCGATAGCGTCAGCCGTGGCGCCAATCATGGTCACGCCAAACTCTTCCAGCACGCCCTGGCGCTCCAGCTCCAGCGCGCAGTTCAGCGCGGTCTGCCCGCCCATGGTAGGCAGTACTGCATCCGGGCGCTCTTTTTCGATGATTTTGCGCACCACTTCCCAGTGGATTGGCTCAATATAGGTCGCGTCAGCCATTTCCGGGTCGGTCATGATGGTCGCCGGATTGGAGTTAACCAGAATGACGCGATAGCCCTCTTCACGCAGCGCTTTACACGCCTGCGCGCCCGAGTAGTCAAATTCACACGCCTGACCGATAACGATCGGGCCAGCGCCAAGGATCAGGATAGATTTTATGTCAGTACGTTTTGGCATCGGAGGCTCCTGATTACTTCGCGTTTGAACGGTAGGCTTCAATCAGTTCGATAAAGTGATCGAACAGCGGCGCCGCATCGTGCGGGCCAGGACTCGCTTCCGGATGTCCCTGGAAGCTGAAAGCGGGTTTATCGGTACGATGAATACCCTGCACGGTCTGGTCAAACAGCGACACATGCGTCACGCGCAGATTGGCCGGTATCTGGCTCTCATCGACGGCGAAACCGTGGTTCTGTGCGGTGATCATCACAGTATTATTATCGAGATCTTTTACCGGATGGTTGCCGCCGTGGTGACCCAGCTTCATTTTGACGGTTTTTGCACCGCTGGCCAGCGCCAGCAGCTGATGCCCCAGGCAGATACCAAATACCGGGATTTCTGTCTCCAGAAACGCCTGAATCGCGCGGATTGCATAGTCGCACGGCTCCGGATCGCCCGGGCCATTAGAGAGAAAAATGCCGTCCGGATTGAGTGCCAGCACCTCTTCTGCTGGCGTCTGCGCCGGCACCACCGTCAGGCGGCAGCCGCGATCCACCAGCATACGCAGAATATTGCGCTTGGCGCCGTAGTCATAGGCGACCACGTGATACGGCAGTGCGTCAGCTGACTGCTGCTCAGGCAGGCCATCCTGCAGCGTCCAGCTCCCCTGCTGCCACGTGTAAGTCTCCGTGGTAGCCACTTCTTTCGCCAGATCCATACCTTTCAGCCCCGGGAACGCCTGCGCTTTCTGCAGCGCCAGCGCGGCATCCGGCGCGTCACCCGCAATGATGCAGCCGTTCAGCGCGCCCTTTTCACGCAGCAGACGCGTCAGCTTACGCGTATCGATATCAGCGATGCCGACAATATTATTACGCTGTAGCCAGGCAGAAAGGCTCTCTTCACTGCGGAAGTTGCTGGTAATCAGTGGCAGGTCGCGGATCACCAGGCCCTGAGCGTGAATCTGGTTTGATTCATCATCTGCGATATTGACGCCAACGTTGCCGATGTGGGGATAAGTAAGAGTAACAATCTGGCGGGAATAGGAGGGATCAGTAAGGATTTCTTGATAACCGGTCATTGACGTGTTGAAAACGACCTCACCCACTGCCGAACCCGTAGCCCCGATGGCCCGACCGTGGAATTGGGTTCCGTCTTCCAGAACCAAGAGCGCTGACTTAATCAAAACATCCTCCAGGGAATAAACAGTCATAATATATGCATATTAATTCATAATACTGGCCTGAATCAATGTAAAAACCGCCTGACTGCTCGATTTTTGGCAAATTGCGCGCATTCTAATGATCACCTCTGCTGATGTCTACCCGGAAAGGCTATTTTTTTATGTTTTTCGGAGGCTATAACTAAAATATAGTGCAAACAGGGCAAAAGCAGCATCTTAATAGGGTAATTAATCGGTTGCCTGACAACAATAACCGCCGAATAAGCGGAGCTACGCAAAATATTTGACCAAATGGTCAAATTTAATCTTAGCAGCTGAGAAAAAGATGAGTTAGCTTGCAAATAAACCCATTACGAAGATATTTTATGGCGAAGAGGTTATTTTGACAAAAATAAAGGGCAATAAAAATATTGCCCTGCCAATCAATGGACTAGCGACTGAAAAACCACATCACGATGGCTCACAACAATCAATTTTTTGCTAAATTAAGCACATCACGCATGTCATAAAGACCACTTTTTCGCGACTCAACCCAGACTGCAGCCCGGACGGCACCTTTTGCAAAGGTCATCCGGCTTGAGGCCTTGTGGCTAATCTCTATCCGTTCGCCGATATCAGCAAACAGAGCAGTATGCTCACCAATGATGTCGCCGGCGCGCACCGTGGCAAAACCGATAGTGTGCGGTTTGCGCTCACCGGTATGGCCTTCACGCGCGTAAACCGCATGATCCTCCAGCTTCCACTCCATGGCGTCCGCAATGGCTTCACCCATTGCCAGCGCGGTTCCTGAGGGCGCATCAACTTTATGGCGATGGTGCGCCTCAACGATCTCGATATCCGCATACTCCCCCATCACTGAGGCCGCCTGCTGCAGCAGATTCAGCATCAGGTTGACGCCAACGCTGAAGTTGGCAGCGAACACAATGCCAATATCCTCTGCCGCTGTACGAATTGCGGCTTTTCCGGCGTCATCAAAACCGGTTGTGCCAATCACCATCGCCTTTTGATGCTGGCGGCAAAAGGTCAGATACTCCAGCGTGCCTTCCGGACGCGTGAAGTCGATCAGCACATCGAAATCGTTCACCACCTTTAGCAAATCATCGGTGACGATGACGCCGGTTTTACCGATGCCCGCCAGCTCACCCACGTCTGTACCCAGCAGTGAAGAGCCGCTGCGCGCCAGCGCAGCGCCCACCGCCACGCCTTCCGCCTGATGCGCGGCCTGAATCAGATTTCGTCCCATGCGGCCCGGCGCACCAACAATAGCTAAGCGGATATCACTCATATTTATTCATTCCTGATACAAAACTATGCATGCAAAGCGTAAACAGGTTAACCATCAGCTAACCGTCACGCCACAATAAAAAAGGGATATAAGAATTTCAGGACAGCGATAAAACATTATCAGTAAAAGCAATCCCGGCGGCTGGTTGTGGCGAGGCACGCAGCCGTACATAAAGAAAAGGCCGAACAATGTCGGCCTGATACGGTAGCAAATGTTAAACGCTTACTGCACGTTGCGCACGTCAACGCGCAGCTCTTTCGGCACTTCGAATACGATATTTTCTTCGCGGCCGATCAGCTCAATAGCTGCTTCACCACCGAGTTCGCGCAGGCGCTGGATCACCTGCTGTACCAGAATATCGGGCGCAGAAGCACCTGCCGTCACGCCAATACACTCTACGCCGGTTACCCACTCTTCCTGAATATCATCCGCTGAGTCGATAAGCTTCGCCAGCTTGCCTGCGCGCTGCGCCAGTTCAGCCAGCCGGTTAGAGTTAGAGGAGTTTTTTGAGCCGACCACCAGCACCACTTCAGCATCCTGTGCCAGCACGCGCACCGCTTCCTGCCGGTTAGTGGTGGCATAGCAGATGTCATCTTTGCGCGGGCCGATAATGGCCGGGAAGCGCTGACGTAAGGCGTCAATGACGTCAGAGGTGTCATCAACTGACAAGGTAGTCTGCGTCATAAAGCAGAGGTTGTTCTCATCTTTGACGGTCAGCTTAAACACATCTTCCGGTGATTCCACCAGATACATGCCGCCATTGGGGTTGCTGTATTGCCCCATGGTGCCTTCCACTTCAGGATGACCGGCGTGACCAATCAGGATCGCCTCCACCCCTTTACGGCTGGCACGCGCCACTTCCATATGGACTTTCGTTACCAGCGGACAGGTGGCATCAAACAGCATGGTCAGATCGCGCGCTTTTGCTTCAGCGCGTACCGCCTGCGACACACCGTGCGCTGAGAAGATCAGAATGGCGCCATCCGGCACTTCACCGATCTCTTCGATAAAGATCGCGCCACGCTCGCGCAGGCTGCTCACTACATAACGGTTGTGCACCACTTCGTGACGCACGTAGATTGGCGCACCATACATCTCCAGTGCCCGCTCAACGATGCTGATAGCGCGATCCACACCGGCGCAGAAACCGCGCGGGTTAGCTAACAGGATTTGCATTGTTATCCTCCAGCACCGGATCGATCTCCAGTACTTCGATATCAAACCGGACAGGCTGCCCCGCCAGCGGATGATTAAAATCCACGGTGATTGAGTCACCGGAAATTTCACGGATCACCCCGGGCATCTCGCTGCCGCCCATGCCGCTGAACAGCATAATCGCGCCGATTTCCGGCTCGCCCGCGTCGATAAAGTCGCGACGCGAAAAGTACTGGATCAGATCCGGGCTGCTGGCGCCAAACGCATCTTCCGGCACCAGGGTAAAGGCGAGCTGATCGCCCGCTTTGCGCCCCAGCAGCTCGCGCTCCAGCGCCGCCGACAGGCTGCCGTCACCCAGACGGAACAGCGCAGGCTTGCCGTTAGCACGGGTGGATTCGGCAGTAGAGCCATCCTCCAGCTTGAGCGTGAAATGCACCAGCAGCGCGCTATCGGGCTGAACTGTCTCTGTCATCGGTTACCCTTACTCTCTTTTTCATCATGCCTGCGCCTGCAGCCGTGACCAGCATGCAGGCAGCAGACGTCAGGATGTTGCTTTTTTGCCGCTGGGGCTGAAGAACCCCTCAAGCACCACCAGCGCCGCGCCGATGCAGATGCCGCAGTCAGCGATATTGAACGTGGCGAAGTGCCAGTTACCGACATAAAAGTCGATAAAGTCGACGACAAAACCGTGCCAGGCGCGATCGAACAGGTTGCCAAGCGCCCCGCCAACAATCAGCGCATACGCAATATTGCTGAGCCTGTTGCTGGCGCGGTTGCGATACATCATCACCAGCAGCGCGACCACAATGGCAATGGCAATACCGGCAAAGAACCAGCGCTGCCAGCCACCTTTGTCTGCCAGGAAACTGAACGCGGCGCCATAGTTATGCGCATAGAACAGGTTCAGAAACGGCATCAGCGGCTGCGTTTCATGCAGCATCATATTGTTCATGACCCACACTTTGCTGGCCATATCGATACCAATGACGACCAGCACCAGCCAGATCCAGCGCAGTCCGGTAGAACTGAGTTTAGTCATCAGGCAAATTTCCGTACTTCACCGTCACCGGCTACGTTTGAGTAACAGCGTCCGCACACGTCGGCGTGCTCCGGATTCTGGCCTATGTCGGTAGTATAGTGCCAGCAGCGCGGGCACTTCTCGCCTTCTGCTTTATGCAGAACGATTTTCAGCCCTTTCAGCAGGTCGCTCTGCTGCGCCTCATCGCTCGCTGTTGCGTAATCGGCTACCGTCGCGCCGGAGGTCAGCAGCACAAAACGCAGCTCGTCGCCAAGCGCCTGCAGCTTCGCACCCAGTTCCGGCTCCGCGTAAAGCGTGACCGTCGCTTCCAGCGCGCCACCGATGCGCTTGTCGCTGCGCGCCTGCTCGATCGCTTTGTTGACTTCGCCGCGGACTTTCAGCAGATCGGCCCAGAACGCATCGTTCATCGGCTCATCCGCCGCAAGACCGAACAGATTGTCATACCACTCTTCAGTGAAGACATACTGCGCGCGTTCGCCCGGCAGGTGACCCCAGATCTCATCAGCGGTAAAGGACATGACAGGCGCCATCCAGCGCACCAGCGCCTCCACAATGTGCCACAGCGCGGTCTGGCAGCTGCGACGCGCCAGGCTGTCGCCCTTCGCGGTGTACTGGCGATCTTTAATCACATCCAGGTAGAACGACCCCATCTCAATGGAGCAGAAGTGCATCAGACGCTGCACCACTTCATGGAAGTCGTAGTTTTCATAGGAGGCAACGATATCCTGCTGTGCAGCCAGCGCACGTCCTACCGCCCAGCGATCGACCACCACCATCTCTTCCGGCGTAACGCAGTCAGTAGCCGGATTAAAGCCCGCCAGGTTAGCCAGCAGGAAGCGTGCGGTGTTACGAATACGGCGATAGCTGTCGGCAGCGCGTTTCAGGATCTCATCCGATACCGCCATTTCGCCGGAGTAGTCGGTAGAGGCGACCCACAGACGCAGAATGTCGGCGCCAAGCTTATCCATCACATCCTGCGGCGCTACCGTGTTGCCGATCGACTTCGACATCTTGCGACCCTGACCATCCACGGTAAACCCGTGCGTCAGAACCTGACGATAAGGCGCTTTGCCTTTCATCGCCGTAGAGATCATCAGCGAGGACATAAACCAGCCGCGATGCTGATCGGAGCCTTCCAGATACATATCCGGCGCGTGTCCCTCAAACTCCGGACGCGCATCGACTACCGAGAAGCTGGTTGATCCCGAGTCAAACCACACATCCAGCGTATCCGGCACTTTCACGTACAGATCGGCGTCGTCACCCATCAGTTCGCGCGGATCGAGATCCCACCACGCCTGAATGCCATCCTGCTCCACGCGCTGCGCCACTTTCTCCATCAGCTCAAGCGTGTCAGGGTGCAGCTGCTCACTCTCTTTATGCACAAACAGCGCCATGGGCACGCCCCAGGTACGCTGACGCGAGATGCACCAGTCAGGACGGTTGGCAACCATCGCTTCGATACGCGCCTGACCCCAGTCCGGGATCCACTGCACGCCTTTAATCTCTTTCAGCGACTGCGCGCGCAGCCCCTGCTGATCCATGCTGATAAACCACTGCGGCGTCGCCCGGAAGATGATTGGCGTTTTGTGACGCCAGCAGTGTGGGTAGCTGTGCAGCAGTTTCTCCACGTGGAGCAGCGCGCCCTTCTCTTTCAGCAGCTCAACAATCATGTCGTTAGCTTTGAAGACATTAACGCCATCAAGCGACGGATAAGTGCCCGGCAGATAGGTACCATCTGGTGCCACCGGGTTAGCGGTCTCGATGCCATACTTCTGACCGATTACGTAGTCATCCGGGCCGTGTCCAGGCGCGGTATGCACCGCACCGGTACCCGCTTCCAGCGTAACGTGCTCACCCAGCACCACTTTCGACTGAACCTGCGTCAGGAACGGATGCTGAAACAGCTGCAGCTCCAGCGCTGCCCCCTGGCATTCACCCAGCACCTGCCACTCGCTGATGCCGGCGCGCTTCATCACGCTCTCCACCAGATCTTTAGCGAGGATCAAGCTGCGGCCCTCAATCTGGACCAGCTGGTACTCAAATTCAGGATGCAGGGAGATCGCGCGGTTGGCGGGCATGGTCCACGGCGTGGTGGTCCAGATCACCAGTGAAACCGGCCCCTCTGAGGCGCTGACGCCAAAGGCTGACCGCACCGCGTCGGCATCCAGCGCGTTGAACATCACGTCGATAGACGGCGAGGTTTTGTCGTAATACTCAACTTCCGCTTCCGCCAGCGCTGAACGGCAATCCATACACCAGTGCACCGGCTTCGCGCCTTTGTGCAAATGGCCGTTACCGATGATTTTGCCCAGTGCACGGATGATGTTGGCTTCGGTCGTGAAGTTCATGGTCAGATAGGGACGATCCCAGTCGCCCAGCACGCCAAGGCGGATAAAATCTTTTTTCTGCCCTTCTACCTGCTCAGCGGCATAGCTGCGGCAGGCGGCACGAAACTCTGCCGCGCTGACTTTCTCGCCCGGCTTGCCAATCATCTGCTCAACTTTGTGCTCGATCGGTAAGCCGTGACAGTCCCAGCCCGGAACATAGGGTGAGTCGTACCCTGCCATGCCTTTCGACTTGACAATAATGTCTTTCAGAATCTTGTTAACAGAGTGACCAATATGAATATTGCCGTTTGCGTACGGAGGGCCATCATGCAGGATGAAGGTTTTTTTCCCTTTTTTGGCGGCGCGGATGATGCCGTAGAGATTGTCATCGTACCAGCGCTGCAGCATGCCCGGTTCGCGTTTGGCCAGATCGCCACGCATCGGGAACCCCGTTTCCGGCAAATTCAGGGTAGATTTATAGTCACTCATCAGATTCTCGATTCCGTCTGTCGGTCATTAAACCGGTGTTTGTAGCCCAAAGAATTGGCGGGCTGTCACCACATCTTTTGCAATTTGTTCTTTCAGCGCATCCAGCGAGGAAAAGCGCTGTTCGTCGCGGATCTTCTGTTTCAGCACCACCTCAATATGGCGGCCATAGAGATCCATATGTGTGTCGAGCAGATGAACTTCAAGCTGCTGACGTAAACCTTTTACCGTCGGGCGGGTACCGATGTTGGCGACGCCAGGCACCGGCTCTGCGGTCAGACCCAGCACTTCCACGGCAAACACGCCCTTAACCGGCGTGACCGCGCGACGCAGCGGCAGATTAGCGGTCGGGAAACCTATGGTACGGCCCAGTGCATCACCGTGCACCACGCGGCCTGAAATGCTGAAGGGATGGCCAAGCAGCTGCTGCGCCTGCGCAAAATCATCCTGCGCCAGCGCCTGACGGACAGCCGTACTGCTGATGCGCTTACCGCTGTCGCAGAAGGTCTGGGTGCTGATGACCTCAAAGCCATACTCTGCACCCGCTTTCTGTAATAACAGGAAATCCCCTTCGCGACCAGCGCCGAAGCGGAAATCATCACCCACCGCCAGAAAACGCACGTCGAGTTTCTCCACCAGCAGCTCGCTGATAAAACGCTGAGCCGGATAAGCGGCAAACTGACGATCAAACCGGATGCAGAGTACGGCGTCGACGCCAGCACGCTGCAGCCAGCGCAGTTTTTCACGCAGCCGCGTCAGACGGGCCGGTGCTTTTTCACCTGCAAACAGCTCCAGCGGCTGCGGTTCAAACAGCATTACCACCACCGGCAGGTTGCGCTTACGGCCCTCTGCAATCAGCTGCGCCATCAGCGCCTGATGACCGCGATGCACACCATCGAAATTACCAATGGTCAGAACGCAGCCGCGATGCTGCTGTTTCAGATTATAAATACCGCGGATTAACTTCATGGCTGACTCAAACCGGTGGAAATCGGCGGATTATACCCTTGAATAGCGCTCAGGTTAACCCGTATACACGCCTTTCCTGTGCTGAAGCGCCCTCTGGCCCGCCGGCGCGCAACAAATCACCATACCCGATGAAGAAATTGTTGCGAAATACTGTATTCAGAGCGGGGTTGCTGGTAGAATCTTGCGCCATCAATTACGTAAGCGGGTGTCGTGGTTAAAACGACGCTTATTTGCACAAATCCATTGACAAAAGAAGGCGCAAAAGGCATAGTCCTCGGCCTTTGATTTGTCCATATAGAACACATTTGGGAGTTGGACCTTGGCTAATATCAAATCAGCTAAGAAACGCGCCGTAACATCTGAGAAACGTCGCAAGCATAACGCGAGCAACCGTTCTATGATGCGTACTTTCATCAAGAAAGTATACGCGGCTATCGCAACCGGCGACAAAGCTGCTGCGCAGAACGCATTCAACGAAATGCAACCAATCGTGGACCGTCAGGCTGCTAAAGGTCTGATCCACAAAAACAAAGCTGCACGCCATAAAGCAAACCTGGTGGCTCAGATCAACAAACTGGCTTAATCGCCCGTCTGTTTTTCGCTTTGTAGAAAGAACCGGCTTATTGCCGGTTTTTTTGTGCCTGTTATCTGCCGCTGGCAGAGTATGAGGAGGCTGACGCCTCCTCTCCGGTTAACGCAGCTTAACGCGCAATAGCGTATAGCCAATCACCGCTGACAGCAGCGAGCCGCTAAGAATACCCAGTTTCGAGAACGTCACCAGCTCTTCATGCGCGGCGTCAAAGGCCAGCGAACTGATAAAGATAGACATGGTAAAGCCGATACCGCACAGCACGCCTATGGCCATGATATCGCGTATCGTTGTCCCGCCCGGCAGCGCCGCCAGACGCAGTTTTACGGCCAGCCAGCAGAACAGCGTAATACCCAGCGGTTTACCAATCAGTAACCCGAGGATAATCCCCAGCGGCTCTGGTGAGAACACATCACCAAAGGTGATACCACTCAGTGAAATCCCGGCGTTAGCAAACGCGAACAGCGGCAGAATCAGCCAGTTCACCCACGGCATCAGACCATGCGCCAGATGCTCTGCCGGTGAATGCCCCTCTTTCTCCTCCAGCGGTACAAAGAAGCCGACCACCACGCCTGCCAGCGTGGCGTGCACGCCTGATTTCAGCACCGCGGTCCAGAGCACAATTCCGACCAGCATATAGACGGCGATATTCCGCACGCCACAGCGGTTAAGCAGGGCCAGCACCACAATCGCCGCTGCCGCCACGCTGAGCGACAGCACAGAGAGATCACTGGTGTAGAAGAGTGCGATAATCACAATCGCGCCAAGGTCGTCAATGATGGCCAGCGCCATCAGGAACACTTTCAGCGCCACGGGAACACGACTGCCAAGCAGCGCCAGCACGCCCAGGGCGAACGCGATATCGGTCGCGGTCGGGATCGCCCAGCCGTTGCGGGCAATCTCGTTATCATGGTTGAAGATCAGGAAAATCAGCGCCGGGGCGACCATGCCGCCGAGGGCAGCGATCACCGGGAAAATGGCGCGATCGCGACTGGCCAGCTCGCCGCTGATTAACTCGCGTTTTACTTCCAGGCCGATTAGCAGAAAGAACAGCGCCATCAGCGCATCGTTGATCCACAGCAGCAGGTTCTTGCTGATATCGAGTGCGCCAAAGCGGATCTGCACCGGCTCAGCGAGAAAGCTCTGATAGCCAGCGGCTGTCTCTGCACTGTTTGCCAGAATCATGGCCGCGACCGCAGCGAGAATTAATACCATGCCGTTGCTGGCATCACTTTCTATAAAGCTTTTCAGCAACGTTTTAATCGAACGGGGCTTATTCACAACTCCTCCTGAGCAAAAACAATTTGTTAAGGAGTGTAACCGCGTTAACCCTGTGATAAAAGCCGCTTGCCGCGTCTTTACGCCAGTTTAAAATTAATAAAAAAGCGGAGAGTCACCTCTCCGCTTTTCGTGTGTTGCCCTGGCGCTGAATCAGCGCGTCAGGTCATCAAAGAACTTCTTCACGCCGTCAAAGAAGCTTTTTGAACGCGGGCTGTTCTTTTCACCGCTCGGGCCACCAAAGCTCTCTTCCAGCTCGCGCAGCAGCGCTTTCTGCTTATCGTTCAGGCTGACCGGGGTTTCCACCACCACGCGGCACAGCAGGTCGCCAACGGCGCCACCGCGCACTGATTTCACGCCTTTACCACGCATGCGGAACAGCTTGCCGGTCTGGGTCTCCGCAGGCACCTTCAGCTTCACGCGGCCGTCCAGCGTCGGCACTTCAATCTCTCCGCCCAGCGCCGCCATCGCAAAGTTGATCGGCACTTCGCAGTAGAGGTTATTCTCTTCGCGCTCAAAGATAGGGTGCTTCTTCACCGATACCTGAACGTAGAGATCGCCCGCCGGTGCGCCATGCTCGCCCGCTTCCCCTTCGCCACTCAGACGAATACGGTCGCCGGTGTCTACCCCCGCCGGAATTTTTACCGACAGCGTTTTCTGACGCTCTACGCGCCCATGACCATGACAGGCGTTGCACGGATCTTTGATGACCGAGCCGCGACCGTGACAGGTCGGACACGCCTGCTGTACGGTGAAGAAACCCTGACGCATCTGTACCTGGCCTGCACCGTGGCAGGTCGGACAGGTCTGTGGCTGCGTGCCCGCTTTGGCGCCGCTGCCGTGGCAGACGTCGCACTCTTCCAGTACCGGGATGCGGATCTCTTTGGTCACGCCGCGTACCGCTTCTTCCAGCGTCAGCTCCATGTTGTAGCGTAAATCGGCACCGCGTGATGCACGCTGACGGCGACCGCCGCCAAAGATATCGCCAAATACGTCGCCAAAGATATCGCTGAAGTCTGCGCCGCCACCGCCGAAGCCGCCACCAAAGCCGCCGCCACCGCCACCCTGTTCAAAGGCTGCGTGACCATACTGGTCATAGGCCGCACGCTTCTGAGCATCCGTCAGAATTTCGTACGCTTCCTTCACTTCTTTAAATTTTGCTTCGGCTTCTTTGTCGCCCGGATTACGGTCCGGGTGATATTTCATCGCCAGGCGCTTATAAGCCTTTTTGATTTCACGCTCATCAGCCGATTTTGAGACGCCTAAGATCTCGTAAAAATCACTCTTAGCCATTTTGTTCTGCCCTTAACATAGTTGCACGGGCGTGGAGAAACTCCTACGCCCGTGCTGGTTTCAACGGCTGTCAGGCCAGCCGTCGCGCCCGGTCAGGGGCAATTATTTTTTATCTTTAACTTCTTCGAACTCAGCGTCGACCACGTCATCCTGCTGCTGTGCTGACGCGTCGCCGGCGTCCGCTGCGCCTGCCTGACCCTGCTGCTGTGCCATCTCCATTAGTTTGCCGGAGACTTCCATCAGCGCCTGCATTTTCGCTTCGATAGCCGCTTTGTCTTCGCCTTTCAGCGCGGTATTCAGCTCAGTCAGTGCAGCTTCGATAGGTGCTTTGTCTTCTGCAGAGAGCTTATCGCCCGCTTCATCCAGCTGCTTGCGGGTGCTGTGCGCAATCTGGTCACCCTGGTTGCGCGTCTGTACCAGCTCTTCAAACTTGCGGTCAGATTCAGCGTTCGCTTCCGCGTCACGCACCATTTTTTCGATCTCATCCTCGTTCAGACCAGAAGAGGCTTTAATGGTGATTTTCTGCTCTTTACCGCTGTTTTTATCTTTCGCTGACACATGCAGAATACCATCAGCATCAATGTCAAAGGTGACTTCGATCTGCGGCATACCGCGTGGTGCAGGCTGAATGCCGTCGAGATTAAACTGACCCAGCGATTTGTTATCGCCAGAACGTTTACGCTCACCCTGCAGCACGTGAATGGTCACGGCAGACTGGTTATCTTCAGCAGTAGAGAACACCTGACTGTGTTTGGTCGGGATAGTGGTGTTCTTGCTGATCAGCGCGGTCATTACGCCGCCCATGGTTTCAATACCCAGCGACAGCGGCGTTACGTCCAGCAGCAGAACGTCTTTCACATCACCTGCCAGTACGCCACCCTGAACAGCAGCACCGACCGCTACGGCTTCATCCGGGTTAACATCTTTACGCGGCTCTTTGCCGAAGAACTCGGTCACTTTCGCCTGCACCATTGGCATACGAGTCTGACCACCTACCAGGATGACATCGTTGATGTCAGAGACTGACAGGCCAGCATCCTGCAGCGCAACTTTCAGCGGCTCAATTGAACGGGTTACCAGGTCTTCTACCAGAGATTCCAGTTTCGCACGCGTCACTTTGATGTTCAGGTGTTTAGGACCGGTTGCATCTGCCGTGATATATGGCAGGTTAACGTCGGTCTGCTGCGCAGAAGAGAGTTCAATTTTTGCTTTCTCAGCGGCTTCTTTCAGACGCTGCATCGCCAGCGGATCGTTATGCAGATCGATACCCTGGTCTTTCTTAAACTCGGCTACCAGATAGTTGATCAGGCGGCTATCGAAGTCTTCACCACCCAGGTGGGTATCACCGTTGGTTGCCAGTACTTCAAAGGTTTTTTCGCCATCAACGTCGTCGATCTCAATGATTGAGATATCGAAAGTACCACCACCCAGGTCATAAACCGCGATAGTACGGTTGCCCTGACCTTTGTCCAGACCGTAAGCCAGCGCTGCTGCGGTTGGTTCGTTGATGATACGCTTAACGTCCAGGCCCGCGATACGGCCCGCATCTTTGGTCGCCTGACGCTGTGCGTCATTGAAGTAAGCCGGTACGGTAATAACCGCTTCAGTCACCGCTTCACCGAGGAAATCTTCCGCGGTTTTCTTCATTTTCTTCAGCACTTCAGCAGAGATCTGCGGCGGTGCCATTTTCTGGCCCTTCACGTCCAGCCATGCGTCACCGTTGTCAGAACCGGTGATTTTGTACGGCATGATTTTAATATCACGCTGTACTTCTTCGTCCTGGAAACGACGACCAATTAAACGCTTGATAGCGAACAGGGTGTTCTGCGGGTTGGTCACTGCCTGACGTTTAGCCGGCTGACCTACCAGCGTTTCGCCGTCTGCGGTATACGCAATGATTGACGGCGTGGTGCGATCGCCTTCAGCGTTTTCCAGCACGCGTGCCTTGCCGCCGTCCATGATCGCCACACAAGAGTTGGTTGTACCCAGGTCAATACCAATAATCTTACCCATCTAAACGTCTCCCACGTAAATTCTTTGTCAAATTGGGTTGTGATGCAGAGATGTGGTCGTTACCGCCACTTTCAACTGCGACTGCAGGCTTTTTTGCTGCCTCACAACGCCCGATGACAAGTAAATGGGGCCGCTTCGATGCGCATCAAGGGTTAAAAGCAAAAAATATTTCGATTCTTTTACCCGGAAGGGATAAATGGCGGAAAAATGTACAACTTCAGCAGCAGTACGGCGGAGCAGTGCTGCCCGCCGTACCGGGCTCATCAGGATAAAGAGCGCGAGGAGTGCCCCGCTGGCTGACGTGCGTCACGCCACAGCCAGCAGCCGACAGCGGCACCGATCGCCGCCAGCGCCAGCACATACCAGGCCGGTGCCATAGGCGTCAGCTGCATCATCAGCGTTACGCTGACGGGCGTCAGGCCGCCGAAAATCGCGTAAGCAACATTGTATGAGAAAGAGATGCCGGTAAAGCGTACCGCTGGCGGAAAGGCGCGCACCATGACAAACGGCACTACGCCTACCACACCGACGCTCAGTCCCGCCACGCCGTACCAGAAAAACAGCATCTGCGGCGCGCTGCCGGTGTTTTGGAAAAAGTGCCAGCTGCAGAAAGCCAGCAGCAGCGATCCCGCTATCAGCGTACGCGCCGCACCCGCGCGATCTACGATCCAGCCTGCCAGCACGCATCCGACCAGCAGCATTACGGTCGCCAGGCTGTTGGCCTGCAGGCTCAGCGCAGCAGGCACGCGCTGTTTCTGCATCAGTGCGGGCGCCATTAAAATCACCACTACAATGCAGGCGGAGAGCAGCCAGGTCAGCAGCATTGAGATCGCAATACTGCGCTTGTGGTGCAGCAAAATAGCCTGCAGCGGCAGCCGTTCAGACAGCGTTTTCCGCTGCTGCATCTGCTGAAATACCGGCGTTTCATGCAGCCAGCGACGCAGGTACATCGCCAGCAGTCCAAACAGGCCGCCGAGAAAGAACGGCAGCCGCCAGCCGTAATCGCGCATTGCCGCTGGCGAAATCGTGCTGTTAAGCAGCGTCGCTACCAGTGAACCCAGCAGGATACCGGCAGTGAGGCCTGCGGTCAGGGTGCCGCAGGCAAAGCCGGTACGCTTTTCCGGAACGTGCTCAGCAACAAATACCCAGGCGCCCGGCACTTCACCGCCAATTGCCGCCCCCTGCAGCATCCGCAATAGCAGCATTAGCAGCGGTGCAGCGATACCTATGCTTGCATAGGTGGGCAGTGCGCCCATCGCCAGGGTCGGCAGCGCCATCAGCAGAATACTCAGGCTGAACATCTTTTTCCGGCCGACTTTGTCACCAAAGTGCGCCATAACAATGCCGCCCAGCGGTCGCGCCAGATAGCCGGCAGCAAAAATACCAAACGTCTGCACCTGACGCAGCCAGTCAGGCATATCGGGCGGGAAAAAGAGCTCGCCAATGACGGCAGCAAAGAAGATAAAAATAATGAAGTCGTAGAATTCCAGCGCCCCGCCAAGGGCAGCCAGCGACAGGGTTTTATAGTCCTGCCGGTTAAGTCGATGCGAGGTGAGCGAGTCCATAACGGTGCGGTATCCAGAGCCGGGAAAGGTAGAGCAGACGTTACTATACCGGCAAACCCGCACCACACCAGCAAGGCTGAATTTTATGCCTGAAAAGCCTTATATTCAGAGGTTTGTCTCACGCCGTGCGCTTTTGGGACGAAATGCTGCTACCACTGCCGCATGCGTCTCGATATAGGGTCCTTCCAGCAGCTGCAGGCAGTAAGGCACGGCGGCAAAAATTCCGGGTACCCTTACGCTGCCATCCTCCGCTTTTACCCCTTCCAGCGTCTCCTTAATCGATTTCGGCTGGCCGGGCAGATTCAGGATCAGCGACTGTTTGCGGATAACCCCTGCCTGGCGTGACAAAATGGCAGTGGGTACAAACTGCAGGCTGATCTGACGCATCTGCTCACCAAAGCCAGGCATTTCGCGATCCGCTACCGCCAGCGTCGCATCCGGCGTCACGTCACGTCGTGCCGGCCCGGTACCGCCGGTGGTCAGCACCAGATGGCAGAAGCGTTCATCCACCAGCTCGCAGATCGCCTGTTCAATCATCGGCTGTTCATCCGGCACCAGCCGCGTCTCCAGCTCGAAGGGTGTTGCCAGCGCAGTGCTGAGCCAGCTCTCCAGTGCCGGAATGCCCTGATCCTGATAAATGCCGTTTGCTGCGCGATCGGAAACGGAAATTAATCCAATGCGTAAAGTATCCATAAGAGTATCGCTGTGGTTAGCCGCGTGGCGGCAAAGAAAGAGAGATGCAGAAAGGATAATACAAAGCGCAGAGCAGAGAAACGCGTAATGCCGCGGCGGCGAGGCACCGCCACGGCGTCATGCTTACAGCAGTTCGGTCAGCATCTTTTCAAGTTTGCCCTGATCAACGGCAAAGTTGCGAATACCTTCCGCCAGCTTAGTCACCGCCATAGGATCCTGATTATGCTGCCACAGGAACTCCGCTTCGGTCATTTTCGCCGGACGCTCGCTGATCTCGCCGCTGTAGCTCAGCTTGCGCTCAACGCTGCCTTCGCTCTCAGCCAGCTCTTTCAGCAGGCCCGGAGAGATGGTCAGACGGTCGCAGCCCGCCAGCTCAATGATTTCGCCCACGTTACGGAAGCTGGCACCCATCACTACAGTTTCATAGCCGTGCTGTTTGTAGTAGCTGTAGATTTCAGATACGGACACCACGCCTGGATCTTCATGCGGCGCATACTCTTTTTTATCGGTGTTCTGCTTGTACCAGTCGAGAATACGGCCTACGAATGGAGAGATCAGGAAAACGCCCGCTTCTGCACAGGCGCGTGCCTGCGCAAACGAGAACAGCAGCGTAAGGTTACAGTTGATACCCTCTTTTTCCAGCTGCTCCGCTGCACGGATGCCCTGCCAGGTTGAAGCGAGTTTGATCAGAATACGATCGTTGCTGATGCCTGCGTCGTTGTAGAGTTTGATCAGGCTGCGCGCTTTCGCGATGCTCGCTTCGGTATCGTAGGAGAGGCGTGCATCAACTTCTGTGGAAATGCGGCCCGGGATCAGTTTGAGGATCTCCAGCCCGATGTTGACAGCCAGTTTGTCAGAGACCAGCGCCAGCTGCTCTTCCTTGTTGCTGCTCTGCTGACGCGCCCAGCCGATCGCTTCATCAATCAGCTTGCGGTATTCAGGGATTTGGGCAGCGTTGAGGATCAGGGAAGGGTTTGTCGTGGCATCCTGTGGCTGATAGAGCTTCATCGCTGCAATATCACCGGTGTCGGCGACCACGGTAGTCAGCTGACGCAGGGAAGTAAGTTTATCCGTCATGGTTCTCTTTTCTCTTTGGTTGACTGTCAGGGTATAAAAGGCTGAATCGATAATATCACGCGCAATCAGCGGCGCAACATCGTGGCGTGCCCTTTACGATAGCGCTGACGAATAGGAGTGATTTGCCGATTGATGCCGCTTTTTTGATACACTCCGCGCAATAAATTTTCCGTTAATGTCCTGATATTTAAGCAGGCGCACAAGGAGACCCGGTATGCTGATGGTGATTTCACCGGCTAAAACGCTGGATTATGAGAGCCCGCTTGCCACCCCCCGCTTTACCCAGCCTGAGCTGCTGGAAAAATCGCAGCAGCTGATTGACGTTGCGCGCGCCCTCTCTCCGGCTGATATCGCTTCGCTGATGCGTATCAGCGACAAGCTGGCGCACCTGAATGCCGAGCGCTTTAACCAGTGGCAGCCGCACTTTTCGCCGGAAAATGCGCGTCCGGCTATTCTGGCGTTCAAAGGGGATGTTTATACCGGCCTGCAGGCTGAACGCTTTAGCGAGGCAGATTTTGATTTTGCCCAGCAGCACCTGCGTATGCTCTCTGGTTTGTATGGCCTGCTGCGCCCGCTGGATCTGATGCAGCCCTACCGGCTGGAGATGGGTACCCGACTGGCAAACCCGGCTGGCCGCGATCTCTATAGTTTCTGGGGCGATACGCTCACGGAAGCGCTGAATCAGGCGCTACAGGCGCAGGGTGACCAGGTGCTGATTAACCTGGCGTCAGATGAATATTTCCGGGCGGTAAAGCCGGCGAAACTTAATGCCCGGCTGATAAAGCCGGTGTTTCTGGATGAAAAGGGCGGCCACTATAAGGTCATCAGTTTTTATGCCAAAAAAGCGCGCGGTCTGATGAGCCGTTTTGTGATTGAGCATCGTCTGACACAGCCAGATCAGCTGAAGCAGTTTGATGCAGATGGATACCGTTTTGATGCGGCAGCCAGCCAGGGAAATGAGCTGGTGTTTAAGCGTCAGGAACAGCGATAAATCAGTTTATGCCGGGGCGTCATCGCGTTTCGTATGCGCATCAATCCGGGCGCCATGAATGGCGCCCCTACAGGGGATGGGAGATATCCGTAGGGGGCGCATTTATGCGCCCCTGGCGTGTTTATGCGCCCCTGGCATCATCACGTTTCGCACGCGCATCAACCCGGGCGCCATGAATGGCGCCCCTACAGGGGATGGGATATCCGTAGGGGGCGCATTTATGCGCCCCTGGCGTGTTTATGCGCCCCTGGCCGCCATGGACTACGCCCCGATCTGTTACTGCAGCAGGAATTTGCGTAGTGCGGCAAACTCTGCCGACATCTGGTGTGACAGCAGCGGCAGATCGGCGCGATCGGCCAGCGCCTGCGGCAGCGTAAGCGTCTGTCCCAGAATCTCCTCTACGCTCTCGCGGAATTTCGCCGGATGCGCTGTACCAAGGAACAATCCATACTCACCTTCCTGCAGCTGATCGCGCAGCAGACGATAAGCGATGGCCGCATGCGGCTCTGAGAGATAACCCAGATCGGCCAGCTCGCGCATCGTGGCCTGCGTCGTCTCATCAGAAACCGCACCGTAAGCGAGATCGGTCAGACGCCAGGTTTTACGGCGGAACAGCTCTTCCACGCGCGGCCAGTTATTCGGCTGGCTGACATCCATTGCGTTTGACAGGGTAGCCACGGTGGCATTCGGCTGCCAGGCACCGTTGCCAAGAAAGCGCGGTACGGTGTCGTTGGCGTTGGTTGCGGCAATAAACCGTTTGATTGGCAGACCGAGCGATTTCGCCAGCAGGCCGGCCGTGAGATCGCCAAAGTTACCGCTGGGTACGGAAACCACCAGCTGATTACGCTGCTCCTGCGGAAGCTGTGCGACCGCCTCAAAGTAGTAGCAGATCTGCGCCAGCAGACGGCTGATATTGATGGAGTTAGCGGAGTTAAGGCCAATCGCTTTTTTCAGCTCCTCATCATCAAACGCCTGCTTAACCAGCGACTGACAGGTATCGAAATCGCCATCAATTGCGATAGTTTCAATATTGCCACCCAGCGTGCAGAACAGTTTTTCCTGCAGGGCGCTGATTTTGCCCTGCGGATAGAGGATCACTACACGCACATTGTCCATACCGTAGAAAGCGTGCGCCACGGCGGCCCCGGTATCACCCGAGGTGGCAGTCAGAATAGTGATCTGCTCATCTGCGCCGGAGACATAGGAGAGCATCTGCGCCATAAAGCGGCCGCCGAAATCTTTGAATGCCAGCGTCGGGCCGTGGAACAGCTCCAGACAGGCGATATCTTCGCTGACTTTCGCCACCGGTGCCGGGAAGGTAAAGGCCGTTTTGACCCGCTCAGCCAGCTGATGCGGGGTAACTTCATCCCCGATATAAGCAGACAGGATTTTGCTGCTGCGGCTGACAAAGTCCATCTCCAGCATCGCATCGATATCGGTCAGTTCAAATTCCGGCAGCTCCAGTGGAAAGAACAGCCCCTGCTGCGAGCCCAGCCCCTGTTTGACTGCCTGCGAGAAGCTGACCTGCTCGTTGTGATCCTTAAGATTATAGAGTTTCATACGTTATCCCAGTTTACGTGCGCCAGCCGTATCAAGACGGCAGATATGGACGAAGCCTTCTTCATTCTGCAGATAGTGCTGGCTCAGCCAGTCTGCCATCCGCTGCGCCGTTGCCATCTCATTGCAAACAGCGAAAAGCGTCGGACCGGAGCCCGAAATGCCGCAGGCCAGCGCGCCGATATCGGCTGCCGCCTGCCGTGCCGCGGCGAAGCCCGGCAGCAGTTTGGTGCGGTACGGTTCGGCCACCACATCCTGCATTAACTTAGCCGCCAGCTGCGGCTGCCGGGTATGGCAGGCGTGAATAAAGCCCGCCAGCAGGCGGCCATGTTTAATCACATCCTGCTTGCGATATTGCGCCGGCAGAATCGCCCGCGCTTCCGCGGTAGAAACTTTAATGCCGGGATACGCCATAACCCACAGCCACTCATCAAAGCACGGCACCTGCTGGCTGATAATCCCCTGCTCTTCAATCATTAATTGTACGCCGCCGAGGAAGCAGGGAGCCACATTGTCATAATGTACGCTGCCAGAGATACGCCCTTCCAGCTCGCCCATCAGCGCCAGCAGTGCGGTATCGCTGAGCGGCTTGCCGCAGAATTCGTTCATCGCCATTAAGCCTGCCACGACGGAACAGGCGCTGGAGCCGAGGCCGGAGCCGATCGGCATATTTTTCTCCAGCGTCATCGCCACCGGCACTTCTTTGCCAATCGCCTGACAGAAACGCTTCCAGCATTGATAAACGATATTTTCTTTGGGATCGTCAGGCAGCTTGCTGACAAAACGACCGCGATTCTCAAGGCTGAAACGATCGGCCGCTTCAACTGCCACACAGTCGCCCAGCAGCGATCCATCCACCGGTGACACTGCGGCTCCCAGCACGTCAAAGCCAACGCTGACGTTGCCGATGGAGGCCGGTGCATAAATTTTTACCATCATTAAACTCCTAACTTCCACGACAGCGTACGCAGCAAATCAGCAAACACGCCCGCTGCGGTAACATCATTCCCTGCACCATACCCGCGCAGTACCAGCGG
Source organism: Pantoea sp. UBA7232 (assembly GCF_002473195.1). Classification (NCBI taxonomy): domain Bacteria; kingdom Pseudomonadati; phylum Pseudomonadota; class Gammaproteobacteria; order Enterobacterales; family Erwiniaceae; genus Pantoea; species Pantoea sp. UBA7232. The sequence goes on from NZ_DKTK01000012.1 coordinate 171,357, forward strand.
AATCGGCTGATAGTAGCGGCTATAGAACGCCAGCGCATTTTCACCGTTTTTCACTTTGCACAGCGGATCGTTGCCATCTACTGCATCAATTTTAACGCTGCAGTGACCATCTTCTGCAATCGCTCCGACAAAACGCAACACTTTGCCTTCATCGCGCGCCTGAGCGACGCGTGCTGCAAAGGCATTATCCAGCTCCGGCAGACGCGCCATAAACTGATCCGCATCCGCCAGTTCAGTCAGGCTGGCAGGCAGAAGCGGCTCGATGGTGATATCGCTCAGCTCCAGCTGATGCCCCGCTTCGCGCGCCAGGATCAGCAGCTTGCGCGCCACATCCATTCCTGACAGGTCGTCACGCGGATCGGGTTCAGTAAAGCCCATCTCGCGCGCCAGCGTGGTTGCCTGGGAGAGCGACATCCCCTCATCCAGTTTGCCAAAGATAAAAGAGAGCGAGCCGGAGAGAATGCCGGAAAACTTAATCAGTTCATCGCCCGCGTTCAGCAGGTTCTGCAGGTTTTCAATCACCGGCAGACCGGCACCGACGTTGGTATCATAAAGAAACTTGCGACGCGACTTCGCAGCGGCAGCCCGCATCTGCTGGTAGTAGTTCCACGAGGAGGTGTTCGCCTTTTTATTAGGCGTCACGACATGAAAACCTTCGGCAAGGAAGTCAGCATACTGGTCGGCCACCGCCTGACTTGAGGTACAGTCGACGATCACCGGATTAAGCAGGTGATACTCTTTTACCAGCCGGATCAGACGTCCGAGGTTAAACGGCTCGCGCGCCTCACTCAGCGCCCCTTTCCAGTCTTTAAGGTCGATACCGTGGACGTTGGTCAGCAGCGCGCGCGAATTTGCGATCCCGCAGACGCGCAGATCGATATGTTTGCCTTTCAGCCACGCCTGCTGGCGATGCAGCTGATCCAGCAGCGCACCGCCGACGCCGCCGACGCCGACAACGAACACTTCAATCACCTGATCGGTCGCGAACAGCATCTGATGCACAACGCGCACGCCGGTAGTCACATCGTCATTGCTTACCACGACAGAGATTGAGCGTTCGGAAGAGCCCTGGGCGATCGCCACGATATTAATATTGGCGCGTGCCAGTGCCGAAAAGAATTTTGCGGAGATGCCGCGCAGCGTACGCATGCCATCGCCTACCACCGAAATCACCGCCAGCTGCTCCAGCACATCCAGCGGATCGAGCAGGCCCTCTTTCAGCTCAAGATGAAACTCCTCTTCCAGCACGCGCCGCGCGCGCGCCTGCTCGCTCTGGGGTACGCAGAAGCTGATACTGTATTCGGAGGAGGATTGGGTGATCAGCACTACGGAGATGCCGGTGCGGGACATCGCAGCAAACACGCGCGCGGCCATGCCCACCATGCCTTTCATGCCGGGGCCGGAGACGTTGAACATCGCCATGTTGTTTAGGTGGGTGATGCCTTTAACCGGATTTTCGTCATCGCTGCCCTCGCCGCCAATCAGCGTACCGGGCGCCTGCGGATTAGCGGTGTTTTTAATCAGGCAGGGGATCTGAAACTGTGCGATCGGCGCAATGGTACGCGGGTGCAGAACTTTGGCGCCAAAGTAGGAGAGCTCCATCGCCTCCTGATAGGACATCGACTTCAGCAGGCGTGCATCGGGCACCTGACGCGGATCGCAGGTATAGACGCCATCGACATCGGTCCAGATTTCGCAGCAGTCAGCGCGCAGGCAGGCGGCCAGTACGGCAGCAGAGTAGTCGGAACCGTTGCGCCCCAGTACGACCAGCTCGCCTTTTTCGTTACCGGCGGTGAAGCCAGCCATCAGGATCATATGATCGGCCGGGATCTGACTGGCGGCAATGCGCCGGCTGGATTCAGGGATATCCACTGTGGACTCCAGATAGTGTCCCACGGCCAGCAGCTTCTCAACCGGATCGATCACGGTCACCTGATAACCACGCGCCTGCAGCAGCGCCTCCATAATGGCAATCGACAGCTTTTCACCCCGGCAGATGATAGCAGCATTGACCGCGTCCGGGCACTGCCCCAGCAGGCTGATACCGTGCAGCACCTGCTTAAGCTGAGCAAACTCCAGCGCAACAAAGGTATTGATGCGCTCAGCGTCAAACCCCGGCTGGGCGGCCGCAAGCCCCTGCAGGAGATCGGCAAAAATGCGCTCGGCGTCGCTGATATTCGGCAGGGGATCCTGGCCGCTGATGGTTTTTTCAATCATCGCCACCAGGTGATTAGTAATTTTTGCGGGTGCAGAGAGCACGGTGGCAACCTGTCCCTGCTGCGCATTGCTTTCCAGAATGTCCGCTACGCGCAGAAAACGCTCTGCGTTTGCTACTGAGGTTCCGCCGAATTTCAGCACTCGCATGGTTAAAACTCTCCTGAATTTTTGCCGAAAAAAAAGCCCGCACTGTTGAGGTGCGGGCTTCTTTTTTATTTTTTCCTGTATGCGTCAGCCCGCACCGTTACCTGTGGTAATGGTGGTGGTAATAATTGTTGTGGTGTTCAGGCTGTCGTTACGCATTAAGATTTTTCTGTCTGTCTTTGTCTTGTCCGTCTGCCTTCCAGAAGTAAAGCAAAGCGCACGTTAAGTCAACGAATTTGTCTTTTGCCGCTGAACCTGCAGCCGGGCAGTGCTGCGCTGGATCGGGTAAATGGTGTTGCGATCGTTCAGCCCCGAGGCAAGATGCCCGATCAGCAACTATCTGTTCAGGATTTTGCCGAGTAATGCTCTGCCAGCTTTTTTTCCACATCGTGCAGCAGCCGGTGCAGCATTGCGCTGTCGCGCTGCTCCAGCAGACCGATGCGTTGATCGATCCAGTCCACCATCTTGGTGTCATCGCTCACCTCAAGCGTCGTGAGCAGCTGCTGAAATCGCTGACGCAGCGCCTGCAGCTGCAGCGCATTGGCCGTTTCTGCCGGGGTGACGGTGACCTGATTAAGCGAGGCGAGCTGATAGCAGTAGACCATTACCGCCTGTCCCAGATTGAGTGAGGGATAATCCGCCGCCATAGGAATACCGGTCAGCAGATCGACCTGGTCCAGCTCCTCGTTCGTCAGCCCGCTATCTTCACGACCAAATACCAGCGCAATGCGCGGCAGCCACTGTCGCTTTTCCTGCAGAATAGTTTCTACCTGCACAGGCGTGGCATAGTAGCGAAACTTCGCCCGGCTGCGCGCCGTGGTGGCAACAGAAAAATCGACATCGGCCAGCGCGTCACTTAGCGTGGCATACGTCTGAACATTGTCGAGGATTTCACCGGCGCCGTGCGCAACGCGCCGCGCCGCCGGATCCTGCCACGCATCGCTGGCGACAATGCGCAGCTCTGTAAAACCCATGGTTTTCATCGCGCGGGCAGCGGCACCAATATTTTCCGGACGGGCGGGTGAAACTAAAATCAGGGGAAAAGACATAATTTTTCCAGTAGCAAATTAACACTATGCGCTATGGTGGCATGCAGCGAAAAAAATACCAATTGTTATGCAGTGATAAAGCAGAATGTTAATAATGTTAAACTGCCGGAATAAATTGTACTGATGGCATTTATCGCGATCAGGCAGATATTATGCGCTTATAAAAAATAAATCCTGTTAATTCATAATACTACGCCAGCTATTTATGCAGTTTGCATACGTTTAAAAGCGCGGGCTAAATGTAGCGAAAATGCTGCTTTTTGTGAGCTAAGCTGGCAATACAGGAGAAGTTTTTCATAAAAGTGTTAACGTGCTACACTTGCTTTTGATATAAGTCAACGAAGCGTTGTTTTTATGCTTATCGGTTGTTGCTGGTGCTGTTAGGTTGCTGTTAATGCGGTTAGGATAAACGTTATTCCGATCCCAACGGGGCGCACAGATATTCATTCTGACCGGCTGAGCTGACACTGAAGTTGACCTGATGGATGGTATATTCCGAAGATTATTTCGTACTCCGGCTGCGCACACGCCTTTATTCTGTCGCGGCAACGGCGGTACGCCCTGTTTTCGATTTGTTGGCAAATTTTAGGTAGCAAAACATGCAGACCCCGCACATTCTTATCGTTGAAGACGAACTGGTCACGCGTAACACGCTAAAAAGTATTTTTGAGGCGGAAGGTTACGTGGTCTATGAAGCCACTGACGGTGCTGAAATGCATCAGGTTTTAACAGACAATGACGTAAACCTGGTGATTATGGATATCAACCTCCCAGGGAAAAATGGATTGCTGCTGGCGCGCGAGCTGCGTGAACAGGCAAACGTCGCGCTGATGTTTCTGACCGGTCGCGATAATGAAGTGGATAAGATCCTTGGCCTGGAAATTGGTGCTGATGACTACATCACCAAACCTTTTAATCCGCGTGAGCTAACCATTCGCGCGCGTAATCTGCTGTCGCGCACCATGAACCTGGCGATGCCGGGTGAAGAGCGCCGTCAGGTAGAGAGCTACCGCTTTAACGGCTGGGAGCTGGATATCAACAGCCGTTCCCTGATCAGTCCAAACGGTGAGCAGTATAAGCTACCGCGCAGCGAGTTCCGCGCGATGCTGCACTTCTGCGAAAATCCGGGCAAAATTCAGACGCGTGCCGATCTGCTTAAGAAGATGACCGGTCGCGAGCTTAAGCCGCATGACCGTACCGTGGACGTCACGATTCGCCGTATTCGTAAACATTTCGAGTCGACGCCCGATACGCCGGAAATCATCGCCACCATCCATGGCGAAGGCTATCGCTTCTGCGGTGAGCTGCAGGATTAAGTTGAACAATAAAAAAACGCCCGTTCGGGCGTTTTTTTTGGCTGCTTTAATGCCACGGCATAATGGGCACTGCGCTTAGCGCGTTTTTCGGCGATCCATCCACAACCTTATCTGAGTAGCTCAGATAGACCAGCGCGTTGCGTTTCTGGTCAAAAAAGCGCACCACCTGCAGCTTCTTAAACACCAGCGACGTCCGCTTACGAAACACGACTTCTCCCTGCGCCTTGCCTTGTGCGATTTTCTCGCTAAGCTCTACAGGCCCTACCTGCTGGCAGGAGATAGCCGCATCCGATGTATCTTCAGCCAGCCCCAGGCCCCCTTTGATACCGCCGGTTTTAGCCCGGCTGATATAGCAGGTGACATTTTTCACGTCCGGATCGTCGAACGCCTCGACCACGATCTTATGATCGGGGCCGAAAATTTTGAATACGGTGTCAACAGAGCCGATCTCCTCCGCCAGCGCGACGGGAGTGAGCATAAAAGTTGCCAGCGTGACTATAAGAGCGCGATTTATTGTCATTGGGTTACCATTGCAAAGGAAAGAGATGTGGCGATAATGTACCGTCACCAGAACAAAGAACCAAACCTGAACGGGTTATCACCCGCATTGATATAGCACAGTTGATCAACACACAAGCGCCGCGCGTTTGTGCATTTAGTGCTATTATTCGACGACTTCATCGTTGCGCCACCAGAGAGTTATGAGGATGTTTTATGGACCAAGCCGGTATCATTCGCGATTTGCTTGTCTGGCTGGAGAGCCATCTGGATCAGCCGCTTTCACTTGATAACGTTGCACTGAAAGCGGGTTACTCCAAATGGCACCTGCAACGGATGTTTAAAGAGGTCACCGGACACGCCATCGGGGCCTATATCCGTGCGCGTCGGCTCTCCAAAGCCGCCGTGGCGCTGCGTCTGACCAGCCGCCCTATCCTCGATATCGCTCTGCAGTATCGCTTCGATTCACAGCAGACATTTACGCGCGCGTTTAAGAAACAGTTTAATCAGACGCCCGCCTGGTATCGCCGCTCATCCGAGTGGAACTCTTACGGTATCCGCCCGCCCATTCGTCTGGATAACCAGCCCGTGCCGGAAGCACAATTTGTCACGCTGCCGGAGACGATTCTGGTGGGCCAGACGCAGAGTTATACCTGCGCGCTGGAGCAGATCTCCCGCTACCGTGATGAGATGCGCGTGCATTTCTGGAAACAGTTCCTGCTGGAAACCGATACCGTGCCGCCGGTGCTTTATGGTCTGCATCAGGTGCGCGCCAGCCATGAGAAAGATGATGAGCAGGAGATCCTCTATACCACTGCCGTGCCGGCCGATCAGCAGGCGCTGAATATGCAGTCAAACCAGCGCGTGACGCTGGAAGCGGGCGACTACGTGCAGTTCAGCTATGAGGGTCCGCGCGTCGCGCTGCAGGAGTTTATCCTGATGCTCTACGGCACCTGCATGCCGCTGCTGGGGCTGATCCGTCGTCAGGGGCAGGATATTGAGCGATTCTATACCCACGGCGGCAAAAAGCGCAGCGAACCGCCTGCCGATATTCGCTGCGAATACCTGATCCCGATCCGCCCGCAGCCCGTTAATTAATCGCCAAAGAACCTCGTCGGGCGCATTAACCCGGACGCCATTAATGGCGCCCCTACATTTTCCGTAGGGGGCGCATTAATGCGCCCCTGGCCGCGGGAAAAAACGTCATCACGTTCCGTACGCCCATTAATTAGGGCGCCATTAATGACGTCAT